>CALVEH010000003.1 GCA_944326545.1 Candidatus Gastranaerophilales bacterium | reverse complement strand
TCAGAAAAAGTCTGATTTATTACACTTTCTAATGCTTGTGGAAGATATTTTTCCACATTATAAACAGGGATTATTACTGATATCTTAGGCATTTAAAAAATTCCAATAAACTTCTATACTTTACTCCAACAGTGTCTACATTCTTTAATGATAAATTGTATGTAAACAATACATGAAATTGTATAACAAACACAAAAATTTTTTCTTAATTTATAAACAATTATTAAGATAAAAAACTATTGTAAATATTGGGTTTGATACATATATGTAATAAAAAAACAGCTTGTTTTACAAGCTGTTTTTTGTTTATAAAATTTTTGAATTTAAACTGCTGCGATAGCTTCTTGATGTTTAAATTGTGCATTGTACAGTGCTTTATATGCACCGTTTTCTATATTTAAGAGTTCTTCGTGAGTACCTTGTTCAACAATTTGACCTTCGTTTATTACAACAATTTTATTTGCGTTTTGAATTGTTGAAAGCCTGTGAGCTATAACAAATACTGTTTTATCTTGCATCAAGTTATCAATAGCTTTTTGTACGATTGCTTCTGCTTTGTTATCAAGTGCTGATGTTGCTTCATCAAGAATAACAATTGGGGCATTTTTTAAGAATGCTCGAGCTATAGCTACTCTTTGTTTTTGTCCGCCTGACAGTAAGATACCTCGTTCACCAATTTGAGTATCTAGTCCATCTTTTAATGTGCTGACAAATTCATCAAGAAATGCCATTTTTACGGCTTTTTCCAACTGTTCTTCTGTTGCATTTTCATTACCAAGCATTATGTTTTCTCTTATTGTTCCAGAGAAAAGAAAATTGTCTTGGAATACAACTGCAAAATTTTGTCTTAGAGATTTTAGTGTGAAATCTCTTATATCAATTCCGTCAATTTGTATTGAGCCTGATTTGATATCATAAAAACGAGGCAAAAGATTAACTATTGTTGTTTTCCCTCCACCAGAGTTACCAACGAATGCAACAGTTTCACCTCGATTTACAGAAAGGTTTATGTGTTTTAACACCGGTACATCTTTTTTGTACTCAAAACAAACGTCTTTCAATTCAATTTTAGAATAATTATCTGATAGCTCTATTGCATCTGGTTTATCTTTTATCGATGGCTGCATATCCATTACGTTAAAAACTCTTTCAATAGCAAAGAATGAAAGTTGTACCTGATTGAAATTGTTTCCTAAGCTTTTAACAGGTGTATACAACATTATCAACGCAGTTATGAATGAAACAAAGTTTCCGCTTGTAATTTGTTTTGTCAAAATCAAGTGGCTACCATAACCGATTGCAAGACCAATACCAACAGATACAATGACGTGCATCATTGGAGATAGCCATGAAGTTCTTTGAACCATTTTTATTTTTAAATTAAATATACTTTTCAAAATATCTTCAAATTTTCTTTTTTGGTCTGCATCAAGGTTGTATGAAATAATAGTCTTATTTCCAGCAAATGCTTCGTTATATGCAGTAATAACAGCAGCGTCTGCTTTTAGCGTTTTGCTCATAACGTCTTGAATACGTTTTCTTATTCTTGCAACAGGTAAAAATGCAGCACCCAAAACGATTACAGCAATCAATGCCAATTGCCAAGAGTTGTAAAATAATACGCAAACCAATGATAATGAAGAGAATAATCTTTGTGTAAAAACTTTTAAGTTATCTAAAAGGCCTGTACAAGCCATATCAGCATTGTTATTGAAAGTAAATACAACATCGCCCGAATTTTTAGTATCAAAATATGATGTCTGGAATGTCAGCATTTTTTTGAACAAATCAAACTTGAGTTTTTGAGTAATTTTACCGCCAACCCATGTGTTGAGGTAAGTAGCAAGGTAATTTAACCCGCCTTGTAACGATGTAAATGCAACAATACCAAATGGTATGTACCAAGGAGATTGTATTGATTTTTCAACCATTACAAGATCCATATAAGGTTTTAGTGACAAAGCTATTACTGCGTCTAAACCACCAATTGGAATACAAATGGTTACAGCCAATAAAGCTCTAAACCAAAATGGTTTAACATATGGCCACATTCTTTTGTAATTTACAACAAAACGTAGGTTGTTTATCTTGTCGATTGATGCTTTTAATTTTTCTTTTAGTTTCATATCTATCCTATATTTATTATCTGTTTGCCCAGTAATTTTATTGTAATTCTTGATTTATTTATTTTTACAGAAAAAATATTTCTTCTAATTGCTTTCCATTTTTCTTTGTTTATTACCTTTTTTTCAAACTCTTTTAAGAATTGTTCAGGATTTGTAATTAGAGTTTGAATATTTTGTTTCCCGTATTTGTTTAAAAATTCTTGCGATAACTCATTGTTATCATTATATCTCAAAAATTCTTCAGACATTTTTGAAACAAATTCTTGTCTGTATTCTTTTGCAATTCTTTTTAATGTCCATCGATATGCTTTATATTGAGCAATCAATTTTTGAGTGATTACTGATTTTTTTATGCTTTGGTGTTCGTTTAAAAATTTATCTATTTCTTCATATTCTTTGCAAACAAATAAAGACTTGCAGCTATTATTGATTGAAGAATTCACATTATCTTGCCTGTAGTATAAATAAGCTTTGTCTGTAAACATTATTTTTTCAGCAAGGGATAACACTTTGAAAGAAAAAGATGTATCCTGATAGCTTGCACCAGGCGTTGTTAGAAACTTAATATTGTTGTTTTCTATTAATGATCTTTTGTATATTGCACTCCACAACGTTGGTTGGATAGTTAATATTTCAGGGTGTTCTTTTGCATTGACTATGCAATTATTGTATGTGTTTATTCTTCCATTTTTTTCTTTTGTGTTTGTTTGGGTCCAAAAGTTAAACCAATCACTCTTTACAATGTCGCAATCATTTTGTTTGGCAATATTGTATAAATCCTCGAACATATTTGGTTCGATAAAATCATCAGATTCGACTATTCCAATATACTCTCCTCTTGCACACTCAATGCCTCGGTTCAGAGAATCTCCGTATCCGGAATTTGCTTTATCTATAATTCTTATTCTTTTTTCGTTTTCTGCAAATTTTTGTATAATCTTTAGAGAATTGTCTGTAGAACCATCATTAATGCATATTATTTCTATATCCGAAAGTGTTTGTTTGATTATACTTTCCAAACATTCAGGTAAATAATTTTCAACGTTATAAATAGGGACTAATATTGAAAGCTTTATCACTTGCTAATTCCCCCGTTTAAAAACTCATAGTAATTCATTGGCTTTAATAAAATAGCTCCCATTAATTTTCCAATATTTTTGCAAGATAAGCCTAATACGTTAAAGAACAATGTTCTTCCAAGTATTATAGAAATTAGAGAAATTACTAAATTAATAAAACAAATCAATATCATTTTTATTAGGTAAAGAATACGTCTTATTGGTTTATTTTTGTTTTTGTATTGTAAATATGAACCTGAATAACCGTTGTAATAATTACGGCTCAAAATCCATTTTAGATTTACTCTGTCTTTACCGTTAATTTCTCTTACGATTGCATCAGGGTTAAATGCAATATTATAACCTGCTTTGCTGGCTCTGTAGAAGAAATCTCCATCTTCTCCACCCATAAAAACAAATGAAGAGTCAAACCAAATATTTGCATCTGTAACAATATTTACAGGGAAAAACGCATTATGAGTAGAGCAAACTTTTCTTAATTCACCTTTTTTCTTTGTTGTTTTTTTGACAAAAATGTTGTTATTTGTCAGGTATTTTGGAAATTCTCCATCAAAACAGCAATACTCTGGGCCTGAAATAATGTAGGCGTTTTCTTGGTTATTGTATAAATCAACCATATTTAAAACCCAATTTTTATCAGCTATGTCATCATCGTCTAATATCGCAATGTGAGATACACCAAGGTTTATAGCTTCTTTTAAAAGTCTGTTTCTTGCGTTAGCCAGTCCTCTTTTTTCTTCCACGCAATATGTTAACTCAAACGGATAAGTTGCTTTTATTTTTTCTATGACTGGTTTTGCTGTTGCATTTTTGTCATTATCAACAACAAGGACTTTGATAAGTATGTCATCAGGTATGTTCAGTTTTGCAATGCTATCTAGAGTTTTAGCCAAAATATCCGGTCGCAGAAAAGTATTGCAAGATATTGCAATACTTTCTATTTTGGTTTTTTCTAAATTTGATTTAATTTGCGTGTTAGTCATTTTTCTCTAGGTTTTGAAGTTTTTGCTCAAATTTATATGCTGTTTCTATACTGTGTTCAAGTGATGTTTCTGGCTTCCAGTTTAAAACAGATTTTGCTTTATTTGCATTTGCAAACAAAGTTGCAGGGTCTCCTGGTCTTCTTGGTGCAATTTCAACCTTTATATTTTGATTTAGTACTTTTTCACAAGTATCAAAAACTTCTTTTACACTGTTACCATTTTCTGTACCAAGATTAAATACTTCTGAACGGTTTTCTTTTTCTAACCACAAATATGCAAGCTTGTGAGCTTGAGCTAAATCTTCTACGTTAACGTAGTCTCTTATGCATGTTCCGTCAGGAGTGTTGTAGTCGTCGCCGAAAATTTTGAAAGTTTGTCCGTTTCCAAATACTGACTTTAATATGTTTGGGATAAGGTGTGTTTCAGGATCGTGCCATTCTCCTACACGGCCTTGCGTATCACATCCTGCAACATTGAAGTATCTTAGTTTGACAGATTTTAAGCCGTAAGCTTTATCGTAATCCGCCATTATTCTTTCAACCATAAGTTTTGAAGCACCGTATGGGTTGATCGGATTTTGCGGGTGTTTTTCATCTATTGGTGTATATTGTGGCTCTCCGTATGTCGCACAAGTTGATGAGAAGATTATCTTTTTAACATTATGTTTAACCATTGTGTCAAGAAGATTTAAAGTTCCAAACGTATTGTTTCTGTAGTATTTTGCAGGGTTAGGAACGCTTTCACCAACCAAAGAAAATGCTGCGAAATGTATAACCGCTTCAATTGAGTGTTTTTCAAAAACACGTTCAATATCTTCAATATTTCTTAAATCACCTTTTTCAAAAATTACGTTGCCTGCTTTTTGAAGTTCTTCAACTGTTTCAATATGGCCAGTTTCTAAACTGTCAAAAACAACTACGTCGTATTTGTCTTTTAAAAAATTGAGTACGGTATGGCTGCCAATATAGCCCGCACCACCTGTGATTAAAATCATTTGTTTATCTCCTCAAATAATTCAATGGCTCTGCCTATTGCTTGATCCATATTGTAGTACTTGTAATCACCTAATCTACCCAAGAAATATACATTGTTGAGCTTTTTGGCTTCTTCAAGATATTTGTTGTATAGTGCTGTATTTTCGTCTTTTGGAATAGGGTAGTATCTTTCATTTTTTCCGTTTTCAAAGAATTCTGAATACTCTTTTGCAATAACTGTTTTAGGTGAAATATCATTGAGATAGTATTTGTATTCGTGTATTCTTGTAAAATCATAGTTACAAGGATAATTTACAACAGCGTTTGACTGATAGTGTTCGTGGTTGTGTGTTTCAAGTTTGAAATATACGCTTCTGTAAGGCAATTCGCCGTATTTGTATTCGAAAAATTCGTCTATAGATCCTGTGTAAAATATTCTGTCAAATTTACCTGATAAATCTTTATAATCAGTGTTTAATTTTATTGAAATATTAGGATGTCTTAGTATTCTTTCAACTACCTTTGTGTATCCACCTGTTGGAATGCCTTGGTATTTATCTTGAAAATATCTGTCATCACAGCTTATATAAACAGGAACTCTTGCTGTTACTGCACTATCAACTTCGTCAGGCGAATTGCCCCATTGTTTGTTTGTATAGTGTAGAAAAACTTTTTCATAAACATAGTTGGCAAGAAATTTTAAATCATTGTCAGCTTGTTTTTGAAACTCTAAAATAGGAACCTTTTTGTTGTACTCAAAAGCTTTTAAAAGTTTTTCTTCAAGCCTTTGGGCTAGTGATTCAGGAAATACATCATAAAGTGTGTTGATATTAAAGGGGATAGTTGTTTCTATACCATCAATAACTGCAACAACTTTGTGCATGTATGTGTTAAAATCAGTGAATTTTTTTATAAAATCCCATACTTTTTCATTATTTGTATGAAATATATGAGAGCCGTATTTATGTATTTTTATTCCGTTTTCATCAGTATAGTCATAACTGTTACCGGCAATATGTTCTTTTTTGTCTATTACTAAAACTTCTTCGTTTGCATCAGCTAATAATCTTGCAATTACTGCTCCGGAAAATCCGGCTCCCACTACTAAATTTTTTGTCATAATAACCCTGTAATGTTTTCTCTACCATTTCTAATTATAATACAAAAAATTTTTTCAAGTATTTGCTTTGTGTAATTTATAACAATATGTAACTTGACAAAATGTTCGGCATGCCATACAATTTTCCTATGCAAGAAATTAAAGGTAAAAGCATTTCATCGAGCCTTGAAGATTATCTTGAGGCTATATATGAAATTTACACGGAAAAGCGTGGGGTTAAAGCCATTGATATTTCCAAAAAACTTGGAGTCGGTAGATCTTCTGTTACAGAGGCTCTTAAAACTCTTGCTCAAAAACATCTTGTTAACTATAGCAGATACGGTGTTTTATCTCTTACTTCTGCTGGTGAAGATGCTGCCAAAAATGTTATAGAAAAGCACAAAGTTTTATATAACTTTTTTAAAAATAAACTAAATCTTGATGAACAAGAAGCACAAGAAAATGCTTGCAGAGTAGAACATGTTCTTTCTGAAAAGGCTTTTCGTTCTTTAATTGATTTTGTAAATAATAACTAAAAATTTTTTGCTCAAAATGTTGGTTTTATCAAACAATGTTTTAAGTTTAAAACATAAGAAAGGATTAGATGAAAGTTTTACGCATAGCCGGAAAATATCTGGATCAACCAAAGTTGGTATCAGATTTTGCTGATAAAGTACCCTTACTATTAACAACGGGCATGGGTTTATATGGAGCAAAAGAGGTTTACCAAGCTCCCAAAGAAAAAAGAAAAGATACTTTGATTAAGCTCATGTCCGTCTTATCTTTAACAGCCGTATCATCTTTGCTGTTAAGAAGAAAACCTGATTTTAATAAGGCAAAACAAACTGCTCTAATCGATAATTTTATAAAAACTGCTGATAAAAATGTTGTAGAAAAAATAGGTTCTACTTTAGAAAAAGCTAAAAATAATATTCTATCTTTTAATGAAATAAAGTTATTAGATAAACATTTAAATCAAACAAAAGAAGGTAAGAAATTTTTTAATAAATTAATTCCAGAACCCGAAAATATATCATCAGCAGAAATTTTTAAAGAAATAAAATGGCTTTCCTTAATGGGCTTTTTGCCTGTTGTTGGAGGTGTGACCGGTGGAATAATCGGAGATGTTGCTACTGATAAAAATTGGAAAAGTAAGATTCCTGACAAAGTTAAGGAAGGTGCTTATCAGTTTTTAGCAAACATATTTTTGTGTAATGTTGGGGCAGGGGCTGCTCTTGGTATTTTGGAAAAGTTTAATATAAAAAGCAAATCTGCACGTGCGGCAGGAATGACTGCTGGCATAATCACAACAGGTATTGTAGGTGGAAATTTTATAGCTAATTTTATTGGTAAAAAATGTATAGATCCTCTTTTCAAAAATTGTTCAGCTTCAGGCAGAAAGCCAGAGGCATTAGATGTTGGCTTACATGTTGATGATATTGCTACAGTTGCTGTGTTATCGGGGTTAAAGTGGATAGAACCTGCGTTGCCTATTTTATACTCAATATCAGGGTATCGAGCAGGTATTGGTTATAGAAATATTCACAATACTAATAAGTGCGATTGTAAATAATTTTATTATTTTGATTAAATCTTATATAATGTAGCAGATATTTATAATAGAATATGGGTAAAGAACTAGACTATGAAAAAGATTATATCTGCACAACAAGCAATAAGTTTAATTGAAGAAGGCTCTACTGTAATGATAGGGGGCTTTTTAAGCTGTGGTGCACCAGATAAACTTATTGACGAATTGGCAGAACAAAATATTTCGAAATTAACAGTTATTTCCAATGATACATCATACCCGGATGTAGATAAGGGAAAATTAATTGTTAACAAACAGGTTAAAAGGCTAATTACTTCCCATATTGGTACAAATCCTGAGACAGGTAAACAAATGAATTCAGGAGAGTTAGATGTTGAGCTCGTGCCGATGGGAACATTGATTGAAAAAATCAGAGCAAAAGGTACAGGTCTTGGCGGTGTTCTCACTCCTACAGGTGTCGGAACAATCATTGAAGACAGCAAAGAAACTATTGAAATAGGCGGTAAAAAGTTTATTTTTGAAGAACCTATTGGTGCCGACTATGCTCTTATATATGGAACTAAAGTTGATAAATACGGTAATGTTGCTTATTACGGTACAACAAGAAATCTAAATACCGTTATGGCGACAGCGGCAGAAACTGTAATTGTACAAGCTGATGAGCTTGTAGATTGTCTTGACCCTAATGATGTTATTATTCCCGGGTTGTTCATTGATTATATTGTTGTAAAAGATAACTCTTAATAAATTGGAGATGTATGTTACATGGTCTTAGCAATGGAAAAAGAATTTAATATAGAACTTTCAAAAGAAAAAATAAGAGAAATTATTGCTAAAAGAGCAGCTAAAGAATTTAAAGAAGGCGATGTTGTTACGCTTGGTATTGGCTTGCCTACTGAAGTTGCTAATTATGTTCCTGAGGACATGCATGTTATTTTTCAATCTGAAAACGGTCTTTTAGGTGTCGGTAAAAAGCAAAAAGAAGATAATATTGACCCACGTATTATTAACGCAGGTGGCGGATATGTAGAAGCAAAAAAGGGCGCTTGTTTTTATGATTCTCAAATGGCTTTTACTATGATGCGCGGTGGACATATTGATGCAACAGTTCTAGGAGCTTTGCAGGTAGATGAAGACGGAAGCATTGCAAGTTGGATGATTCCTGGCAAAATGGTTCCTGGTATGGGTGGTTCGATGGATTTGGTAGTTGGTGCCAAAAAAGTTATTGTAGCTATGGAACATCTTTCAAAAGGACAGGTTAAAATTGTGAAAAAATGCACTTTGCCTTTAACTGCATATAAAGAAGTTGATACAATTATTACCGAAAGATGTGTATTTGATGTGTCAAAAGACGGTCTTGTTCTTATTGAGATAAACCCAATGTTTAGTATTGATGATATAAAATCATCAATTGACGCTGATTTTAAGGTTGCACCAAATCTGAAATATATGGAAGTATAAGAATGAAAAATATCCTGTGTTATGGAGATAGCAATACTTTTGGGTTTAATCCAAAAGATGGTTCAAGGTACAAAAAAGATGAGCGTTGGACTGGCGTTTTGGCTTCATTGCTCGGTACGGAGTACAAGGTTATAGAGGCAGGCTTTAATAATCGTACATTGTATTTTAAAAATGCCTCAGGTCTTATGCAAAGTGGTTGTGCTTATTTTCCAAAGTTCATAGAAAATTATCCTTCTTATGATTGGGTAATTTTGGCTCTTGGTGTAAATGATACTCAGTTTTTGTACAATGCAACGAAAGATACTTTTAAATCAGGCATGTCTGATTTAGTTAATACTGTCAGAAATTACTGTGACGCTAAAATTCTTATTTTAGGGCCTTCTGTTATAAAAAAAGATGTTTTATCTACATTTTTTGCAGAGATGTTTGATGAAAAATCTATAGAAAAATCAAAAATTATTTCAGATATTTATAAAGAGGTTGCTCAGCAAAATAATTGTTATTTTATAGATTTAAATAATATAGCTCAGGCTTCAGATGTTGATGGTTTGCACTATAGTGTAGAGGCTCACAAAAAAATTGCTAAAGCTGTTTATAATGCCTTGCTTGGCTAATCTAAAAATAAAAAACATTAGTCTTGTTGTGTAATAGTTTATTACTTTAAAAAAAAATAAAATTATTTTATGAAAATTCATAAGATTTTATTTGTTTTTTGTTTTGTAATATTTACCAATTTAAAGACTATTGCCAATGAGATAGACATAGCTACTTTTGGTCAGCTGATTGATGCTAACGTCCAAAGCGGGGATACTTTGAGTTTTCTCAACGATTTAGTTTCTGATGAAACAATCGGCGACCATTTTGAAGATTTGAATATAACAATTAACGGAAATAGTCACTATTTGAACGGAGGAAATTCCTTCGGTGGCTTCGTTGTTAGTCAGAACAGTGATTTTAATAATGTTGCAATAGTTCAATGTAAAGGACAAGCCTATCAATCATCTGTATATGCTGGTGCTATTTTTAATAACGGCGGTCATACTGTTATAAATAATGCTGCTTTTAGTCAAAATTTTGTAGATGCTGCAAGCTATTATTTTGGTGTAGCTGGTGCAGTTTATAACATAAATGGCGGGACAATAGATATAAATAATTCTTTGTTTTTAAATAATAGTACAAATGCCGCATCTTCTTTTGGTGGGGCAATTGCCAATGGCTATCACGACAGCCCGTATGTCGCAAGAATGAATATAAATAATACAGTATTTAACGGAAACCATTCTGAGGGTTCTGTAGTTCCTTATGGTGGAGCTATTTATAACCGTGGAGAAATAAATATAAACAGTTCTCTTTTTGAAAATAATTATGCTCAAGGTGGGGATAATATTTTTGTCTATGGCGGAAGTTTGTATAATATCGGGACAATGTCAATTGAAAACACAACGTTTAAAGGTAATTACGGACAAGCTGAGAATAATTCTGTAATTCTTGGCGGGGCAATATACAACAATGCCAAATTGTCTATTAATAATTCTGTTTTTCAAGGTAATTTTGCAAAATCTAATTATTATGCGGACGGTGCTGCAATATATAATGATATTGACGGCAATGCAACTATTTCAAACTCTTTATTTGATGATAATTCTGTTAAATCATCTGCTCAATTTGGAGAAAGTGGCGCTGTTTACAATAGTGGAAGGATAACAGTTATTGATTCTACTTTTAAAAATAATACTGACAAGAACGGGGATTTGAATGATATCTACAATACGTCCACTGGTGTTGTAGAGTTCACCGGTTCAGGAACAACAAATATTCTAAGCGGTATAAATGGTAGTGGTCTTGTTGAAAAAAACGGTTCAGGTATTTTAAATCTTGGTGGTGAGAACAACAAATATACTGGAGATTTTGATTTTAATGAAGGAACTGTTCATTTATTAGCTAATAGCAGTTATTTTGGGGCGTTAAATTCTAATTTTGCTAATAATGTAAATTTTAATATGCAAAATGGTCAAATAGATAATGTTGATTTTGGAAATTTGAATTTAAACGGAACTACAAATGTTTTTGCTGATGTAAATTTTAATACCAAAACAATGGATACAATTGCGGCTAAATCACTTGGCGGTGGTGGCTTTTTGCAAGTAAAAAATTTGGCATTGGAAGGGACTCCTGAGGGGGATTTTATTTCAATACCCTTTGCAGATACAGTTTTAAAAGATTCTGTAAAGTACACACCTACAACTTTGCATACACCTATTTATAATTATCGAACAACTTATAATTCTACTGACGGTAATTTTGATTTTACACGTTTAGGGTTTAATTCTGCAATTCTTGTTTCACCAGTGGCTGCTCAATTAGCTGGGTATTTAACCCAAATTGATATGTATAGAAATGTTTTTGCAAATTTAGATATGGTTATGATTACGCCACCAGATGTAAAAGCAAAATATTCCTTGCTTAATAAGAGTGCTTTTAGTGATGAAAGACTTGTCTATGCTCCGCTATTAATGCCTGAAAATAAAAAGGGTATTTGGTTTAAACCGTATTCTTCTTTTGAAAATGTGTCTTTAAAAAATGGCTCAAGAGTCTCCAACGTAAGTTATGGCAGTTTAGTCGGAGTAGAAAGTGAATTAAAAAAACTTCGTAACGGTTGGTATTCTTTATATGGTGCATATTTATCTTATAACGGATCGCATCAGGCATATCAGGGTAACAGTATTTATAATAATGGTGGTATGGTTGGGTTTGATGCCGTATTCTATAAGGGCAGATTCTTTTCTGCTTGGACTGCTAATGTAGGGGCTAATAGCTCCGAAGCTTCTACTAATGAGGGAATAGACAATTTTGCAATGTTAAATACAGGCATTGCGCAGATGAGTGGTTTTAATTTTGAAACTTTTCGAAGAAAGTTAATTATACAACCAAGTGTGCTGACTTCGTATTCTTTTATCAATACATTTAACTATAAAACAGCGTCAGGCGTTAATATTAATACAACACCTTTACAAGCTTTGCAAGTTGAACCTAGGATTAAGTTAATAGGCAATTTTAAGAACTATTTGCAGCCTTATTTAGCTGTTTCTATGGTATGGAATATTATTGACCATGCAAAGTTTCAGGCAAATGATGTGTATTTACCCAATTTGGCAATAAAACCGTTTGTTCAATACGGTGCAGGGGTACAAAAACGTTTTGGAGAAAGAATAACAGGCTTTTTCGAAACAATGTTGAGAAACGGAGGAAGAAACGGCGTTGTTCTTCAATTTGGTTTACGATTTAGTATTTAAAAGCAAGGTTCTTTATGACAAAATTTGCTGTTTGGGGTAGAATATAAGTTAAATTACGTTGTTGGGGTTAAGATTGTATATGAGTCTAAAAGAACATTTGGAACATATTAAATTTGAAAATTATTTGAAAAGGCTTAACAAAAAATTAAAAAACAAAACTATTATAATATATGGTTCCGGTTCTTTGTTTCAGCATATAAATGAAAATTATGACTTGTCTAATCTCAATATTATCGGAGTATCTGATTTAAAATTTTCTGCTGAACAAGAGGGGCAGGAGTTTTTGGGCTATAAAATAATTCCTAAAAACAAAATGAAAGACTATAATCCAGATGTTGTTTTAGTTGCTACTTTAAAATATATGGGTATTATTGAGGATTTTGAAATCAATATTTTTGATAAAACAAAAACTAGAGTGTACCCTTTAGCCAAAGTGCCGATGTGGGATTTGATTAAGGAAATTTGGAGTAATTAGCTGCTATGTATATTGCTTATGACAAAATTGCACAGACATTGGCTCTTTTTATTCCTGCCAAATACAGAGAAACTTTGAGAGAATTTGGTATAAAATTAAAAGTTTTCTTTAATGTAAGATACGTTAATAAAAATAAAAAAAATGCGTTGAAGGTAATTCAAAATAAAGCAAAACATAAAAAACTTAACGTTGCTTTTCATGTTTATGATGAAACAAAGTGGAAGTGTCAAAGTATCTATGATCTTATGGAACAAAGTGACGACTTTGTTCCCCACATTTTTGTAACTAAAAATTGTGCTCCAAAAGATAATTTTAACTACCAAAAGCCGAGTGAGCTTAAAAAAGTCTATGAATTTTTTAAACAAAACAACATGCGAGTTTCGTATGCTTATGATTTTGAAAACGATAAATTTATTCCGTTTGAAAAAATGGAACCCAAACCTGATATTATCATTTATCAACATCCTTGGTATGTCGAAACTTCTCAAGGACCTGTTGTGTGTTCAAAATTTGCTTTAACCTGTTATGTCCCTTATTTTGTCGCAACATCAATTTCTCCTATCGAGTATTATTTAAGATTTCATCAATATATTGAAATACACTTTGTTTTAAATGACTTGATTAAGGATTATTATTCTCAGAATATGGAAAACAAAGGGGCTAACTTAAAAGTGGTCGGCCATCCAATGTTAGATTATTTTTACTTGAATAGAAATCATACATTTGAGCAAAAAGATTATATTATATACGCTCCTCATTGGTCTGTTGATTTAGATAACAATTTGGCGTGGGGAACTTTTTTATGGAATGGTCTGTTTATACTCGATTACGCTAAAAGTCACCCCGAGTATAATTGGGTTTTTAAACCTCATCCTTGTCTTGCAAATTATCTTGTAAAATCTAAACACATGACAACAGCGCAGGTTAAAGATTATTGGAATGAGTGGGCAAAGATAGGTCAAGTCTGTGAGACCGGTAATTACCTTGAAATGTTTATGCAGTCAAAAGCAATGATTACTGATTGCGGTTCTTTTGAAACAGAGTATTTTTTGACGAAAAAGCCGCTTATACACTTACAATCTAAAAACGCTGTGCCCTTTAACCCTTCCGTTCAAAAAATTGTTGAAAATTACTATAATGTGTCAGATATTGAACAATTACAACAAGTACTAGATACTGTTTTAGTAGCGGGCAATGATTATAAAAAAGAAGAAAGAGTTGCAGCATTGAAAAAATATGGTTATGAAAATAATTTTGCAGCACAAAATATTTTGGAAAGCATTAAAAATGTATTGGAGAGGGAATAGTGACTTTAGTTTCTGTCGTAATACCTGTTTATAATTGCGCTGAATATTTGCATCAATGTTTAGACAGTATATTGAACCAGTCTTTGCAAGATATTGAGATTATTTGCGTTGATGATGGCTCTACTGATAATTCTCTTCAGATTTTAAACGAATATAAAGAAAAAGATTTGCGAGTCCAAGTTTTAAGCCAAAAAAACGCAGGACAGGGTGCTGCGAGAAACAATGCATTGCAATATGTTCGTGGAAAATATGTGATTTTTGTTGATAGTGACGATTGGCTGGAACCAGATGCATTAAGCTTACTGTATAACAAAATGGAAAAAGACGGTTCAGAAATTGTTCTTTTCAATGCTTTTGAAGTTGCTGTTAACGGGAACAAAAACGTATATAAAGCAAATGAAGCATACTTTTTGAGATTTGGAGAAAATGTGTTCTCACCGTTGCAGGTTAAAGATATTATTTACAATACAACTGCACGTCCTTTTAAAATATACAGACACGAAAGCATGAAAAAGTATGGTTATAAATACGCATTGCATAAGCATTTGGAAGACCATGTTCCGTTTTTTTGTTTTTTTGCCAATGTTGATAAAATGAGCGTGCTAAATGAATGCGTGTATAATTACAGATTGAGAGATAATTCTTCTACTCGTACTGTTGAAAGATGTATAGATGCATTTTATGAGGATTTTTTGCTCTGTGAAAGAGAACTGAAAAAAACTAAATATGGCGAATTGTTTTTTGAACAGTTTTTATTACGCAAAATACGGAATTTTTTCTGGCACTACAAATACATTAAACCTACAGCTAAAAAAGACTTTTATAAGGTTATGCAAAAAACTTTTAAATATATTCACAAAAATATTGGAGATGATAAATTATCAAGCAGTGAGTATTTTGATTCTTACAAAAAAATATTGAGTATGCCACATTGGCTTTTTGAGGTTAACAAAAAGCTTATTTGTACAATGAGGGTATTAAAACAAGAGTATTATTGGTAAAGTTATGGCTTTATTGTTTTTAAAAAATCAAGTTTCTGTTTAGTTGTTTCATATAGTTTTTTAAAGACTTCTTGTTCTTTTTTTAGATAAAGTCGTTCTTTAAATTCTCTAATCACCATACTTTTGTAATTGATATTTTCGTCAGAAACATTTCTCATACATATTTTAAAGACTAATTGGTACAACAATTCTTTAAATTTATTCCCTGTAATGTGGTTGTATTTTTCCGTATTTTCTTTGCGTAAATTAAGATGTGGTGATATTTCAATATCCGAAGGCATTGACATACAATTTGAATATTGAAGTTCTGCATATTCTAATGCATTGTTTTGAATAGAAATTTCTATATCTTCAAATTTCGCTTTTTTTAACGGGAAAATTGTATCATAGCTAAAGAAATTTTTGTGCCTTAATATGTAATTATCAATATTATCCAACCCATAATATATTCTTGAGCTTTGGTCGACAAATATCGGGTTAGTTTTTCTTTCTTTTTCAAAATATTCAATAATGGTTTTAAAATTATCTTTGCAGTGTTTTTCTTTGTTGATTTTATTTATGTATTCTCTATACCATTCTATCGTTATATCTTCTTTGTAATAATCGTGTGCAAAAATGTCAATATTGACGCAATCATCAATATTTGTTCCATAGATTATTTGTGTGTGGTGTGGGGTTTGTGAGTATATAATTTGTTTTGGGTGCATTTCAAGGTATTTGTTCCATACAAGAGAACGGTTGTTTTTTGAGAAACTAATTTCTTCAGGAGCAATACATACATAATTTTGTTCGCAGTATTTTAAAAAAGTTTCGTAGTCTTTTCTCATCATCCCTATATCAAAGTCGTCATCCCAAGGGATAAAACCGCCGTGTCTTAATGCGCCTATTAAAGTTCCTCCTATTGGAAAGTATGGAAGATTTAGTTCATCTAATTGTTTAATTATTTTTTTGCAAAAGTTCAACGTATTCAGTTGGTATTCTCTTAAAACTCCTGTTGCTTGATTTAATTTTGTTGCTTCAAGAGTTGCGTAAAAATCTTTGTATTCTTTTATAACTTGTTTATATAGCTTTTTATAGTCTTGTTTCATTAATCTGTCTCGTTAAAATAAAATTTGTTTTATCATAAAGTTTACGGGTAGTTCGAGAAAGCTTTTTACTTCTTTATCTTCATTTTTGGTGTTAATTAATATATTGTATTTTATGTTTTCTAAGATTTTTTTCTTTTCTTTTACGGCTATTAAAATAACATCAAAATCAAAGTCTTTAAGTTCTACTGGGTTCATTGTTTTATGCCCCCAAAAAGATTCAGTAGAGTTTTTCGTATATTTGGAGTCGGCAACCCCTACTATGTTTAAACAGGACAAGTCAAAGTTTTGAAAAAGGATTCTCGACATTAGCCCTGCTCCATATACAATGATTTTTTGATTTTTGTATTTTTTAGCAAGTTTGTTTATCTGCTTTTGAACATTGATTTCTTTGTAAAATTGAAGATAATCCATTATTTGTCCTTGTTAATTAATTCGTTTGGTATTGCATACAGAACGGTTTCATGAATTTTTGCACTGTAATGACCGATTTTAAATGTGTAATTTTGATTTTTAAGTTTTTCACTTAGGTATATTGGAATATCCACTAAGTCATCAAGACTGTGGTATATAGAAATAGCCATTTGTGGTCTGTCTTCAAATATTGTTTTTTCCCCGCCTTGGAGCGCTTTCATTTCTGCTCCTTCAATATCCATTTTGATAAAATCAATTTTATCTATATTATTTTGCTTTTTAAATTCATCAATTGATATAGTTTTGATTGTGTGTATTGAATCGGCTTGTCTAAGAGGTCTTCCTTTTCTTGTTTCTTGAATGTAAGATGCTGCCTGATTATTTGGTGTTTCAATGAATGTTATTTCTGTTTCTTCATTCCAAAGCCCTTTGTCTATAAGATTTACTTCTTTCATCTGTTTAATGTAATGGTCAAGATAAAGTTTTTTAAACTTTTCGTACATTGGGTCAAAACCGTAAATATTTTGCAAGTTTTTAAATTGTTTTTTATAAATAAAAAATTGAATCCCATCACAAACGCCTGCGTCTACCACATTTTTTATTGCATCTTTGTTTATGAATTCAAAATAGTGTTTGTGATAATTTCTTACAGGTCCTGACAGCTTTATTCCATGTTTTTCATAAACATATTTTTTGATTTTGTCGTCATCTTCGCCAAGCCAAAATTGACAGATAATATTGTATAATTCCTTGTCTTCATTTGTTTCAAAAATGTTTGAGGCTAATTCCATCTTTGGAATGTATTCTTTTAACCTACAGTATTTTTCTACTGTTTGGGGGATAAGCAAAAATGGTAAATTAAAATAATCAAATAATTCGGTAAATTCATGGCAGTATTTTCTTGTTGTCATTACGACCAGATCAATCAAATCTTTTATTTCTAAAATTTCAGTAGTGTTGTATATCTTTATTCCATCAACATCTCCGTTTGCATATGAATCGAGAAAACAAACAATTTCTATATCTTTACGATATTTTTTTATATATTCAAGCAGGTATTTACCGACTACACCAGCACCAAATAGTGCTATTTTCTTACCGTTTTGTATTTGATTAATAAATTCTTGTTCTGTTTTCATGCAATATTCCTTTAAATTTTAAATAATTTATTCAAATCTTTATTTGTTAATAATACAGGGTTGTTTTTTAACCTTTCTTGATTAACGGAAGATACTATATCTTCAATATTTGTAATTCCAAGTTTTTGTAAATTCATTTCAAGACCTATTTTTTGAAATAGACTATCAAAATAGTTATCTATATCTTTTATTTTTAAAATGCTTTTGATTTCTGATATTGTATTTTTTAAGTACTCTTTGCCTCTAACATCATTTATATTTTCGGCTTGTTCGTTAACTTTCATCAACCCTGCAATACTCAATGCAACAGCGTGTCCGTGAGGTATTTTGTAATCGGTTGTTATTTTGTATGACAATGCATGAGCTGCTGTTGTTTTTGAAATATTGATTGCTTTGCCTGATAAAAACGCTGCTAGTGCCATTTTGTGCGCTGCATCTTCATCACTTTTGTTTATGTATTTTTCTATATACTCAGAACATAGCTCCATAGCGCATTTTGCATAGTATTTGCTTTCTTTTGTGGAATTTACTGACCAGTAAGACTCTATTGCCTGACATAATGCGTCTGCAGCGCAGCAGGCTTTAAGATATTTTGGGTTGTCTTTTACCAATACTCCATTAATAATTGCAAAATCCGGAAGAATATATTTGTGTTCAAAAGAATGTTTTTTGCCTTTGACATATACAACTGCAAATTTTGTTGCTTCTGCTCCTGTTCCAGCCGTTGTAGGTATTGCCATAAGGGGCGTTTTCTTAATAGCATTGTTTTGGTTTAGTGCTTCTTTTGTCGTAATTTTGTTGTCAAAACAGAATCTGAAAAGTTTGGCAAAATCAATCACGCTGCCACCACCAACTGCAATGATAAAGTCATAATTTTTAAGCTTATTTAACGCAAAATCTATGTCTTCAGCTTTTGGGTTTGGTGTGATGTCATTATATATTGAAAAATTGAAACCTTTTAATTCTTTTTCTATTTCTTTTTTTATGTGTTCGTATGAGGTTTTTCCTGTAAATAACAATATGTTTTTTGTATTATATTGTTTTAAAATTTTCGAAATATTTTTTAGGGAATTTTTATCGGTGTATGATACATTTTCTTCAAGAAAAGACATAAAGCTTTCTTTGTTTTCTTGAGGTTTTTCTTTTGGTCGGCCTAGGTCTTTTCTTGCTCCGCATTTTACTTTAATTTCAAGTAAAGCAGGTCCTTGGACTTTTGCTAAGTCAGAAAGTGCTTTTTCTAAATCTTTTTCTTTATCTACAGAAAATGATTCTTTATATCCGCAGGATTTTGCTAGTTTTTCAAAATCAATTTTATCGGCACTTGTTGGTTGTGCTCCTACTGAGTCGTGAGCCTCGTTATTAAAAACAATATGTTTAAAGTTTTTGAGATTTAATTCTGCAATAACAGGTAATGCTCCCATATGCATAATAAATGCACCGTCTCCGTCAAAACAGTACACGTTTTTTTGCGGGTTTTCAATTGCTATTCCGGCTGCTATAGAACTTGCGTGCCCCATTGAACCTACAGTCAGAAAATCTTTGTTGTGCGGTTGTTGTAAGGATTCTCTGTACTCGTAAAGTTCTCTTGAAATTTGGCCTGTTGTTGAAATTATAACAGAGTTTGAGTCTATAATTTTTGCAGCTTGTTTAATTGCATCTTCTCTTGTTAATTCAAAGTTGTTTGTTTTTGCATTTTTTAGTTGATATTTTTCAAAAGTTCCCTTTTTTATAATTATTGCAAACGGCTTTTTGTTTTCTTTTATGTATTTGCAAGCCTTTAAAAGTGTATCCAACGCTTGGTTTAATTCTAGCGGAAGAATCTCGTACTCTATAGAACAGGCGTTTAGTATCTTATCGGTAACTTTGCCTTGTTTTATGTGTTGAGGTTCATCTTTTACATTGGGTTCGCCTCTCCAGCCTATAAGCATTAATAGAGGTATTTTATAGACTTCCTCATCAGTCAATGATAACAATGGGTTTATACAATTTCCCAGACCCGAGTTTTGCATATAAACAACACCAGGGTTGCCGGTTGCCAGATAATGTCCTGCTGCAAATGCTATGGCGTTGCCTTCGTTTGCTGTAATTATATTTTTTGTTGGTTCAACATTGTCTGTTATGTATGCACAAAAATCTTTAAGCAAACTGTCAGGGACTCCGCAAAAGAAGTCTAAATTGTTTTCTTTTAATGTGTTATAAAAATCTTTGACATTTATCATTTTGCACCGGGAATTAAAGTTAAAATATCTTTTATTTTCATACAATATTCATCAGAAGCTTGTTTGCAGCTGTGGTGTTCTAATATTGATTTTGCCGCATTAACCATTGCAGGATAAGCTGCTCTTAAAAGATGGTTTGCGTAGATTACCATATTTATTCCGTTTTCAACAAGTTCTTCTTCAGTTACTTGAGCGTACGATGATGGTACTACGACTAACGGCTTTCTGTTTTCTAATTTATTGTATTCTTTTGCAAACGCTTTTATTTCATCAAAAGATGTAGAACGAGAATGAATCATAATGCCGTCTGCACCTGCATTGAGGTATGTTTTTGCTCTTTCTAATGCATCTTCAAGCCCCTTTTCAAGAATGAGACTTTCAATTCTTGCAATAATCATAAATTGTTCTGTTACTTGGGCTTGTTTGCCGGCTCTGATTTTTTCGGCAAAGATTTCTTTGTTTTCCTGTTCTTGTTCTACTTCTGTTCCAAACAGTGAATTTTTCTTCAACCCTGTTTTGTCTTCAATTATAATCGCGGATACTCCGAGTCTTTCAAGTGATTTTACCGTAAAGATAAAATGCTCTTGGGGGCCTCCGTTGTCACCGTCATAAACTATTGATTTTGTTGTTGCGTCTAATATGTCGTTTATTGTATCAAGACGAGATGTTGTATCTAAATAACCTATATCAGGTTTTGCTTTTGCTGCAGATTGTGTAAGAGAAGATATCCAAATGCCGTCAAATTCGTATTTTCTGTTATCTTTAATAACACTTGTGTTTTCTACTATCAGACTGCTCAGACCGTTATGAGCTTCGCATATTTTTACTATATCTTTGCTTGCTAATAGTCGTCTTAGTCTGCCGCATCTTATTTCCGGAGTTGTTCCGATTTCTTTAAGAACTTTGTTCAGTTGTGTTGAAGAAATACCTTTTGTATACGGGATATCAATAACTTCTCCATCCCATTCTTTCATAACGTCTATTACTCTTTGTCTTGTTTGAGCTTGGATACCTTCTTTCCAATCATCACCGTGTAAAACGTAGTCAGGTTTTATTTTTCTCAAGTTTGGAACATAGTCTAATGTTTCTTGAGGGATTACTTGGGTTACACCTTTTACATTTTCTATGACAACTTTTCTTTGTTCATAAGTCATATAAGGCAATCTTTTGTAACTTGCAATAGCTTTGTCTGTTAGCAGTCCAACGATAATTTCTCCGTCGTCGCCTGCTATTTTTCTTGCTTGTTCAATTATGTTTAGGTGTCCTGGGTGCAATAAATCGGCACTCATACCTATATAAATTTTTTTCATATTAAGTAAAACCCTCTAAAATATTCGTTATTTAAATATTATCACAATCATACAAAATTTTTAGGTATTTCAGGTTTTTTTCAAGTTATTAATTTGTAAAAATATCAGCTAGCAAACACTTCACAACGTGTTATAAATGTAGTAAAATGTAATTAGAGAAAGTTGTTAATTAAAGGGGCGAGTGTGTTAGTAAATGTTTTTACAAATTCTTTTTCTACTCCGTTAAGAGAAAGACAGAAACAAAAAGAAGATTTGATTCAAAAGAATTACAATCATATCTATGCGCACGAGCTTGCTCACAAAACTGCAGGCGGATCTTTTGCGGGTGCTATCAGTATTGAAAAAAATTCTGAAGGGATTCCTGTTTCAGGACACGTTCCGATAAAAATGCCTGTTTTAGATAAGTTAAATCCTCAAAAAACTATTGAACACGCTAATACTGTCATAAGAGCAGCATTGGCGCCGGGAGATCCTTCTGCTCAAGATTACAAAGTTGCTGCTGAAGCCTCGTCTATAAAATCTAAGGCTGAAAATTTAAAGCAAGGCAGCAAATTAAACGTTATTGCATAGCGTATTTTCCCCTGTTAAATTAGCTTTTATCCTTTGTTGAGTTAATATTTCGTTTTATAGTATAATCTTTGTGTGATGTTAGTTGAGCATAATTTTATTTGTGCCGGTTAATGTTGGGAGTACAAAGATTTTATGTTTTTGATTGTAGCTTTTGTGTTTTTGAGTTGTAGTTTTTTATATCTTGTAGAACCTAAAATGCATAAGCAGTTATGGTTTAACATAATTAAACACTACTAAAGAGTTGAAGTAAGGGATATTTGAATGAGAAAGTTTTTAGCTTTTATAATTTGTATAATTTATGTTTTATCAACAAATGCTTGTTTTGCTTTTGAAGAATTGTATTATTTGAAAAATGCCGATAAAAATACAATATCCTCTCAAGTAGAAAATATCTTAACAGAGGAAAATTTTGAAATAGCAAAGAAAAATCCAATACAGGCAATTTCCAAAAAAAATAAAGACAACTTTGCTTATATAGTTTTTCAGCAAAGCGGTCAAAACCTGTTTTATTATTACGAATCCAATGATAAAAATAAAAAACTGAATAAGACTATTTTAAAATCTTTTAAAAAAAATAATATAGAATATGAACAATCAAAAGATTCTATGCTTTTGGCAAATTTCGGAGATATTATTTATCGATCTATTACCGGTCAAAAAAAGGTTTACAATTTTGAAGAACCAAAACAACAGCCTGCTGTTAATAAGGTTGCAGAAAAACCTCAAAGCCCTACAACGTTAAAAGGTTTTGTTGGAAAAATCGGCAGAGGTGAAAAGCTTGATGTTTATCTGCAAAACTCTATAAACACTGCTACAGCACAGAAGGGCGATATTGTAACAGCAGTTTTAAAGCAAGATTGGATGTATAAAGATTTTGTTGTTGCTCCACAAGGAAGCATTTTATATGGAACTTTATCAAAAGCAAATCCTGCAAAGATGGGCTCTCGTAATGGTTCTGTTGAGTTTCAATTTAATAAAATAGTTACTCCACAAGGCAAAACTCTTTTACTCTCTACTGAGAAAATAGCTTTTAATGTTACAAATGACGGAAAGTTTAAAAGTGTTATAATAAACACTGTTGGGATGGCAGCGGTAGGTGCTGTAATTGGTTTACTTTTTGCTGTTGCTTTCGGGGATTCTTCAAATATTGCACAGGGTGCTATAATAGGAGCAAGCGTTGGTGGCGGTACAGGGCTTGTATCTTCTACGGTTGCAAAAGGTGTTGATGCTGAGATTCCTGCCTTTACTGATGTGGAAGCAGTTTTAGACAAACCCGTTAACGTTATATTAAATTACTAAAGGAAATGAATGAATAAAAGATTAATAATATCAGGAATATTGATACTTGCTTGTTCGATTGTTTTAAAACTTTTATTTGTTGCGTTTAAAAATATAGAAATTGACGATTTTCATCCTGCTTCAGTTATTTTTGTTGTTGATTCTTCTGCTTCTAATCAAGCTAAATTGGCTCAGGAGATTGAATATCTTAAATCAATATGCAATATCTTGGATCCTGAAGACAGTATAAAGATTTTAAAGGTTTCAGAGTCTTCGTATCTGATATATGAGGGTGTTCCAACAGATAATTCCTCTATTAATAAAACTCTTGCCGAGTTTACAAAATACGACAGTTCTGAGTATGGTACTGCCTACGGAGAGGCAATAAAAAAAGCTTTTGAACACGCATTGAATATGAAAAAAGAGGGCTATGTACCATCTATAGTTGTTATTGGCGATTTGGAAAACGAAGGTGATGCGGCAAAACAGATTGATTGGGAAACACTGCCGACAAATGTTGAAAATATAAAAAAATATATCCCAGAAATCTCAATGATGTTTGTATATGCACATCCTGAAAAATTAGATTTTGTTAAAACAAAGTTAACACCAGTTCTTGGTGAAAAAAAGTTGATAATTGTAAATGAACAGACTGTTGCAAAATCTCAAAGAAAATTATTAGAAGCTATTGGAAGATAGGAGTTTTTTATGTCATTTAGCATAATTACCAAAAATGGAGAAAAAACTTTTGAGGATAAAAAGATTATAAATATATCATCAAAAGAAGGTTTTGATGTTCAATTGGATTTGGGTTTTGATTATATGCTAAGTGTTCAGTATGATGAAGAATCACAAAAGTGTAAGATATTAAACCAATTTGGGGGCGACAAATTTCTTTTTAAAGGTCAACCTTTGCCACAAACTCTAGAGGTTGACAAGATGTGCAAAATTATGTTGAAAGATTCTGATGAATTTATATCAGTCAGAGTTAATGCCGAAAAAAAACCTTCAAAAGTTGTTTTGGAAAATATTTCAGAGCAGGACATAAAAAATCTCTATGGAACACAGGTTAATGCTGCAGCAAAGTTAATGATAGAAAAAAGAAAATCAGAAATTGAAGAAGCCAGAGTTGCAATAATAAAGCAAATTTCTTATTCAATAAACGATTTAAAACACAAAATCTCTATGAACTCTAAGGCTGGTATAGTTTTACATATAGGGCTTTTTCTTGCTTCTATGATACTTGCATTTGGGGTATCTAATTATCTTACCGGATTACCTTTAAAAGAATCAGGCTCTATTATACAACTGCCTGTGAATATAAAACTTTTATTTGTTTATTCTTTGATAGTTTATGGTATTGGGATTGTATTAAAACAGGGTATGTATCTGTTTTTGCAAAACAAACTGGGTAACAGCTCTGCTGATTCTAACATTGCTGAAAAATTGTTTATTACAATATCTTCTTTATTTTATGCCGGGGTTTACTTTATAAACGTTCTTTATTATTTTGCCCCCGGTACAATGCCATTTTTTGCGGTGTTTATGTCTTTTTTCTTTACTTCTGCTTGTGTTATTTTGGCACTTGCTTGCGGGTATTTTAAAAGCAATAACGTTTCTATGTCTAAAGAGCTTAGCCAATATGAGTATAGAGAAGATTTTGAACAAGTTATAAAAGAATACCAGTTGTGGATAGAAAGATACATAAATAATTTGACAAAAGGAAAAATATCGCAAATAAAAGATAAGTTATTCAATTTGCAGATAAAATCAGTTGGAGAAACTATCTTGGGTATTCTTACCGCTCCATTTTTAGCTTATGGCGTTTCAAATACTCTTGCAATGTGTTTCCCTGACGCAGCCGGCTGGGTAAGAATTTCAGGTTTAAGATTTAGTCCTGTTTTTCTTGTTTTGGCTTCATTTATGATTGTTTTTGCATTTTTTGCTTTCGTCAATGCTTTTTGGACTAACAAAAAGATTCAAGCTTCTAACGTTTTAAAGAATGATGGCTTTAGCAACTATCTTCAACACGGGGTTGAGATATACGGACTTCAAGGTGTTAAAAAGCTTGATGTTGATATGCGTCGTTCTTTTATTATTGGTCTGTGTATTATATTTATTGAATTTTCGATGAATATATCTTATTTTATGCAAGAAATAGGCGGTGATTTAAACGGTATTTTATTGAGCTCTGTTGCTGCTCTTGTGCCTACTGCTCTTTTGATTGCAGAAACTTATATGTTAAGCCAGACTAAGTTTGAAATATTTGCTTGTGACGGTTTGTTATCAAAATTTGATAGAGAGTAGGTAGGTTGTTTTGTACAGATTATTTTTCACAATTGTTGCTGTTATATTGGCTTTAGCTACTTTGGGTGTTTGTGTTTTTAACCCTAAAATGCACGGACGAACATTTGTGTATGACTCAGATTATCAAGTATCTGTGTCTAATGTGAAAACTGTTGATACAAAAAATATTCCTGTAAAAGTCAATAATACAAAATCAACTAAACAAATTAAAAAGCCTGATATGAAGTTGGTTGACACAAATAAATTTAAAGCCGCAGATGTCTCTATAAAACAAGTACCAATAAAAGCGGTTGATAAAGGCGTTAACCTAACAAATACTAAGGTAAAAACAGTTACTCAAAATGTACAAAAAACTCAGCCTAAGGCTGTTCAACAACAAAAACAGGTACAAGAGCAAGCAGCAGAAGTTGTTTTATGGAACAAATGGCGTTCTAATTTGCAAAATCAAATAATGAAGGATGTTAAATTGCCTGATGTTCCGTATGGTACAATTTTTAGGTTCGCTTTTGAAGTAGATAAGTACGGCAAGGTGACTAACTTGCAAACTTGGTCAGATCAGCCACAGTATACGCCTTATGCTATACAGTATATTGCCCCTGTTATAAAAAGTTATCAAGGACGAGATATTTTAGTGTTTCCAAACGGCTCAAATAGAATAACAACAAATGTTTCCGGTGCGTGGAAAATTGCTGACTCTACAAAATACAGTAGCCCTGAAGATTATAAAGATATAGAAAAAATAAGGAATTAAATATGTACAGATGTACGGATTGTTCTCAAGTTTATAAAGAAAAACCAGAGTATTGCGATTGCGGAAATAATGTTTTTGAAGAAATTCCAGATATTGAGGAGTTAAGCAATTTTCAGTTTGATTTTGAACAGAATTTAAACTATCAAGATGAAGATAAATTTGAACCTGATAGCGAAAAAGTAATTGCTAACAAAAGCAATGATTTACCCTCTGTGCTTATATTTATTTTCTGCATTATACTTTCAATATGCTCTTTTATTTTTATTGGGAAAGATAATAAAGAGGATAATAAGTCTAATATCGAGAATAAAAATCAACAAGTATCTGTTAGTAAAAAAACTGTAGATATTCCGCAAATAGACGAAATATGGAAGGAAAATCCTAATAAAACGACTTCTGAAAAAGAACTTTCACGTAATGATGTTAATGTTAGTGAAAATACTTCTGAAAAATCTCCTGTTACACAAAATGTGACAGGAGTACAAAAGCAAGATAATAAACCTAAGACGGTAATAGCTAAAAATAATCCGTCAAATAATACAATCAATACAAATGTCTCAAATAAGCCTGTTGTAAAAAAACAAACTGTAAACAAAACTGCCAGTACTGTAACAAAGCCAAAGACTATAGATTATGTAGCGGCAAAAAAAGAACTTTTAAATTACAAAATTGCGTTAAGAAATAAAATGGCTGCTAATGTTAATTTTGCTTCAGTTGTTGGTGATGGGAACTGTGTTGTTACATTCAAAATAGACAAAAGCGGCAAGCTGATTGATCGTAAATTTACCAAGTTATCTCAAAACGACAGTGTAAACGATGCTGTTTATGCGGCTGTAATGCAAACACCCGCATACAATCCTCCTCCTGTTGCTTATAAAGGTGAAACGTTGTCTTTTTCTTTTAAAATGTATGGCGGTAATTTTGAGATTGATTTACGTTAATCGTTTATGAACTCGTATTTTTGCGATTTATCATCTGTAGAATTTTGAGGCGCTGCTTGTTGGGTTACAGATTCAATTAGATTTGAGCTAAAATCCATCGGTGTTTGGGGGGTGTAGAACTTTCCACCTGTAACGTTTGCAAGACACTTCAATTCTGTATAGTATGAAGAGACAAGAACGACATCTACGATAATATCTTTTCTTTCAGAGGCTAGTTTTGCTGCGTATGCACAAGGGTCGCCTCCGCAATTTTCTCCACCGTCAGTTATTAAAATTATTTTTTTAGGATACGTTGTTGAAAGACCTGAAAAATCAAATTCAACAGCTTGTTTTAGCGCAAGTGTTAGTGGGGTGGCTCCTCCTACATTAACAGAATTCATTCCGCTTAAAACTTTTAGTGCGTTATTTTGTTTAACAGGAATTATTTGTGATGTCGCTGAACATCCTCCTGAAACATTTCCAAGATAAGAGTCTTGAGACGCTGTTACTTTATATTTTCCGCTTTTTGTTTGTGCTATTTCTTTTACTTTGGCAAGGACCGGGGTGTATGGGTTGTTTCCTGAATTATGACCAAAAACCCTAAACCCTATAGCTGTAGTTGTAGGAAGTTGAGAAACAATCATAGACATTGTTTTTTTAGCTTCGTTTATCCAGTAGTACATACTCCCCGAATAATCCATTACTATGTCGATTGTTCCGATAGGTATTTTGGTTACTTGTTGTGAATTAACATAATTTTTTGCACTATAGTTATTATAAAAATTTGTTGGGTTATTTAATACACTGCTGTTTTGGCTTTTGCCGTTAGGTGCGGTGACTTTTCCACTTGTGTTTATTTTGTATTTTGCAGCAAAAGCTGATAGAGAAAAACAACTTGTTAAAAGCAGTATGATTAAAAGTTTTTTCATTCTATTCACCCATTACTTTAACTATAACACGTTTTCTTCTTTGTCCGTCAAATTCTGCATAGTATATCTGTTGCCAAGGGCCAAAATCAAGACGACCGTTTGTTATAGGTACTATAACTTCATGTCCGATAACGAGGCTTTTTAAATGGCTGTCACCGTTTGTTTCACCTGTTCTATGGTGGTTGTAGTTTATATCAAAAGGCGCAATTTCTTCTAACCATTTGTCTATATCTGCAATAAGCCCGTTTTCTGCATCATTGACATAGATACCTGCTGTAATATGCATCGCTGATACTAGTACCATGCCTTCTTTAATACCACTTTTTTGAACAATTTCTTCTACTTCATCGGTTATGTTTATGTATTCTCTGTGGTTTTGTGTGTTGAACCATAAGTATTCAGTTGCAAATTTCATAAATAAACTCCTTTAATTTTGCTTAAATTTTTTATGTAGCTCATCTAAAAAAAGTTTTGACGGCTTTGAAAATACTTGGTCTTTTTTCCAGGCAATATTAATTTCTACTTCCAGTTTAGGACATAATGGCCTAAAACAAAGAGGGCTGTCGACTGTATCTTTTATTAGTCTGTCTAATCCCAGTGTGTAGCCTATTTTGCTTTCTGTCATAATAGCTGCATTATAGATAAGGTTGTAGGTGCCTGCTATATTTAGTTTTTCCAAATCTTTGCCAAACCAATTTAAAATGGGGTTGTTTGTGAAAGATTTTTTTATAGCTTGTCTTGATATTAATAACGGTAAATTTATTAAATCGTTCACTTTTATGCTTTTCTTTTGGGCAAGAGGATCATCTTCTCTCAGTAAAATTCCCCAAACGTCTTTTTCTCCAAGGTTTACATAGTCGTATTTTTGTGACTGTTGCTCGACATCAAAAGGTTGTATAAATATGCAGAAGTCTAATAATCCTTTATCAAGTTTTTCTGATAAATCTTCGCTATCGCCTGAAACTATGTGGAACTTGATTTGAGGGTATTCTTTGTTAAGGTTGCTCATAATATCTGCAATTAGTTTTATGGATTTTGTTTCTCCGGCACCGATAAAGATATCTCCTGATACGGTATCTTTTATTGATGAAAATTCATTCTCTGTTTTTTCAACAAGTTCTATTATTTCTTCGGCTCGTTTTCTTAAAATCATTCCCTCAGGGGTTAAAGAAACACTGTGATTTCCTCTAATAAAAAGCTTTTGACCTAATTCTTTTTCTAAATCTTGCAGTTGTCTGGACAGAGTTGGTTGTGTAAGGTGCATAGAGTTTGCAGCTTTAGTTATATTACCGATTTGTGCAACTGTTAAAAAGTATTTTAAAACCCTGATTTCCATACTTTTATTATATTTTGTGTTTGCAATGCTTGTCAAGCATTACAAACGATGTAATATAAGTATTTGCTATTTTAAAAAACGGGGTAAATAATGAATTTATACATAAGGAGATAATGCTTATGAATAACAAAGAATTTCTCGAGTATATGTCTAAAGAGTCTTATATTGCAGAAGGTTCTGACGTGTTAGATAAATTTTTTGAGCTGAGTGAATCAGCAAGAAAAATCACGATGGAGCTGAATACCAAATACCATACGCAAGAAGAAATAAGAGCTTTGTTTTCTCAACTAACCGACAAAAAAGTTGATGAAACATTCAGAATGTTCCCACCTTTTTATACAGAATGCGGAATCAATATAACTGTAGGTAAAAATGTTTTTATAAATGCTTGTTGTAAATTTCAAGATCAGGCAGGAATAGAAATTGGTGATAATGTTTTAATCGGACACAGCGTAATTATTGCAACATTAAACCACGATTTATCCCCCCAAAAACGTGTGTCAATGACTGCTCAAAAGGTAAAAATCGCTTCTGATGTATGGATAGGCTCAGGTGCGATAATTCTTCCCGGTGTTACTATCGGTAGCGGGTCAATTATTGGTGCAGGTTCCGTTGTGACAAAAGATGTTCCCGATAACGTCATTGTAGCAGGGAATCCTGCCAAGGTTATAAAAGCTGTTGAAGTAAAATAAGGAGATTTTATATGTTGTATGATACTCACTATCAAGAAGGTAAAAAAGTTACTTTTAAAAAATTTAATTTAAATATTGCTGGCCTATTATTTTTGCCAAAAGATTTTGATGAATGCAAAAAGTATTCGGCTGTGGTTGTTACGCATCCAGGGGGTGGCGTTAAAGAACAATGTTCATCTTTGTATGCGTGGAATCTGTCACAAAACGGGTTTGTTGCTTTAGCTTTTGATGCCAGTCATCAAGGTGAAAGTGAAGGTTTGCCAAGATACTTGGAAGACCCGACATCACGTGTTGAAGATATACGCTCTGCTGTTGATTTTCTTACAACTTTATCTTATGTAGATGAAGAAAAAATAAGCGCTATGGGTGTTTGTGCCGGTGGTGGTTATACTATGAACGCTATTCAAACAGATGCTCGTATAAAAGCTGCAGCAGGCATAAGTACTTGGGATGTTGGTGATAGTGCAAAAAACGGATTCCCGGGTGTTAATGAAGAAAATTTCTTACAAAAACTTTTAAAAGAAGTTGCTGAAGCAAGAACACAAGAAGCAAAAGGTGCTGAACCTAAATATTGGAAGTATGTTCCTGAAACGGAAGAAGAAATTAAAAATGCTCCGTCAGTGATTTCAAAAGAAGCTAGTGAGTACTATCGCACAGAAAGATGTTTTTATCCTACATCAGTAAACAGGTACCTTGTTTCAAGCAATGATAAATTAGCTGCTTGGGATGCTTTTGCTCATATTGAAACAGTTTCTCCGCGACCTATATTGCTAATTGTGGGTTCAAAGGCTGATACATTATTTTATACACAAGATTGTTATGACAAAGCTCTTGAGCCTAAAGAAATTTTTGTTATACAAGATGCTACCCACGTTGATTTGTATGACAAACCTCAATTTGTTAATCAGGTTGTACAAAAACTTGTACAGTTTTTTACTCAATATATTAAGGAGAATAACGATGTTAAATAAAATTTTTCTTGTACTTTTATCCGCGGTTATTTTTATGGGAGCTAATAATATGGCACAAGCAAAAAATATAACTTCTTGGGATAAAGTTTTTCCTAAATCAGATAAGGTTGATATCCTGAAAGTAAGTTTTAAAAACAGATTCGGCATAACTATTGTTGGTGACTTGTATATTCCTAAAAATATTCAAAAATCTATTAAGTATCCTGCTATAGCTATTTCCGGTCCGTTCGGTGCAGTGAAAGAACAAGCATCAGGCTTATACGCACAAACCCTTGCTGAACGTGGGTTTATAACTTTGGCTTTTGACCCAAGTTATACAGGTGAAAGCTCCGGATTGCCCAGAAATATTGCTTCACCTGATATAAATACCGAGGATTTTTCTGCAGCAGTTGATTTTTTAAGTACTCAAAATAATGTAGATGAATCACAAATAGGTGTATTGGGTATTTGCGGATTTGGCGGCTTTGCATTAAACGCTGCAGCAATTGATACAAGAATAAAAGCTACTGTAACATCTACAATGTACGATATGACCCGTGTTTCTGCTTACGGGTACAATGATTCAATTGATGAGTCTGCTCGTTATCAAATGAAAGAGAAACTCAATCAAGTAAGAACTGTTGATTTTAAGAATAATACTTACACAAAGGCTGATGGTTTACCTGAGACTTTGAAGGGAGACGAGCCTCAATTTGTTAAAGACTATTGGTCATATTATAAAACCAAAAGAGGTTTTCATTCTCGTTCTATAAACTCAAATGGCAATTGGAACTATACATCCAGCTTATCATTGATAAATTCTCCAATATTGGCTTATGCACATGAAATAAAAACACCTGTTTTAATTGTACATGGCGAAAATGCTCATAGCAGATATTTTTCAGAAACTGCTTATAACAAATTAAAAGGAGATAATAAAGAACTTTTTATAGTAAAAGACGCAAATCACGTGGATCTATATGATAATTTGGGAAAAATTCCTTTTGACAAGATTGAAATATTCTATAAGGAAAATTTGAAATAGATGAAGATTTATAAAATATTAGTATTTTTGTCACTCTTAATGTTTTTCAATTCAACGACAATGGCAAATGATTTTTCGAACAACAATAATGATATGATTGTAAGAATTTCGGAAGTTGAAATTTATCCGCAGTATCTTAATGATTATATTACTTTTGCTAAAGAAGTTGCAGAATCTTCTGTCGCTAAGGAAAAAGGTGTTATTGCTATTTATCCAATGATTCAGATTAAAGATAATAACCAAATTAGGATCTTAGAGATATATAAGAATCAAGAAGCATACAATTTACATATTCAATCTGAGCATTTTGAAAAGTATAAAAAAGGTACTTTTCATATGATAAAGTCACTAGAGTTAATTGATAATTATCAACTAAGCCAAAAGAATTTTAACAAGATTTTTAAAAGGAGATAGCTAAAATGAGATTTTTGACGGTACAAAAAATTTTTATAAGTTCAATAACTATTGTTGCATTTTTCATGTTGGCTTTTAATCCTTGTTTTGCGAAAGCTAATAGTACGAAAGGAACAAATATGAAAAAAATTACACAAACAGCAGGTAAAGCTCAGTTAGGCTCTTTTTCTCCTGAATTTGCTCATTTTAATGATGATGTATTGTTTGGTGAAAATTGGAATAATCAGGATATTGATTTGAAAACAAGAAGTATCATAACGGTTGTTTCTCTTATATCTATGGGGATAACAGATAATTCTCTTGTATATCATTTGCAAAATGCAAAAAATAATGGTGTAACTAAGGCAGAAATTGCTGCGATAATAACTCATAATGCTTTTTATTCAGGTTGGCCAAAGGCTTGGGCTGCATTCAATTTGGCTAAGACTGTTTGGACTGATGATTCTGTATCAGCTTCTCCAAAAGATCAATATGCCAAAACAATAATGTTCCCTATCGGTGAGCCAAATAATGCGTATGCAAAATATTTTATAGGACAAAGCTATTTAGCTCCTGTTTCTACTGAACAAGTGAAAATATATAATGTAACTTTTGAACCAAAATGCAGAAATAACTGGCATGTACACAAAGCAAAATCAGGCGGTGGACAAATGCTCATTGGTGTAGGCGGTAGAGGATATTATCAGGAATGGGGTAAAGATCCTGTTGAAATCAAAGAGGGTACAGTAATTAACATACCTGCCAACGTAAAACACTGGCACGGAGCAGCACCAGACTCTTGGTTCTCTCATTTAGCTATTGAAATAGACGGTGAAGAAACATCTAATGAATGGCTTGAGTCTGTGGCTGATGATGTGTATAACAAATTAAAATGATTTCAAATTGTTATTAATTGTCAAAATAAGATATCGTATTAGTTGGATGAATCCCAATTAATACGATATTTGTAAGTTTAATAATTCCAGAAAACTTTATATACAAACATTAAAAAAAAACAGTAAAATTGTAAAAAACTGATGTGAAAAAATAGCATGCCTAATAGTGGAGAGTGAAAGATGAACTTGATTGAAACTATACAGGAGTTTTTTACTAAAAAGAATATAAAAGAGTTGTGCAAAAAAATATGGGGAAAAGAACCTGAACCTGTAGATGAGAGTGTATTTGATGATCCGGATAGGTATGTAAAATTTGATGAGTGGAAAGATAAACATTATTGGGAAGATAAAAAGCGATATAAAAGAGAGAAAACACTTTTAACATATCGCCGTTTTTGTGTGTCAGTAATATCAATATGTCTGTTATTTCAACTCACAACAGTGGGCATAAAATATGTAAGTTTATTCGTTAAGTCAAACGAATTTTTGTCATGTGTTGGTAGGGATGTATGCATATATCTGGGACCGAAGATGAATTATTATTTGACGCCCGTAGATACTGCATATAGAGCAAGCAATAACAATATTTATAAGATATCTTTTTGCAGACCTTGTATGGGGGGAGAATATAAGACAGATCTTTGCTATGAATATTACGATGTTGAAAAAAATAAATTTGTTAAGATGAATTCAATAATGGTTAAAGATATAGAACCTTATGTAATAACTGAAGATAAGTACAAAAATCCTGTATTTATCACCCAAAACAATCCCATATTTTCATTCAATCTCGAAACTAAAAGATTTCAAAATAGCGATAAGTACTTTTTGAAGACAACTTATATAAATAATTATCCTTATCTTAATTATTTATATATAACGGACTATTTACCCAATTACTTAATATTTGAAAACAAGATTAAGAAATTCTTTGGGGAAAATGATAGGAAAGTTGGAAATAATACTTATTTATCAAGAGAAGAAAGACTAAAATATCAATTGTATTTATATAATGTAGAGAAAAATTTTCTTACAAAATTACCTAAATTGCCTCAAAGCATAAAGCACATGCCTTTACCTGCAGATTTTATTGTTTTAGATAATGGAAAAATGATTGTTCCTATTAGATATAGAAATGATAAGATATCTTCTATTCAGGAATTATTTTCTGAAAATTTATATGCAAAATTAGAGTCAATATTGGTATATGATCCAACAAAAAATGCCTTTTATAACCTACCTCCACTTAAGGAAATGGAACACTATTTGTTTTATATAAAGTTACCCAACAATGATGTAGTGTTTATAACAGAGAATTATACATATACTTTTAACAATAAAACTAATCAATTTTCTGAAGTAAGTTCACAAGAAAAATGGAAAAATCGAAAAACAATAGCTAAATTAAAAAATGTATTACAGGAACACCTAGGTATAAAAATAGAAGAATTTTCACAATCAAATGCAGTTAACATAGTACCTTTATCTGAATATAGATTTTTGATAACTTGCGGTTCTATGCATCTTTCTGATGCATCATTAAACTTAAAAGCCAAAGAAATTGCCGGTAAAGCTTGTTTAAATACTGTAATATACGATTATAAAAAAGATAAGGTAAAGCTCGGACCTAAACTTTTACGAGAATCATTGGGTGCCAAGTTTATTCCATTTTTAGATAACAATAATAATAAAATAATGATTATTGGAGGATTTCCTGCTTCTGACAAAGATACTGCAGAGGTTACACAAAAATGGATACGCCCACAAATTATTAAAATAAGATAGTTTTTTAATAATCTTATTAATTCTATTAATAACAGATATCTTATTAATCAATAATAAAAAAAGAGCCTTTCGGCTCTTACTTTTAAAATTGGTGTAAGCGGTCTGATGAGCAAGAGGCTCTGTACAAATTCCCTGTTTTTGGCTTATTTACAGGGAAAATAAAAAAAATAACAGAGAATTTTATGTTTTTACCCTGACAAACGCTTGGTATAGCAAGGCTTTATATCAAATTCCCTGCAACAAAAAAACAGGGAATTAGCAGGGAATTTTTGAATTGTTTTGAGACTCAAACAGCGAATATAAAATCGTTACTTTAAACAATTAAAAATTTGCAAAAAAGAAATAAATGGTGTTTGTGTCTGATTTCGTTTTTTTTAACATTTCAAAATATAATTATAATACTTTTTGAGTATCCTCGTTATTCATCAAACTCCAAAGCAGCATACTTAAATAAGCAGGAAGCACTCCCCCTCCACAAAGAATAAATACTAGAATCAGCATGAAAAAACCATAACATCTTTCATTTGCTGTTAAGACAGAAGCACCTAATAATAAAATACAGTCAAAAATTAAAGCTTGAGTAACAATCCAGCTATTGTCATTAATGCTGTTTTCTATTTTTTTGACTGTTGCTTTTGTATATTTAATCTGTCTTCCAATCATTAATAAAGCCGGAAACAAAGCGAACTTAACTATCCATATCCAAAGAATGCATCCTAAAAGAATATAGAAACCTTCTAATGTATCGATATATACATGTATGCCTAAACCATCATAATAAATCCATTCATAAAATTTATAACAAAGAAAAAAATTAATGCATAAATACACTATATTAAATAAAATTAGCCCTAAAAATTTTAAAATTTTCATATTTAAATTATAACTAATCAAAATAAAAAAGTATTTTTGTTAGCACATAATATAAAACTAATGCATTTTTTTATTTGTAGCCAAAATCAAAAATTTGTAAAAAAGAAATAAATCGTGTTTGTGTCATTATAAACAGAAACCCCTGACGTATATCTATCGTCTTGAGTGCTCTTGTGTAAAATACAAATCTTATCAGCATTTTGTAATTCAGACGGATAAATATTAACGTTATAGTTACTTATTTTATCTTTAGTTGTTAATATTTCACACTTGCTGTTTTTTAACACATTATCGATATACTCTTTATCTATATCAAACCTGACATAATGTGTATTGTATCCATCAAAAGAGTCTTCCAGTTGAAAATAATAGTTTGTGGCGTTTGTTGGAATTTCTTGAGGAAAAAATGAAAAATCTCCATTTTTTGTGTCTGCTTTTATTTCTTTTAACATTTCATGATATTTTGAAACCTTTATATCTCTGTCTTTTAGAGAATTAAATATCGCTACACCTATAAATAAAAATATAAGTAATCCAATGAGCACAAAGGTTTTAAATATGTTCAAAATACAAGATGAATATTTTGATTTAGAAAGTTTGAGCCAAGCTAACAATGAACAATAACTTAACAAGAACCCACCACCGATAAGAATGTAAGTTATAATGCCAAATTTTTCAAATATATTAATGTTCAAAATCAATACAATAAAATCCAAAATAGCGGAAATAACAAGCATTGTGATTCTGTATTTTTTATTATTTGCTAAGTTTTCCCAAAAAGCCAAAGCTTTCATTTTATATTTTTTTTGAATTTCAAAAATTATCGGTAATACGCTTATCTTAAAGACCAAATTTATAAACAAAGCAAGGAAAACAAATAAAAGGAAATAATGTTCTGCTCCACCATCCCAAAAGATAATCGCACCTATTATTCCCAAAAGAGTGCTAGGAATAATATTACTTGAAATAATTAAAGCTAAAATAGCAAAGATTATTTTATTCATTGTATAAATATATAAAATTTTTAATTATCTGTAAATAATCTAAATTTGTATTTTGTATTTGGTTAAAAATTATCAGTCAATTGAATAGAAAAAATAGATTTTATTATTCTTATGTCCAAATATTATACCAGATGTATAATTTTCATCTTGAGATTCTTTTTTTAATAAACAAATTTTATCGTTATCATTTAAAAAGTTTATATAAATTCTTATTCCTTTATCATACAAATTCCTATATGTATCTATAACAGAACAGTCCTTTTGGTAATAATTGAATGTTTTATCAATATACGGCTTGTCAATCTCAAAGCTTAAATAGTCCATATCATAGCCATCAAAGGAGTTTTCTATTTGCATAAAATAATTTTGAGCTTGTGATGGAATTTTTTTAGGGAAATGTGCTAATTTTTCAATACCTTCTCTTTTTTTTAATGTATTTAGTGAATTTTGGTAATTAAGTTTAGAAGGGAAATACTGAATATGAAGAATAAATTCAAGTATAAGCCAATATAACAAAGTACTTATAACAATAAACACGATAATAATATTGGTTAGTACCTTGTTCCAGTTGTATCTTAAAGCAACAAATCTGATAAAGAGTAATATAAAACAAGGCATTACTGCTAAAATGCAGAATATAAAATTAGGACTAATAAAGGCAAACAGGCCTTGAATAAAGATAAATATAGAAACAATTAAACATAACAATAATGCAATATCAATAAATCTTAATTTATAATTCATAATTCAACCTTATTTATTTTGATATTTTATAAAAAAGCAGTAAGAATGTGTATCGATAAGTTTCTCCTGTTAATTCTTTTTAATATTTCGCACTCTTGGTTTATGTTGGCATTTTGTACTTATTTTTTGTACATAACTAACGATAAAAAACTAAAAAATTCCTTTTTTACTATGCTTGTATTATTCAAATTTGCTTTGTGATACTCTTGTATAAAAGGAGTTAAGTATGGTTAATAAATATTCTGTTGCACAATATTCAGTAGATAACATATTAGGTTTTATTAATAGCGGTGAAATTTCTATTCCTGAAATTCAAAGGCCATTTGTTTGGAAACCTAAGAACGTAAGAGATTTGATTGATTCTTTGTATAATGGTTATCCAACGGGATATTTAATCATATGGCAAAATCCAACTGTACGCTTAAAAGATGGCAGAGAAGCGGGCGGAACAAAAATATTAATTGATGGACAGCAACGTGTTACTGCTTTAATGACTGCACTTGCCGGACAACAAATTCTAACAGAGGACTACGAACAAAAAGCATATAAAATAGCGTTTAATCCTTTAGCTAAAGATGATGAAGAACGTTTTGCCGTTCAAACTCCTGCTCATGTAAAAAGTAAAAATTGGATTCCAGATATTTCAGTAGTTTTTAAACCTGATTTTAGTTCTTATAGTTATATTCAAGAATATATGAATAATAATCCAGATGCATCAAGTGACATAGTTAGTAAGGCCATTCAAAAATTATTTGATATCAGGACTTGTCAAATGGGTACAATTATTTTAGTTCCTGACTTGGATATAAATGAAGTTACTGAAATATTTGTAAGAATCAACTCTCAAGGTAAACGTCTGAATGAAGCAGACTTCGCAATGTCAAAAATTGCTGCTGACTCAAAATATGGTGGCAATATTCTTAGAAAAGCAATTGATTATTTCTGTCACTTAGCTGTTGACCCTAATTTTTATGAAAAATTATCGGCAACAGATGATGAATTTATGAAATCCGAATTTGCAAGTTTATTAAAATGGTTAAAAGATGATAAAGAAGCAATCTATGATCCTGAATATAATGATATGTTGCGAGTTTGCTTAATGCATAAATTTGGTAGAGGTAAATTAGGTGATTTAGTAAGTTTGCTTTCAGGTAGAGATTTTGAAACAAGAACATACAAAGAAGAAATTGCTGATGAAAGTTTTGCCAAGTTAACAGCAGGCGTTAAAAATTTTATGAACGAATATAATTTTAAAAACTTTGTACTTGCAATAAAAGCTTGTGGATTTATAAGCGAAAAATTACTAAATTCTCAAATGACTTTAGATTTTGCATATACATTGTATTTACTTCTAAGTAATTCAAAAGATATTGATAAAATAGAAGTAAAACGTCTTGTCCAAAAATGGTTTATTATGTCGACATTGACAAGTAGATACATAGGCTCTCCTGAGTCTCAAATGGATAAAGATCTAAGAAGCATAGCAACAAAAGGATTTAAGGAATATTTTAAGGAAGTAGAAGAAGCTGAATTATCTGAAACATTTTGGACAGTTGGTTTAGTACAGAATTTAGAGACATCTTCTATTAATAGTCCATATTTTAATACTTATATCGCTGCACAAGTATGGAATGCTGAAGCTTCGTTATTTTCAAATACAACAAAAGTTGCTGATTTAATTTCGGTTATGGGTGATGTACATCACATTTTTCCAAAAGAATATTTGAAACAAAATGGATATAAAGATAAAGCAAAATATAATCAAGTTGCGAACTATACTTATCTTGATACAGGTGTAAATATTTCCATTGGGAAAAAAGCTCCAAATGAATATTTTGCTAAAGCAAAGGAACAATGCATAAAAGGTCAATGTTGCGTTGGTACAATCTTGAATGAACATGATTTAACGAATAATCTAAAAATCAATTGTATCCCTGAAAGTATTTATACAATGCAAGCCTGTGATTATGAAACATTCTTGCAAAATCGTCGCAAAATGATGGCAGAAAAAATTAAAAATTATTATTACTCAATATGATGTAGGAATGTTTTGAATGGATAATATAAAATCAAGTTTTCAAGAATTTTTAATAAAACAAGGTTATAAAATAACAACTCCTTCAGGGAATCCAAGCACTGTATATGACTATAAAAAAAAGAATAGATTTTGTTTGCGAGATTGAAAACATTACTTGGGAACAACTTGCCGAAAATATTGATTCAATAATAAATTTATATGAACCTTCTGGGGCAAAATCCAAGCTTGGTGCTAAATCACATAATGTAGTTATTTCTGCATTAAAACAATTTAAAATTTTTGTAAATAGAAAGTATTTATTGAATAATGATAGTGCAACTGATAGTGCAACTATCTATAAAAATAAAATATCAAACGAGTTTTTAAAAAAGCAGTTATCAAAAAACGATATTGAATATAAAAGTCTAAAAAATTCGTTTTATGAGATAAACCTTAGTAATAACAAATATTTATTAAAATGTAGAACTTATAATAAAAATTATACATTCGTAACCAAATCAGAAATCCCTGAATTATCAGATAATATTTTAATTGCCCTTGTGGAATGGCAAAATGAACAACCTATGAGTTTATATTTAATCCCAACATCAGAATGGAATACAGGCAAATGGAATATTCTTAAAGATAAGGATTATGAAGGATTAAAATCTGAACCGGAATGGGGTATAGATATAAACCAAAGTAATAAATATGAATTAAATAATTTTCAATTTAGTAAATTTATTAATACTTTCAAGGAAAGAGAAAATAAAAAAATAATAGAAGAAATTGAACGTTCAGAAGAAAAAGAAACAGAAAAACAAGCTTTAATAAAAGTCCGTCTTGGTCATTCAAAACTAAGAGAGGATATTATTAAAAGAAAAGGTAAGTGCGAAATTTGTGGGCTAAGTCATAATAGATTATTAATAGCAAGTCATATTAAACCTTGGGCAAAATCTGACAATTTTGAAAAACTAGATGATGCAAATATATTATTACTTTGTTCAATGCATGATGCTTTGTTTGATAAAGGTTTAATTTCATTTGATGATAATGGAAAAATTTTAATTTCAAAAGAATTAAATGAGAAGGAACAGGCTCTTGTAAATATAAATGAAGATAGTTGTATAAGCATTGTTTCTGATAAGCAAAAAAAATATATAAAATACCATAGAGAAAATATTTTTATCAAGTAATATCACATTTTCTCAATATACCAATTAGAATTTCCAAAGTGATTAAAGTCCCATTGTAATTGGAAGTAGAAATTGTATTCCATTGAGTTGTCATCTTTAAAGTTATAAGAATACTTATTTAATTGTGTTCTGCGATAACTTTCAAAAGCTGTTTGTATATCTGCAGCAAATTTTTTTCTAAATTCTGGGTAGGTTATTTCTAAAGTCTCACGAGTAAGTTTATTTTTTAGAATCATATTTTATCCCAAAGCTTAAAGACTCATCAGAGATAGAATCTTCAGTTCTATAGTTAATAAAAAATGTACTCAACTTATCAGAATCTTTCCTTAGACTTTTTATAATTGGTGAAAGATTCCACAATTCTTCTATATTTGACGGATTTGATACAAAATAATCGACTACAATGATTGTGTTATAAATATCTTCTGATAGTGTTTTTAAAAACTCAAATTCTTTCTTGTTTACAACAAAACTTTCTTCCAGACGACCTCCTTTTCTAGGTGTCGTATTCATCACTTAAACATCATCGCTAGTCAAGTTATTTAATATACACCAGGTGGTTTTGGTGGGACAAACCCTTTTTCGTATAATTTTCTCATTCTAATATTATATTCTTGTTTTATTCGTTTTGAAACTTCAGGAGTTTCAATAATATGGGCATAAGTAGGATTTAAAAAATATGTTTCATATTGCAACTTATATTTATTGGTAATTCTCGTTGAATCAACCATAACCTCAACACGATAGCCTGCCATTTGAATGACATATTTTTTATATTTTGAAGTTTTTCCCTTTACAATAAGAACTTCTTGATTTATGTCTTCGGTAAGACTATTTTTGTAGATTAAAATTTTGAATAGCTCTGGATACTCTCTTTTTCCTTTTAATATATTAAGTGCTTTTCTTTCATAGCCTCCAAGATTTATATTTGACCATTCTTCTAATTGAGAGATAGAAGCTCGCCACAGAATTGAAATAAAAAAATTTCGAAGTTTTGTATAATCAAAATTGTTACTATCAAGCTGATAAATTTTACCTTGAGGATAGGTTTGTACATATTGATATTTATTAAAATCACCAAATAAAACTCTATAACCTTCTTTATCAAATTCTCCTAAGGTATGGTTATCACAATCCCCACATAAAATATTCGAATCATACCCACCCTGCTGTTGATAGGTATATTCCCCAGTTCTAGAATTAATGCATATATATTTGTCATTTTTTCTTGCTAAATAAAAATTTCTTGGAATAATATGTGCTTTTATTAATTTCTTTTCTTGTCTACAAAATTTACAGCTCATAGTTTTCTTTTAAATTTGTTATAATCAACTTCCTCACAACAATATATTAATAGTTATCATATTCAAAGTCATCACAAGTATTTTTAATGTTTTTCATATTTAAATTAGACTGAAAATTTATAAAACCCATTAATCTATTAGTAAATTCTGCGTTAGGGTTTGAATACAAATAAACTTCATATAAATCTTTTGGATTATCTATTTTCTTTTGAATATTTGCAGATAAATCAACGATAAACAACAATCCACTTAAATGTTTAGCAATAAATGCTGTTGATAATTCTGAATTATCGTCAAATACATCTTCTACTTTTGTTAATCTGCAAAAAACGCGTCTTGCTAATGCTCTAAAAAATTCTTCATTGCATATTAAATTATTATTCAAATTAAGCCCATTACAGACATAAGCTTTTATAAATTGTCCATCAACATACTGTTTATATTGATTCAATGGTAATGTCTCTAATCTTTTGGCCATTTGATAGTTAGTTTCACAATTATGACTTTCAATTAAGACAGGTTGTCTTTCATAATAAAATCTAAAAAATAGCCCTCTGATTGTTTTGGATGATAAAGATCTTTCTTTATTCCGCTTGGCATTAAGGATTTCGTTTTTTAATGCTGAGTATGATTTATCACTACTTATTTCTATCGATAATGGATAGTCAGATTGAATAATAAAACACTCATTTTCACTGCGAGACTCCAATTCACTTTTTAATTTATTTATCAATTCATATAAGCGAGACCTAAGTGTTTTTACTTCAAAAAAACAAATTACATCTTCTAAATATCCATCAATATCAGAAACTTCTGAATTCTTACAATGTTTTGCTAAAGTATGTTCTTTTTTTATATTATTAATTTGAATTTTACATGGATTATCAAAAATTAAATTTAGTAAATCATATGCGGTTAATTCAGAATAAGCTCCATCCCAATTATTAAAAAACAGTTTTTTAATATCTTCTAAAATAATCTTTTTTTGATAAGCATCATCTTTATAAGTATCATAAAGACGTTTTACTTTATCTAATGTATATTTTTTAAAAAGTTCTGAAGTTTGAATTCTTGTTAAAAAATAATTATCCTTTATCTTAATTTTGCTAAGTTCGAGACAAAAATCATTGCCAGTAATAGTTTTTATTTCTTTTATTAAATTACTTAGCTTGTCATTTATCATTGGTTAAACTCAAATTTATTTAATATCTAAATTTACTAAAGTGATTCCCTAATATTTAATAATTAGAATTAAACTTGTTTTAAAGTCTCGTTATCTTTAATAATATTTTGTATTTTTGTAAGCAAAACTTTAAATCCTTGCATATTGTCAATAGTATGATATTCTTCTTTAGATAGTTCTTTTTTGATATAACCTTTTAAGTCTTTGGAGTATAAATTAAAAATTCCATTTGCTTCATCAATTTTATCTTGTGCAATTTTTTTCTTTAAATCAGTAGAAAAATAATCTTCAATTAAAAAATTATCATCATTGTGGTTTGTTGTTTTAGGTAACATTAAATATATTATATCATTGTATAAGTATGTATCTGTATTTAGCCTACCTTGTTCAAAGGTACCATCAGGTAAACATTTTTTCATACCTTTTTGACCTTCATCATCCCTATCAAAAATAACTATTATTTTTTTACTATTATTTGCTATTTCTCGTAATTCTGCAATATAATCACAAGCATTTTGGGCTCCACCAAAAGGTAAAAAATCTATATTATTAAGATTTGAGAAATCTTTTTTAAAGATTTTTAAAGCTGTTTTTAAATATTTAATATCTCCTATACCTTCAAAAAGTATTAGTGTATTGTTAGAATTCAAGAAAATATTTTGTTGAGTTGCTGTCCAAATTCCACCCGTAAGTTTTTTAATTTTATCTATCCTATTATCATCTATAATAGAACTAACTCCAGAATTATTCTCAAGCATTAATATATGATTATCTTCTGAACAATGAGCTAATGTTGGAGAATGAGTAGTTATAATTATTTGACGATTATATTCACTACAATATTTTTCAAACAAGTTACAGATAATTTCTTTTCCTGATTCATGAATATGTGCATCTGGCTCATCCATTAAAATTAAAGTTTTTTCATCAGCTAAAATATCAACTACGGTATAGATTAATATATATTTTTTTTCTCCTTCACTTAATGATCTTATAGATAAACCATTATTAAATAAAATTTCAATATTGTTAAAAGCTCTTTTGTATTTAGGTAACGAAGCATATAATAATATTTCAAAAATTTGTTCTAAAGAATACTTTTCTATGTATCTTTGATGTTCTGAATCATATTCTGGCGTAATAATTGTTTTTAATTCTTCTAAAGTATATGTTTTAATATCTTCTGAATTGGGATTAATTTCATGAATAAATCCTTTAAGTTCTTTACTTTTATTATTTTTTAAAAACTCTATATTAAAATCAATTTTTATATTTACAGTATTCGTATCTATTTTTAATTTATTTTTAATAAAATCTGTATGCTCTTTACTTTGTGATATCATCAGAATTAACAATGCTATATTCCAATAATATTTATTAATATAAAGCATTTTCCGTCCAAAAGTATCATAAGTATCACTTGTTAAATCGCGCAAATATTGAAAATAAAACTTTTCATAGTATTCTTCCCAAAGTCTTGTTTCTTCCCCACTATATAAAGCAATAATTTTTGATGGTAATAAATCTTCTTCTATTATTTTTTGTTTTGTACAAAAATTCCCATTTAATTTATATGAAGGAGAATCATTTGTACGAACTATTGTAATTTCCTTATCATTAATTTGATAGGTTAATTCATATTTAAAGTTTGGGATTCTTTTTCTAGTGTAAACTTCAGTAAAAATTGCACTTATAGCCTCTAATATGTTACTTTTCCCACTTGCATTGTTTCCAATTACTAGAAGAAAGTTGTTAAAATTTGAACAATCAATTTTTATATTTTTTAAATTTTTAAAATTATCAAGATAAATATTTAATAATTTGAAAGAGTTATTGTTTGTTGATTCCGATATTAATTGTTTAATTTCATTTAACCCTTTTTCCGTTAAAGTTATGCTTTCAAAATTTTCTAATCTTGTTCCTGGCTGAAATACATTCATTTTAGGTTTTAAATTAATAAGACCGTTTTGGCTTAATTCTTCTAATGCAGAATTAGCAGACTGTTCCTTACCATTAGCCATCCCAATCATTTCTTCAAGTACTATTGGTGAATTATCTTTAACACATTTTTGAAAATAATCTAAAAATATTGAATAAAAATCCATTATTCAAACAACTCCTTTTCAAATTCTTCTTGGGCAAGTTGGCGATTTTGCTCTGCCAAATTATTTAATTTCTCAATTTTTGCTTTTAATTTTGTAATAGTATCAACAATTTCATTTTGTACATCTATAGCTGGTATAGCTATTTTTAAACTATTTAGAGCATCTTGGCTTAGACTACCCATGATGCCACGAGTTTTAACTCTTTCCATTTGTATTTTACTAATTCTTGAATTAATGTAATATGATAGGAAATATGGATTAATTTGATATTTGTCATTTTTTAAACTAATTTTGAAAACTTCAGAACTAATTACGCATTGCTTATCTTCCATTTCTTGATCAACTACTACAGCATTGCCATAAGTTCCCTTTCTGGTAATAAGTATTTCTCCTTTTTTCACTCTACCTTTTTTATTTTTATTTGTCACGCCAATATATTTTAAGTCATCTAAGCATATCCGATCTGGCTTAATATTTGCAACTCTTAAATAGGGTATACCTGTTTTTATATAGTTTCTTGAATCAATTCCATTAATTAGTTGTTTTATTATCGTTTCAAATATTACACAATCAAACTTGATTTCAGATAAACATTTATCAATAAGCGCGAATCCTTCATTAAAATAAAAATAATCCCACCTACACGTATCTTTAAAATGTATTAATCTCATTCCTTTTGTTTGTTTTTCCAAATTAATCTTACGAATATTTGTTTTAATACCCAACATAAAACAAAATTTTTCATCAATCTCTTGCTCAAGGTTTTTGGCTTCTTTTTCTTGTTCTTCTGCTAGTTTTATTTTTGCATTGTATCTATCTACAATTTCTTTTTGTTTTTCTAGTGAGGGAAGAGGTATTTGAATTTGTCCCATAGAAGAAAAAGACAATGTTTGTCTTACAGAACCTGTTGTATTTTCTCTTATTAGCTCATTAAATTTATCTGTTCTAAAAAGAATGTACAAAAATTCAGGTAATAAATCTTTTTTACAGCTAAATACAACATAAGCAGGACTTATGTATTTATATTTTTGTTCTTTTGTTTTTAATCCTATTGAACCAACATTTATTCTGTATGGATTGTATGCAAGAAACCCATTTTCAACAATTTTATATGGCTGATTTATTTTGTTACCATCCTCTATATAAGCATCAAACAAACCCTTTTTATTATTTACCCCAAGAATTTCAAATTTTTCTTCTGGAAAATCAAATGGCTTAATTTTTTTATTTTCTTCATTAATAAAATTTGCTAACTTAACTATAGGATATTTAGAGCTTACAACTTTTGAAATATAACGTTTAAAATCCCAAAGATTAAGCTGTGAAAAGTGAATAAAATTCAAATATGAAAAAGCATTATTATTCATCAATAACTTGTTCCTCACCGTTTATTACTCGCACCAAGTTATTATTTACAAGCTTGTATGAAACATCTAATTTGTTATCTTGCCATAAATTATTTTCTTGACGATATGTTTTAAATTCATTGGCAACATCAACAAGTTCATTTTCACATTTTGCGCCAGTCGTTGTTATGCCTGCTTTTTCAACTTGAACTATTGGGATTTGATAGTCGAAAAGTTCTTTAATTTTTTCTCGACCTATTGTTTCAAATTCTTGTTCTTTTCGTTTTTCTATTTCTTTTAAAGCTTTTTGATGAGCTTTTTTATCGTTAGAAAGTTGGTTATCAATTTCCAATATCTCAATTTTATATTTATCATCAATTTCTTTTTTTACTTGATTTACAATATCATTGTATTGCTTTTCTTCTTCTTCTGTAAACTTTTTAAAAAAGAGTAAACTTGGTTTTATAGTTGCACCGGAAGCTATAAATACATCTTGTGGAATTGATGTAATCAAAAGAATTTTGGCACTTGATTCAAAGAAATCTCTAACTTTTTGCAAATTGGAATTATTTAAAACTCCTTCTGGAAGAACAATTCCCATTCTGCCACCAGGCTTTAAAAGATTTAAACATCTTTCCATAAATAGAACTTCAGTCAAGCCACTTACTTTACCTAATTTAAACCTATCGAGAACTTTTTGTTTTTTATCAATATCGTCATTCAATTGATTTAATTTTTGCAAATATTCAATTCCATAACGTTCATAATAATGCAATAATTTTGTTTTTAACTGATCATTGTCTATTGAGTTTATCTGTTTCTTTATCTGTTCATCATTTTTATTTGATAAATCTAATTTTATAGGTATATCAATATCAGTAGAGGTTAAAGTTTGATTTTTTTCAACTCTTGCTCCAAAAGGTGGGTTTGTAAGAATTACATCAAACCTATTTTCAAAAATTCCATTTACGTTGATTAAACCATCGTGGTGATGAACTCCGCCATGACCATCCCCGTGCATTATCATATTCATCTTTGATGTTCTTGCCATTCTTGGGTTTGCATCAGTACCATATATGCAGTTTGATGACAGTCTAGAGATTCTTCTATTTTTCTCTGCTTCAGATTGTTTATGATAAGCTTTGTTCGGTACACTTATATCAATTGATAGTTTTTTAATAAAATCATTATATTTTTCATCAACTTCAAGTTGTTCTTTTTCTGACAATTTTTCATATTCTGCATTAAAAAGCTTAGCTTTTAAATCTTTTTTATATTGTTCAACATCTTTTTCGATTTTATCTCTAACATATTCAAAAGCCTTAATTAAGAAGCCACCAGAACCACAGGTAGGATCGCAAATCGTTTCACCTTCTTGAGGGTCAAGGACTTCTACCATAAAATCTACTATTGTACGAGGTGTAAAGAACTGTCCTAATTCACCTCTAAAAGTTGTTCCTAAAAATTGTTCAAATGCTATACCTTTTACATCATCAAATGTTGCTGAAAGATTATATTTTTCAAGTTCTTTTACAATTTGCTCAAAGCTATATTGCTTAATTTTAATTGTTTCATAAGGTTCAAATAACTTATCGTCTGCAAACTCGTCTTTTGTTGCTTTAAACAAATATTGCATGTAAGGTATTTGAGCTTCTAATGGTAAGTGCTTTTTAATATTTTTTTCAAAATGTCTTTCATCTTTTTGAAATTTTTCTAAAGAGAATAATACATCTTCATCCGGATTACGTTCATATCTTATTTTCATAAATAAGATTTTGCTTATTTCATCAAATGCTGCTTCTGGAGAAAGTTTGTCATTGTTTCGAATAATGCAATGACATTTAAAAAGCAGTTTTGCAAATTCATCTCTAGAAAAAGCTTTTGTTTGAGATAATAATTTATCAATCTTCTTTTGGTCGTTGATTATTGAAGCATTTGGAATATCAATAATTTCATCCAAATCTTTTGGCATAGAATCTTTATCAACTCTAAAGAATTTAGTTTCCTTAGCATTTGTTGTTACAAAGAAACTCGCACCAGACCATGCTGCATAATTTGCACCTTGATAATAATCTTGCTGTTGAATTTTAACGGTTTCGGCTTTACACTCGATTACAATAAAAGCTGCTCTGTTTTTTTGCTTGTCTTCTTTAGATTTCCAAATAACAATATCTGCTCTGGCTTTTCCCTGACCTCTGTGCGAATTATTAACTTTTAATTCTTCGTCCATTTGTTCAAGGCTATATCCGTAAACATTTACCAATCGACAAATATAATTTTGTCGAACTTGTTCTTCCGGTGTTAACACAAGCCATTTATCTCTTAATGGAGAATAAATTTTATTACCATCAATCTGCACTTCCAGTTTTAAAGCCATAACTAACCCTCACTTGTATATCCATATTAGCATGAAAATTCTTATTATGATGAATTGTAAAGCGTTTTGTGCTTAAAACATTAATTTAATATTAAAAAATAATATCAAACCAATAAATTATTAGATAATCTTTTTAGTTATTCTATTTTGGGAACGGCATTAATAAGTAATGGTTAAAAGTGCATTTGAAGATGACAAACTGAACAGAAAATACATCGCAGAAAATTTTAAAAATAGAGTTTCATTATTCAGAGGAGCAAGAGAAGATAATAAAATACTATTAAAAATGAATGATATAATAAAAAGAAAAAACACTTCTCTTTCACTGGCAATAGTTACAAAAAGGCTTACTCCAACAAATGTTTTTATAAAAGGAGGTTATTATTGCTTTTTAATGAATTACATTTCCCAGTAGAGAATATAATCTTTCCTGTAGGACAAGGAGGTTTGTTCTTAGGTTTGATTAAATATCAACAATCCCAAAAGTCTAAAACCAAAACTTTTGCCTATATATATGATTGTGGAAATATACAACAAACATATTTAGAAAGCTCAATAAACAATTTAATAAATATATTAAAGATTACAAATGAAATATCTCCATTAACCTATATTTATATTTTTATATCTCATGTTCATAAAGACCATATTAGTGGGTTAAAGTTTTTAAAACAAAAATTAGAAAAATGTAGATTAAAGCTAGATTCTTCACCTGTTCTGGTAATGCCATATATGGATGAAGCTGAAAAGGATTTAATTTTAAAGTTAAATATTTTAGATAAAAGATATACTGCTATTTTAACAAATCCGTATTTATATTTTGATGGTTATTTTGACATTCAATATGTTACAGATAAACTAGATGAACCAGATAAATCAAAGTCCTTAGATTATGAAAATACAAATAAGCCTTTGAAATACAATTATGGCTATTCAATTCCAGAAGCAAAAAGCATTAATAATGGTAATCCTGAAATTAAAACATTTAGTCATAATCAAAATTTTAGATTTGATGTACATTATTGTTCGTGGATATTAAAACCATTTTATCATCGTTTTAACATACCAAATGACTTACGTGAAAGTATTCAACAAAGTGGATACAATAGCATATATGACATAAATTTTGATAATATAAATAGTCAGCTAAGAAAAGAATTGGAAAATAAACTAAATGTGTCATCATTATGTTTATATTCAGGCCCGTCAGATGGTTCTAAAAGTTGTGGTTGGATGCATACAGGTGATTTTAACTTTAAACATAAAGAAGCTTTTGAAAAATTCCAGACTCACTATGTCTCAGTTTTGAATAATGTTCAAATTTTGCAAATTCCTCACCATGGATCTAAAAAGAATTCATCAAATAAAGACTTTAAAATATTTCCAAACTTAGCAAATAAGTATGTTACTATACAATCAAACCCAAAAGGAAGAAAAGAACCTAGATTATCCCCAGAATATATTAACGATGAAACAATATACCTAGCAACAGAAAATGCAAGAATAAAAAAATATCTAAACAATTTATTATAAAATTCGTTATAATAAATAAAAAGGAGTTTTGTGTGAAAAAGTTTTTAATTTTATGTTTAACATTATCTTTTGCAAATGTAGCTTTTGCAGTTAATTCTTACGACCGTTACGGTCAAAAGACTGGCTCATACAGACAAACAACTTCTGGCTACAATTCTTACGATAAGTATGGCTCTAAAACAGGCTCATACAAAAAGACAACAAGCGGATACAACAAGTACGATAAATACGGTCAAAAGACCGGAAGCTATAAAAAGACGTTTTCAGGATATAACACATATGACAAGTATGGTCAAAAAACAGGTAGCTACAAAACAAATTCTAACGGCGTAACTACACAGTATGACAGATATGGAAGAAAGGTCGGCTCTTTCAAAAAAGATTCATCAGGCCGAGTTACAAGGTATGATGAATACGGCAGAAAAGTCGGCAGTTATAAATAATTCCGCTTAAGCTTTATTGTTCGTAGATATGTCTTGAAATCTGGCTTGTGATGCATCAAAGTGCAAATCAACACAGCCAGTTGGTCCGTTTCTGTGCTTTGCTACGATTATTTCAGCTTTGTTTTTGTCAACTTCTTCATCTTTGTAGTAATAACTTTCTCGATAAATCAACATTACAACGTCTGCAATTTGCTCAAGAATTGGATTTTTTATATCAGAAAGACTTGGATGTTTATCTCGTCTTTGTTCCAGGCCTCGAGATAATTGACACGTCAAGATGATAACGATATCAAGTTCTTTTGCTAGTTCTTTTAAAATGTAAGCAGGTGAACAGTAAAATTTTATATCCGTTGTTGGGGCATATTGTGCTACCTGTTCAAAACCGTCAATTAAAACTAAGCTCAAAGCAGGCATTTCTTTTTTTAACTTTCTGCACTCCTCACATAATTCCAAAACTGATAAGCTCACTGAATCATTGATGTATATAGGCGCATCTGATAACTTGTCCAGCGTTTCAGCAATTACTTTCCAGTCATAGTATTCTAAATCTCCACAGCGCAGCTTTATGCTGTTAACTTTGGTTTGAGAACATAGCAAACGTTTTATTAGTATTTCTTTTGACATTTCGAATGAAAATATTGCCGCTGTTGTATGGTATTTTGAGGCAGCTTTTTCAATTATGTTGAGAGCAAACGAAGTTTTTCCCATAGATGGACGTCCGCTTATAACAACAAGATTGCTTTTTTGTAGACCACATAAAAGGGTGTCTATATGATGAAAACCTGTATGAAGCCCCGTTATTTTACCTTTGTTGTAGTAACTTTTTTCTATAGAATCGTAAACATTAGAGATTTCATTCTTTATTAAATCAAAACCGCTCATAGTGTATCCTTTCTTTTTTAAATTAGCAAATCAATATGTCAAAAACGGACGTTGTGTTGTATTGACGCTCTGTTATAGCACTAAGTCAAGACGGTTATTTTTAGTTGTGCAAAATTATTTTAAATAGCAGGGACAAACTGCCCCTGCTCTCTCTGTTTCCGTTTTTATTCTGTTTTGTCTGTTATATCTGTTTTAGGTCGTTTGTTACTATTTGTTGTCGGTTAAGGTCGGTTGCATCTATTATGCGTGGCTAATCGTTTGATTGACTTGGTTCGTTTTTCCCTACTGTACGTTCGTACAACAGTTCTTTTACGAATTTTTCAAGCTCTTCTTTTTTATCCTGGTCGACTTCAGGTTCTTCTTTTTCTGCTATAGGCTCTATAATTTGCAAATAGTATGCTTTTTCTAATAAAAATTGTATTGCAAATTTATTACCATCAATTGCTGATTTTATAAGCATACGCGCAAGTGCTACAAAAACATACACATTTTCCACTTTTCCGTTGGGATTTTTTATTTTTATTTTTTTACCCAGATTGTCGATTATTGCCTCGTGCATGTTAGTCGTTTTTTTAGGACGACCTTTAGGATTGCCTGATTGACCTGGCTTAAACTGAGTGTTTTTAGAAGGTTTTTTGTAACCAACATCGTAATTATCTTTCTTCATTGTTATCACCTTCTTTCACAACCAAATTTGCTTTTTCTCCTGTAAATTTTTCCCATCTATATATATGGCGTCGCAGTATCTTTCATCAATTTCTATGATTCTGGCTTTCCGTTTTGTTTTTTCACAAGCTATTAAAGTTGAACCGCTTCCGCCAAATGTATCTAAGACAATGCCACCCGGAGATGACGCATCAAGTAAAATATCACTTAAAAGTCCTACGGGTTTTACAGTCGGATGAAGTTTGAACAGTTCCTTGGCTTGCTTGTTTTGTACATTCATTCCTTTAACAGACCATACGTTTGTCCGGTATCTGCCTTTACTGCCAAGCTGAATATTGTTTATGTGCGGACTTTGGCCATTTTTAAAAACACAGACAAACTCGTGTTGGCTTCTGTAAAGAGATCCCATTCCTCCAGTCGTTTTGTCCCAAACGCAAATATTTTTTAATGCTTTGTATTGTTCACCTGCATTTAGAAAAGTCTTTATGCCTCTCCAGTCAATAAAGATATAGTGCAAACTTCCGTCAGTAGAGTTTTCAATTAGCCTTGTCATAAAGGTTTTAGAAAACTCAAAGAATTCTTTGTCGGTCATTTCACCTGATGCCATTGTAAAATCTTTATGCTTTATTTTTCCATTGCCGCATACGTGACCTTTTATTTTTACGTTATAAGGCGGATCTGTAATGACAATTTCTGCTTTTTCTCCTTGTAGCAAACTATCGAAAGAACCTTGATTCAAAGCATCCGAGCAAATAAGCTTGTGTTCTCCAAGTGCCCATACATCGCCCTTTTGTACCCGATGCGGTATTGAATCCAAAAGTGAGCAGACTTCCGAGTCTTCATCTTCTTTATTTTCATCACTTATTAATTCAAACGTAAGACTGTCTATTTCAGGTATTTCAAAACCTGTATCGATAACCTCAAAGTTTAGGTCTAACAGCTCTTTAAATTCGATTTTTAAAAGGTTTTTGTCCCACTCACTGTCTTCTGCTATTCTGTTATCGGCAAGCCGGTATGCTTTTATTTGCTCAGGCGTGAGATTTTCAAGCTGTATTGTCGGAATCTGAACAGCGTTTAGCTGTTTCATCGCTTCATACCGAGCGTGACCGGCAACAATATTCATTTCGTTGTCAACAAGAATTGGTGCGGTAAAGCCAAATTGCTGAATGCTTTTTTTGATTTTTTCAATTTGTTTTACGCTATGCACACGTGGATTTTGTGCATAAGGCTTAAGCATTCTAATCTCAACCATACGTACAACTCTGCTTGAGATCTGAATTTGAGAGGGTTTTGTATTTTCCATGATATTCTCCAAAAGAGGCCTAACTACTACCAAAAAAATTCCTCTTTTTTTAATATAAAGAAAACGTTTTATACTCCCCGAAAAATATTATGAATATTTTTTAGGCTTTTTTAGACTTTATAAAAAATTGCTTTATATTAAATGAACGGCCTTTTTTGTGGCTTGATTTTTCTCAAAAAAAGAGCGATTAATGTACTCAAAATCCTTTAAAATCAAGGGAAATTCTAAAAACAAGTTTGGAATGGCACGTAAGAACAGCTCTTTTAAAAGCGTAGTAAGCAGTTTGATTTTTATATATAATAATGCTGATGAAAAACAAAATCGTTATTTTTATAATATTTGCAACTATACTGTGTTTTAATCATTCAAATGCACAAACGTTTTCTCATAAGGTAATCAAAATTATAGACGGCGATACGGTATATGTTGATTTTAATGATAACGGAATTGCCGAGCAAAACGAAAAAGTAAGAATCAACGGTATTGATACGTTTGAAACTAAAACAGGTGCTTTTTTAGATTATCAAATTAAAAACTATAACCTCTCTCAAGATGAAGCTTTAGGGCTTGGGTATTACGGGAAAGAGTTCGCTAAAAAAGAATTATTGAATAAATACGTAAAAGCAGAATATACTGCAAAAGAAAAGTTTGATAAAAATAACAGACATTTGATGTCGATTTATTATGACTGCAACAAAAATGGCAAATGTAAAAACTATGAGCAAGAGGTTTTGAAAGCTGGTCTTGCAACTGTTTACCAACAATCAAATATTGCTGACCAATTAAAGCCTTACGAGAATATAGATAAAATAAAAGCCTGTGCAAAAAAATCACACAGGCTCAATTTGGTTGTATTAAATAAAAAAACAGGCAAGTATCACAAAACTTCTTGTAAATATGGTTGGATGGCAAGTAAAGCAGAATTAGTTCAGCAACCTAATTTTTGGAGTAAAAAGTACAAACCATCCTGTTGCTGTTTTGAATGCAAAGATAGTGAAAAAAATGCTATTAGACAGGAACTTAAAGAAGATTTTGACATATACCAAACTCCTTATAAGCATTCGGTAGAAATAGTTCCTAATATTGATGCAAATAAAAAACAAAAAATAAAAACAAGTGTAATATTGCTATTCAACAGCCCAATTCAATACAATATGTTCCCATCAGACAAAACCAGAACTATATCAGGTAGGGTTTTAATTGATGAATTGAATAAATTGAAAGGTGAGGATATTTATCTTGCGACTTATGGTATAGCAGAACAACCTGAAATAGTTAATGCATTTATAAAAGCGCAAAAGCGTAAGAACAAAATCTTTGGTATTGCAGATGTTGATATCTATAATAGAAGTGTTTATAAAGATACATTTTATGCAATGAGAGATTTTGGAAGTTGGAAAACTGATTATGCAGTAGATAGAGCTATTGCTGATAGAATTATTAAAGATACAGCAGCAGGGCGGAATGCTGAAAGGGGAACTTACAATGGTAATATAATGCACAATAAATTTGTTACTCTTGGTAAAAACAGAGTATGGACAGGATCGACAAATTTAAGTTCTTCTGGTACGGGCGGATTAAATTGCAACTTAAATGTCTTAATTGTTTCTCCTGAAATTACTTATGCATATATTCAAGAAGCCAAACAGATGTACGCAGGGAAATTTCATTACGCAAAAGTCCCTTATCATATCAAAAATGTAAAATTGGATGATGGTTCTATTTTGTCTGTATATTTTTGTCCTAATCCTGATATTATCGATGAGTTGGTATATAAGATAGATTCTGCTGAAAAGTATGCATATGTGTCAATGTTTTTTCTAACTCACGATAGAGTTATCGAAGCACTTTCAAAGGCAAAACAAAGGGGCGTAGATGTAAAAGTTATTACATGTGCATCTGCTGCCAATGAAAAATACTCTAAACATACAAAAATAAGAGAAATGGGTATTCCCCTAAAAGTTGAGAATTGGACTGGTAAAATGCATATGAAAACAATTATTATTGATGATAAATTAGTAACCGTAGGTTCAATGAATGCAACCAAAACAGCATCAGAAAAGAATGATGAGAATATTGTTTTTATAGAGAGTAACAAACACGCCGCACAAGCAAGAGAAATTTTTGAAACATTATGGAATGATATTCCTAATAAATGGTTGACAGGCACACCAAAAGCAGAAAGCCCAGATTCAGGAAATTCTTGCAATGATGGATTAGACAATGATCACGATTGGAAATATGATGCTCAAGATCCTGATTGTGCAGGGTTTGACTATTCTAAAGCTTATCGACTAAGACGGTCAGAATAACACTGTATAAGATTGCAATGACACTCTTTTTTATTTTGTTTCTTGTCGTTATTTTTCAGGTAACTTGTTTTAATTTTTTCAATATTTTGAGGCAAAATAAGTTCCCTTAAAAGCATATCCATATTCCAACCAATTTTATTTACTCCATCATCTATTTCATATTCCATAGCCTTTTTAAATAGGTCTGGATGCTTTTCATGTAGTCGAAGCCAACTTATTTTCGGTTGGTAAAAGCAGAAATAGCAACCGGAACGACCACTCCAAGAATAATAAGCTGGTAGTCCTATTCCTGATTTCTTTAAAATTTCTTCAACATCTTGTTTATTAATACTATATTCAATAAACGGATATAGCTGCTTGATGTCGTTTCCTTGAAAGTTTTCTGGTTTTGCTCTATGAGCTTCGTCTGCTCTAATACCTACATACAAATTTTTTATTGCCGCTGCATGAATCGAATGGAGATATTTACTAAAAGGCTTAGTTTTCATTTCTACAGTACACCATCGTCTATGTGGCGCAGGTAGATTTTTATATATCTGAATCAAGTGCTCAAAATTTTTCTCAGCTCTTATTATTCTAATCTTTTTACCAAGAAAAATTTCAATTTTATTAAGATAGTCGTACGTTTCAGGAAGATCACATTCTGTGTCACAAAAAACCAGCTCGAGTTTTTCAAAGATTTCAGGCATATTTTCTTTCATAAAAAATGCTAAAGCGGTGGAATCTTTCCCACCGCTCAAGCTCAATATATGATATTCTTTTTTATTTTCCATCTCTTCAAATCTCCTTTAACAATAATTAACCGTTAACAACTTTTCTTAAAATCACGTTTTGTTCAGCTTTTGACAGTGATAAAATCTGCTTAATCAGCTTATCAAAACTTTTGCTTTGTCCAAGGTTCGAAGTTCCAACAGTAGCCTCTAAAGCGTAGAATCTCAAAGCTAAGTCTTTTACTTTAACCTTAAAATCAGCAACATCTTCATCAGACCAATCTTTTGGCACTCTTGATTTATTAATGAACGTAGCAATTCTATTAATCCACAAGATATCATCAGCTTCTTTTTCTACAACATTATTAAACAAGATTTTTAGCTCTTTTTCGCCAATGTATTCCTTTATTGCTTCAAAACGACAGGTAAGCTCTTGTCTGTTTTTGCTTTTAAAGCTTTCAAAAAAGAAGTTATTGATTTCTGTCACCATATTTTTAGTTGCGTTTTTAAGTTCATCAATAGAATTTATGTAATTTTGCAAAAATTCACTATCGCAGTCAGAAAGCATTTTACCTGTCAGAACCTTTGGAATATCTCTATTAAAAAGGCTTATCGGGTCTTTAGCGTTCATTATTACATTACGAAATCTCAGCGTCTTTTTAGAAAGTCTTTCTGTGTTTAGAGTATATTTTTCTAAGTCTCTAATAAAATATATAAGAGCTTTCGTAATATCTAAAATATTTTTAGTCGGCTTATCTGATAAAACGAGAGAAATATCTTCAAGTATAGGCAAGTATTCCATTATTGTCTTTTGAATTTCGAAGTTCTGTGGGCAGAATATCATCCTATCAAACATAAGCTGATTGAGTTTTAATTGGAACTGTAATTTTTCATAAATTGCAAGAATATCTTTGTTTTTTGCTAATACATCAAGTAACAAAACAGCCACGATAGATTTTGTCAGGCCATAAGACATAAACTTATCAAACAGGTCTGTTAATTTAACTTTTTTGCCTTGCAAGATATATTCTTCAATTTCGTTTTTTATTTCTTTGCAACTAGAATCGTCAGACAATAGCTCTTTTACTAAATACGCTTCTGTCGAGTTTTGTTTTAACTCCTCACCCTCAAGCAAGTGTCTTGCAAGACATCTTATTGCTTTAGTCAAGGTCGGTGGCATTTTATCAAGTTTTAAATACTCAAGATTAATTTCAGGTCGTTTAGGAAATTCATCACTACACCAAGATTCAAATGGGTTATTTTTCAAATAATTTCGAGCTTTTTCGGTTAAAAAGTATTCTTTTTTTTCTTCTTTAATCAGCTCATTTGTAATTGCGTGTTTTTTAAGGTCTTTGATTTGAGTATTAGTGAGTCCTACAATAAAATTCAAATCTTGGTTCTTAAAGATAGTTGAATCTTTTTCAACACACAAAAGTAGTTTGTTTAAGTATTGCATAAATAGTCCTTTCCATTGTTTTCCAACAAAAAACAGACTCAAAATTGAGTCTGACGAAAAACAAATATTTAAAATTAATACGGATACAGCGGTGCTACTGCTTCGCTTTTGCTACTCCCTGCAGTAGGCACAATTCTTAAATTATACCTTGTCAGGAGGTGTGTAACACCAACTATATTATTATTTGAAATTTTATTAAATATTCAAAAATTAATTATTTTTTAATATTTTTATATGCCAATTAGATGCTAAAATAGATTACATGAGGTTTTACACATTATTACTGACATTATTAATATCTTCTACTTGTGCTTTTGCTCAAACATCAAAAAGCCATCTTTATTTTGAAAAAGATTATCAAAAAGTTTGGTGTGATGCACACTGTGGAACAATGGAAGTAGTTTTGCAAGACAAGGCCAGAGTGGATTGTGTTACCAACACATATGCAATAGAATTTGACTTTGCACCAAAGTGGGCAGAATCTATTGGACAAGCACTTTACTATGGAGAAGTGCTAAAAAAGAAACCCGGCATTGTTTTAATTGTAGAAAATCTTGAAAAAAGTGAAAAATACATAAACAGAGTCAAAACCGTTGCCGTTAAAAGCGGGATTACCTTATGGCTTATGTATCCTGAAGATATGAAATGATAAATTTTTCTGTGATATTATTAGCTTATAAGGAGTAATATTGTGAAAAGAATACTTAATTTAAATAATTTTGGTTCATTTAAATCATTTGCAGCTAAAGAAGATTTATTACCTTTTACAAAATATAATCTTTTCTTTGCATATAATGGTTCAGGTAAAACTACATTTTCAAGATTTTTAAAATATTTATCGCAGGGTTGTGGAATTCCTTCTGAATTCAGGGCAGATGGTTATCAAGAAGATTTTAAAATAGAGTTAGATGACAATTTTATTATAAGTTCATTTGCAGACTATACCGATCAAATAAAAGTTTTTAATTCTGATTTTATTAGTACAGAATTAAAATTTGAAGAAAATGAAATCTCTCCAATCTCAGTTGATTTTGGTAAAGGTAGGAGAGAATTACGAAAAAAAATAGTTCGATTAAATGAACACTTGAATAAATTATATGAAAAGAATATTCAAGGTGAACTTACGGATAAATATATATATTCGACTAAGTTAGTAGAAGCAACTACTAAATATGAAAGTATATTTAGAGAAAAAGCAGCAGAAATAAGAGAAGAATTAAGCCTTGATTCGAATAAGTACAAAAATGTCCAATTTAAAAGTGCTGTATCTGCATATAATAAGTCTACTGAATTAGTATCAGATGAGAATTTTGAAATTGCAAAAAAGACTTATAAACAAAAGGTTATGGAACCTATAAAATACAGAAACCAAACAGATATAATATTAACTGAAGAAGAATTAACAAGCGTAAATGACATTTTAAAGACATCAATTTCAAGAAAAGGTTCAACTTTAAAGCAAGAAATAATTGATTGGATAACCGTAGGAAAAAATTTTGATATAAAAAACAATGACAATAGATGCTTCTTTTGTAATAGCCCTATTCCTAATTGGGAAGAAAAACTTAAAGAATTAAATGCAATTATTGCAAAAGATGATGAGTTTGAAAAATTTGACAATCAATTTAAAAGGGTTAAAGCTCTAATTGAAGATAAATTAGAACAGTCTAGGCAAACAAACTTTTTAAAGAGTATTTTTGGCGATATATCTGAATTAGAATTTTTAGATACATATAAGAGCCAAGCAAAAAGACTTAAAGATGAGGGTATAATATTATATAAAGAATTATATGAGGACAGACTGTCATCAATATTGCATGATTTAAAACAAAAAGAATTAGATTATTCAAATACAAATTTTCAAGAGTACGAATATGAACCAATTAAAAATTTGAAAAACGAAATAATAAATTTTTCAAATTTAATTGATAAAAATAATGCTGACATCAGTTCTATAGAGAATAAAAAAAATAGCGCCTTTATTGAAGTTGAAAATTACCATATTCAAAAAGAAGAGGAAAATATAAACAAGCTATCTGCACAAATTGAAGAATATGGAGAAAAAGTTTCTAAAGCAGAAGATTTATCAAATAAAATAAAAGATAAACTGAAAATCTTAAATAATCAATTAGAAAACCAAGAAGAAGCCATTGAAGAAATTGAAACCTATATAGAAACTATTTTTTCATGCAAAAAATTCAAATTTAATTTTGTTGAACCTGAGAAGAATTACAAAATTACACGAGAAGATGGACAAGAAGCAAGACACTTGAGTGAAGGTGAAAAAACTGTAATTGCATTTAGTTATTTTCTGGCAACACTTAAAGATAAAGACTTTGACATAAAGCGTAGTATTATTGTTATTGATGACCCAGTTTCAAGCCTAGACCAAAATTATTTATACAATTTATTAATACTATTATGTAAAAGATTTAGAAAACCCACCGAATTCAAACAACTATTCATATTAACACACAATTTTTACTTCTTTAAAAAAATAAGGGACATATTAAAACATAAAAATAAAGATGTTAAAGATTCTTTTCATATTTATCAAATAAAAAAGGATGAAAATTCTTCATACATAATTAATGCGACAAATCATTTTATCAAGTTTCAATCTGAGTATTTAGCAAAAATTGAAGAACTTAAAAAAGCATATGAAGATGAAGCTACAACAAATAACATTGAAATAGGTGTTGCTATCCGTAAAATTTTTGAAATTTTCTTATCATATCAAGCTCCCTATGAAGATACTTTATTTGCAAAATTTGAAAAAGTATTTAAAGAGTCTTCTACAAATAAATATAGATATTTAGAAAATATTGCAAATGCAAGTTGTCATACTGACGAAATAGATGATTTAGATGCTTTGGAACCTTTTAAATTATGCGTTGGGGCATCTGAAATAAAACAATTATTTTCGTTTATAAGAAAAATTGATGAAAAACACGCAGAAGCTCTTGGGTTGCCTATAATTGAAGATAATAATTAATATAATTGCAAAATAATTTAGAAGTTTTCTTTAGAATTCTTTATTTAATTGATTTTACGTGCTAAAACTAATAAGTTTTTTATATGGTGCAATTTGTGAAACAGATTTATTGAAAGATTGTATCTTGAAAAATCTTCTGTAAACTCTGTTTTTTAGAAAAGACTATTTAAGGATGTTTCTAAATGGTAATATTATAAAACAACATGGTGTTCCACATATTTTTTCTTAATAATCATAACAAATACCTTTGTACTTTTTATATTATAACAAAATGATTAAAATAAAAATAAACGCTAATTGGGCACTTGAATTATCAACTATTTGCTAACATTAGTCCTTGAATAAGCACATCATGTAGATTTCTTAATGCATAAATGTTTTTTATTTACAGAAAGTAACATTAGCTTCTTAAATAGTTTTTAAATATGACTTTAAATACATGCTAGATACAAAAGTCAAACAGTTTGGTAATTATTTCAAACAAGTTTAGGCCACAACTTAGAGTATTTTATTATATATAAACGAGTGAAATCTCAATTTCTCTTGAAAAAAATAAATAATTAATGTTACTTCAGTGCAGCTATAGTAACTGAATTTTTTTGTAAATAAAAAGAGATGATTTCTGAAATTATTAAAAATTTCAAGATTTAGCAATGATTTTGATATAATAGAATAATTTATTATAAGAGGAACAATTATGAAAAAGTTTTTAATTTTATGTTTAACATTATCTTTTGCAAATGTAGCTTTTGCAGTTAATTCTTACGACCGTTATGGTCAAAAGGCTGGTCCTTATAAGCAAACATCTTCAGGCTACAATGCTTATGACAAGTATGGATCTAAAACAGGCTCATACAAAAAGACCTCAATCGGATACAACAAGTACGACAAATACGGTCAAAAAGTAGGCTCATTCAAAAAAGATTCATCAGGAAGAATAACTGAATACGACAAATATGGTAGGAAAGTCGGCAGTTATAAATAAGATTTTAAACACTTGATTTTTAGTCGATACAGAGCGATATATACAAGTACCTTAACGTAAAAAGAGGTACCTGTATGGCATTAAACAGTTTTGAAAAAAGAATTAAGGAATGAGAACAAAAATATCGCCCACTTTCTCGAGATGTTATGCGCAAAATTAACAAACTCGTTGAACAATACGACAAAACACAAAAAGTAGAGAAAGAATCAAATGTTCTCTCAATTGCCGATGGCACAAAATTAGTCAGAGAGTTTAAAGGCAAGCGTTACACAGTAATCGTTTTAAATGACGGTTACGAATTTAATGGTGAAAAATACAAGAGCCTTTCTGCAATTGCAAATAAGATTACAGGGATCCGATGGAATGGTAAGAAATTTTTGGGAGTAGCCTAATGAAAAAACAAATCAGATGTGCAATTTATACCAGAAAATCGACAGAAGAAGGACTAGAACAAGATTTCAATTCACTTGATGCACAAAGAGAGGCTTGTGAGTCATACATAAAATCACAAAAGCACGAAGGTTGGGTTCTATCAAAGAACCGATATGACGATGGAGGTTACTCAGGTGGAACAATGGATAGACCTGCATTTAAGCAGTTACTTCAAGATATAGAAAATGATGAAATAGATATAGTCGTTGTTTACAAGGTTGATAGGCTCACTCGTTCATTAATGGATTTTTCAAAAATTATTGAAGTTTTTGAAAAGCATAACGCGTCATTTGTATCTATTACTCAGCATTTCAACACAACTACATCAATGGGCAGGCTCACATTAAACATTCTTTTATCATTTGCGCAGTTCGAAAGAGAAGTTACAGGCGAAAGAATAAGAGACAAATTTGAAGCCTCAAGACAAAAAGGGCTCTGGTTATGCGGAGCTCCGCCTTACGGATACGTTAAAAATAAACAACATATGCTACACCCCGAAGAACCATTCTGTGATAATATCCCTATTATTTTTGAAGAATATTTAAAAGTTAAAAATGTTAGCAATCTTATACTGATTTTAAAATCAAAGAACATTCTTTCAAGAGCAGGTAAACCCATCTCTAAAGCAAATTTATATTGCATACTAGGTAACAAGGTATATTTAGGTAAAATTACATATAAAAACAAAGTCTATGAGGCACAACATACGCCACTTGTTTCAGAAGAATTGTTTAATGATGCTCAAAATTTATTGCAATTAAATGCTGTTGCCAGAAAACACTCAACAAACGCAAAAACAGGAACTCTTTTAGCCGGATTACTGCGTGATGACAAAGGGAATAAAATGTGTCCAAGTTATAGCAAAAGCAGCAACAAGCTATACAGATATTACATAAGCCCTGCATTAAAAGACCCTAGCAAATATGAACGTGGGGAAATAACTAAAATTTCAGCAGGCGAAATAGAACAGTATGTAAAAGATGACCTAGATAAGTTATTAGCAGACACTCTATTTATTCAAAAATATTTAGAAAATTACTCCATAGAACAACAAAATCTAATACTCAAAGAAATACAAGACTATAATCCTGACAAAGTATTTATCCGAACTGTAGTCAAAAGCGTTGATTTGAAGTTGAACTCAATCACTATAAGCTATGATATAAATTATATAATTCAGCATTTCGCGACAATAGCGTTTAATGCTAGTTTTAAATATTCCCCTGAAGATGAGTTTAGTATATCAAGAGAACAAAATGTACAAATATCTGTAACACCGCAAAGACAAAATAAAATAATCATTCCTGATAAAGCCAATTATGACATCAAGCTTATTCAAGCTGTTGTAAAAAGTTTTTGGTACAACAAACTCGGTGCCGAAAGACGCTTGCCCAAAGAAGCAAGAAATGGAAACAATAAAAGATTACGAAAACTAAGATTTCTCCCACCTGAAATTATAGAAAGCATAATGAACGGAACTCAAGATCCTGAGTTAAATGTGAAGAAACTTATTGAGACGGCAGATGAGTATGTATAAGATAAATAAAAATGTAATATTTAGATAGGCCATGGTCTATTACGTTGTAAATATTTTGATTTCATTTTTAACTTCATATTAAATTTCTTATTTTTTATTGAAATAGGAGCTTTTAAAACTTCTTTTAAAAGTTCTAAAAGTCCAAATGCAAGACCGCCCAAAAGCATTATTGCAAGTAAAATGGTTCCAAATATTTCAAAAAAAGTTGGGAAATAATCTAATAAAAATAAATGAATATGATTTTTTAAATATTTAAAAATTTTATAACTATAAAATGATAAGAAATTTTCATTCTCATGCAACAAATAAGGTCTTAAAATTTTTTGGATAACATTACGATGCTCGCTATATCTTATTGCAACCTCATAATTTTTACAAATCTGATTATCTGTTTCATCCCAGAGATATTTTTTTACTTCAATCAGATACTCTTCGCAAAATGTTTCTAATTTATCAAAATCTTTTGGTTTAATTAAAAACTGATTAAATTGCATTTTTTTGTTAAATTCTTCATTTATTTCAAAATACCTAGATTGAATATGTTGAATAGTTGATTTATTTTTTTTCTTAGCTTTTTTTGATTGTGAATGAATTATATCACTATATTCACATACTAATTCATTGCAATTTGCAAACATTAAATTAGCTTCTTGATAAAGATTTTTATATCGCAATTTAAATAATTCTTTTCTCTCGGATTTTTCAGCAATTCTATTCTGCCCATTAGCGGCTGTCCAGGCCAGCAAACCTATCATTATAGTAGCAGCAGCTTGAATAAACAACGCTAATGCTTGTTTGTCAGTTCTAAATAAATCTATAATTACATTGCCCATACTGAAATACTAGCATAAAATATGAGTTTAAAACACAAAAAGGACCTTTTTTATTAGCCAAAAGAGAATTTTGATTAAGTTTATGAAAAATCTTTGAAAAATCGAAACAAGAGATTCTCTGATGTTTGGTAAAACGCGCAAACAGCAGGGATCTTGGCATAAAAAAAGAGACCTTTTTAGGTCTCTCATATTTATTGGTGGATAAAACGAGAGTCGAAATAATGTCCAAAAATTTCCCCATTTTATCATCCTATGTATTTACAGTATTGCTCTATATTTTAGTTATATCAAGAGCTTTTAAGGTATTCTTATCATTCGAACACCATAACTAATGCTCTCTTTTTATAATATAATAAATTCAAATTATAAGATGAATAAAATACTTAGAAAATTAGAAGACATGTTAATGAATACGAGTAGATCTTATGACACAAAATGATAACTTTGAAAAATTAGTTGAGGAACTTGAAGAAAAAAGAAAAAAAGATTGTAATATTTTTAAAATATTACGTGTTGATAATTATGAAATTAGGCATTCTAATTTTTTAACTTGGCTTTTTGATAAAAATGCATCTCATAATATTGGTACTGAGTTTTTAAAAAAATTTTTAGATAAGGCGAAAATTGAACTTCCATTAGAATTTTTTAATAAAAATATTGAAATTGAATCTGAAGTAAAAATAGAAATAATAAAAAATCATAAAAAAAGAGTTGGTAGAATAGATATTTTGCTTACTGGAGAGGATTTTGTATGTGTAATAGAAAACAAATATGGATCATTTGAACATGATAATCAATGTCAAGATTATAAACGATTTATTGAAGATAAATACAAATCTAAAAAGCATAAATATTTAGTTTTTTTAGATTTATCCAAACCATCTGGCTTTGATTCTACAGAAGGAAGATATAGCGGATACAACTTTGTTTCATATAACGATATTTTAGATATTTTAAAAAAAATATTGGAAAAGAAAAATAGTTTAGAAATAAGCTCTATTCTATTAAATCAATATGTAGAAATTTTGGATAAAAAATATAATAAAATAGATGATAATATAAAAACATTTTATGAAAACAATCCCGAATTCATTGATAAAATGTGGAATTTAGATATTGAAGAATTAAAGGAAGATGAAAAAGAAGCTGTTTATCATTTAATGGAATACCACAAAATTTTAAAAAACAGTTTTAATAATTTTGTTAAAGAGAATATTTTAGAGAAAATTGTTAACCAAGAATATATTAAAATTAAAGGCTATAATTGGGCTTGTGCGATAGATTTACAAAGCAAATACTCTAATCTTTTTTTTACTGAACTAGACTTTCCTATGGTAAACAAAAAACTAAATATACAACTTTACATGGGGATAACAAAAGCAAAATCAAATTGGTTCGAGAATGAAAATTTTAATAAATCAGAATTTTGGGATGAGTTAACAAAAAAAGGTTATAGCTTTTGCTTTACTCCTTATATAAAAAATGGAGCAGGTTATCCAACTATATGTAACTTTGCTGTTGTAACAAATAACTGTTCCTTTATTAAAGATTGTTCAACAATATATAAACAACTATGGAAAGCACATGATGTAAAAAATATTCGTGATAACAAGGAATTATTGGATTTTTTAAAGAAAAACTTTAAAGATAGTTACAATATAGTAATCAAAAATTTAAAAGAATATAAGGGGAAGAAAGTTTATATTTATCCTGCAGTTTGTGTAAAATATGAGTTTTCGAATGATTTATCAACAATAACATTTGATGATGTAAAAAATAAAATTATAGAAATTCTTGAAAAATTTGGAAATATAGAAACTCCTACTGATTTATTTATAAAATCAGTAAATAATACTTCTTCTTAAAAATTCTAATCGTAATCACAAATATAAATTTATTTATCAATTATGCCAATCATAAGCATACAAAAGCAAATCTTTTATTATTAGTATAATTAAGTACTATAAAAAGGGTTCTTTTGTTACGTAAAAATAATCCAAGATAATGAAGTAGCAGAAATCTCTTAATTTACTTGGATTAGATTAACTTAAAATAGCTAAAGCATATTCTAATAGCAATATATACACATATAAAAAGTAAAAACCACGTGGTTATTTGTAAAATTTCGATATACGACAAACGAAAAATGCCCAAAGATTTTCCCATTTTAGTATATTGCATACGTGTATGTATTTCACTGTCTTGCAATTATATCAGCTGTTTTCAAAGTGTTCTTAGCAATCTGACACACTTAATTTAATGACTACTCTAATAAATATTCAAATTTTAAAATATAGGGTACATAATTAGACCTAATATGCCTAATAATATATTTTTACTTGATTGTGAATATGTAAAAATGTTCTAAATACTCTTATTTGTATTTTCTTTTTTTTAGACATAAATTTGTAACATCCTTTTTCTCAAGTAAGCGAAAGATAACCTCTGGCTATTAAGCCAAAATACCAATTACATCTATGTTATAGGAAATAACTCTTTTTATTAACTAAAAGAGAGTTTTGCTTTAATTAATAAAAAATCCTAAAAAGTCAAAAAAAAGTCATTCTCTATCAAAGAAATAAAAAACACAAATAAAGCACAAAAAGTTGACTATGAAAGGCAAGAAGAACTTAAAAAGCTTGTAAGTGATCTGCTTTATATACTTTGTACAGATAAAAAAAGAACAGGAACAAGGTTTTTATCATTGTTCCTATTCTGAATTGCCGTAATTTTGTTATTTGTTAAAAATATTTTTCAATGTTTCATTTGCTTTTTTAGCTATTTCAAGATTTTTGTGATGTTTTAAATTTTTTAGTAAATAATTTTAAAAGGTAAGGTTTAGAATTCATAAATCGGATGTGAATCGTCAAAAATAGAATCATCATCGTCATCATCATAGTCTGTATCAAGATCATAATCTGACTCATCTTTTATATCATCTGAAGAATCAGTATTTTTAATATCGTCAAATTTATCTGTTTCATTTTTGGTATATTCGTGAGGTGTTTTGTCATCTTGGTCTGTGGCTTGCCCGTGAGTATTATTCTGGTTTACTTTTTTGTTAACTACGGAAGTACCAGCTGCCCCAACACCTGCACCTGTTAGTGTATTTTGAACTCCTCTTTTGTTTTCTTTGTCACTATTATGTATTACAAGAGTGCCTCCAGACTCAATTATGTATGTATTTCCGTTTGCATCTGTAACTCGTTTTGCTTCAGGGTTATCCATTATTCCGGAAAAAGAAATCTGTGATTGTTGATAATTTGATTTGTGCTGAATAGTTTTTTTTGATGTCGTTTTAGTTAATCCATAATTCGTTACCAAAGAAATTGCTTTTATCATATTCCGCCTCTCTTCTAATACTACTTGTATAATATTTAAAATTTTTTAAATTTGTTATTTTATTGTATTAATTTTAACAATTGTTAAAATTAATACAAAATATCCGCAAAAATTATTTTTTTTCAACTTAAAATATCAGAGGAATTAAAGTGAAAATAAAAAATAATCCGCAAAGAATTTCATTTAAAGCTGGTCTGACACAAACAATAAAAATTCAAGCAGCACAGTACTCTGCTGCAAGTATAGAGAAATTGTTTCAAAAACAAGGCGTTAATGCAGATTTTAAAAACAACCGAGCCATTGCATATTGTTGCGGTATTGTTAATGATATTTTTGAAACATTAACTACTAAATACAAATTACCTTTTGGAGCAAAGCCTCCAAGTTTGACAGTGTACCACGATTGGGACTTGATTGATTATAATAATACAGGTTGTCTCGGTTTTTGCTTGCCAGATTCAGAAAGAATTATTTCAGGCAAAGGTATATATGAATCCAGATCTATATTTTACAATAATGAAAAAATGAAAACTTTGGCAGAAATGGATGTACTGGCCGAGTCTCAACATCGTTCAGGATTTAATTCAACAAATCATTTTCTTCATACAATAATGCATGAATGGGTTCACAATATTCATAACGATTTGTTATATAAAGTATTTGGATATGACGGAACATGCACCAAAACATTGCAAAGATACAATACGTTTAATGGGGCATATTATGACCCTAATCCTTATGTTTCAGGAATAGAACACCTAAAACAAATGCAATCTTCAAGATATACTCCGCAACAAAGGGAAATAATAAAAAAAGAGATCAGTGAATATGCTGCAGGCAGAAGACTACGCTCTGGTTCCATACAAGGAGGAAATCCATTTGAACTTATTGCAGAAACTATAACAAAAGAGGTTATAGATGTTTTAGATCCTGACACGCTGAAAGTTACACAAAATCCTTTTTATCAGGAAGGGAAACATGATAAAAAATTGGCTGATCTTGTTAACAATGCCTGGTATAATATAGCAGGAGGTTAATATGCTGACACAAACAATTCAAATGCATAAATTTAAAACTAATTATATAATGACACCTGTACAGCAATTGCCAAATCCGATTGATAACTTGCTTAAAAGTTTAAATATTGGTTCTTATAATGAGAGAACCGAGACAAATTTACTTCAACAAAAGGAATACGCAAAATTGGTAGCGGTTCAAGATTGTCTAGATGGATCAAATCAGGCGTATTATGTACAAAAATATATCAAAACTCCTGCATTTAGAGAATTGGCAGAAAGTAAATATTTCAATACCCCGCACGATTTTAAAAAACTGACTACAATAGTATCTACACTTGAACAAAAAAAACAAAATTCAATAGCAACTGTTTCGTCACCTTATTACAGACCTGTAATGATGCCTGATGTTTTACTTTTTCAAGCCAATACAAATGTTTTTGACTGTATCAATAATATAAATAAATTTTTCAAATCAAAATTTAGCGATGATTTAAAAATATATATTAAAGACAACACAAATATGCTTACAGACCTGAAGCAAACTTCTGTAAATTTAGGATATCTTGATATAGAAAAGCCTGAGGTAGCTTTCTTAAATAACTCTATGTTTGCTTTGTGTTAGTTAAAATTTTTATTTCATTCCTGTTGTTGCAGCTTTGAAAATAGCGACATGTTTTAGTGTGTCTGCTATTGGTTTTATTGCTGAAATTGCATGAGTGATAATGTCTCCACCGCCTAAAAAACCTGTTATAAATGATGGATCAATATATCCAATACAGGAAGCGGATGCTGCAAGCATTGCAAGATTTGCAATTTGTTTCAGTTCTTTTTTCTTTTTTTCATCTTTTATTTTTTGGTATTTTTTTTCAACCTCTGATAAAAAGTCAGAAAAAGAACCTCTTTCTACAACAGGAAGCAGTTCTTCAATTGTTTTAGACAATTCAGGATCTCTAAATTTTGAGTTTTGCATGGTTGCATACAAAACTGCTCTTGTGTTTGCTTTTATGCTCTGTGTATTACTGTTTATAGCCTCAATATTTTCACCTATGAAATATAGTTCCTTAAAAGATTTTTGACTTATATTAACAAGAGTATCTAGGTTTGCGGCCATTTCCTGTAAAGTATAATTTTGACCTGCAATATTTATTCTTATATTGTTAAGGTTGCTATTTATTGTTTCTAAATTATCTTTTATATTTTTACTTTGGGCATTTGCATTATATTCAAGCTGCATTAATACAAACTTATTATTTAAAAGATTTTGAAGTTCGTGTTTTTTCCAATCATTAAAAATTAATCTGTTCATTAATCTGAATTCTTCATCAGGTACTTTTGAAATAGTTTTGTATTTTTCTTGAATAGACATGTCTGAATAGTCTTTGTCTATCAGAACAAGGTATTTGTCAGTTAAATCCAAGTTTTCTTTTACTGAATCCGTTGTAATACTTTGTGGGTAAGAGTTAAGACGATTTAGATATAAGTTTTCGTTTATAACTTCTGTCATTAACAATTCAGTTAGTGCTTTTTTCTGTTCTATGCCAGTATTATTCATCAATTTTTCAAAATTGATATTATCTTTAAAACGAGATATAAATTCTTTTTGTTCTATTGTATCAGCTGAATTTTTTTGTAGAGTGTTTATAAATTTTACAATTTTATTTGAGGCATTTTTTTTATTTTGTTCATTTGAATATAACAATTTAAGATTGTTTTTTGTAATCATATCAAGCATTTTTGTGTCATAAAACCGATATGCGTTTTTTACCATATCCAGCCAATAGTCACTAAAATATGCAGAATTTTTGCTTACAAAGTTTTTGAATGCATTGGTATCATTTATAAAATCAAACAGATCTTTTTTTGGCATTGTGTGGACATTTTGTGATAGAGCTGTGAATACAAAGTTTACGTAGTTGTCTAACTCTGTATTAGGTTTTGCAGTTATTACATGTGCTACATTCAAGGTCTTGTCGAATATGTTTTTTCTTGCATCAATAGATAATTGTCTGTATTCATTAGTTAAAGATTGCAAGATTTTTATTATTTCAATTTCTATTTTTTTTGTATCATTTGTTTTATTTGATGTTTCTGAAATAATTTGGTAGAACACTTTGCTGTTTTTGTACTTTTCAAGCAATTTTTGCTGTAATTTATCAAGTTCAGGTTCGTTTTTAATCAAATCATCACAGGCAAATTCATAAGATTTTATAAAGTTCTTTTGATTTTTTAGTTCGTCTTGAGTTATATTAATAATTTTTTTGCGTCTGTGTTTACTTGCCAGAAGTTCATTCAAATGCTGTTTTTTTAATCTTTCTGTTTTTATATCCTGAGTAAATTTTGGATTATCGTTTTTTAACCAAAAGTCAAAAAGAGATTGGTTATCAAGTTGTAGTGAATTGAGTTTTTCATACAAAATTTTGTTATCGCTCAAGATCTTTGGGATATTTTCTTTATTTTGCTCTAAATTATCTAACAATTTTTCAATTGTATCCAAATTTTGTTTGTAACAATCAAAATCATTAAAATTTTGTTCTTTTATTATTTGAGGCAAAATGTTTTTGAACCAGTAAAGGGTCGTTTTTTCTAATAAAAGTTTTCTTTCACCATCAGTAAGATTGTTTATTTTATAAGTTTTTTGTGTATCTGGTATTGATTCTGGTTGTTTGTCCAATATTTCCATCCATATGTCTGCAAGCTTTTTTTCTCCCAGTTTTGCATTTTTTGTCCAGAACAAAGAGAAAACTTTTGCTTTGTTATCATTTGATAATAACTGCAGATTGTCTTTATAAAAATCCACATAAAGACTTTTTATTTCGGGATTATTGTTAATCTCTGAGATTATAGTGCTGTCTTTTGAATAGACTGGAATTTGTTCTTTATTCTTTTCTTCTGCTATGTTATTGCCCAGAATGCTTAAACCTGACGCAAAAACATCTCCAGGGTTTCCTAAATATACATTATTTTTATCACTGATTAAAAATTGGAGTATCCCGCTTTCTACCATTGATGAATCAATTTTAGGAAATATATTTTGTTTGCCCCTTTGAGCTATTACTACTCCGTCAGGAGTTGCAAATCTAATTTTTCCGTTTATCCTTATCGGTCCGTTTAGAAATAAATGAGAGCCCTTTATAACTACGTCACCGATAGTTCCGTTGCCTGTAATTGTAAGATTATCTTCAGATGTAATGTTTTGAATAGATGTATTTTGGTTTAATATTATTTTGGAATTTTGGGTATTTAAATTATTAATTTTTGCATCGTTATACAGCACAACTTCTCCGTCTTCTATAATTGCATTTTGAACATTAGCAGAGTTTTTAAGCAAAATGTTGTTGGCTGTTAAATTTTCACAGTTAATATTGTCTGCTGCAAAAAAGTTTTTTGTGAAAATTGTATTAGTTTTAGAGTTATTCCTTTGATAAACATTATTAGCTGTAATGTTTTCAGCTGTTGCGTTGTCTTTAATCCAGACTGTCTCTGCTTCGTTTTTTGAAGAAAAAGCTTTGTCTGAAAGATAAATTTTCTTTGCTTTTATTTCATCAGCAGTAGAATTATCAAAAAGATATGTATTCATATTTGTTTGAATTTTATTTGCCGATGCAAAGTTAAACATATCTACAAGTTCTGCATTTACTTGTTTTGCAGAAGCATTATTCATTATTGTTATATTTTTTGTTGAAATTGCTTTGTCTTTTTTATCCTGATTTAACAGGTATAATGATTCAGATTCAGGCGTTTTGTTTTTATATTGTGACAAAAATTTGTTTATGTTGTTAAAGAGTTTTATGCTAAAGCTGGTTGCATCTTCTTCATTAAAAAGAGCATTATCTTCATCAGGTTGAAATTGATTTTGCCCAAAAGATATTTTTGTTGCAGGAAATATAAAACTGCTCAATGTAACCTTGTTTGTATTAACATAATTTATTGGTACTGTTTTTACTTGTTGTAAATTAAGTGAGCTTTTTTTCTTTATTGCCTTGGTATTTTCATGGCTTAAATTTAGGGTAATTCTCATCTTAATCCTCATTTTCTAAATTTACAATGATACCGAATCGTTTATTATTTATCAAAAACGGAGATTCTATTTTTTCTTCATCTTTGGCTGTTGCCAATAAAATGCATCCGTTTTTTGCACAATTTAACATATAAACTTTTAAAAAACTGTTTAATTCGGGTCTGTAATCAGCTTTGTTAGGCTTTAGTGCAATTTTATCAAAATCAGGTATATATATTACAGTCATTTCTTTCTTTTGAGAGTAATTTTGACTTGCAATTGTTTTTATTCTTTTTAAATCATTTTGGAATTTTTCAATATTTCCATCAAAATTTATTTGTTGTACATTTGATATTGTGTTTTCCTGTTGTATTTGACGGGCAATAGCTTTTGCAGCTTTTTCGTTCTGTGCTGAATCGTCACCTTGTATAAGTAAGCCATTAGGCGTATTAGGGTATTGCTCCTCATTCGCAACACTTTCTCCATAAGGCTGGAAAAGTTCTTCAGATAGTTGTTCTATGTTCTCTTGCGACAAACCGCACGATAATAGTTCTGTATTTTTATCAATGTTGGCATATTTTTCTATGATTTTTTTTCTTTCTTTTTCTTTTTTTTCAATATCTTCTATTTTTTTTGATAATTCTTGTTTTTCTTTTTCTATTGCTCTTAATTTTTCTTCTCTTATAGCATTTTTTTGTTTTTCCTCTTCTTTAATATCATTAATACACTTGTTTACTTCATTAGCGTGTCTTTCTGGATTTTTTGTAAAGACATATTCAAAAAAACCATATCTGTCAACAAAGTATGAATAATCGACATGTCCGTATGATTTATATTTTAGCGCATCAACGTATTCTTGATCGGTATAATAGTGACCATTTATGGTTTTTCCTTTAAATGACAAAGAAGGTTGATATTGTCTTATTGTATTTTGTACTGAACAGATTTTCATTTTGTAGTTGAGCCTTTTTCTTTTATTTTATCTAATACAATTCCGGCAAGAGTACCAATTGTAGACCAAATTAAAATTCCGCTAATAGTTTTTTTCATAAATCTTTCATTCATTTTTGCTTTAAATTGCAAGTTTATATCCTCAAAAATATATTTATACTCAGCCAGAAACTGTTGAAGTTGGAGTTTTTTCTTTTGAGTATTTATAATTGCTTTTTCAAGTTCAATGTTATTTTTTGACTTAGAAAGACTTTCCTGATAACTGAAGATATCTTCATCATAATTTTTTATGCTGTTTTGGATTTGTTTTATATGTGTAATCGGGTTTTTGTTGAATCTTGGTATGCATTGATGCTTGTGTGCTTGGTCAAATTCTGCTGTCATTAATTGTTTTAGCTTTTCTTTTGCAAAAACAGCGTATTGCATGTTTATGTTTTTACTGACTTTTAAAGAAGGTTGAATAATACCTACTGCTGTTCCTGCAAGAGTTAGTGGCATAATATATTTTTGCTTTTTTTTCGCAGCAGCAGGCAGTTGATAATTCGTTTTATCAACTGATGCCAAGTGTCTATAAAAGTCTTTATAAACAGGTGTGGACAAATTTATTCCTCTGTATTTTCTTGTTGTTTATTTTCTTCTTTTTCTTCAAGATATTCTTCATAAGTCATATTAGTTATAAATTCAAAATCCTCTTTGAAGCTTTCTATATCATCACTATCAATATTTGGATTGGTTTTATTTGCTATTTTTAATAAATCTTCCTGTGAAACAAATCTTTTTTCTTTTTTAGCTTTATCTTTTGCTTTTTCTGCAAGCTTTTCGATTTTTGAAGAAGAATACATAGCTTTATCCTTATCTGTTTTTTGGATTAAAATATCTGTAATTTCTTCCAAATTAACTGTATCATCTGTTACTCCTTCAAGATAGTAATTTAAAATTTGTGTAATATCTTCAGCTTGCGGCGGTTCTATTGCTGTTCTTACAGAAAATCTGCTATCGTTGTCTATGAACGGTTTTTCGATATTTCTCGGATAGTTTGTTGTTGCAATTATGGTTATACCATACTTATTACAATCATTCATAAAGTTTTTTAGATAGCCGTTTGATGGATTTTCGGTATCATCGCCTTGAAGTTTTCTTTTAAAAATACTTGGATTTGGAGCAAAACCGTCAAATTCATCTAAAAATATAATTGTTCTTTTGTTGTCATTTTCCCAATCTTGTTGAGCTTTTTCTTTTATTTCACAGAGTTTATCCTCAAGTTGTGATCTTTTTAAATCTGATAAATTGTAAAACACTGTATTTGTTGTATTCATCAATTCTTCAATAATTCCTTCAGCTAATGTTGTTTTGCCGTTTCCTGAAGTACCGTATAGCAAAACACCATTAGGAATATTGTAAGATTCGTATTTTGTTTCTGGGTTAAAGCTTTTTTTATATGGTGAAATAAAAGTAACATTTAGAAGATTTTTATCTTCATAATACCCTGCGATTCTGCCCAAACCGACACCGTTAGCTTCTTCAAATTTTTTGACCGCATATTTTTCTAAAATTCTGTTTTGTTCTTTTAATTCATCAAGTTGAGCTTGTTTTTTCTCTAAGGCTTCTTGATTTTTTGCATCTGCAATGTTTTGTTGTTCTTCAAGAGCTTTTGCTTTTGCTTCAAGTGCATTTTTTTCTTTTTGTATTTTGGCTGCTTCCTCTGCAGCGGCTTTTTTTATTTCTTCACGGCTTTTGCTAGTAAAGTATGAGATTGTTCCACCAATTGCACCTGTTACACCGCCTATAACACTTCCGACAGTCGCACCAGTAGCTGTAGGCACACCCACAGTTGCTCCTGCAGTTCCTAAATCAATCACACCACCGACTTTAGTACCTATGGCGGCACCGCTTGCTGCACCTGCTGAAATTCCTGCAGAAAGGTGTTTCCAAAAAGTTGCCTTAAAAGAGAGGTTCGGATTAGTTTTGCTTGAAAGTTCTAATTTGTCGCTGTTTTGAAAAGACGTTAAACAAGGTTTGTTTGTATTGTTATACCTGTTTAAATTGTTAGAATAGTTTGCTTTTGTTGTAGTGTTTAAATATACTTTCATGATGTCACCTAATTATGATTAACTATTTAGTCATTCAAAAATCATAAATATTTATATTTGCTAGTATTTTATAATTTTATGAAAAATTTTTACAATTTTTGAGTTATTTTTATAGAGCATAACCAAATAACTTTCACTTATCTACTTGTAAATGTTTTAATTTCAATTTGATTTATTTGATAATATAACAGTTAACTAATAAAGACTATTTATAATAGATTTGTTATGATTTTTACAACGCAATTTATGAAAAAACTGACAAAGTATTATTTTTCTCAGCATTCTTTATACTTAATTTCCGGCAATAAAAAAGCCATTAAAGAAAACAAGGATTATTTGAAAAATTTAGGGGAAATAAATATATAGACCTATAGACACAGGTTAAATTCAAATCCTAGTATTCGAAATACAAACCTATGACCATTAATCTGAAAACACTAGTTATATCTATGTTATAGGAATGGACTCTTTTTATTAGCCAAAAGAGAATTTTGCTTTAATTAAAGAAAAATTCTCAAAAAACAGCAAAAAGCTATTCTCTGCTTTTCCTCAAAACGCACAAACAGCGGGAATTTAGGCATAAAAAAAGAGACTCTAATCGGTCTCTTCCTTTAAAATTGGAGGATAGGAGATTCGAACTCCTGACCCCCTGCGTGCAAAGCAGGTGCTCTACCAGCTGAGCTAATCCCCCTTTCGGGTTTTGTGTCACTCTATCAGCGACAATTATTATCATACATGCTGATTTTTTTTTGTAAAGTGTTTTTTTATAAATCAATTCCAATAACTTCTATATTTTGGTATTCAGTTTTGATTTTACAGTTATATCCGGTTGAATCATCAGCCATAATCAAACCTAAATAGGCCCCTAAAATGGCTTCAAGTTGCGATACAGGCAGCATGTTTGATGGTAATGCTCGAATTCCAAATTTGTATTTCAATGCGCTTTGCAATGCTTTGCAGTCAACAGGAGAACGATCTTTGTAAATTCCAGATAGACCTAAAGCTGATTTTAATTCATGGATATCGTATCTGAATATGTCAATGCCACTTTCTTTTAATTCTAAAAAGTGGTCGCATCCTCTATGAGAGTATCTTTGTATCCAGTCATTATCTTGATCAATAAGCCTGTTGCTTTGTATAAGCTGGTATTCTCTTGAGATTAATTTCCATTTTGCATTTAGCATTTGAGGGTTTTCAGGAAGTGCGATATTAATAATAGCATTTTGTTTTCCAACGAGTCTTTTTAGAAAGAATCTTACATCTTCCATTGAAAATAGCTTGTCCAGAGTTATTATTTTTAAATCTCTGTCTAAAATAGCTACGCCTGTTTCGTTTGTCGAGTTGGAACCCAACGAAATCCCAACAAAAAACAACTTGTTTGAAAATTTAATTTCTTTTTTTATCTTACTGTTTGTAATCATTAAAAACCTTTAATATATAGTCTTGTGAACATTATTAAATCTGTTCTGATTTTTACTTTCATATAATTTTTCAAAATTATACTGGACATCTTTATAATTTTTGATAGTAAGTTGTATTGATTTTTTTACAACAACAAACATTATGGGTAGTGTAATCAAAATCGTTATCATTGCAACTATCGAATGTTTTGTTATTTTTAAAAACTTTTCCTTTTTGTTTTTATCTGCCAAATTCGTTTGATAATCGGATAAGAGTTGATTGAACAACTTGGTTCTTTCTTCCATCGGTATTTTATCAAAAAAATCTACATTTTCGGCTTCAACCATAACAACAAATTTTTTCGATTTTTTGCCTTTGTTTCTTACCAGTGGACGTTCTAATGCTTCGTAAGGATCAAATTCTTCTTGTTCGTTCTGCTCAAGTGCATCAAAAGGACTTCCTCCCATTAATGCTCTTGGGCTTTGCGAAATAAAACCCTCTTCGTCACTTGAAAAATTACTCATGCTTCTTATTGTTGCTTGCAACTTTTCAATTTCTTTTTTTTCATCAAAATCCATTTCTTTGTCGTTTGGGTTTTCTGGCATAAAGGTTCGCTATCCTTTGTTAATCTTTTTTATGTTAAACTATTTATATTATACTACATATATATCAAAATATTAATCGAGGATGTAAATTCGTAAGGAGAGAATCATGACAGATGGGCAATGCTTTCCGTGTTTTGATTTTGACAAACAAAAATTGGAAGAATACATACATAAATTGAATGAACCAAGAGTTCTTATAATAGGGGATATGGGCATAGATGAGATGGTCTATGGTGAAACGGAGCGAATCTCTAGAGAAGCTCCTGTTCTTATTTTGCGACACTCTAATACAAAAATAATACTAGGACAGGCTGCAAATGCTGCTCATAACCTTGCGACAATAAATGGTGGTAAAGTTTCAGCAATTGGGCTTTATGGTGATGATCATTATGGTCCAATGCTTTTAGATGCTTTCAACAAAGTTGGTATAAATACAGAATATATGGTCAAGGACTCAGGGCGCCCTACAACTGTTAAATCAAGAATTTCTGGTTCGAGTTTTCATTCTGTAACACAGCAGGTCGTTAGAATTGACCGTTTAAATCAACAGCCGCCATCTGTAGAAGTTGAAGATGAATTGATTAATAGTATTGAACGCGCAGTTCCTGTTCATGATGCCGTTATTTTATCTGACTACAACTGTGGTCTTTTAACTGACAGAGTAATTCAAGAAACAGTTAAACTTTGTAAAAAACACGGTAAAATTCTAGTTGCCGATGTTCAAAAAGATATGCACAGATACAAAGGAGTTTATGCTCTCACACCAAATCAGCCAGATAGCGAAAAGGCTGTAGGCTATTTTATTAGAGATAGAAAAACTCTTAATAGCGCAGGTGCAGATATTTTAAACATAACTGATGCAGAGGTCCTTTTATTGACCAGAGGCGGCGATGGTATGGCTGTATTTGAAAAAGGAAAAACAGAACATACTGATGTTCCTGTCTTTAATAAGACAAGCGTATTTGATGTTACTGGGGCCGGCGATACAGTAGTTGCTTCGTTTACTCTTGCTTTGGCTGCAGGTGCAGAGCCAAAATATGCAGCGATTATTGGCAATATTGCTGCAAGTATAGTGATAAGATCTTTTGGTTGTGCGACTACATCAATTGAAGAAATATTAAAAAACTTGAACAAATTAGATATGGACAACTATACTATTAAGGCATAGGTATCAGTAATAAAATGATTGTTATTTTATAGATAGAATGAGGAGTCTTTGATGAAAAAATTAAAACCATTTGATTATGTACTGATTTTTGGAGTTATTTTTCTTGCCATAATTTTTGTATTAGTACTTTTTAATAAGAATAAGTTTTCTAAGTCACCTGTTGAAGCAACAAGAAAAATTGCATTTCAAGTTATGTTAAGAGGGGTTACTTTTACTGATTCTTATGTACCTTTTCAAGTTGGTGATGAAACCTTTATTACTATAAGAAATGTGCCATATACAAAATTACAAATCATTGATTTTGTATACCAGCCTAAAAAGATAGTCATTCCGGTTAATGATGCTAAACAGCCGTTCCAGGTTATAGATGATTATTCAGCACCTTATCAGTATGATTTTGTTATAACATTGATTGACGATGCAAAAATAACTAAGGATGGCCCTGTCGTCGGCGGAAACAAGTTGAAAATAGGTTTGCCTATTGTTTTGGAAGGCTTTAATTATCGATTAGGTGGTACTATTGCTAATGTTAAGCTATTGGAAGATAAAGATATGGCTTTGGTTAAACAAATGCTAATGGATGCCAAAAAAGAACAAAAGGCTAGAGATACTCAAGATCCTACAAAAAACTCATCGTTGAAAATTGATGGAAAATAGATATGATTATTCGAAGTGCGATTCTGGATTTAGTTAATAACTTTTCGTTTTATTTTCAAAATAAAATTGAAAAATTTACCGGCAATAGCTTTTTGTTGGGTAAGATAGATGATATAGTGCTGATTTTGGTTGGTATTACCCTTCTTTGTTCTACTTTTATGCAAAGTGAGCAAATAGGTATGCTTGCTATTTTGGTTATAGTGTTATCTATTCTTAAACTTTTTATTAAAAAGAATACTAAAGTTATGCTGACAGGCTTTGATGCTGCGATATTAGTCTATTTTTTAATTTGCTTTATTAGTACTGTTAATTCTACTTTGGTTTCTCAAAGTGTACATGGCTTTTTGAAAACTGTTATCTACATATTTTATTATTTTAGTGTGGTGAATTATTTTCAAAGAAATCAGAGCAAAATAAAATATATTCTTTTGTTAGTGTCTGGCTTATGTTTTGTAGAAGGAATTATTGCTATTTATCAAAATTTTGCCGGAGTAGAGCAGATATCTACTTGGCAAGATTCTAGATATATTAACCCTGAAGATGCAATAGCACGAGCATATGGCACTCTTAAACCGTATAATCCCAATTTGCTGGGTGGCTTCTTTATTGTGGGAATACCTTTTATTATTTCTTCTGTTGCTATATCATTAGTAGATAAAAATTATAAAGCTTTGTGTTTTACTTTGCTTTCTTTTTTTGTTTCTACTTTTGCTGTTTTTGCAACAGGTTGCAGAGGGGCTTATTTGGGCTTGGCTGCAATAATTGCAGGTATGATTTTTGTTGTGACTGTTATTATAAATTCGGATTTTAAATTTTCAGTAAGGCTTAAGTCTATATGGCATAAAGTTATAGCAGCTATAATTTCTATGTTTGTCTTGGTTTTAATAGCGGTCCCTAAGATAACCAAACGTATTTTTTCTATATTCTTATTAAGAGGCGATTCTTCTACATCTTTTAGAATGAATGTTTATCATTCTTCAATACAAATGTTTTGTGATAATTGGTTTTTAGGAATAGGAGCAGGTAATCAAACATTCCGAGAAATTTACGGTTTGTACATGATTACAGGTTTTGATGCATTAAGTACTTATTCAGTGCCGTTAGAAATTGCTGTAGAGGCTGGAATTTTTGCTTTGTTAGCTTTTGCTATTTTTATTGGATGGTTTTTATGGGATAGTTATAGTTTTATTAGATCAGAAAATTGTACGAATTGCTTATCTGATAAGGCAATAGTTTGTGGTTCAATATTGGTAGTTTTGGGTGTGATGATGCACGGTATGTTTGATACAATATATTTTAGACCACAGGTTCAGTTTTTATTCTGGACAATGATTGCCATGTCATCTGCTGTTGTTCATAAAAAAATGATTGAGAATATAGAGGTATAAAAATGAATCTAGCAAAGAGAATAACCTTAACTCTAGTTGCTATCGTAGGCTTTATTACTTCGCTTAAGTTAGCTGTTATATACTGGAATGTGAATTTTAATCCTTACGCAATGCCGAGTTTTTGCTCTATAAATGATTTTATAGATTGTGATGGTGTTGCAAAGACTACTCATTCACAATTCTTTGGTATTCCTTTGGCTTTTTGGGGGCTGTTTTTATACTTTGTATTTCTGTTTTTTACTTTTGTTGATAAACTTAAAAATATAGAAATTAAAGGCTTTAGGATTTTTGCTTATTTTGATGTTTTTAAAAATCCTGAATCATATATGTGTGCGCTTGGCGAAATTGCCTTTGTTATCTCGATGTCTTTGGCTTGCTTGTCAGTATTTGAAATACAAAAGGTTTGTGTACTTTGCTTTTTTACTTATTTTTTGAACCTTGTACTTGCTCTGGTTGCCAAGCCTAAAGGTGAAAATCTGTTTTCTGTTGTTATAACTAGTGCAAAAGATTTAATTGCCGGATTGAAGGTAAAAAGATATGCCATTCTTTTTACTATTCTTGTTTTTTTAGCAGCTGGTGTGTTGACTTATACAACAATCAGTAATGTTTTGGCTCCTCAGGTAAAGTTGCAAGAAGAATATTCTAAAAAAGCAAATTCTTATGGTTCTGTAACAGGAAATATCTTAGGTGATGAGAAAGCAACTTTAGTTGTTCATGAATATACTGATTATCAATGTCCTTATTGTTTTGTTTTAAATACTATGATGCATAGAGCCGTAAGCGAGTTGAAAAATATAAAAGTTGTTCATCATAATTTGCCTCTTGATATGGACTGTAACCCAATGATGAAAAGCCAAATGCACCCTGGTTCTTGTTTGTTATCTCAGTATGCTATAGCTGCAGGTTTGCAAGGTAAATATTGGGATATGAATAACATGCTTTTTGACAAAGAGTTTGTCGATGAAGAAGATGTTCTTAAAGCTGCAAAAGATATAAAAGGCTTAGATATTGAAAAACTTAAGTCAGATGCACATGGAGAAAAAGTTAGTGCAGAATTAAAAAAAGAAATAAAAGAAGCAATTGAACTAGGGATTGACGGTACTCCTGCAATTAGAATAAATATGGAAACCCATGTTGGTATAATCCCTTATGAAGAGCTTAAGGCTAAGCTGATAAAGGCAGGCGCAGTTGAAAAGTAATGATAAACCTAAAATACTTTTGCATGCGTGCTGTGCTGTTTGCATGGCTTATCCTGTTGAAGCTTTGAAAAATATTGATCAAAAAGGATATGAACCATTTGTTTGGTTTTATAATCCTAATATCTATCCGGAAATTGAATATTTAAGGCGTAGAGATGAATTGATTCGCTATTGTGAAGAAAAAGGCTACGATTATTCTATTGGTGATTATGATACAGAACATTGGCGTGCGTACATTGCAGGTTTAGAAAGTGAACCTGAAAAAGGAGAGCGTTGTAACAAATGTTTTGAATTTCGTCTTGATAAAGCTGCCGAAAAAGCAAGAGATATGAATATTCCGTTTTTTACGACAACGCTTACAGTTAGTCCTCATAAGGTTTCAAAAAATGTTTTTATTGCAGGCTACAATGCTGCAAAAAAATATGGTGTAGAATTTGTAGATATTGATTTTAAAAAACAAGACGGCTTTTTGAAAACAATGCAACTGGCAAAGAAAAATAATTTTTATCGTCAGCAATACTGTGGATGCGAATTTAGTATAAGAGCTTGAATTATGCTATAATCATTAATATATTCAGTTTATCGGAGTAATGTATGCCAAACTATGCAATAGGAATTGATTTAGGCGGAACTAAGATATTAACAGGATTGGTTAATAAAGGTAGCGGTGAAGTTCTCTTTTCTATTAAACAAAAGACAGGAAAAGAAAAAGATGCAGAGTCCATTGTTGAAAAAATAAAGTTATCTATTCGAGAACTTTTGGAAAATTCTAAGTTTGATATTGCACAAATTGATTCTATTGGTATAGGTGCTCCGGGACAAGTCGATAGAGAAAAGGGTATTTTAATTTCAGCTCCAAATTTAAATTGTGAGAATTTGAATTTGAAAGCTTTAATGGAAAGAGAATTTTATATTCCAACTTTTTTAGGAAATGATGTAGAAATTGCAACATTGGGCGAAATGAAATTTGGGGCAGGCAAAGGCTTTAGTGATTTTGTTTGTATCTTTGTTGGTACAGGTATTGGTTCAGGTATTGCTCAAAACGGACAAGTCCGTCATGGAGCAACTGGGACAGCCGGTGAGATAGGTCATATTATAGTTGATGCCGGTGGCCGTCCGTGTGGATGTGGTGCTAACGGATGTCTTGAGGCTTATGCTTCTCGTACTGCTATAGAAGCAAGAATTATGGGGGCGTTGAAAAAAGGGCGTTCTTCTGTGATTACAGAGTTTATGCGTGATGATAAGGCTATTAGCTCAAAAATGATAAGAAAAGCTTTAGAGCATAAAGATGAACTTATAACTCAAATTTTGTTTGAAGCGTCTGATTATCTTTCTAACGGACTCGCAACAATAATAAATTTTTACAATCCAGAGCTTATTGTTATGGGGGGCGGTCTAATAGATGCAGTTGATGAGTTTTATCAAAGAACAATAACAAAGGCTAAAGCAAAAGCGTTGCCTGTTCCTGCATCTAAAATACAATTTAAAAAAGCACAACTAGGTGATTTTTCAGGTGTAGTTGGTGCTTGCTTTTTAGAAGATACGCAAAAATTAAAAAAAACCTCTAATTCTTTAAGTTAAGAGATTAGAGGTTTGATTAATAGTGTATTAAGTAATTTTATTTTATGACAATGTTGAACCACTTTTCTTTAGGTTCGCTAAACTTGTTAATGCACTACTTGTTGTTTGACCTGCTTGTTGTATACCTTCAGCTGTTTTTCCTTGAGCTATAGTAGCAGCGGATGTTGTTGCTCCGCCCGCAGTTGTCGTCGCTACACCAATCATCTCCGTCGTTTTTCCTGGGATAAATGTCCAGGCAAACGCTTGCGCGGCTATGCCAGTTGCTGTTACTACTCCACCTGTAGTTGTTGTTACAGCTCCTATTGTTTGAGCAGTTTGTGCAGCTTTTTGTCCACTTTGACTTGTTGCTTTCTTACTGGCTGCAGTTGATTGTGTTTTAGTTGTAAATGCCATTGTTGAAGATAGAAGGCTTTGACTTGATGTTCTTAGTGAACTAATTTTGCTTGTGTTAGATTGAATTGATGATTTTTTTGAATCAACATCCGACATAAGTTCATTAATTTTGTCTGCGTTTTTACCGCCCTTGGGTTGTACAAGTGAACTGCCAAAAGCTTTTAGTGAATTTCCAGATCTATTGTTAGTTTGATTAGATGCATTTTGTTGTTCATTTGTTTGTGGCTTTTTGTTATCTTGTGAAGGTGCTGTGTTTTGTTGATTATTGGCATTATTTTGTGCTGCCACACCTGTTTCCGAAGTTGGCGCTGCTGTCTGTCCTCCAGGTGATGGAAGAGAGTTCATTGCAAAGGTTTGCATTCCTCCATCCATTCCGCCGCCCATAGACATTCCTTCAGCTGCTCCAGCTTCTGTACCAAAAGAACTGTTGCTTGTATCTGCTATCGTTTGTGCTTGAGAATTTTGAGTTTGGCTTTCTTCTTGAGCTGCAGTTGCGGGAGCTTCGTCATCTGCTGTTACTTCTTCAGGAGTATATGTTTCTCCGTCTTCCGCCATTAATGTTGCTATTTCATCATTAATGCTATTTGCTTCACTTTCCAGTGCATCATTTTCATTTTGTAGTGATTCTACTTCAGAATTGTTTTTGTCAACAGCAGTGGTTGTTTGTTTTTCTTTAGTTTGAGTTTGTTTAGTTAGTTGTTGTAATTCTTTTGTATCTTGTTCTGCTGTTTCAGTAGCTTTATTAGCTCTATCTTTTGCACTTCCTGCTTCTGATTGAGCAGATTTACCGTCTTCATCAGCTGATTTACATTCTTGTATATCTTCTGCTTCTGAACTTTGAGGAGTTGTTCTTGTAAATCCATCATAGTTTTCAAATTTGCCGTCAGTGGTTGCCATAGAACCGCCATTTTGAGCTGCTAAAGAATATACATCGCTTGATTTTACTTTTTGTGTTTCTTTAGCTTCACGAGTTTCTTTGGTGTTTTGCGGTTTATCTGTTTCACCAGTACCATTAACACCTTGCTGACGTTTTAATAATTCATCTGACGTAATTGCAAATGGATTACCCATAATAACACCTTCGTTTCTTACTTAATACACTTATATTAATAAAAACGAGGATATATCAAGTATTTCAAGAATATATAAAATTGTTACATAAGTTAATATTTGTTTGGTTGAGTAATCTATTTGTATCTTTTTAAAAACAAATAAAGGGATTTCATATAGTAATCCCTTTGTTTGTTTTATTTTTTTGAATTTTAATTTTTTTATAGATTATTATTGACAGATGATTTTGCAAATTGCATTTCATAAAGACGTTTGTAAAATCCGTTATCTCTGCATAAAAGTTCATCGTGTGTGCCAAGTTCAACAAGCTCACCTTCGTTAATTACTGCAATTTTATCGGCATTTTTTATGGTTGATAACCTGTGAGCAATAACAAATACTGTTTTATTTTGCATTAAGTTATCGAGTGCTTTTTGAACAATTGCTTCAGACTTATTGTCCAGAGCAGAGGTCGCTTCGTCCAATATAACTATTGGTGAGTTTTTCAGCATAGCTCTGGCAATGGCTACACGCTGTCTTTGTCCACCTGAAAGGGTTGTTCCTCTTTCACCGATTTCTGTATCCAACCCGTCAGGCATTTCTGCAAGGAATTCATCGATATGTGCTGCTTGAACAACTCTTTGAACATCTTCTTCTGTTGCTTTGAAGTTGCCCATTAAGAGGTTTTCTCTAATAGTACCGGTGAATAAGAAATTGTCTTGGAAAACTACTGATATATTTTCTCTTAACGAGTTGATATTTATGTCTTTTATATTGATATTGTCTATTTTTATTGCACCAGACGTAACATCATAAAATCTTGGGATAAGGTTGGCTATCGTAGTTTTACCTCCACCAGAGTTTCCGACAATAGCAACCGTTTCTCCAACATTAGCGTTAAGATTAATCCCTTTTAATACAGGTGTGTCTTTTACATATTCAAACCAAACATTTTCTAAAGAAACGCCTTGTTTAACTCCATTGAGCTCTACAGCATTGTCGTGGTTTTTAATTTCTGCTTCTATGTCAAAGAGTTCTAGTGTTCTGCATAAAGAAACAAAAATATTTTGTATGTTAGTAAGTGTATTACCTAATGTTTTTACAGGTTTGTATAATAGCAGTAGTGAAGTAACGAATGATAAAAGACTTCCGCTTGTCATTTTTCCTGAAAGAACCAAGTATGTACCAAACGCCATAACGAGTGCAATACCGACAGAGGCTATTGTGTACATTATTGGAGACATCCAAGCAACGCGTTTTACAAGTGACATGTTAACATCAAAAGATGCGTGAATTTCTTTTTCAAATTTTTTGTATTGGTAATCTGCAAGATTGTATGCACTAACTATTTTGTTGCCGGATGTTGTTTCATTAAAATCGGTCATAATATTTCCGCCGATTTTCATATTCTTATTTGATGCTGATTTAATTCTTTTTCTAATAAGAGCAGCAGGTAAAAAGGCAACACAAAGGACTATTACACCAACAACAGCAAGTTCCCAAGAGTTGTATAACATAACGCCTATTAACGCTAAAGCGCCAATTCCTGAACTCATAAGTGCTTTTAGGTTATCAAGAATCCCTTTGGATGCAGTTTCCGGGTCAGTGAGATATCTTGTTAAGATAATACCTGAAGAGTTTTCGTCGTAAAATTTTGAGTCCATCTCAACAAGTTTTCTGAAAAGTCCAAGTTTTACGTCGTTTGTTACTCTTTGTCCTGTCCAGTTTGTTAAATAATCATTGAGGTATCTCAACAATCCTTGTAACGCAGCAAAAGCTACTATCCCAAAAGGAATTATATATGCCAAAAGCATATTTTTTTTGATTAAAACTTCATCCATATATGGTTTGAGGGCGTATGCAATTACACCATCTAAGGCTCCGACTGGTAGTGCAATTACAAAGCTCAATAGGATTCTAAACAAATAAGGTCTTATATACTTATACATTCTTTTGGTTAAATAAGCATAATCAAAAGAATTTTCAGCAAGCGTGTCTTTTAATTTCATTGATACTCCCCAACTAATTCTGTATTTTATAATTTTATAATAAGCCCAAAATATTTTAGAGTGCTTTTAAAAATTTCTTTACAAAAACTATTCAGCTAACTCTTCAAGTGCTGCCATTTTCATAACTTCCGGTTTTGCTTTTTGACCTGTCCAGATTTCAAAGGCTTTTGCGCCTTGATGAACGAACATATCCAAACCTGTTATTGTTTTGTATCCGTTTTGTTGTGCCATTTTTATAAAAGCTGTTTTTAAGGGGTTATAAACGATATCATATACAACAGCATCTTTTGGCATTGTTTTTAATACATCTTCTTCTATAGGGCTTATTCCCATAGCCTTTCCTCTCATTCCAAGAGGAGTTGAGTTTACAAGCATTTTTGTATCTGATAAATCTCTAAGGCTTTGCATTTGTTTTAGGTTGAATGTTACTTCAGGGAAATTATTTCTTAAAAAATTAACCATATCTTGTGCATTGATTATGTTTCTAGCGTAGAAGTCAATTTCTCTAACTCCGATTTGACAAAATGCAATAGCCGCAGCTCTTGAAGCACCGCCTGTACCAAGAATTGATACTTTTTGACCTTTAATGTAAGACTGGATTTCTGACGGTATTGCTGTTTTGAATCCGTAAATATCTGTATTGTATCCGGAAAGACTTTTGTCTTCGTTAATTTTCACAGTATTAGCACATCCTGCAAGATCTGCAAGATTATCAAATTCATCTAAAAACAGCGTTATTGGAACTTTTAAAGGTATAGTTACATTAAAACCTGTGTAACCTTGTGATTTTAATTGTTTAACCCTTGTCACCAAATCTTCTTGCTCTGTATCTAAAAGTTCATAAGTGCCTTCTATGCCTAAATCTTTGAGCATTGCGTTATGCATCACTGACGAGAGTGATTGTGTTAAAGGATGGCCGATTACGGCAAATTTCATCATTCTATTTCTCCTTCAATTTCTAAAGGCTTTGAAAAAGAGCAACTATTATTTGAACAAACAAGTTTTGATTCTTTTTTAGTTATTTTTTTGACTAAATAAGCTCCACACTCAGGACATTTTTCTGCAACAGGCTCGTTCCAAGAAACAAAATCGCAGTCAGGATATTTGCTGCATCCGTAGAATAGTTTTCCATATTTTGATTTTCTTTGAATAATGTCACCGTCACCGCATTTTGGACATTTTACACCTGTTGTTACAACAAGTCTTTTTCTGTGTTTACATTCGTCGTTAGTGCATTGTAAATACTTTCCGTATGGTCCTACTTTAACAATCATTTCAGAACCGCATTTTTCACATTTTTCGTCACTTTTTTCATCGACTTGTGCAGCTGTACCATCTTTGTTAAGCGGCATCATTGTTTTGCATTCAGGGTAGCCGGAACAGCCTAAGAATTGTGTTCCAAATCGGCTTGTTCTAACAATCATTTTTTTACCGCATTTAGGACATAGCACATCAGATTCAATAAGCACTCTTGGCATATTCTTTTTGGCAGAATCAACAGTGTCGGTAAATGGAGTGTAGAATTCTTTCAAAACTTCTGTCCAGACAGCTTTTTCTTCTGCAATATCATCCAATTTTGTTTCCATTTGTGCTGTGAACTCATAGTTCATAATATCAGTGAAATATTTAACAAGTTCTTTGCACAGTGTACGTCCAAGGATTGTTGGCGCAAGAGCTTTTTCAAGTTTTTCTACATACCCTTTTTGTTGGATTTTTGAAATAATCGGAGCATAAGTAGATGGTCTTCCGATGCCGTGTTCTTCAAGTGCTTTAACCAAAGAAGCTTCTGTAAAGCGTGGAGGAGGTTGAGTAAAGTGCTGTTTAGGATCTATTTGTTTTAGTTCTAACTTGTCACCTTGCTCTAAATCAGGTATTTTGCTTTGGTCTTGAACGTCTTCGTCTTCATTGTAAACTTTTAAGAAACCGTCAAAAGTAACTTTACTTGTTCCTGCTTTAAAAAGATAATCGTCGGCTGTTATATCTACAGATGTGTTTTTAACTTTGGCATTTTCCATTTGAGAAGCAATAAAACGAGACCATATTAATTTGTATAGTCTGTATTGTTCTGATGTAAGGTATTGTTTAATACTATCAGGTGTTTTATCTATATAAGAAGGTCTGATTGCTTCGTGAGCATCTTGAACATTTTTGCCTTTGCCTTTTACATAGTTGTTTGGTGTAGACGGGTAATATTTTTCACCGTATGTGTCCGTAATAAAATCTTTTGCAGCTGCTTGAGCATCGTCAGAAATTCTTACAGAGTCAGTTCTCATATATGTAATCAAACCGACTGGGCCGTCTGAACCTATGTCTATACCTTCGTATAGCTTTTGCGCAATCTGCATTGTCTTTGATACGCCATAACCAAGCTTTGAGCTTGCTTCTCTTTGTAGGGTTGATGTAATAAACGGTGCAGAAGGCTTTCTTTGAGTATCTCTAAATGTTACTTTAGAAACTTCGTAATTTAAACCTTTTTTATTTAATTCAGCAACAATTTTATCGGCTTCTTCTTTGGTTTTGATGTCGATTTTTTTGTCTTTGTATTTTGTAAGTTCCGCGCTGAATTGAGCTTTCCCTTTTAAAAGTTCTGCGGAAATTGTCCAATATTCAACCGGTGTGAATGCGTCAATTTCGTCTTCTCTTTCACATATCATTCTAAGAGCAACACTTTGAACCCGACCTGCAGATAGCCTGTAGTTTCTCATTTTTTCCCACAGAACAGGGCTGATTTTGTAACCTACGAGTCTGTCTAGAATTTGTCTTGTTTGCTGAGCTTTTACGCGTTCCATGTCGATGTTTCGCGAGTGCTCTACTGCGTTTTTAATCGCTTTTGGCGTGATTTCGTTAAATTCTATACGGTGTATTCTATTGTCAGGTACGTCAAGAACTTGTCTTACGTGCCATGCTATAGCTTCTCCTTCGCGGTCAGGGTCGGATGCGAGAAGAATTTTATCTGATTTTTTTGCCAGTTCGTTTAATTTTTTTACTACGGCTTGTTTTTCGGGGATTACAATAAAGCTTGGTTCAAAGTTATTTGCAACATCAAAACCGAGAACTTTGGGCGGAAAGTCTCTGATGTGTCCGTAGCTTGCTTCTATTTGGTATGAATCACCTAAAATCTTTTTTATTGTTTTAGATTTAGCAGGAGACTCTACTATTACAAGAACTTTTTCTTTTTTTGATTTTGTAGTTTTTGAAGGCTTTTTCTCTTCTTTAGCCTCGTCTTGTTTTTTTGTTTTTGTTGCCATAGTCCTTAACTTGTTAAATAAAAACGATAAGCCTTGATATAATAACATCACCAAAATTTTTAATCAATGATTACAAAATTTGGTATATGTGGAGGATTTCTTTGTAGAGAATTAAATTTTTAAAAATTTCTATCGACGTCTATATAGACATAAGACTGAGGTAGGCATGCTAGAGCAAAAAAAATCCGGTAATGTAGAAAATACCGATATTACGAAGGATAAAGAGAAAAAACAGAATATATTGAATACGCTTGAAAAAGCTAGGATATATCATGAAAAATATCTATTAAGAAGCAACAGTGCAGATTTGGAAAACGCTGTACATTACTATATTCAAGCTATTAAGTTGAATCCTCAGATACCTGAGACCTACTATCGTTTGGCTAGTCTTATGTTTGAAAATGGCCAAATATCTTTGGATTCCGCTATTGAACAATGTAAAATGGCTGTGGATATTGATCCTGAAAACTCAAACGCACACCTTTACACAGGCTATTTTTTAAAACTTGCAAATGACTTTGAAGAAGCAGAAAAAGAGTTTAAAGACGCAATTAAAATTAACCCGATTAACTCAGCACGTCCCCGTTTAATTTTGGCATCCATGCTTTATGAAAAAATTAATCATGTTAAACCTTCTTTTATTGATTTTATAAGAATGGTTTATTATGCATGCTCTGGGTGTCTTACTGTTTTGTGGGATTTCCCTTCCTTGAGAATGCTTTATAAAAATGTGACAGATGATGCGCTTGTCTTTATTTATAAGACTTATGGCGGATTTTTGGAAAAAATTAAAAACAGCACTTTGGCTGTTGCTACTTATGATACAGCTGCAGTAAATACTGGTCGTGACGAGTATTTCTACAACAAAATAGGTGATATTTGCATAAAAGAGCATGCCCCAGAGATTGCGCTTGATGCATATAAAAAGGTGTTGTCTTCAAACCCTTATGATAGAGATGCTCTTGTCAAAATGGCTACGCTTGTTCAAACTCATTTTCCTGAGGAATATGACGAAGCAATTGATTGTTATACAAAACTTTTGGAAATTGAACCTGATAATGACAAGGTTTACTATGAGCTTGGACATTTATACTTGCAAAAGAATGACAGCTTGCCCGCAGTGAATGCTTTTTCGCTTGCTTTAGAGAAAGATTCCGAAAATCCTTTCTATCACAATAGTTTAGCATTTGCTCTTGTTCAGTTAGAGCAATATGATGATGCTATAGAACATTATCAAACAGCAATAAATCTCAACCCGGATCCTTACTGGACATCTATAGTTTGTCAGGCATTAGGCTCTGTTTATTTAGAAGTTAAAGGAAACCATGAGGCTGCTATTGTTCTTTATCAAACAGCTGCAGTGTTAAATCCTGAATCGGAAGAAAGCCATCTTGCGATAGGTGATGCATATTTTTCTGTTGAAGATTATGACAATGCAATTAAAGCGTATTGTGATGCAATAAAAATTAACCCTGATAACGCTAAGTCATATTGCAAATGTGGCATGGCACTTTGGGAAAAAGACTATACAGAAGAGGCTATTGTTGCTTATAATAAAGCTATAGCAATAAACCACGATTATGCAATAGCTTACAATAACCTCGGTGTAATTTATCTTGATGATATAGGTAATGTTGAAGAAGCCATACATCTTTTCGAAAAAGCTGTTGAAGGCAACAAGGCTTATGCTCTCGCTTATTTCAATTTGGGCCGTTCTTATGCAATACTTCATCAAAACACTATTGCTGCAAAGTATTTTCAAAAAGCACTTGATTATAACGTTTTAACTAACGAGCTTGATGAAGAAGATATAAGATACCGTTTGCACAAGCTTTTTGAAGTATAAGCTTTATATGAAATATTGTTAATAAATTTGCCACTGTCTTTTGACATGTCTTATAATCTCAGTATGGATTTGTTGAGTGAGAAATTTAATGATTTAACGGAGGTCTCAAAAGTCAGAAGATTTATTTTTTCTGATTTGGGGAACATGGGGTTAAAAAGCCTTTATAATACATATTGGCTAGAGATGGAGAACCTCTTTATTGATGCATCTGAAAAGGTCGGTAAAAATCTTTTTGAGTTGTTTCTTGTTGATTATCTAACAATTCAGAAGAATGCTGTTATACCTAAAAAAGAAAATCTTCTTAAAGAATTTGTTGATTTTTATCAGGAAATTTCAAAGTTTCAAAGTCGTGAGATTATAATTAAAAATATTTTTAGATATTCTATGTATTATCTTCGTATTACTTTTGCTGATTTGCAGGATGAAGATATAAGAAGAAAGATAAAAACAATCAATGCATTGATGGCATATGATTCTTATCCTTTTTTGATGGAGATTTTTGAAGATTACGAGTTTGCTCATATCAACAGGGCTATGTTATTGGAAATTTTGGATACTGTTTTAGGCTTTATTAATGAAAGAAACTCTAAAAAGCCTTCTCAAATTGCGCTTTCTTTTGCAGGTTTGAGTACAGAAATAAACAAAATGTTGGTTTTAAAAGATTACACTCCACATTTTGTTGTAGAAGAAACTAATTATCTTGAAAAAGAAACCATTAATTCAATGATTAGTTCTTAATTTCTATTTTTTCTTTCCGTGGCGTCTATATGGGCCTGTTGCTAAAGTGTCTTGTTCTGCTTTTTTCTTTTGTTCTTCGATATAAGCAGCCATTTTTTCTGCACGATTTGCTTTTGCTTCAGACAAATTAAGTTTGCTTGAGTCGATGACAATCAAGCCTTCTGATTCGTCTCCAAGTGGCTCTTTTATGTCGTTAGGCCAAGTATCGTAGCCTTCTAAAATTCCTTTATTAATATAATCACAAATTTCGTCAATTTGTTTTTGTGTATTTTCAGGCATCTGCGGGTGTTTTTTTATGAATTCATCGTATTTTTGCGTCATTCTTTCATGGTTACATTTACCACAGAGGTATATGTAGTTTTTCTTGTTGCTTTCTCCACTGTCGCCTTCTCTGTGATGAGGTTTTACGTGTTCCTTTGTGTTTCTGAGACGTTTTACTAAAACCTCCGTTATTGAATTAGCGCTTCTTGGTGCATATTTGATCATAAAAGCATTTGTGTCATTTTTGGAATCAGGCAGGTCTTCAAGTCTTTTCATAATTTGATAGGCTATTCTTTTATCCGTAGCCATTTCTGGCGGTATTGATTCAAGCACACTGTTAAAAAGCTCTATTACTCTTTGTCTTTTATGTAGAATATTTGTATTTTCGTTATTGAATATTTGGTACGAGTCGGATAGTGCTTTTTCGGCTTTTATAGCATATTCCGGTGATAGTTCTTCTATCAAATATTCAATTTTGCTTAATTTTGAATTCTGTTTTTGTTGAAGTTTTGTTAGGTATTCTGTCTTAATCTCAGGTTTGTTTATAATTTCCTTGATTGTTTCAGTCGGGTATATTTTTGCATATCGTTTTAAATCTTGAAATACTGTTTCTTCTGTAGGCTGAAAATCAGGTTGTAATTCATCAAGCTTTTCCACAATATGGCTTATGTCGTGAGCTACTTCCTGGCATCTTGCTCTTAGTTCATTTAATGCTTGTATTTGTTCTGTGCTTGCTGTTTTTTTGTAGTTTATAACTCTTTCTTTGAGAACTAATTGTTCAAGATTTAATGATTTGTAGTTATTTGCTTCATTTTTTATGAAAGAATAAACTTTCTGCATTGCGGGTGATTGTTCGTGAAGTCTAAAGTTTTGCTCATCTTTAATTCTATCAAGAGCAACGTAAGTAGGGTAATAGACTTCTTTGTTCATAAAGTTTTGAACCGTACTGTTTTTTAACATTTTTCTATTACAGCAAGCACAGTGAAGTTCTAGCTCTCTTGGGTCGTGTACAAATGGAGAACCGATGCATTCAGGAGTTCTTTTAAATGAAACAGTATCAGTATTTGGCTGTTGATTAATTTTGACAGGGGTACTACTGCAGCTTGAAGAATAACAAGCATTCAGATTGTTTGTTGCGAGTGCTTTTTTGAAAAATAATCTTGGCTGTATTGCTGATATGTTCATATTGATTTAAAATCTCTGACTGAATTTTTTTGCTGTTTTGTAACTCTTTGTTAATAGAAAAAAGGGATACCGTTTAAACGGTATCCCTTTAATTGCTTTTTATGAAATATCCCATCTTCCGCAGGTTCCGCCCCATCTGGCGATGATATTTCCTTGTATATCTTTAATGTCTTTCGGATGTTCAACAGGCATTTCTCCTTCAACGATTGTGATAACCTCACAATTGTTTGAACAACCGTTACATTGGTTTGTGATTGAGTTAAAGTGCATATTGCCGACTTCCCAACCTTTGAATTTTGTTGGGTTTTCTGTATATTGATGATTTTCCATAGCTAACAATGCTGCACCTATTGCACCCATTGTTTGGTGGTTATCAGGAACAACAACTTTTGTTCCTAAAGCTTCTTCAAATGCCTTAACCATACCTGAGTTAGTAGCAACACCACCTTGGAAAGACACAGTTGGTAAAATTTCTTTACCCAAAGCAAGGTTGCTCAGGTAGTTTCTAACAAGAGCCTGGCAAAGACCGTATAACAAATCTTCTACAGGGTAACCTAACTGTTGTTTGTGAATTAGGTCACTTTCTGCAAAAACACCGCATCTGCCTGCGATACGAGCAGGGTTTGTTGATTTTAGCGCTGTTTCGCCAAATTCTGCGATAGGAACATTTAATCTGTTTGCTTGCTGGTCAAGAAAGCTTCCTGTACCGGCTGCGCAAACAGTATTCATTGCAAAGTCTGTAACGATACCGTCTCTTAAAATTATGATTTTGCTATCTTGTCCGCCGATTTCAAGAATTGTTTGAACACCGGGAACATAAGTACTTGCAGCAACTGCGTGTGCTGTAATTTCGTTTTTTATAACATCTGCGCCAACTAATGCGCCAGCAAGGTTTCTTCCGCTGCCTGTAGTACCAACGCCTTGAATGTTATATTCACATATAGCTTTGCTTAACAGCTCTCTCATACCTGTTTGAACTGCAATAACGGGTTTGCCTGCGGTTCTTAACATATAGCTGTCAACGTATTTGCCTGTTTCATCAACAAGTGCAAGTTTTGTTGTAACTGAACCTACGTCTATCCCTAAATATACATTTAATGCCATGTTTTCCCTCTCTTTTACTATTTTAAATATAAATAAAACAAAGCTTTATTTCAAACTTTCTTTTTACAAAAAAAAATACTATAATTATTCAATGTCAGTCGTGTATGGGAGATTTTTTATGGATTTTTCAAAAGGAGTATTGTTTGATCCGGGGTATTCAAAATATACATTACCTTTTGCGTCAAATATTGATGCTGCTCATAATATGCTGTTTTCGATAAAATCTCCTCATCAAAGAAAATTTAAGTTTCAGATATTGTATCCTCAGCTGTTGAAGCTTTTGGAAAATACTGTATCTTTTTATCTTGGTTGTTTATTATGGGCAACTTTCATATCCAAAAATTTTAAGGATGAACCAAAGGAAATTCTAAACAATTCATATCTTGGTCAAACAGTGAGCGAAGATGATATGTTATTTGATGTTAATTACGCAATCAATTATATTGATAAGTTAAAAAAAGACTGCAAATATTATCTTAACAAAACTTGTAATATTCCTGATTGTTGGCTTGAAATAATGACTGTGTATAAGGCTTTTTTAACTGAAAATAATTATTTAGTGAATGCCAAAACTACGGCTGATATCGTTTTGCCAAGCCAAATAAATGAACCTTCTAAAGAAGATTTGGCTGCGATTTTAGAAATTATTGAAAATGTTTTAAAAAGTGGTGAATTAAAAGAATTATTTTCTGTAAAAAAATATATTTTATAATTATTTATGTTGTTACAAAATTTTACAAAGCCTTTAAAGCTAGATTATATTAGCTTTTATGGCTTTATTTGATTTTTGGTTTTTTGGGGTTGAGTTAAGTTTTCTCTAAATATTCCGATATGCGTATTAACAGTAATAATGATTGAAAGGTGTGTGTGCGCATGTTTGGAAAAAAACTACAAATAGGTGAAGGGGATAAGTACGATTTATCAAAAGTATCTACAGAAACTGTAAGCCAAGAGGAAATTGCCAAAAAGAATGCTAAGTTAATTGAAATATTCAAAAGTTTTGACGTAAATAAAGACGGCAAATTATCATCTGCAGAGATGGCTTTGGCTTTACAAGCTTTTGATTCGTTAGATGTTTCTGGTGATAACAAAATATCTAAAAAGGAATTCCAAGCTGCTGCAGAAAATTTTAATAAAAATATGAAATTGGAAGGTAAGGATCAAGTTGATGCAAAAGATTTAAAAACATTTATGAAAACTCTGTTTAGCGCAACTAAAGGTGATCCTACTGAAGAAACACAAAAGGTTATCGAAAAGTATAATAAAGAACAGGAACAAATTGCATGGCAACAGAAGCAAGATGCTCTTGAAGCAAAAGCTCAAAAGGCAGGTTGGGAATGGTCTTTAGATGGCGCATATTGGGACAAAAAGAATAATAAATATTATTTGCCAAATGCTGATATGACTGCTTTTGAAGAAGTTCATTGGTCTGATGCAGAGCAAAAATTTAAAGTAATGTCAGCTGATGAATTGGCTGAACTAGAGGCTGCTAAAGCAGCAGAAGCTGAAGCAAAAAACAAAGCTGCTGAAGAATCTCAACCAGCTACTTTTGATTATACTGTGCAAAATGGTGAACGTTATAATGATTTGATAAAACGAATTCTTGCGAAAAAGGGAATTGAAAATCCGACAGAAGAAGATATCGCTGCAGCAAAAGCTGAGTTTGAAGAAAACAACCCAGGTGCAGTAAGAAAAAATAAAAAAGGTGTTGAATATCTTATGGTTGGCGACAAAGTCAAACTTGGCGCTGATCTTGGTGATTTGAATAATTCATCAGAACAGATTGGCCTTTATAATGATGCAGCAGAAAAACGAAGAGAAGCTGCTGAAAATGCCAAATATACAGTAGATGCTTTTTATCGTAATAAAGACGGTAGTGAAGGTAGACGCTTAAAGTTGAAACCAACCGGAGAAAAGGCAGAAAATGGCAGATATTGGGCTGTAGATAAACAAGGTAACAAATACTTGGTTGCTCATGATGGAACAATACTTGATGCAGGAAAAGTTGCCAAAAAAGATGCTGCTGTTGAAAAAAATAAGAAAATGGCGTCATCAAGAGAACAATTTAATGAACTTGTAAGAACTTTTAATGAGGCACAGAAGGCATTTGATGCTCAGGTTAAAAAAGACGGTTGGGCTGCTAATACTGCTGATGCCGTCTCAGGATTCTTTGGTTCAACAAACACGGAAGATCATGTTCGAGCTGACTTGAATGCATACAAAGCTAAGTTAAATGAATTGCGTGAAGCTTTGCAAAGTGGCGATAAGGCAAAATTTGATGCATTATACAAAGAAATTAGTGAAAATGATATAACACAGCGTGTAGTAAAATACAATGAATCTCAAGAAACAGGAGCAAGTGTTGTAAAAGGTGTTACAGTTGGCGTTGTTTCAGCTGCCGCTGCTGTGGCAACAGGCGGCGCTTCACTAGCTGTCACAGCCGCCGTGGCAGGTGGTACAACTTTCGTTTCCAGTGTAGCTGCTGAGACCGCAGATCTTGCTACAAATGATATAGATGGCGATGTTAACGCTGAAAATATGGGTGAAATTGTAAATCAGGCAGGTAAAGAGGCTTTATTGTCTGCAGCAACAGCAGGACTTGCTAAAGGAGCAGGAAGTTTGCTTTCAAAAACTGGCTCTACGGCTGTAAACGCTGGAAAATCGGCTGCTCCTGCTCTTACTAATTCTGCAGATGATGCGGTAGCCGCAGGTTCAAAATTTCTTCCTAAAGCACCGACTGGTGGTGCTGGTGCAGCTACGGGTGCTGCTGCTAATACATCAGACGATGTTGCAGTAGCAGGTTCTAGACTTCTTTCTAAAACACCGACTGGTGGTGCTGGTTCAGCTACGGGTGCTGCTGCTAATACAGCAGATGATGCAGCGGCAGCCGGTTCAAGAATTCTTCCTAAACCATCGGCAGGCAATGCAGGTGCAGCTACTGGAGCTGCAGATGATGCAGCTGGGGCTGCAAAACAGGCAGCAGCAGGCGCTTCTAAACAAAGCGGTGCAGGTGCAACTACGGGGGCAGCGGATGATGCAGCTGGAGCTGCAAAACAAACTGCAGCAGGGGCTTCCAAACAAGGCGCAGGTTCTTCAACAGGAAGAACAACAAGTTCAACAGCGGGCAATACTGCAGCCAATAATGCAGATGATGCAGCAGCTGCTGCTCGTGCAGCAAAAAATGCAAGAGATTTATCACTAGACGATATTGCTGATATGGAAAGAGCAATACAAAATGGTAAAATCTCCAATGCTGATATGTCAAAACTTGTTGATATTACCAAAATGAGTAGGGCTGAATTGTCAAAAATGTCACCAGCAGAGCTCAGTAAAGCTATTCAATCAAAAGGCGGGCTTAAAGAATTATTTACTAAATACAAAGCTTCCTTTACTTCTGACATTCCTAAAGGGTTGAATTGGGCAAAGCAAAATCCTCAAGCATTTAAAGCTATTGCAGATAAAGTTAATAACAGAGGTATTGCCTCATTGAGTAATACAGAGTTAAAACAGCTAGCAGATGTTCTAGAAATGCCTGTTGATGCTTTGAAAAAAATGTCAAAAGCAAATTATCGAAAACTTTCAATAAAATTCCATCCTGATAAAAATTCAGGTGATGAAACAGCAACACAAATATTCCAAATGTTATCAAGAATTTATGCTGGTTAATAAAAAAAGCTGTCAGTTTATCTGACAGCTTTTTTTTATTAATTAATTATCTATTGGCATAGTTACGATGTATTTGTGACCTTTTTGTTCTTTAGTTACTTCATCTGTGTCTATATCTTCAGGTAACATAAAACTTTGAGAGAATGAATAAACTTTATCAGAATGTTTGCCTGATTTTTCTCCAAGACCATTGATATTTATTTTGTTTTTTTGAATGTCCAAGCTTATGTTATTTGGACTGTTGTTAAAAGGTTTTAGGTCTATTATCATTTTGTATGTGTTATCAGAGTCGTCTTTATAGGTTTCCACAGGTGTTTTCATTTTCATCATTGCTGCATTATGCATTGGCATTGCCCCCATTCCCTGCATACCTTCAAGCATTTTTTCCTGTTCATCGATTATTCTGTCAATGTTGTTCATTGGCATTGGTGGCATATAATATGCGTGACGCATCTGATCAAGTACATAATACACTGCAAGATAACACGCGATGAATAAAACAAATAATATGAGCGCAAATTTTATCCAGTGTTCTGTTTTGTGTTCTTTGCAGTGGCATTCTTTGATTTCTTTAGTTTCTTGATTTTTTGAGTTTTCTTCCATTTTGTTCCCCTTAAATTCTTATTTTAATTGATTATATTAGGGTTAATTGTTTTTTTTATCAGACATTTATACATTAGTTTAAGGTAATATTTGTTTGAGTTTTTCAACCATTCTTTCAATGATTTTAGCTTTGTTTGGATTTTGACCTTGTAGAAGTTCTGTTATGTCTGTTTCAAATCCTTGTGGTAGTTTTTTACAGTGTGTTTGTGCGTATTTTATCAATCTTTTTTCACCTGGGTGATAGATTTTGTTTGCTGCGAACAAAATATCAAAATATGAGGCTAAAAACGCTGTTATTCTATGGTTTATACTAACCGGATCTTGTCTTTTTATTGCCAATTTTATTTGGTCAAAATATGATGAACATTTTTTATCTTTTAAAAGCATCAGGTTTCTTTTTATTATGTTTTTTTGAAGTTCTTCCGGATATGGTTGGTTTATTTTATTTTGCAGATTTTTGAACCAATCACTTTTATCATAAAGAATTTTTGATGTTGCAACATTGTGTAAAAAACATGTTGTATAGCCGTTTGATGCATAGTGTTTTTCAAAAACATTTTCTATGCTGCTTTTTATCCAATCAGGGCTTCTAAACATAAAATCAAGGATTATTCCGTTTTCTAAAATCCATTCGTCTCCTGTTTCAAAGTATTGATTGTTGATTTCGTAGTTATTTGTATAAGTTTTGGCAAGTTCTTCTCTAAAATCTGTTGGAATTTCCATATCTGTATAGATATAAATATCGTAATCAGAGGATTCGTCATTTTGATTAGATGTTCTTGAACCTGCTTGGACAACAGCGTAAACACAATTGAGTTTTGAATATTGTTTGGCTATTTCTTTAAGTATATTGTCCATATATTCTCCTTTGTAGTTACATTTATTTTACAATATTATGAACAAAATTTCTTAAGTATGAATTATGTGTTATAAAGTAATTGTATGAAAAAGTTTACGGTGAGTTTAATAGTTCTTTTGAGCCTTTTTGGATGCGCATTTGCTGATGAAATTGGCCTTGATAATGTGTCAAAGCAGAAAGTTGAATACACTCCGAAAGTGGAAAAAGAAACTAAGGACCTTACTCTTGATAAAGATGATGCTTTAAAAGGTATTGCAGAGCTTCAACAGCAAAAAGATATTGAAGATATTGAAATGCTTTGGAAATCTACTGTTGATAATAACAGTTTGATTAAGTTTGCAATGAAAAAACTTTCTATTCCTCCTGAACAGCAGAGATATCATTCTTCTTTGCTGGCTAAATCTGCTGCAGCGTTGATTAATGGTGCATCTTTTGTACCTGCGATGTTTGGTGCAAATTATATGGTTCAATCTGCTTCATATGCTACTGGTAGGCTAGCGAACAATTATCTTTCAAAGGTACATAACCCCAAAGAAACTCCTTTGACCGATACTGAATTAATTGAGCTTGCAGGCATGATTGAGTCTTTGCAAGATCAAATAATAAACTCATATTACAGTTATAAAATGGCTCTAAGCCAAGTCAAAGATACAAGACAAAGACTTGTTTTGTATAACAAAAATTATGCTCAGGCTTTAAAAAAAGCTAAAAGCGGTAATCCGACAGATAAGATGGAAATGTTGGTATCTGGTGCTTTGTATGATGATTTGCTTTTTCAAGAGTTTGAACAAATCAGAGAAGTAAGACGTTATCAGATGGATTTGGAAAGACTTGCAGGTAAAAAAACAGTCCAAAACTTAAATCTATATCAATATGCTTTTAAAAACGAGCTTTTTACAGCAACGGAAGTAAAAAAACAACCTGATAATACAAAAAAGACAGGGGGCACAAATGATAAGAAATAAACTTTGTGCTGCTTTTGTTTTTTGCTGTTTGGCAATACAGCCTGTGTTTGCTATTAGCGTGGAAGAGCTAACAGAACCTATGCCACCTGCGTATAGGCTAGGTGTTGGCTCTATACCGGAAAATCAGTATAAGGTTTCTACCTCTGATAAAGAGGTAAAAGCTAAGGATGCGACTTTGGATAAAACTGCCGAGGCGGTTAAAAATATAACTTATGCTGATTTGAGTCTTAAAAAGATTGCCAAAGAGATAAGTGACGATGCAGAGCTTGAATCTGCTGATACATTGGCAGATATACAGCTTTTGTGGATAGGTGCTGCTCAAAACAGTCAGACTGTTAAGTTTATTGTGTATAAGTTGTCTAATCCGGATGAAGACAAACCTGATCAAAGTATTGTAAAAAAAATTATTCAGCCCTTGTCAACAGTCGGTAGTTTGGCAGGTATCGGTATAGGTAACCCAATTGCTGCAATTTCTTCTATTATGGGTAGCAGTGTTTTGGGCTCTTTGTCAGTCGATGATAAAGATTTAAACTATAAGTTTTCTAAAGTAAATGATGCTGATATGGTTGTTCTAATAAGAAAAATAGAAGAACTTCAAAGAAAGATAATCTTTTATTACTTTGATTACATGACCTCTCGTCAGGCGTTGCAACGTTCTGATATTCTTGTTGCAAAACGAAAAAGAGACTTTTCTAACACAAAAGGTCTTTCTGATGCTCAGGTTATAATGCTTGATGTTTTTTATAGAGAAGCTATAAACAAGCAAAGTAAATTGCGTTCTGACTTTTTGTCAAAACGTTCTGCACTGGAACAACTTGTTGGTATGGAGTCTATGGCCCAGTTTGAGGAAGTTCTTTCAAAAAGAGAAGTTCAATCTTCTGAGAAAAAATAGACAAGCAATTTTTTTTTAGTTTTGTTTTTATTTCTGTGAAATAAAATATGTGTAAGGAATAGCTGTGTCTATACAAAATTTAACGAGACAAGTTTTACCTCAAGTGACTCGTGATATAAAACAAAATAATGAATTGTTCAAACAAACGCCTGAGATGCGTTTGTGGAAGATGCTTCAAGAGGGTAATAATTGCATTAAACATGTAGGAATGAATGAGTGTGCTGGCGTAAAAATTTCTGCTGACGGTGTAAATACAATTTATACGGATGCTTTGTCAGGCTGTAATGCTGTATCTGTTGTAATGAAAGGGAAAGATAGAAAACCGATTGCAATATTGTCGCATTATACTCCGCAAAGAGAAACTATGAAAAATCAGCTTGCTGCATTAGAAAAACAGTTGCAATCTTATGATAGTTTTGTTGATAAGTCTCAGGATCCCAAATTGTTCTTTAATATCCGTGGGCTTGTCACTAGAGAGCAACCAGATATTATTATTGGGGTCCCAAATTCCATATTAGATTATGTAAGAAAATTAATGGATAAGTTCTTTAAAAATGGAGTGGATGAACAAATTATTTATTACCAAAATAATGGGCGCCCTTCTTTTTTCTCCAGTGCTAATATTCTGCAGTTTGATAAAGAAAACTTAAGCAAATTGAAACTTACAACAGTTGGGGAGAAAGAACACTTTTTCGATTTAAAATATTAACGTTAAATGTTTTCGGATGGTTGTTGTGGCTCTTTTATTGAGTATAAATCTTGTCCGCCTGTCGCTTTATAGAGGCTTATTGTAGAAATTAAGCAATTTATTTTGTTTGAGACTTCTTCTCTTTTTGTCATAAGTTCTAATTGTTTGTTGTATAGCAAGTCTAAATTAGAAGCAGCACCTATTTTATTTTTATGATCCATTAACACAAATCTTTTGTGCTCTAAGTTATAACGTTCAACGCTCTCGTCATAATTTTGAAGGTCTTTTTTTAGTTGTGCAGTTGAGTCGTTAACTTCTTGAATAGATGTTAAAATAGTCTTTTGATAATCGTGCATAGCTTCTTCATAACGGTATTTTTGCAATTTTAAAATAGCTTTTTTTCTGCCGCCTGAAAAAATATCAAATGAAGGCATTATGCCTGCATTCGCCAGTTGAGAGTAGCTGTTAAAAAGTTTGTCTAAATTGTATGCATTTAAACCGATTTGACCGTAGATAACGAATTTAGGTAAGAATTCTTTTCTTGCTATTCTTACGTCGTAGCCTATTTTTTTGATGTTATCTTCTGATTGAATATAGTCAGGTCTTTGCTCTATAACTGTGCCATCCATTTTTAAGGGTAAGTTTTGCATAATAGCAATGTCATCATAAGAGCTTCTTTTTATTTCTTTGTTATTGTCTGCGAGATATACTTTTAACTGGTTTTCAAGAACTGTTTTTGTGTGTTCTAAATCGTTTAAAATTTCTTTTTGTGTTGTTAACATCTTTTCTTCTGCAATTACTTCGTTAACAGTACAAAGTCCGTTTTCAAATTTCTTTTGTGTTTTTTGTGCAATATCCTTTTGTATTTCAACTATTTCGCTTTGGATTTCTATAAGTTTGTCTGTTTTAATGAGGTTAAAGTAGTTTGACGCGAATGCTGATGTTAATGCTATGTAGCTTGCTCTTTCTGCTTGTTTAACTATATCGAGTTGTTTTGCAATGCTTTTTGTCTTTAATCTGTTTTCGCCCCAAATATCTATTTCATAAGTTGCTGTTAATGGCAGTTGGTATCCGTACTGTGCAAAACTTGGGATAACGAGGCTTCCAAATTGTTGGTTACTAGAACGCATCGTTCTACCGAGGTTTCCGTCAAATGATATTTGCGGAAGTTCGTTAGCAAGAGATGCTCTGACCATTTTTTCGCCTTCTTTTACTTTGAGGGTTGCAATTTTTAGGTCGTGGTTTTTTTCGTATAATTCTTGTAAATTTGCTGTCAAATTAGGGTCGTTGTATTTTTCCCACCAGCTAATATTAAGATATTCTTGATGTTTTGCATTGTCATCAGTATCTTTAGAGTTTCTTTTTGCCAGAGCTGATGTGCTGTTTAGTGGCAGAAAAATTTGCATGGCAAATGTTAATGTTATTAATGCGGTTAGTAATTTCTTCATAAAAATTTAATCTTCCATTTTTTATTCTTGTGTTATGATGATAACACAAGAAAATATTCAAGTGCAACTTTTATTAAATTTTTTATAAGAAAGATTCACTATGCTAGAAACAGATAACGGTAATAACTTACTAAATAAAAAGGTTGGTGCAATGCTTGTTGCAACAGGCGTATTGTCGAGAGTCATGGCTTTGCAAACTTATGCTCAAAAAGGGTTTGAAATTACTCCAGAACAATATCTTGTCCTTTCTATCATTATGGATTCAGGCGGAGAATTGTATCAAAGACAGATTTCTGAAATCACGTATAAAGACAGGCCGAATGTTACAAGAATAATTAACATTTTGGAAGAGAAAGGTCTTGTTAGACGCATAGAAGATGTTAATAAACGAAAAATCTATAAAGTTGCTGTAACAGATGCCGGAATTGCCATGAGAGAAAAAATAAAGCCTACAATGTGGGAATTAAGAGCGATAACAACAGAAGGCATTGATGATGAAGATCTTCAAAAAACACTAAAAATTTTGGAAAAAATGCTTAAAAACATGAAAGATAAAGCTATTTTACAGATATAAGACAATCAAAAGGGAAATATATGAGTAACGAAGAAAAAGAAAAAAATGTACAACCAGAAGCTTCTAATGAGCAAGAACAAAAAGATATTCAACAGGAGCAGCAAGAAGCAAATGACGATGGTGAAGATAACAGACCAAGTTATAAGAAGAAAAGAGTTATTGTTCCATCAATAACAGCCGTGTTATTCTTTTTAGCCGGTATTTATTTTATGATTCACTCAATACATTTTCAATCTACTGATGATGCTTTTGTAGAAGGTCATATTGTCTCTGTAGCCCCAAGGGTTTCTGGACCTGTTGTGGAAATGTTGATTGATGATAACAAACCTGTTAAAAAGGGAGATTTGCTAATAGTCATTGACCCTAATGATTATGAAGCAAAACTTGCTCAATCAAAAGCTAAACTTGCTGAAGCAAAGGCGACATTAAATATATCCGAAAAAGATATTACAAAATCAGAATCAGGTTTGGAAGAATCATCCCACGACATAGCTTCTACAACTTCAAAACTTGATTTTGCTAAGAAAGATTTTAAAAGATATGCACAAATGTATAATGAAGGTATTGCCTCAAAACAAGATTATGATGCCAGCAAAACAGCATTAACGGTTGCTAAATCAAATCATAATTCTGCTATAGAAAAACAAAAAGCAGCAAAAGCTATGCTTGATAGTGCAAAAGCTAAAAAAGAAGCAACTTTGGCTGATATTCAAAAACTCGAAGCAGAAGTTAAAACAGACGAGTTGAATCTTTCTTATACGAAAATTTATGCACCTCAAGACGGCTTGATTACTAACAGAACCGTAGAGTTGGGAAATTATCTGCAAACTGCTCAGCCTATGTTTGCTATAGTTCCTGAAAAAGTTTGGGTTGTTGCTAACTTTAAAGAAACTCAGCTTACTAACATGAAAGCCGGACAAACTGTATCGATTAAAATTGATACTTATCCGGGTAAAAAATTCAAAGGCAGAGTTGATAGTATTCAAAGAGCTACAGGTGCAAAAGCCAGTTTGTTTCCACCAGAAAACGCTGTTGGTAGTTACGTAAAAATTGTACAAAGGGTGCCTGTTAAGATTGTGTTTGAAGAAGATATTTCAAAATACAATATTGTCCCAGGTATGTCAGTTGTGCCGGAAGTAAAAGTAAAGTAGCGGCAGGTATTTATGACAACAACAGAAGTAGTTACGCAAACAGGTAATCCTCTACCGAATATAAAAACAGATAAAGAAGTACCATTGTGGTTGGTTGCAGTCACAATACTTCTTCCTACATCGTTTGCGATGTTGGCTACTTCTGCAACAAACGTTGCAATTCCTTATATCGCAGGATATTTTGGGTCTACTGTTGATGAAGCCAACTGGGTTATCACAATTTATATGATAGCAAATGCTATTTTGATTCCGTTGACAGGTTGGCTTGAAAACTATATGGGAAGAGTTCTATTTCTCAAGGTTTTTATAACAATATTTACGATAGGCTCTGTAATTTGCGCAATGGCTCCAAGTTTGAATATGCTCGTTATTGGCAGGCTCATTCAAGGCATAGGTGGTGGGCCTATGATGCCGATTTCTCAAGCTATTTTGATTGCCAGTTTCCCTTACAATAAAAGAGGACAAGCAATGGCATTATTTGCTCTTGCTGTTATGGTTTTTTCTATTATGGGGCCAACGTTTGGTGGATTTATTGTTGATAATTCTTCATGGCAGTGGATTTATCTGGCAAATATTCCTGTCGGTATTTTTTCTGTTGTGCTTGTGCACTGCAATGTTAAGGAACTTAAAAACAGAATAAAACCCGACAAAGTTGACTACATTGGCTTTATTGCCCTTGTATTATGGCTTATGTCAATGCAGATTGTTCTTGATAAAGGTCAACAATATAACTGGTTTGATTGTACTTGGATATGTTGGCTTGCCGGAATTTCTTTATTCTCTTTTATTTTCTTTATTGTTTGGGAGCTTGAGTATCACAGTCCTATTGTTAATTTACGTATTTTTAAGGACAAGAACTTTTTTATAGGTACAATACTTGGTGCTTCGGTTAACATGATTATTTATGTAACGATTGTTCTTTTACCAAGCTTTTTGCAAAGTCTTATGGGCTATACTGCTATGCTAAGCGGTATGTCACTTGCACCAAGGGTTGTTTCTTGTGTATTTATGTTGATGATAATTGGTCCTATGGTTGAATTTTTAGACAATAGGGTGTTGATTGCCTTTGGTTTTTTCTTTTTAGGTTTGTCTACAATTATGTATGCTAATTTGAACCTTTTAATTTCGTTTGATTACGTTATTATTCCTAATATATTGATGGGTATAGGAGTTATATTGGTGTTTATTCCTGTATCTGCATTGGTTCTTGGTACATTGCCTAAGACAGAATTGTCTAACGGGGCAGGTTTACACAGTTTGTGTAAATGTGTTATGACGGCTTTTGTTGTTTCTATGTCCTCAACTCTTGTTGCAAGACTGTCTCAAGTTCATCAAACATATTTGGTTAGAAATTTATCAAATTACAATTTAGTTTTTCAACATAAGTTGCAAGCTATGAGCGGTCATTTTATGCATTTTGCATCAAATTATGCTACACATAAGGCTGGAGGGTTGTTATACAAACAACTGTTGGCGCAATCTAAGCTAATGGCTTATGTCGATGTTTTTGAGATTTTTGCATTGATTGCTTTCGTTTTGATTCCTTTTGGCTTTTTACTTAAGGTTCCTAAACGAGAGACTGCTAAAAAATAAAAAACCTCTATGCTTTACGTACATAGAGGCAAGTTAAATAATCCTTTAATGTGTGTTTATTAATAGTTAGATTGCGACATAAAGAAATATGCTTTTGGATGTTTGCAAACAGGACATACTTCAACAGATTTTACACCTTTGTGTCTGAATCCGCAGTTTGCGCATTCCCATTCAACTTCTTCTGCTTTTTCAAAAACAGTGCCGTTTTTAATATTTTCAAGAAGCTTTTTATAACGGTCTTCGTGGTGTTTTTCTATTTCCGCTACTTTTTTGAATAGAAAAGCGATATCTTTGAAACCTTCTTCTTCAGCTTCTTTTGCAAATTGTGCATACATTTCAGTCCATTCATAATTTTCGCCGTTAGCTGCATCTTCAAGGTTTGTCATTGTGTCTGCGACTTGACCGTTATGAAGTAGTTTGAACCATAATTTTGCGTGTTCTTTTTCGTTATCTGCTGTTGCTTCAAAAATCTTTGATATTTGCACGTAACCTTCTTTCTTTGCCTGTGAGGCGTAGTATGTGTACTTGTTTCGTGCCTGAGATTCTCCTGCAAACGCTTCCATTAAGTTTTTTTCTGTTTTGCTACCCTTAAGTTCCATATTTTCTCCTTTTTAAACACAGAGGGACGGCTTTTTGCTGTCCCCCCTCTATAACATTTCTTTTTTCGTTTAATTTATTCTTCTGAAAAATCTTCTTTACCTACACCGCAAAGTGGGCATACATAATCGTCTGCTAAGTTTTCAAAAGCTACGTTATCATTTTCAGCTGGATCATATACATAACCGCATACATTGCATACATATTTTTTCATTTTTTCTCTCCTTACTATTTGCTATTCTTTTCTATGCATTTATTGCAAATTCCACGAATTTGAACGTTAACATCTTTTATTCTACCAAATTTTTCTGCATTCTTGGGTAAATTAATTTCTTCATCTGGTTCTAAAAATATATCATAGACTTCGTTACATTGTGTGCATATAAAGTGATGATGTGGAGTTTTGTCTGCATCAAATCTGGCTTTAGGTAATTGATTGTCAACTCTGAAAATCATATCTAATTCTTCAAGTGATGCAAGTGTTCTATAAACTGTATCCATAGAAACATTTGGCATTTTATCTTTTACTGCTTCGTAAATTGTCTCTACATCAGGGTGTTCGCAAGACTTTGCAACTTCTTTAAAAATTGCAATTCTTTGAGGCGTTACTCTCATTCCCTTTGTATGACAAGCTTCTTTAAGTTGCTCTACTTTTTCTTTTAGGTATGATTCTTTATTCATAGAGTTTCCTAAGTAATAATGATTACTAATAAAATTATAACAGATTTTTGGTTATATTCAAGTCTTTAAAAAAATAAATATAAAAACGCTATAAACTTAAAGGTTTATAGCGTTTTTGAGTTCTGATATTTCAAAAATCTTTATGCTACAGATTTTTGTGATGAATTCATTTCTTCTTTAAAGTTTTTCATTTTGTCTTGAATTTTTTGGCTAAGTTCTTTAAATTCATCTTGTTTTTTGTTTTTCATAAGCCAATCATTGAACATGTTTTCAAATTTTTCACCTGTAATTATGTCTGCATTTGCAAGTGGACCTGATGTTAATTTATCAACATATTCTTCGATAAATGGTTTTGTAAATTCTGTAATCATATCGGCTATTTCCATACCTGTATTTGAATAGCGGATTATGTCATTTTTGATATCAGGTTTGAAGAGTTCGAAAGTTAAACCACTTGGGTCGCAACCTATGTATTTAGTTTTAGAACCGAGTCCCCATTCTGTTGTAGCTTGAAGAATAAGTTCTGTAGAATTTTTTAAATCGCCTGATACTCCATCTGTGTGGCAGTCAAACAATTTTTCTTCTATGCTGTATCCGCCATAGTTAACAGCTAAATGACTTAATAGTGATTCAATTGTCATTCTGTGGTTTTCTGTTGGTTTCATCATTGTAAGACCTGCTGCATCGCCTCTTGATTCGTTAACGATGAAATCAAGTGTTTGTATAGGTTGTTTTGATTTTTGAGTTTCATCTTTGAATACGTGGTTTAGTACAATTTGGTTTATTGCGTGTCCTGCTTCATGTGCTCTTGTCTTTTTTAGCTCGTAATCTGTTTTTTCACTGTCGTTTTTAATACCGATTATAGCTTCCAGTTTTGCATCTGTAATGTCTTTTTTAGTAATATATGTTGCTTTTCTGTCCTTGTATAAAGTTTTTCTGTAAGAACGTTTGATTACGTCAGCGAGTTCGGCACCTGACATACCTGCAGATGTTTTTGCAAGATCGTCAAGTAATTTTTTCTTTTCGTCCTCATTTTTGAAAGGTTTATCTTTGGCATTGATTTCAAGTATTTCTCTTCTTGCTTTTTCGCTGAATCTTGGGTCATCGATTTTAAATTCCATATCGATACGCCCTTTTCTGAAAGCACTGTCAAACAGGTCTCTTCTGTTTGTTGCAAAGATTGTTATTACTTTTATGTCGTTTTCTTCTTTTGTTTGAACACCGTCAAGCTCACCAAGCAGTGCGTTAAGAGTATTGTCTCCCTCACGGTTGCTTGAACCTCCTCTTCTTCCTGCTACAGCGTCTGCTTCGTCAATGAATACTATTGCTGTTTTTGATTCGCTGCTTTTAGCTAATTGTCTTGCTTGTGCATATAAATCTCTTACGTTTTTTGCACCTGCGCCGACATAAATTTCATTAAAGCTGCTACCGTTTGCGCTAATGAATGGTACGCCTGCCTCACCTGCTATTGCTGTTGCAAGAAGAGTTTTGCCTGTGCCGGGAGGGCCAAAAAGTATGATACCACCCGGTTTGTCTGCATTTTTAACTTTTGGGTTATTTAGTATATTCAGCAATTCTTCTTGAATTTGTTTTTTTACATTGAACATACCGCCAACGTCTGAAAATCTTGTTTTCACATTTGTATAAACTTTAAAGTTGGATTTCTTTTCTTCTTTAGTTGGGTCTTGAAAATCGTTTTTATTTGTTTTGTTTTTGTCTTTTACAATTGCTTTTTTATATTTTTCTGCAAGTATTGGGTTGTCAAGTTCAAATTGCGCTCTATTTGCCGCTAATTCTTGCGCAGTTTGCAAATAGCCTGTTTCTCTTAGCTCTTCAACCATATCAACATTTATGCCAAAAGTGTTTTTTGGCGTCATATAGTAAAAGTCTGCCTGTTGTTCAGGTTTTAAGGTTTTTACAAGTTCCAGTATTGAATGAGTAGTGTCTAATGATTTGTCATAGTTGACGGATGTAATCAATGGCCCGTTCATTCTGTTTTTATCAGGAACAAGAAACTTAAATTTGGTTGTGTCGTCAATGTTTTCAACAAGTTCGAGTACTTTTTTAGCCAGTTCAGGTTTTTCATTAATTAATGCCATATTAAAAGGCGATTCATCAGTTCCGTTTCTTGAGAGAACAAAGTTTGATATTACTGTATCGTTTTGTGAGTTTAAATCGTTAAAGAATGAAGTTGCATCTGAATTATAGGATGTTGGTTTGATTTCTTTTTCTTCTGTTAAGTTTCTGTCTATTATTTTTACAAAATCTCTGTAAAATTCTTCTGCAATATATTTATCGTTTATCCGTTTTCCACCAAAATTAACGTTTTTTTGCGGTGCAATCGGAGATGACATTTTATATGCATAATAACTTCTGTTGTTAATGTTGCAGCTTGTATAACTAACTTTCATCACAAAATATCCTTAACACAATACTCTCTCAATACTCATTAAACAATCAGTCATGTATTTTTTTGTTAATTTATTAAGTAATGTAAATAATAATGTTACATTTATTTAGAGATTTTCGGCATCAGCCAGACTATCAGTGCCGATTTCTTGTAACAATTCTATGTATGCGTTGTAGTATGCGCCTACTGCTGACATGTATTCTTGTAAAATATCTTGGTGTGATTGTTCAACAACTATAAGGTTTGTTAAAGGAGCTTTGCCTTTTTTATAACGTTGTTTTGAAAGCTTTAAAATTTCGTTTGATTTATTAATAATATCCCTGTAGTGTTCAACGTTTTCTTGAGCCATAACAAATTTGTCATAATTTGTATGGATAATGTTTTTTGTAATATTGATTATTGAGTTATATTCAAGCTGTGCTTTGTCATATTCTAATTTTGCGTTTTTGATTTCAGGAGTGTATAAGTACAATGATGGTATTTCAAAACCTGCGCCTACAAAAGCACCAGGGGTTCCGTCGTGTGCAAAGGCATAACCGCCTGAAAGATATACATCAGGAACTCTTTGTTTTGCTACTACGCTTATATTTCTTTTTGCCTTTAGTATTTTTGCCTCAGACATTTTTATGTCATATCTGTTTTTGAAGGCAGCTGCTTCAAGTGTTTCGTAATCAGGCAAATTTGTTTTTGCTATCAACAAAGGTTGTTCAAAAAGATTGTCTTCTTTTGAATCATACAATGTGAGATTATTTTCTAAGTTCAAAACTCTGTTAAAGTTGTATTGAGCTGTTCTTACGTTAGCTTTTGCTCTATTTATTTGAATAAGTTGTTTTTTTAGCTTCATATCAGCTTGCAAAAGGTCGATATTGTAGCTGTCAGAATTTTTAGGCTTGTTTTTTGCTATATCGTAAAGGTCTTCTAATAATTCTTTACGTTCTTCCATTATTTTTAGGTTAGATTTTGCAACCAATAGATTGAAGTACGATGTTCTTATTCTTAATTTTAGTTTGAACTCGTAGTCTTTAATCTTGTTTTCTGTATATGACAACCCTGCCTCAGAGACCTTTTTTCTTGCACTTCTTTTAGTAATTTCTACGGGAAGAGTCAGACCAAACTGGCTTGAGTTGCCTCTAGCGATTCTACCCATAAGGAAGTTTGATTGAAACTGTGGGTTTTTTAGTGCATTTGCTGTTTTAATGTCATTTTGAGAAATGCCAAGATTTTTTCTTTGTTCTTGGAGTTCTATATTTCCTTCAAGAGCCATATTCATTGCTTCTTGAAGTGTTATTTTGTACTTGTCGTCTTCTGAGTGTGCGATTTCATTTGAGTCGACAGCATAAGCACCCAGACAAGTGCATATCAATATTAATGTAGCGAATAAAAACCTTTTCATACAATTTTAATTTTAAAATAAAATTTTTTAATGACAAATTTTTTTACCTCAAATGTAAAAAAATGTTGTATTATAGTATCGGATAGAATGCCCGACAAAAATTCTAGAAAAGAATTTTTTGCGTGATGTCTTGAAAATAAGAGTCAATATTGGTTCGAATACTCAAGACTGCATAGGAGACACAAGAATAGACAGAAAGGATTTCATTTATGTGGGAAAAAGACGTTAATATTAATGAAATCAAAGAAATTAGAGTAAAAACTAATGTTTTCTTTGGTGTTGGCGCAATTACAAAGATTGAAGAAATTGCGAAAGAATTAAAATCAAAAGGTGTTGATAAAGTTATTGTTGTTAGCGGTAAAGGTGCTTACAAAGTAACAGGTGCTTGGGATTATGTTGAAAAAGCACTTAATAATAACGGTATTGGTTATATAAACTATGCAAAAGTTACTCCAAACCCTACTACAGATGCTATTAACGAAGCTGTTACTGAAGCAAAAGAATTTGGTGCAAAAGCTGTTATTGCTATAGGTGGTGGTTCACCTATCGATACAGGTAAGAGCGTAGCTATTTTGCTTGAATACCAAGATAAGACAGCTGAAGAGTTGTATGAATTGAAATTTTCTCCAGAAAAAGCTGCTCCTATCGTTGCAATTAACTTGACTCACGGTACTGGTACAGAAGTTAACAGATTTGCTGTTGCTACTTTGTTAGCTAAAGATTTTAAACCAGCAATTGCTTATGATTGTATTTATCCTTCTTACTCAATTGATGATCCTCAATTGATGACAAAATTGTCTAAAAATCAAACTTTGTACACATCAATTGATGCTGTAAACCACGTAGTAGAAGCTGCAACATCAAAAGTTGCATCTCCTTATGCAGTTACATTGGCAAAAGAAACAATCAGATTGGTTGCTGAATATTTACCAAAAGCAGTTGCAAATCTTGAAGATCCAGAACCCAGATATTTCTTGCTTTATGCTTCATTATTGGGTGGTGTAGGTTTTGATAACGGTTTGTTGCACTATACACACGCTTTGGAACACCCGCTAAGTGCTGTTAAACCAGATTTGTCACACGGTTTAGGTCTTGCTATGTTGTTGCCTGCAGTTGTAAAAGCTATTTATCCAGAGAAAGCTGCAACTTTGGCTGACATACTTGAACCAATTGCACCAGGCTTAAAGGGAACTCCTGATGAAGCTGAAAAAGCAGGTCAATTAGTAGAAAAATGGTTATTCAGCGTTGGTGTTACTCAAAAGTTAAAAGATGACGGATTCACAGAATCTGATGTTGATAAGCTAGTAAATCTTTGCTTTACAACACCTTCTTTAGACGGTTTGTTGAGCATTGCTCCTAATGAAGCAACTAAAGAAAGAGTAAAACAAATTTACGAAGAATCAATGACTCCATATAACAAATAAGATTTGGTTTAAGTCTTTAAAAAAGCCTTCTTTTAATTAAGAAGGCTTTTTTGTTTCTACCATACTTTGTTTATATCATTTGCTATTATTTTTTCAAAATTGATAACAAGTTTTTCTGTTAGCATATCTTTTGCATCTTCTTCAATATTTTCATCTTGTAGCAATTTTATAAATGGGCTGTTATTTTGAAGATAGTTATATAGTTTATCAACTATTATTTTGTCATTTGTTTCAACAGAATTTATAACAAATTCTTCTGTTGTATCAAATTCTTTGTAGTTGTCAATTTGAGTGTATCGTGGTTTTGTTTCAAAAATTTCGATTAATTTAGGGTAAAATGTTGAATTATAAAAAGTTTCTAATTCTTTTTTTGATGGGTTGAAACTTATATACTCTTCGTATTTTTTGTTGATTTTAGATGTTTGGTTAAATATTCTATTTTCAAGATGTCTTGCTTTTATGAACTGAGTGTTTTCATTCACTGAGTTTGCAATTGTATTTGGATTTTTAGATATTTCATAAAGCACATAATTTAGTGCAGCATTGTTTGCTGTTGCTTTTTTAGGGTATGTTTTTTCATAATTTTCAACTAACATTTTGGGGATATTGTTAGCTATTTCTTTGGCTATTTTTTGATCTTTGGAATTGAGTCTTAGTAATATTGGTCTGTATTTTTCAAGTTTAACAGAGAAAAACATGGAAAGTGTTTGTTGGCTAATATAGTTTTGCTTAGTTGCAAAATCCAGAAATTCTTCTTCTATTTTTGGTGCCCAGTATTTTGTTTGATTTTGATGTAAGTATTTTTTTAAATTGCTTTTTAGTGAATACTCTGATGAGAAGTCTATGTTGTATTTTTTATCAAGTTCTGTGTTTTTTATTTGGTGCGAATTTGTTTCTTTCTTTGTTAATTTTTTTGCAAGAACGTTTATATAATCAAATACTAAATGTTCCATTATTACTTCTTTAGCAATGGGGTCTGTTGTTGCTGATTTGTAGTATTTTATTGTCGCGTTGTAATTCTTTAAAAAGTCTTTGTACGTTTCTGTTTTTTTATTGTTTAGCTCAATTATGTATAGGATATCTTGTATTTGTTCATTTAGTTCAGGATAATATTTGAAACCTTGATTTTTGTATTTATTTAATGCTTCTTTAAAATCTTGATTACAAAACTCGTTTAGCAGTTTAGATGAACAAGTTGTATCAAACTTTTTCATATCTGAATTGATTTGTTGTGCGTTATCAATAATTAATTGTTCAAGGTTGTTCTTTTTTGAGTATTCAACAGCATCCCCACGCTCAAATTTAAAAACAAGCGGGTCATTTGTTTGTTCATATAAAAATTTGTTAATTATTAAGTCATTAGTCTTTGCTGTTGAAATATGGGTTCTGTTAAATAAATCATTTAGATATTCTTTTTGCTCAATCAATTTGTTTTTTATTTCTTCCAGCTCAGCATCACTAACATTAAGTGCTTCTTGTGGATTTTCCAGATTGCATAGAGCAACGAGTTCTTTTCTTGTTTGTTGCGTTGTGTTTTTCATCAAAAATTCTATAAATTTTGTTCTAAAACTTTCAGGAAACATTTTCATTGATTGCATTTCTTGCTTCTTAAAAATCTTATTGACCGTATTTGATGAATTTATATCTATTACCTGTTCTTGTTCATCTGTTTGTTTTTGTGTATTTTGTGCAGGTTGTGCATATTTTTGCATTTCTTTTCTTATATGTTGTTTTTCTTTTGCCTTGTTTAATATTCTTGATTTTAGATTTAATGCTCTATCAAGTAATTCTTCTAACTTTGTTTTGTCATCGTTGTTATAAGCTTTTTCAAAATCAGAGATGATTGCTTGCAGTGATTGAGAGTATTTTGTTCTAAAGTTAGGGTCTTTGTTCCAAAACTCAAGCATTATTTCTCGTTGTTGTTCTGCAAAAGAAGGAAAGTCGATTGTAAAGTTTTCATCAGAATATTTTTCTGAAAAAATATCAGACAGTTTTTCACTAAAGCCTATTTCTGCAGCTGCTATAGTCATAATTTGTCCTTGGAATTTAGAAAATATCGAGTTCGACATTTCTTTTCCGTCAAGCATTTTTTGTATCTGTTCTGCTCTTTCTATTTCATTTAGACCAGCCCACCATTTTGTCATTGAGGCAGAAAGCTTTTCTTTTGTTTCTTCTGAAACTGCAGAAACTTTTGTTCTTACCGGGGGGATATATTCTTTATCGTTTCTTGTAGCCAAGAATGAATTATAGTAAGAAAGATTTGGGTATCTTATGCCAAGAGCCCTTATTGTTGAATTGCTAAAGTATTTACCGTCTTTAATACCAAGTTCTTTTTTTATAGATTCTGTCGAATCTTTATCAAAGTCTTTGTTTAATTCGTCAATAGTTTTGCCTTCCAAATAAACTTTTTTTAAAAGATATGTTGTGATGCTTTTGTTTTCAGGATTTTTAAAGACAGGTGTTTTTGATGTTTGGGCATCCCATTTTAATAACAACAATATTCCTGAAGACGGTTTTGTTTCATCCACTTCTTTAAGTTTGCTAAATAACGGCTCATTAGGGTATGCGTCTTTTATATCTTGTACTGTATCAGCAATATTTAAATATGCATAAGCTTCTCTTTGAAGTTGTGCCGGTGGCATATGATGATGCTCTTCAAAATCTTCAAACAGGTAGCTTTTTACCGTAACAGGCATGTTTTCTATGTTGAATTTTTGTTCGTAAAAATTTTCAGGGGTTCTGTTTAATCTGGCTTTAAAGTTTATATTGTAATCTTTGTATGCAAAATATTCTAAGCTGCTACTTTTTATTGGTGATGTTGACGTGTTGATTTCTTTTTTATTGGTTGTTGTGTTTTTATTTGTGTTATTTTTTGCAAAAAATATAGGTAAAATACGCATTTTAATTCCCTTCTTGTTTTGTATGTATAGAATAACCAAACAAGAATTATTTTGCCAGTTTAGTCTTAAAATGTTATAATCTGTAATGTATTTAGACTGATAACGGAGCATAAATTATGGAATATAAAGGAAAAGCTTTTAAATTTGGTGATAACATTTCTACAGATCATATTGCTCCGGGTAGGTTGTTTCATTTGCGTTCGGATTTGAACGAGTTTGCTAAACACGTTCTTGAAGATGCTGATGAAACTTTTGCATCAAGAATGCAAAAAGGAGATTTTGTTGTTGCAGGTAATAACTTTGGATTGGGCTCTTCAAGAGAGCACGCTCCTCAGATTATAAAAATTGCGGGTGTGTCTGCAGTTTTGGCTAAATCATTTGCTAGAATATTTTACAGAAACGCGATTAATATTGGCTTATTGTTGATTGAGTGTGATACTGATAAAATTGATGCCGGTGATGAACTAGAAGTTGACATAAAAGCCGGTGTTGTTAAAAATTTAACTCAAAATACAGAAATTACGTTTGCTCCTTTACCTGATGTAATGATTAAACTATTGAATGACGGTGGGTTGATTGAACATTTGAAAAAACACGGCGATTTTGATTTAGTGTAGAAAGTTTTAGTTAATAAAAAAAGACCCGAATTTAAAAAATCGGGTCTTTTTCTGTTTGTTATTTTTTATTCTTTAACAACTCTTGTTGGGAAACCTGCTGCTGAGATTTCTCTAGCTACAGCTTCAGCTTTGTGTGCATTAGCGTATGAGCCGGCTTGAAGAACGTAGCTTCCGTTAACTTCTTTAACAAAAGGACTTACTGAAATACTTGTATTCATAATTTTGTTTTGAGCTTGAATTGCTTGTTCAATAGTCGGATATGAGCCAACATACACTTTTGACATTTTGAACTCGTCTGCAGACGGTGCAGGTTGTTTGTTTTGCATTGACTGAACAGGAGTTGGAGGTGTTGCTATTGGCTTTTGATTGTTTGGGTTTGTATATTCAAAAGGCGTAATTGTATCAGAATCGCTTTTTGATTTTTCTTTATCCTTTGATTCCGGCTGTTTTACAACATCTTCTTTTCCGTTTTCAGTTGATTTATATTCGATGTCTTGAGATTCGCCATCTTGTCTTTTTGAAGCGCCAGGCATGTTGTCTTCCATCTGAATCCATCTTAGTCTATCATCTATTGGCTGTTTTATTTCACTGTCTGTGCCGTCTTGCTCTACAGATTGTTCAGTTCCTCCCCCAATTTCTACATCAACATCAGGGGACATGCTTTTTATAAAGTATGTAATGACAATTAATGATACAAGAAATGTTACAAGAAATAAGGCTACTGTTTGTTTAACTTTATTTGATGTTGCCATATATTTATACTCCCCTGACTTTGCATACTGCGTCTAAAATTTCCGCATCTTCTTCAATATATCTTTTCATTACATTTTGGGCAAATTCTTTAATTTCTGTAATACCTAAATCTGTAGTTAAGCCACAAGCGTCAACAGGTGCTCCTGTTGGGTCAATGTTAAGTCCTGTGTGGATTAACCCTGAGGTTGTTGATTTCGTTGCAATAGACACTGATAATTTTTTGTTTTTACCGTCAATTTTTACAAAAATGTCGTCTCCGCTTCTTGTGATTTCAAACTTATTGCCTAAAATTTTTCTTAGTTCTTCTATAATGATGCAAATCAAAAATCTTTGTCTTAACACACATTCTGACAAGCTTATTCCGAATTGTTCGATTATAAAGCTAACCATTTTTTTGCTGTATATCGGAGAGTTTGATATTACATCCTCGATGTCTACCATTTCTGTGATTTTTACATCCATTTCTCCAGTAAAAGCAACAATAGCATCTCCCAATAAATTAAAATTTTTGTAAATCCAATGAGGTGCAAGCTGGCTGCCTATGTATTTTATTTCTTTTTCTATATATAGTGATTTCATTTTATCTCCATTGCCTAGTTTTCAAAGAGTTCTTTTAATATATTATCACAGCCGTTGTTTTGTAAAGCTCTTTTCAATCTGTTGCAAGATTCACATTGTCCGCAGTGTTTTCCTTTGCTGGAACTGTAACAACTGTTTATATTTTCCAGTGGAACTTTTAGCTCTAATGCTTTTTTTACTATTTCGTTTTTATCAAGGTCGATTAGTGGAGCAAGAACTTTTATATCATAATTTGTAGATGTTTTTAAAACTTCATTCATTGAATTAATAAATTGTTTTGAATTATCAGAAAACGTTGCGGCTTCTTCTTTATTAGCTCCAATTACAATGTAATCATAGTTATAAGAATCTGCGTATGCTGCCGCTATATTAATAAAAAGCCCGTTTCTGTTAGGAATCCAAACATTTTTCATGCTGTTGTTAGTGATTGTTTGGTCATCAAGGTCGGATTCGTTTACGTCAGGAATTTTTTGTTCTGATACAAGCGATGTTTTTGTTATTTTTTGCAACCAGTCCAATTTTATGCACTCGTGCTTAATTTTGTAGTAGTCAGTAATTTTTTTTGATGAATCAAACTCTTTTTGAAAAGCTTTTTGTCCGTAGTCAAAGGTTAGTGCCAGCTCAAATTGTAGACCTTGTTCTATTGCTTCAGCCAGTGAAACAACCGAATCCAGTCCGCCTGAAAGAAGTATGATTGCTTTGTTTTTTTTATTATTCATCATCTTTTTCTTCTTCAAGTATTATTTGTGCTTCTTCTTTGCAGATGTCAGAATATTGAGCACTGTTAATTATTCTGTTTAACTCTTCTTCACCTTTTATGTTATATAGAGCTGTTACTGCGTTTCTTTGAACTTCTTCGTCTTCGTCATTAAGCATTGTTTGGATCAACTCTGTGGCTTCTTCAGTTTCGTAATCCATAAGAGCTTCTATCGTATTTATTCTCACTTGTGGGTTTTCGTCATTCAGTGAATTTTTTAAAGCCTTAAACGATCTGTCATCAGTTGGGTTTAAGCGGCAAAGAGCTTCAATGGCTTTTTCTTTGAGGTACGTGAATTTGTCCATAATGCCGTTTTTAGTTTCGATGATTTTTACCAGAGAATCTACGGCTCTCATATCTCCAATAAGCCCAAGTGCTACGGCTGCTGATTCTCTGATATACACAGATTTTTCAGTTTCGTCAGAAACAACATCCATAAGTGACGTTACCGCATATTTATCACCAAGTTTGCCTAGTGCATCAGCGCAGCTTAGTCTGATTTTGTAATTTTCATCCTTGTTATTAAGGCAGTACATAAGTGTATGTACAGAAGAATGATCCTTTAAGTTTGATATTGCCTTTGCACACAAAACACGAACGTTTGTATAGTATTCTCTGTCATAATCGGCATGAGGGGTATGATCTTTCATTAATAGCAATTCTGTCAGAATGTTTAATGAAGAAGAATCTCTGTATTTGTCTACTTGTTTAATTATCCAGCAAAGAACATCACTTCTGTATTCAATCTTTAAAAAGTAATTGAGTATAGCAATGATTTCTATTTCCGAGTAGTTGTCTTTTAAAGATTCGAGACGGTCAATCGTTTGGCTGCAGGCAACATCTTGTGCAATCAGACAGTCAGCGGCTATTATGTTGAAATCTATGCTTTTATTCTCAGACATATCCCCGATTTAACCTTTTGTTATTGATATTTATAAATAAAAAACAAAAAGTTATCAACTGTTTAGGGCATGTTGTAAAGCTTAATTAACAGGTTTGTATAGGCTCAAGTCACTGTTGATGATAAAAGTGATTTCGTCGCCGGCTCTTAAAACTGTCGGACGACCTTGTTCTCTAATTGTTGTAGGAACGAGTTGCAGTGCACCTTTTTTCCAATCTCCCGGGTAATGAGGCATTTTTTTATAGTATGCAACGGGTGTTAAATCTCCACCGATTGTTGTTGAACCTTTCCAATATACGTATGCATCAAGCATGTATTCATCTTTTGATGGTGTTATTACCTTATAAACTTTAATTTTCATCGAAGCATTTATGCCTTCAACTGCTTCTAAAACTTGCTCTACTCTGCCTATATAAACAGAATCTTTAGGGATAACATTAGAAGTCCCAATAAAAATATCTGCAGGGTTTATAAAGTACTGAATATCCCCTACTTTTACCGTAGAAGTTGAAATATCTCTTAAATTTATTCCTTTTAAAAATGAGCCTTTTGCTATGTTAATAGGTTTGTAATTTCGTAATTGAGTAGCACTAATTGCTTTTTCAGGAACAAAATTGACAAATATTACTGCAATAAACAGGGAAATTGTAATAACAAAAAATCTTTTCATATATTTCATTTTAATTAAATTTCTGGATTTTTCAATTATTTTTTTATAATATTAAGGCACGAGTACTACAAAAGAGGAAGTGTATTTTTTATGTTAGACATCAAAGTTATAAGAGAAAATCCTGAAAAAGTTAATGAGCTTTTGAAAAGAAGAAATCCTGATCTTAGTATTGATGAGATTCTTGAAATAGATGTTGAAAGAAGAAAAGTTCAAACTCAAGCAGATGAACTTCGTGCAAAAAGAAAAACTGAATCTCAAAAAATCGGTATGATGAAAAAGAATGGCGAAAATACTGACGCTATTCAAGAAGAAGTTCGTAAACTTGGTGATGACATAAAAGTTTTAGAAGAAAAAGAAACAGAATTGGATGAAAAACAAAAAAATCTGTTGTTAAGTATTCCAAATATGCCTTGCGAAACTACACCTATAGGTCCTGATGACAGTGCTAATGTTGTTAAAAAAGTTGTTGGCGAAGTTGTAAAACCATCTTTTGAACAAAAACCTCACTGGGATTTGACTGTAGAAAAAGATTTAGTTGACTTTGAACGTGGTGTAAAAATTTCTCAATCACGTTTCTATATATACAAAGGTAAAGGTGCTCGTTTAGAAAGAGCTATTATTAACTTCTTCTTAGATGTACATACAACTAAACACGGCTATGAAGAAATTCTTCCTCCTGTTCTTGTAAATGGTGCAGCAATGACTGGTACAGGTCAGTTGCCTAAGTTTAAAGAAGACATGTACAAATGCGTTGATGAGGATTTGTACCTAATTCCTACTGCAGAAGTACCTGTTACAAATATTTATTGTAATGAAATTTTGTCAGAGGATGATTTGCCAAAATGTATGACTGCTTATACACCTTGCTTTAGAAGAGAAGCAGGTTCTGCAGGTAAAGATACAAGAGGTTTAATCCGTGTTCACCAGTTTAATAAAGTTGAGCTTGTCAAATTAACTACTCCTGAACAAGCTCCGGAAGAACACGAAAAACTTACTCGTGATGCTGAAGAAATGCTTGAAATGCTTAACTTACCATATAGAAGAGTTGAATTAAGCTCAGGGGATATTGGTTTTTCTGCTAGAAAATGTTATGACCTTGAAGTTTGGATGCCTTCTTATAATGATTATAAAGAAATCTCAAGCTGTTCTGTATTTGGTGATTTCCAAGCAAGAAGAGCAGGACTTAAATATAGAAGCAAAGAAACAGGTAAAGTTAACTACTGCTACACAATGAACGGTTCCGGACTTGCTGTTGGTAGAACATTTGCTGCTATTGTTGAAAACTTCCAACAAGAAGACGGTACAATCTTAATACCAGAAGTTCTACAAAAATACACAGGCTTTGACAGAATATAGGTTATGAAAAACAAAGGCTATTTTATCACTTTTGAAGGTGCAGACGGCTGTGGTAAAACAACGCAGTCTGAACTTGTTCAAAAATATCTTGAGGACAAAGGCTTTGAAGTTGTTTGGACTAGAGAACCTGGTGCAAAGGGGCTTGGTCAAAATATTAGACAGCTTTTGTTGCACTACGACGGAGATGTTGCTCCAATGTGTGAGGCATTTCTGTTTTTGGCAGATAGAGCGCAGCACATAGAACACCTTATCAAACCTGCTGTTGCTGCAGGAAAAATTGTCGTATGTGACAGACATACTGATTCGACAATAGCTTATCAAGGTTATGGTAGGGGCGAGGATATTGGACAGCTTAAGTATTTGAATAATCTTGCAACAGGTGCTATCAAACCTGATTTGACTTTTGTTTTTGATGTATCTACGGAAGTTGCTCAAACAAGGGTGGGCTCTGAAAAAGATCGTATGGAGTCAGCCGGTATTGAGTTTCATAAAAAAGTCAGACAAGGGTATCTTGAAATTGCAAAACAAGAACCTGAAAGAGTCAAGGTTGTGGATGCAAACAATTCAATAGAAAAAGTCTTTGAAGATACTAAAAAAATATTGGATGCTTTTTTAAATCAGTAAGAAAAATATTTGTCAAAATCTACATCATCAAAGCTGCATAATAGTCTGTAGACTTCGTCTTCTTCATCCATTCTTTGGAAGTTATATTCGTTGAATTTCCAGATTTTGGGGTTGATTCCTTTTACTTGTACAATACCTTTATCAAAGAGGATTTTGAGCTTTTTCTTTATTGTTTCTAAAGGCATTTGAAGGTGACGGCTTAGCTCAACAGCTGTAATACCGTCGTCGTGGCTGCATTTTTCGGGAGTCAGGAACATTAGTTCCAAACCTACTTCCTTTAGCTCTTTATCTTCTGTTTCGATATCATACATATCCATTTTCTTATACTACGTTATTAATTGCTTAATATCTTCATTCACATGTTGTATATCGGAATAATAATAAAAAAACTTTAGATTTTGTACAATTGTATAGTTTACAATTGTTAATCAAATTTTAGTATGAATGCAATTATGTGATAGTCTCATATAAAATTTTTATAAAAATCCTTGCCAATATTTGAAAAAATCGCCATAATAAAGTAATTAAAAACAGACTATGTCATAGCCGAAAGGAGAGACTCAATGACAACAGAATATGTTTATTTAGACGGAGAGTTTGTAGATGCAAAGACAGCTTCAATACCAGTAAGAAATCACGCTTTTTTATATGGTACATCAGTGTTTGAAGGTATTCGTGCATATTACAACAAAGAGGAAGATCAGTTGTATGCATTTAGAATGAAAGAACACTTTGAAAGACTTATTAACAGCTGCCGTATTATGCATATGGAACCAAAGTTTACAGTCGAAGAGTTTTGCGGTTTGACAAAAGAGTTGTTGAAGAAAAACGGATATAAAACAGATGCTTATATAAGACCACAAGTTTATAAAAATGCTCTTAAAATAGGACCTAGTCTTATTGATAACCCTGATGCAGTTTTGATTTTTTCTTTTGCTATGGGTGATTATATTGACTTAGAAAAAGGTTTGAGTGTTTGTGTTTCTAATTGGAGAAGAAATGATGATAACGCAATTCCTCCAAGAGCAAAAGTTGCAGGGTCTTATGCTAACACAGCATTGATCGTTACTGATGCTAAACTTGCAGGTTTTGACGATGCTATAGTTCTTGATCAAGCCGGCAAAGTTACAGAAGGTTCTGCTATGAACTTGTTCTTAGTAGAAGGGGATACTCTTGTAACAACTCAAACTACCGATAATATTCTTGTTGGTGTTACAAGAAACACTGTTCTTGAGTTAGGTAAAAATGTTCTAGGCTTAAAAGTTTGCGAAAGAGAAATTTCAAGAACAGAGTTATATGTTGCTGATGAAGCTTTTTATTGCGGAACTGGTGCACAAATCAGCCCTATTACTCAAATTGACCATAGACCTGTTGGTAAAGGTGTTGTCGGTGAGCATACAAAAGAACTTCAAAAGCTTTACTTTGATGTTGTAAAAGGTAAAGTAGAAAAATATAAAAAATGGTGTACGCCTATTTATGATTAAATTCCTCGGACAATGTGTCCAAAATCTAGTAAGAACAATAAAGTATATTTGTGACGGACGTACGAAGTTCGGGTCTGTTATCACTCAGGCTGCAATGATTAGTTATGATTCGTTATCGATATCTTTGACAATTGTTTTTATAGCTGCGGCAGTTATTTCGTTGCAGGTTTCAAAACAATTTCTCATGAGTGGAGCAGAAAGCTATGTTGGTGGCTTTATTGCAGTTGCTTTGGTTCGAGAAATTGCTCCGGGGTTTGCTGCTCTTGCTATTGGGGCAAGAGCAGGTACAGCCATTTGTGCGGAAGTTGCTAATATGCAAGTTACAGAACAGGTTGATGCTATAAAAACTCTTGGCGTTGACCCTGTTGGGTATTATTTTGCGCCTCGTCTCATTGCTTCTGCTTTGACGGTCCCTATGGTTGTTATTTTGGCAGAATTTATAGGAATTGTCGGTGGGATGATGGTCGCTTATTTTGCAATTGGGCTACATCCAAACAGATTTATGAATACAGTTTGGCTTTTGTTACAGGCTAAGGATATTTATATAAGTATTTTAAAAGCTTTTGTCTTTGGGGTATTGATTACGTTGGTTTGTGCTACTCAAGGGTATAAAACTCACGGTGGAGCAAAGGATGTTGGTGAATCTACAACAAAATCAGCTATTTTGTCTACTTTTTATCTGTTAATTGCAGATTTTATTATTAATATAATTTTTTATGTTCAAGTCGGTGTATAAAAACATCTGTTTATAAGTTCGTTTTCTGTTTAGATAATATTTGAGTTTTTAATGGTTTTTAGTTGGTTAGAAGCCTATACAATAATTAAATAAAGATTAATTTTTGATTGTTTTACAAAAATCATTATTAAAATGAGAATATAGGATTTTTATGTGAGGTGTATATTATGATTGATTTTAATAAATTAACTAACCAAACCCAAGAAATAATCTTTTCTGCACAACAGTTGATGGCTAAGTTCCAAAATACCCAATTGGAACCAGCTCACATTGTTATGGCAATGCTCGAAGCAAAAGAAGGTATTTCAAAAGATTATATGGAAGTCTTAAAGCTGGACAGGCCTCAATTTGTTGATGCGATAATGTCTGAGCTCAACAATTTGCCGACAGTTCAGCAGCCTGTTAATACTCAGCAGTTATATCTTTCACAAGATACAATTAAACTTTTTGACTTAGTTCAAAATGAGGCAGAAGCTCTAAAAGACACTTATATAAGTATTGAACATGTATTGCTTGCCATTGCGTCTTTTGACGGTTCCAAAATAAAAGAACTTTTTGACCGTTTTGGTGTGACAAGAAACAAAATCTTAAATGAAATGAAAAAAATAAGAGGTCAAAACAAAGTAGATTCAAAAGATTCAGAAGAAAAATTTAAAGCTTTGGAAAAATATTCTCAAAACCTTACAGCTTTGGCCAAACGAGGCAAGCTTGACCCTGTGATAGGCAGAGATGAAGAAGTTAGAAGAGTTATCCAAGTTTTAAACAGACGTACAAAAAACAACCCTGTATTAATTGGTGAACCTGGGGTTGGTAAAACAGCTATTGTAGAAGGTTTAGCTCAAAGAATTATAAGAGGCGATGTTCCTGAAAGTTTAAAAAACACTCAACTTATTGCTTTAGACTTAGGTGCTCTTGTTGCAGGTGCGAAGTTTAGAGGTGAGTTTGAGGAAAGACTTAAAGCTGTTTTAAAAGAGGTAGAAGCATCTGACGGCGAGATTATTTTGTTTATAGATGAGTTGCATACTGTTATAGGCGCTGGTGCGACAGAAGGCTCTATGGATGCAGGAAACCTTTTGAAACCAATGTTGGCAAGAGGTGTCTTAAGAACTGTTGGTGCTACAACTATAAATGAATATAGAAAATACATAGAAAAAGACGCTGCTTTAGAAAGAAGATTCCAACCTGTTTTGGTTGACGAACCTTCTGTAGAAGACACTATAAGTATTTTAAGAGGTCTTAAAGAAAGATATGAGGTACACCATGGTATAAGAATCAAAGATTCGGCTTTGGTTGCTGCTGCAAAACTTTCTGATCGATATATTACTGACAGATTCTTGCCTGATAAAGCTATAGACCTTATTGATGAAGCTGCTTCAGCTCTTAGAATTGATATCGATTCTATGCCTGAAGAAATTGACTCTTTGGTGCGTCAAAAAATGCAGCTTGAAATTGAAAGAAAAGCGCTTCAAAAAGAAGATCAGACAGAAGACAATATCCAAAAAATTAACGGTCTGAATAAAATTATCAATGAACTTGATGAAAAGCTTACCAAACTCAAAACCCAATGGGAAATGGAAAAAAGTTCTATTATGGGCGAAGCTCAAATCAAGGAAGAAATTGAAAAAACAAAAGCACAAATTGAAATTGCAGAACGTGATGCAGATTTAGAAAGAGCTGCAGAGCTTAAGTACGGCAAAATGATTGAGTTGCAAAAACAGCTTGAAGAAACTCAAAAACACGCAGGTACTAAACATAAAAATCAACTTTTGAAAGAAGAAGTTGATGAAGATGATATTGCTGAAATTGTCAGCAAGTGGACAGGTATTGAAGTTTCAAGACTGGTCGAAAGCGAAATGCAAAAACTTTTGAGAATGGAAGACTTTTTGCACAAGCGTGTAATAGGCCAAGATGAAGCTGTTAATGTAGTCTCTGATGCTATAAGACGTGCTCGTTCAGGTTTAAAAGATCCTAAACGTCCTATTGGTTCATTTATTTTCCTTGGACCTACAGGTGTTGGTAAAACAGAACTTGCAAAGTCATTGGCTGAGTTTTTGTTTAACGATGAAGACGCTCTTGTAAGAATTGATATGTCTGAATATATGGAAAAACATTCTGTTGCAAGACTTGTCGGTGCGCCTCCAGGTTATGTCGGATATGATGAAGGCGGTCAGTTAACAGAAGCTGTTAGAAGAAAACCATATTCTGTAGTGCTTTTTGATGAAATAGAAAAAGCTCACCCAGATGTGTTTAACATAATGCTTCAGCTTTTAGATGACGGTAGATTGACTGATTCTAAGGGACGTACAGTTGATTTCAAAAATACGCTGATAATTATGACAAGTAATATAGGTAGTTCTATAATTCTTGAAAATTCATTGAATTCTATGTTGTCTGAAAAAGATTTTGAACAGACAAAAGAACAAGTAATGGATTTGATGAAAGAACACTTTAAGCCTGAATTTTTAAACAGAATAGATGATATTGTGTTCTTTAAGGCTTTAACATTGCAACAGTTACAAGCTATTGTCGATATCTATTTTGCAGGTTTGAAAAAGTTGTTTGAAGATAGAGATATCAAACTTGAAATAACAGATGATGCAAAAGAATTGCTCGCAACAAACGGCTTTAACCCTGTATATGGTGCAAGACCGCTTAAAAGAACTATAAGACAACTTGTTGAAAACCCTCTTGCTAAAAAAATTCTTGCTCAAGAATTCAAAGAAGGTGATACAATCACTGTTGACGCTGATGGCGACGAAATTGTATTTAAATAAAATGAAATTTTATAAAAAAGGCATGCCAAAATCTGGCATGCCTTTTTGTTCTGTAAATCCTCAAAAGTATTGTTTTAATTGAATTTGTGACCATGCCGATGTTTTGGTTGTTAAAAAGCGGCATGCCTTTTCTTTTTGTTGTAAATCTGTAAAACCTTGCAAATAGAGAGTTTATGGCATGCTCTTTTTTAGGCAATTTCTGGATTTCAAAAGTTTTTATATATATACAAGCATTGGTGTATAAGAAGGAAAGGTAGTTATCTCAATGGTTAACGGTGTTAGCAGCGTTGCATACACTCCTGTGTCTGCATCTCAAAATTTGGAAAATCAGAAACAGCCTATTGCGTCTGTTTCAGTTGACTCACAACAACCAGTTGGTTATCAAAATCCTAATCAATCATCAAACAAGACAGCTAAAGTTTTGTTGTCATTGGCTACTTTAGGGGCGATTACTTATGGAATAATCCGATATAGAAATGCTCAAGCTTTAAAGCCAATTATTGAAAATTTTGAAAAATCCACTAAAGATGGTGGAAAGCTTGTAAGTAACTTAACCAAACAAAAGGTTAAAAATCCTGACGGAACAACTAAAGAAGTTTTGGTTAAATCTGTTAAAACACATTTTGACAAAGATGGAAAAAAACACGCTGAAATTATTCATGATTTTTCAACCAATGAAAGATTTACTGTCTTTTACGATAAAGATGGTAATGTTACCAAAAATATTGTCGGTAGAATGTCGATACCTGTAAATGGCGGAAAAAGCAGATTAGAACAAAATCTTACTAATGTTTATACAAGGGACGGAAATAATATTACAACGACAACAAGAATCGTTGATTATTCAGGACATAAGCCAACAGAACTATACAATAAAACCGAAACATTTACTAAACCTACTGCTCAACTAAATGCAGCAACTAACCTAGATACTGACTAATGACATGCACTAGAACAGGATAAGAAATTATCCTGTTTCTTTTTTATTAGATTTTATCAAGCATTAGTGTTAAATCTTTTTCTTCAAGACAAATAGTTGCAGCTTTTTTCAATATTGGCTTGCCGCAAAATGATACTCTTGTAGCTGCGTGTTTAAACATACTCAAGTCGTTTGCTCCGTCACCTACGGTAAGAGTGTTGTCATAAGAAACTTTTAAGATGTTTTTTAACCTTTCAAGCATTTTACCTTTGCTGTCCGAGAACATCATTTCTCCTCCGACTTGGCCTGTTAAAATACCGTCTTTGATATGGAAAATGTTAGAAAAATCTGCGTCATATCCCAAAATATCTTTTGCATAAGATGTCGCATTTTGAAAACCGCCTGAAAAACAAACAACTATATAACCTCTTTGTTTTAGTTCCGATATTGTTTCTTTAGCGCCGTTCATATATGGCAGAGAGTGACAAATTTCATTAACCTTAGATTCTTTCAATCCTTTTAAAAGAGATACTCTGTATGTAAGACTGTCAAAAAAGTCTAACTCTCCTTCCATTGCTCTTTTAGTGACAGATGCAACTTCTTCTTGAAGGCCAACTTCTTTGGCAATTATTTCAATGGTTTCTCCATCCATTAATGTTGAGTCAAAATCAAAAACAGCCAGTTTTGTTGTCATTTGAGTATACACTTTCGTTAGTTTTTACCTGTCGAACCGAATCCGCCTTCTCCGCGTGATGTGTTTGAAAGCTCAGTTACAACTTCTATTTCTGCTTTAGTAACAGGAGATATAACCATCTGGGCTATTCTGTCTCCGTTTTGTATGGTGAACTCTTCTGTAGAAAGATTTATCACAGGGACACAAAGCTCTCCTCTGTAGTCTTCATCAATTGTACCTACGCAATTCACAAGAGTTATACCGTTCTTTATCGACATACCGGAACGGGGGCGCACTTGAGCTTCGTAGCCTTTTGGTAATTCCATTTTTAAACCGGTTGGTATGAGCTTTCTCTCAAGTGATTTTAACGTGACAGGTTCGCTCAAAAATGCGCATAGATCCATTCCTGCTGCACCTTCTGTTTGGTAGCTTGGTAATGTCACATTTTCGTTTAGTTTTTGTATTTTTAAGTTGATTTTTTCCATAAGCCAATTATAAGTTAATATATAAACTTTTGGCAATAATAAACGGTTTTGGGTTTTTATATATATAGCATTAGTAGAAAAAATGAGTTAAAATATAAGAATGGATAAAGTAACTGATATTACAGAGAAATTGGCACAAGCAAAAGATAAAACAGAGGTTAAAACAGAGTCTAAACCTCAAGTTGTTGTGCAAAATGCTACTAATCCTATTTTAAAAAAGTTTATGCAGTTTAAGAATGATAAGCTTTCTAAAAAGTTTGATATCAATGATTTGCTAAGATAATATGTATTATTTGAAAAATACTTTGTTTCTTGATTTAACCAAAAATCAAAAGTCGGCATTGTTTGGCTTTATAAAAAGTTTTGTAAAAAAACATAGCGAAAAGCCTACTGAAGAGATTCTTAATTTATTCATTGAAGATGAGCAGTACTATTATCAGCAGAACAATCCTCATTTTGAGTGGATTATACAAGAGTTTGAAGATGAAAAATTTTTGAATGAGTTAACAAAGCTTATTAATGAGAATAAAAAACAACTTGCTTTAAAAGAATCTCAAAAACCTTTTTTAGAAAAACAAAAGGCAATTGCAAAAGAACAAAGAAAAAAAGCTGCAGAGTTTAAATTGTCAAAAGAGCCGCCAACAAAAAAACAACTTTATTATTATGATATGCTTTGTAAAAAATACAATATACAAAAGACAGAAACAGATAATTTGTCTCGTCTTGATTTAAAAAACATGATAGGAAATATTATTGATGAACACGATTCGAGAATTAAAGAAAGCTGATTTAATCAAAGCTTATATTGATAAAGGCTATAGTGTTGATACAGCATCTGCTGAAATAGATTTTGCCATAGAGGTTATTAGCGGGCTTACGCCCAAAGATTTAATTATAGGCATAATGCCTTCTTTAAAAGATATTCAAAAATTGTACGAAACTATTCAGACAAGACTTTTGACAAAACAGCCGATGTCTCAAATTTTAGGGTGTTCATTCTTTATGGGGCATAAGTTTGAAGTTTCAAATCATACACTTACACCCAGGCCTGAAACAGAATTGTTAGTGAATAAAGCTATAGAAGTTATTAAAGAAAATGAGTTTAAACAAGTTCTTGATATAGGCACAGGCACCGGTTGTATTGCTTGTATGGTCGCTAAAAAAACTGATGCACAAGTTCTTGGTGTTGATATTTCTAATGATGCTTTAAAAATTGCGCTAAATAATGCTATGCACCTTGATTTAATGAACCGAGCTTTGTTTAGAAAGTCTGATTTATTTTCAAAAATACGCGAAGAGGAGAAGTTTGATGTAATAATTTCCAATCCTCCATATATCCCGCCTCAAGAAAAACCTCACTTGCAAATAGAAGTTCGTGATTATGAGCCTTACGAAGCACTTTTTACTAAAGATGAGAAAGGATTGGAATTTTATCAGAAAATTGCTCAAAATGCCTGTGAATACCTGAATAATGCTGGATATTTAATGTTTGAACTTGGACAAGGGCAGGCATGTGAAGTTAAAAAAATCATGGAGCAAAATGGTTATACAAATATAACAGTCTTGGAAGATGTTAGTGGCATAAAACGTGTTATAAGCGGTGTTTGGATAAAAAACATATAAGGCTTGATTTTTCAAATATACATGTGTATAATAATTTTATTAGGAATGATTCCTAATAAGAAAACAAAAACTCGTAGTTGATAGTAAGGATAAAAAGAAAGAAGGAAATTATGGCAAAATTTGTATGTTCAGTTTGCGGATATGTTCACGAAGGCGATGCAGCACCAGAAAAATGCCCACTTTGCGGTGCTACAGCTGATAAATTTAATAAAGTTGCAGAAGGCGAAGGCGTTGTTGGCTGGGCTGATGAACACAGAATCGGTGTTGGTGCTGACGTTGATGCTGAAGTTAAACAAGGTTTAAAAGACCACTTTATGGGTGAATGTACTGAAGTTGGTATGTACTTGGCTATGAGCAGACAAGCTGACAGAGAAGGCTATCCTGAAGTAGCTGAAGCTTACAAAAGAATAGCTTTTGAAGAAGCAGAACACGCAGCTAAATTTGCTGAATTGTTGGGCGAAGTTGTTACAAATTCTACAAAAAGAAACTTGGAAATGCGTGTGGAAGCTGAATCAGGCGCTTGTGCAGCTAAAAAGGCTATTGCTGCTAGAGCTAAAGAACTTAACCTTGATGCTATCCACGATACAGTACACGAAATGTGTAAAGACGAAGCTCGTCACGGACAAGCTTTCCAAGGTTTGTTGAAAAGATATTTCGGTTAATTTTAACCGGTATTTATTTGAAAGCACCTGCTATTATGCAGGTGCTTTTTTGTGTGACAAAATTGCATAAAAAATAGGCGGAACAAACGTTCCGCCTACCTTATAAAGCAGTTTAAAACTATTTTTTGCAAGCTTTGCAATCAACAGCTTCTTTGAATTTTTTACCAGCAGAGAAAGCAGGAACTGTTTTAGCAGCAATTTTAATTTCTTTACCAGTTTGTGGGTTGCGGCCAGTTCTAGCAGCTCTTTTTCTAGCTTCGAAAGTACCAAAGCCAACTAATGTAACTTTTTTACCTTTAGCAACTGTTTTTTCGATTGTTTCCATCAAAGCGTTAACAACTTCAGCAGCTTCTTTTTGAGTAACTTTAGCTTTTTTTGATACTTCTTGTACTAATTCTTCTTTGTTCATAGTGGTAAACCCCTTTTCTTAAAATGTACATTTTTTATTATATAGAATTCCCAAATTATGGCAAGTACTTTTTTTCCTCTATTTGTTGGTTTTTTTCTGTAAGTTTGTGTTATAAAAGCCTTTACTTTGGGGATAAATGGCAATAGAATATATTTATGTTCAGGAAATAGAGGATTTTTAATGAAAAAGTATTTAGCATTTTCCTTGGCAGAAGCCTTAATAACCTTATTGATAGTTTGTATAATAGCTATTGCTTCTGCTCCAATGATTACCAAAAAAGCAAAAAAATCTATGAGAACAGAATTTTGGCAAAAAGACATGTATGCAGACAATGCTGTTTCTGTTAGAAACGGTTATGATATAAGATTGGGATCAAGATCAGATAAGAAGGATCAAAGTATTGTTGTGATAGGAACTTTGTACTTTAAAGACAGAAATGGTAATGTTATAGGCTGGATTTCTGAAGATGGTACGAGTTCTTTTGCAGGTGGGGCTGTTGATTTAAATACCATAAATAGATTGATGGGAATGGTTAATAATTTGTATGATTTGGTGCAAGCTGAAAAATCAGGTTCTTATCAGACATCTAATACAACTTCGTCTGTAGGAAGACCTCATGTAAGAAAAATTCAGCCTAAGAAGATTCAACCCAAAAAGATTCAACCTAAGAAACTCAGACCTGCTACCGGTCCTAATGTGCCTCCAAAGTTAGGTGGAGAAGATTATGCAATGGATTCAAATTCTTTGATGAATGTTAATCCCTCTGAGCTACAATCTCAACTTCAAGGTATGGATGAAGAACAACTACAACAAATGTTAAATCAGGTAATGCAAATGATGCCTGCACAGTAGATATCGTGTAATAAAGGAATTTAAGATGATAAAACCGTGGAATGAATATTTTTTAGAAATTGCAAAAACTTGTGCAACACGTTCAAACTGTTTTAGAGCTAAGGTCGGTGCTGTAATTGTTGGTGAAGATAAAAAAATAAAGGCTACCGGATATAACGGAACTCCTTCTAAAGTAGTTTCTTGTTACGAATTGGGCAAATGCTACAGAATAGAAAACAACATTCCTTCTGGTACAATGTATGAAACTTGTCGTAGCATCCATGCTGAACAAAATGCTATTATCCAAGCCGGTCAAGATAGATGTAAAGATGCAACAATGTACATTTACGGGCACAACTTTATTTGTATTTTGTGCAAAAGATTCATTGTTCAAGCCGGTATAAAAGATGTATATCTCCAAAAAGATGAAAATTCACCTGTTGTATATGTAACAGTTGATGATATTAGAAAAGAGTTGGATGAGCAACGTCCGCAATAATTACGAGGAATAAGAAATGTCTATAAAAAAAATTGTGAAATATGGTGATGAAACTTTAAGAAGACCTTCTAAGGAAGTTTCTAAAATATCTAAAAAAATTCAAACTTTAGTGCATGATTTGTTAGATACTATGTACGCTAAAAATGGTGTTGGTTTGGCTGCACCTCAGATTGGCGAAAACTTGAGAATTTTTGTTATAGACGTTTCAACAGGCAATCAACCTTTGAATCCTATAGTTTTTATTAACCCTAAGATTATTAAAAAATCAGGTGCTTGCAGCAGCTATGAAGGTTGTCTTAGCTTTCCTGAAGCATATACAGACGTAAAAAGATATGCCAATGTTATGGTTAAAGCTCTTGATATTCACGGAAAACCTTTTGTTTTGGAAGGTAAAGACGGAAGTTTGTTAGCTAGAGCTATACAACACGAGTTTGATCACCTGGACGGTATTTTGTTTATAGACCATTGTCGTAATCGTTTTGAAGCAGACAGAATACTTGCAGAAAAGGGGTTAGAACCTGTTGATGCTGACAAATTACTGCAAGAACCTGAAATAGAAAAAGAACTTGAGTCTATTCCTGTTAATCCGGGAGAAACTGTTCTTGCAAACGGAGAAAAAAAGCTTGAAGATGCAGAGGAGTAATTAGTGATTAATATAGTTTATATGGCAACACCTGAGATTGCTGTTAATTGTCTTCAAAAACTTTTAAACTTTAATGATGTGAACATAATGGCTGTTGTTACACAGCCTGACAGACCTTGCGGTAGAGGTAACAAAATAACTCCTCCACCTGTTAAAGATTTTGCGTTGGCTCATGATATTGAGGTTTTGCAAACTGAGTCTTTAAAAAATGACGAAGATTTAAAACAAAAGTTGAGAGACCTAAATCCGGATTTCTTTATTACTTTTGCTTTTGGGCAACTTTTAACAAATGAAATACTCGATATCCCGAAAATTGCTACAATAAATTTACATGCATCACTTCTTCCTGAATACAGAGGCGCAAATCCTATTCAGCGTGCAATATATGACGGTAAAACAGAAACAGGTATTACAACAATGTTGACTGTTTTAGCTCTAGATGCCGGTGATATGTGTATTCAAGAAAAGATAAAAATCACACCCGATATGACAGACGCTGAGTTGATGCAAATAATAAGTGATAAAGCTCCATTTATTATGTATCCGACAATAAAACAGCTTTATAACAAGATTTTAGTTCCTCAAAAACAAGATGAATCTAAGGTTACCATAGCTAAAAAATTTAAAAAAGAAGATGCTATCTTGGATTGGACAAGGTCAGCTCAAGAATTGCATAACCATGTTCGTTCTATGACCACTTGGCCTGTCGCTTGCAGTAGTTTAGATGGTAAAAATATAAAAATTTTAAAAACTCAAGTAGTAGATAACGATACCGAAAATGATGATATTGGTGTTATTTCTGAAATAACTAAAGAAGGCATTATCGTAAAAGCTAAAAAAGGCAGTTTGTTGATAAAAGAACTCAAGCCTGAGGGCAAGCCTAAAATGGATGCTTACGCTTGGACCAATGGTGCAAAAGTTACTACAGGAATGAAATTTGGAGTGTAAAATGTTTTCAAGAGGTATAAGAGGCGCAATAACCGTAGAAAATGATACTGTTGAAGAAATCGGTCAAGCAACGGTTGAGATGTTTTCAAAAATTATTGAGCTGAATGATGTTAAAATCGAGGATATATCTCATATTATTTTTACAATGACTAAGGATTTAAAGACGGCTTTTCCTGCAAGATTTATGAGGGCAAATTTTGATGTTAGTTATGTGCCTATGATGTGCATGAATGAGCTTAATATCGAGCCAAGTCTGACAAAGTGTATAAGAGTTCTTGTTGTAGTCAATACGGAAAAAACACAACAAGAAATAAAACACGTTTACTTAAAAGGTGCAAAAGTTTTGCGTCCTGATATTGCAAACAGCTAGTCTTTTAAGGCTGATTTTATTTTTTCTTTGTAAAATCCGACAATATCAATGATTGCGTGAAGCGTAAGAGCTGTTATTTCTACTTCTTCTTTCCAAGTGTTGTATGAACATTTTGTTGGGAAAACAACAAGCGGGTCGCTTGGGAAAATTCTGCAAATATTAGGTCTGTTTTCATAATCCGTACACAAACCGTCTGCTCCGAGTTTGGGACAATAGTAAAAATAGAGTTCTTCACCTTCAAATGTTTTTTCTAAAAGCTCTATGTATTCAGGGAATTGCTTTCTTGGTTCTTCTTTTGATTCGTATGGGACGAAAATTGATACAAAGTCTTGTGAAAATTTATCCCCGCTTTTAGCTCGTTCTTTTAGCTGGTCAAAGGAGTATTCAGAACTTGCCAATCTGCAACAAGAGCCGCAACAACCGCAAGAATAACATTCTCTTCTTTTGTCTATAGCTTGGATTTTTTCTAAAACATCTTTTGAAATTTGGTTTTCAAGCTTGTCTAATGCAGATTCTTGCCAAAATCTGTATCTGCATTCTTGGGGAAATTTGTCAAAGAGTGTAATTTTATTAAAATCTATATCGCAGTTTGATTTGCAATGGTTACAAAGCGCAGTTGTTTTTAGTGGTGATAATTGCTTGTCTATTGCTATTTGTGCGTTTTTAAAAAGCTCTCTGTATATTTTTTTTGTATTAATTATTTCATTTTGTAAGTTATTCATCTCTACAATATAGCACATTAATTATAAATGATATAGAATAAATCTTACGGGGAATGGAGAGTACTTGGAAGAATGAAAAGAATACAACAGTTATCAAGACAGTTAATAAATCAGATTGCGGCAGGAGAGGTTATAGAAAGACCTGCTTCAGTTGTAAAAGAGCTTGTAGAAAACTCTATTGATGCCGGTGCAGACAGAGTTGAAGTGGAAATCAGCAAAGATTGCCTTTCAATAAGGGTTTCTGATAACGGTTCAGGTATTCACCCTGATGATATAGAATTGGCTTTTTCAAAGCATGCGACAAGTAAAATATCTAACTCTGACGATCTTTTTGATATTCATACAATGGGCTTTAGGGGGGAAGCTCTTGCAAGTATTATTTCTATAGCCAAAGTTATTTGTACAACAAGAACAAAGGACTTTGAAACAGGTACTCGTGTTGAATGTGAAGAATCTAATGTAAAATCAACACCTTCAGGTTGTGCGATAGGTACAACAATGGAGGTTAAAGATTTATTTTACAATACACCTGCTAGATTAAAGTTTTTGAAGTCTGAAAAAATAGAACTTTCCTATATTGCAGAAATTTTGCAAAGTATTGCAATAGCAAGACCTGACGTTTCTATTACTCTGATTTATGACGGTAAAACACCTTTAAAAACCTCAGGCAGCGGTGATTTGTTATGCGTTTTGACTGAGGTTTACTCTAACTCGATAGCAAGTGAACTTAGGAAAATTAATAAAGAAGATGAACTGTCAAAATTACAAGCAACAGGTTATTGTTCTACTCCGGAGTTTACTCGTTCTACCAAAAAATCCATTTATGTTTTTGTTAATGGCAGAGTAGTAAAATGTCCTGTTATATTAAAGGCAATAGATACTGCATATAAAAATCTTTTGCCATCCGGCAAATATCCTTTTGTATGCTTAAACCTTGATTTGCCTGCATCTGATGTTGATGTTAATGTTCACCCGACCAAAAAAGAAGTCAGATACAAAAATCCAAACCAGATTTTTAACTTTATATATAGTTCTGTTTTAGGTGCATTATCTGTTACGAATAAAATGGAAGAAAATGAAAACCAGGACATTGTTATACCGTTTGGTAATTATAACACCCAAACTTCTTTGATTGAAAACACTTTTGTTGAACAAGATAAGAATGATGATGATACTGTCTATGTTTCTGAACAAGTATTTGAAAAAATACAAGATAATAATGCTCAGTCTAATATAACCAAAACTCCAAGTTATGAAATGAGCGCAAAGCAAATTGATTTTGATATACCTAAAACAGCAGAGGTCGAAGAAACTTTCAATATAATTGGTCAGTATCGTAATACATATATTCTTTTTGAAGAAGATAATGAACTTAAAATCGTTGATCAACATATTGCTGATGAGCGTTATATCTTTGAAAAACTTCAAGAAAATCTTAAAAACAAAGATATACCTTCACAATTACTTTTAATATCGGATGTATTGCCCCTAGAGGCTGCTGATGTTGAACTTATTATGGATAACGCAGAAAAGTTGAAAACCTTTGGGTACGAAATTCAAAAAGTTTCTGATACAGAGGTTATTTTCAAAAAAATTCCACAAGTTATTGCTCATGTAAAAGTTAAAGATATTCTTACTGATATTATTGAGAATTTGCAAGGTGATTTGAATAATCTTGAAGAAAAGATGCTTGTAACTATGTCATGCAAGGCGGCAGTTAAGGCAGGGGCCGAACTCAACTTATGGCAGATGGAAGAGCTCATTAAAAAGTGGAAAACCACAAAACTTCCTTATACTTGTCCACATGGCAGACCAATTTTGCATACTTTTTCAGAAAAAGAAATTGCTTCTTTCTTCCATAGGAATGTATAAAATCTCATCTATTATTACGATTCTTATTTTTGCATATTTTTCTATACTTTAGTTATAGAAAATATGAGGGATATAATTTTGGCAGTTAAGAAGAGTAATTTAAAGACAAAGACTAAAGTTACACAGAAACCTGATTTAAAGGTTGTAACAAAACCTAAGGTATTAACAAAGCCTTATAACGATATTGATTTAAATAATTGGAAAAACTATCCTCATATTTTAACTGATACATTATGGGAGTTTGCTTCCAGAGATAAGTCAAACGGTCATTCTTATGACTATCATGGCAATTATATTCCGCAAATTGCTCAACAACTTTATGAAAGATTTACTAAAAAAGGTGATATTGTTCTTGATATGTTTTTTGGCTCCGGTACATCAGGTATTGAAGCTGTTAATATGCAAAGACGATGCATTGGGGTTGAGTTAAAACAAGAACTTGTTGATTATGTAAGTGAAAAATTTGACAAAAAGACATTAGTTACAGATGTAAATATAATTTGCGGTGACAGTGCTTCTTCTGATATTGGCGTTAAAATTCAAGACAGATTGGCTGTAATGGGTGCTGATAAGGCTCAGTTTTTAGTTTTGCATCCGCCTTATGATGATATTATTAAGTTCTCAGACAAAAAAGAGGACTTGTCTAATTGTGCAACGACTGAAGATTTTTACGATTTGTTTGAAGAAGTTGCAAGAAATGGTTTTGAACAGCTTGAAAAAGGTAGATTTGCCGCACTCATTATTGGTGATAAATACGCTAAAGGTCAGTATTATCCGTTAAGTTTTTGCTGTATGGAACGAATGAATAGAGCCGGTTTTATTACTAAGGCTATTATTGTAAAAAATATCGAAGGAAACGAAAAAGCAAAAGGCAAACAGGCAAACCTATGGAGATATAGAGCTTTGTACGGTGGTTTTTATATCTTTAAACACGAATATATAATGGTTTTCCAAAAACCTTAGTTATATTTTTTGTTTAGAAAACCTGCGCAATTTTTTTGTCCGACTTGTTTTGTTAAACTTATAGGACAGTTTAGTGCAGGTTTTTTTATGTCAGTAAATTTAAATACAATTAAAAGTGTTGCTTCTAAAGTTAACTCAAAAGGTGCATCTTTGTTAAGAAAAGATGTTGGTCTTAGTGTAAAAAATGCAGCAAATGAAGGTTTAAAAGTTCCGCAAGAAGCTGCTACCTATGATGCTGTAAGAGTCGGAAGGAATTTTAAACCTAATGAGTCTTACACTGATGTGTTCACTTTCCGAAATAAAAATGGTGAGATAATAAACCGTTATACCAAAAAGGTTGATGGCAATAATGTTGTGGAAACAAAAAAATGGTATGAAAATCTTTTTCCTTGGGAAAAGGAATTGGATGAATTTGGTGATGAACTAATGGAAATACCGGCACGAAAAGTTAGTGCTTTTACAAGAGAAAATGGCAAAATTTCTAAGATAACAGAAGATGTATATGCTGTTACTGATGAGCCCAAACCATATTTAACTCATTTTAAAAGAGAAATTAAACGCGGTAATGAAAAAGATTGGAACAGAGGCGTTAATTATGAAAATATTGTGTTAGAACAAAGACGCAATGGAGAGAACGCTAAATTTATAAAAAATCACTATGAAACAGATAGGTATGATAATGGTAATTTTGAACTCTTAAAATCAGAAACTTCTTCCGATGAATTAAAGTCTTTGGCAGAAAATACTTACTTTTTACCTTTTGTAAGCAAGAAAAACAAATTTGCTAATAGGATTGCTCAAGCGGCTATTCAGGACGCTAATTTTATTGATCCTCCTCAGGTAAACCTTTATAAATTGTCTTCTGACAAAAGAGGCTTTTTTGATGGTGCTGATGTTAATATAAATCTTAAAAGTTCTAGAGATTTAGGCAGACCAAGAGAAAGTATAACTGAAACAGTAGCTCATGAAGTGTCACATTCAAAGTGGGATGAAAAATGCACTTTGTATGATTTTTATGAGTCCGGAATGGATTATGACAGTGATTTTCTCAAGCTTTATTCAAAAGCAGATATACCTGATATCAAGAAGTATAAATATTCTATAGATCATTATATAAGACCTGATCAAGATTATAAAAAATACTTAGATCAATTCTGTGAAAGAGTTGCAAGAAAAGACGGTTCTAAAGGTGTTAGCAAATATAAGAAACTAGAAAAGCAAATTGATACAGAATTCTCTAATCGCCATGGATTTCAGTTTTATCCTCCAGCCCAGAATGAAGATGATTTACAAGGTCTTTTCAGTATTTTAAGATCTATGGAATGATTTTAACCTAAAAATATTGTGCCAAAAGCCTCGATTTTTATCTTGGCTTTTGGCGTTTTTTAACAAGTTTGTTGTTGAGTTTAAATAGTTGTATATTTTTTAAATTTTTAATGGATAAAATTTGCCTAAAACCGTTATTTTATTTGTATTAAATAAATGTTTGTATTACGATATTCTTATGTAGTTAGAATTAGGCAATAGTATACTAAACAAGGAGGGTACTTTATTATGCCAGGTAAAACAATAACTGTTGATGGTAACTACGCAGCAGCGCATATTGCCTATGCACTGAGCGAAGTATCAGCAATTTACCCTATCACTCCTTCTTCTACAATGGGTGAATGGGTTGACGAATGGGCCTCACAACACAAAAAGAATATTTGGGGCAAAGAAGTAAGAGTTGCAGAAATGCAATCAGAAGCAGGTGCAGCTGGTGCTGTTCACGGTTCTTTGGCTGCAGGTGCTTTGACATCTACATATACAGCATCTCAAGGTTTGCTTTTGATGATTCCTGTTATGCACAAAGTTGCAGGTGAAATGCTTCCACACGTAATTCACGTTTCTGCTCGTGCATTGGCTGCTCAATCATTAGCAATCTTTGGTGACCATACAGACGTTATGGGTTGCCGTAACACAGGTTATGCAATGTTAGCTGCTAACTCTGTTCAAGAAGAAATGGATATGGCTTTGGTAGCTCACTTAGCTACATATAAGTCAAAAGTTCCGTTCTTACAATTCTTCGACGGTTTCAGAACTTCTCACGAAGTACACAAAATTGAAGAAATTTCTTATGAAGATATTGCTAAATTAGTTGAACCTAAATATATCGAAGAATTCAGAAGCAGAGCTATGAGACCTGAAGCTCCAATTTGTAAAGTTGGTGCTCAAAACACTGACGTTTACTTCCAAGGTCGTGAAACAGTTAACAAATACTATGATGCTGTTCCAGACATTGTTCAAGAATATATGGATAAAGTTGCTGCAGTAACAGGCAGACAATATCATCCGTTTGATTACGTTGGTGCTCCTGATGCTACAGATGTTATCGTTGCTATCGGTTCAGGTTGTGAAACTATTGAAGAAACAATCGAATATCTCAACGCTAATCGCGGTACTAAATACGGTTTGGTTAAAGTTAGATTGTACAGACCATTCGATGTTAAACGCTTTAACGAAGCTTTACCAAAATCTGTTAAACGTATTACAGTTCTTGATAGAACTAAAGAACCTGGTTCTATCGGTGAACCTTTATACATTGATGTTGTTGCAGCATTAGAAAATAAAGATATCAGAGTTATCGGTGGCCGTTATGGTTTATCTTCTAAAGAATTTACTCCATCAATGGTTCTTGCTATTTACAAACATGCTGAAAACAATGGCTTCCACGGCTTTACAGTTGGTATCGAAGATGACGTTACTAACAAATCATTGAAAGTAGAAGAACACATTGTTACAGAACCGGAAGGCACAACAAACTGTATGTTCTGGGGCTTAGGCTCTGACGGTACTGTTGGTGCTAACAAAAACTCTATTAAGATTATTGGTCAATATACAAACAAAGATGCTCAAGCATACTTTGCTTATGACTCTAAAAAATCTTTTGGTGTAACTGTTTCTCACTTGAGATTTGGTGATAAACAAATCAAATCAACATACTTGATTACAGCACCTGACTTTGTATCTTGTTCAGCACATTCATACATCGGAAGATATGACTTGTTGAAAGGTATCAAAGAAAACGGTGTATTCTTATTGAACAGCCCTTGGTCTAAAGAAGAAGCATTCTCTCACTTAACAAGAGATATGCAAGAAACTATCATCAATAAGAAAATTAAATTCTACAATGTTGATGCTGAATCTCTTATCAAAAAACAACCTGGTTTAAGAGGTAAAGGTGCTAACACTGTAATGATGGTTGCTTACTTCAAAGTATCAGGAATCATTCCTTTTGAACAAGCTTATGAAGGTATGAAAGAAATGACTAAGAAAACCTTCAAGAAAAAAGGTGATGATGTTGTTAACATGAACTTGGCATTGATTGATGCTGCTATCGATGCTTGTGAAGAAGTTGTTATTCCTTCTTCATTAGACGGTGTAGCTTGTGCTGAGCCTGTTAAATTCATTTCTGATGACGCAAGCGATTTTGCTAAGAAAATCATTGAACCATCAATGAGACAAAAAGGTGATGATATTCCTGTATCAGCTATGTCTATTGACGGTGTTATTCCAACAGGTACTTCTTGCCTAGAAAAACGTGCTATTGCACCAAGAGTTCCTCATTGGAATTCAGAAGCTTGTATCCAATGCGGTATTTGTGCTTCTGCTTGTCCTCACGCAGCAATCAGAACTAAATTGGTTGAAAAAGAAAACTTGGACGGTGCTCCAGAATCATTCAACACAATCGAAGCTAAACCAAATGCTAATGGTGAACACTTCAAAGTTCAAGTATACTGCAAAGATTGTACAGGTTGTGGTGTTTGTGTTGACCAATGTCCTGCAAACAAAAACCCTGAAAAACAAGCTCTTACTTGGTCTTCAGTAGAGAAAGAAGAAGCTGCTGGCGAATGCGTTAACGAAAAATTCTTTGACGAATTGCCTGACAACGTAATGGGTAAAAACACTACAAAAACTATTAAAGGTGCAATGCTTAGAAAACCATTATTTGAGTTCTCTGGAGCTTGTGCTGGTTGTGGTGAAACACCTTACGTTAAATTGGTTTCTCAATTGTTCGGTGAAAATGCTATCGTTGCTAACGCAACAGGTTGTTCTTCAATCTATTCTGGTACTTTCCCAACAATTCCTTACACAACTACTAAAGAAGGCAGAGGTCCAGCTTGGGCTAACTCATTGTTCGAAGACAACGCTGAGTTTGGTTTCGGTATGAGATTGGCTGTAGATCAAAACAGAGATACTTTGAAAACTTATGTTGAAAAAGTTCTCGAAAATGAAAAAACTCCTGCTGACCTTAAAGAAGCTCTTGAAGGTGCTATGGCTCACTTCGACAATTCAAAAACTGAAGAAGCTGTTGCAGCTCAAAACAAAGCTAAAGAAGTTATTGCTAAATACGCTGATTGCGGATGCTCTGATTTAGCTAAAGTTAGAGAACTTCAAGATTACTTTACTGATAAATCTGTATGGATTATCGGTGGTGACGGTTGGGCTAACGATATCGGATACGGCGGTATTGACCACGTTCTTGCTCAAAACAAAAACGTTAATATCCTCGTTCTTGATACAGAAGTTTACTCTAACACAGGTGGTCAAGCTTCTAAATCAACACCTACAGGTGCTGTTGCTAAGTTTGCTACAGGTGGTAAGAGAACTTACAAGAAAAACATGGGCTTGATGAGTATGTCATACGGCTATGTTTACGTTGCATCAGTTGCGTTGGGTGCAGATAGAGCTCAAACTCTTAAAGCATTCCAAGAAGCTGAAGCTTACGATGGACCATCTATCATCTTTGCTTATGCACCTTGTATCGCTCACGGTATCGATATGAGTAAAACTCAAACTGAACAAAAACGTGCTGTTGAAGCAGGTTACTTCCCACTTTACAGATATAACCCTGCTAATGAACAACCGTTTACTTGGGATGCTAAAGAACCTAAAGGCGACTTCCAAGAATTTATTAGAAGTGAAGGACGTTATAAACAACTTCTTAAAACAAATCCGGAAGCTGCTGAAGCTCTTTACAACCAAGCTCAAGAAGATGCTGCTAAGAGAATGGAAGTATTCAAAGCAGTTGGTGAGTTGTTGAAGTAAGTTATTTAACTTCATAAATAAGAAGGGTATCCGTTATTTACGGGTACCCTTTTTACATTACTTTACAAAAATGTTTGAATTTTATAAAAACTGGGAATTAATAAAGTATGGATAGAATATAGGAGTCGGACATTAATGAAAGTAATCAAACTCTTACTGTTGGTATTTATTGCTTGTTCGCAACTACCTGCTTTTTCTGCAGATGATTATTTAGATGAGATAGATTTTGTTAAGTATTGGGATGAGCCACGCAATATCACAGTATGGGTCCAGCCTAATAAATATCAAGATATAGCTTATGATGCTTTTCGTGTTTGGATGAATGCGGCAAATGGTTGTGTGAAATTTGTTGATTCAAATTCGTCCAAAACTGCTAATATAAAAGTTTTATTTTCTGATACAACCAGGATAATTGGTGAAGGTAATGCAGTTGGAGTGACACAATATGGTATAAGAACACAAACAATAATTGTTGCAACAAAAATGAAATCAAGAATAGATATAGAAGTTATTCTTCTTCACGAAATCGGACATGCTCTTGGGATAGTTGGGCATCCAAATGAGAGAAAAAGTATTATGTCCATAGCATCTGCTGCCGGAAGAAAACTTACGAATAGAGATGCCGCAACAATTAGACGCATGTATTGCGGAAGATAGGAGTATTTTTATGAGAAAACTATATATTTTAATTACTATAATTATTTTAGCAATTACAATTGGTCAACAGTCAAGCTTTGCAAGTAGTAATTACTTACATGAACTTACTCATTATGCAGTTTGGAAACAAAGCCAACGTATTACCGTTTGGGTTCAACCTTCGCCATATGCTCCTGGTATTTATGATGCTTTTAGAGAATGGATGGTAGCTGGTGGCGGTTGTCTGAAATTTATAGATTCGAATACAGAAAAAAATGCAAATATTAGAGTGTATTTTGTAGAGCGATTGTCAGGTAATAAAGCTGGTGTTACTTATCACAGGAGTGCCGGTAAATATATGGTGTCTGCAGATATAACTATTGGATACAAAGATTTATATAAAGACAGATATTTGTCAAAAGAAGAAATTTATGCTGTTGCGGTTCACGAAATAGGCCACGCTCTTGGTATTATGGGACATTCTTCTGATAGAAATGATATAATGTATCCTAATACAAATAACATTGGTATTCACGCTTCTGCAAGAGACTTCAATACAATAAGAGAATTTTATTGCAGCGGCAAATATGATTAATATTGTTTTATATTATTTGGTGAATTAAAGATCCTCTGTTTCTTTGTTCATAAGAGAATGAAAAAGCGTCAATAAGATATTTTTGTGCGGTTTCAATTTTATCTGCATCATTAGCATAAAGTGTTGCTATTACTTCACCTTCTGCTATTGGTTCGCCGCAAATTTTATTGAGATATATTCCTGCAGAGTAATCTATTTGATCGTGTTTTCTTTCTCTTCCTGCTCCTAATAGCTTGCAGGCATAAGCTGTTTTGTAAGCATCAATATTCCATATAAAGCCGTTTTGAGGTGCTTTTATCTGGAATGCGTAGTTTGGTTGAGCAAAAAATCTGTAATTATCAACAACTTGGGGGTTCCCGCCTTGTGATTTTATTAAATTTCTAAAACATTCTAAAGCTTTACCGCTATTTATTGCTTCATCAATTTTTGCATATGCTTCATCTTTATTTTGAGCTTTACCAAGTGATGTTAAAGCAAGAGATGCCATTTCATAGGTCAATTCTTTTATATCTGATGTCATATTGCCTTTTAAAAATTCAATAGATTCAATTACTTCTATTGCGTTACCAACAGCTCTACCAAGTGGCTGTTCCATAGATGTTATAAGTGCGTGGAACTTTTTGCCAAGTTTTTCTGCAATATCCACCATCCATTTTGCAAGTTCGGAGGCTTCTTCTGCCGTTTTTAAAAATGCTCCTGAACCGTATTTAACATCCAAAATTACATAGTCAGCTCCTGATGCAATTTTTTTAGAAACAACTGATGACGCAATAAGTGGTATTGAGTCAACTGTTGCGGTTACATCTCGTAGTGCATATAGTCTGCCATCAGCAGGGGTAAGTCTTCTTGTTTGTGCACCGATTGCGAGTCCGACATTTTTAACTTTTTCTATTAATTCTTCTATTTCTAAATTTGCATTGAATCCTGGAATTGATTCAAGTTTATCTATAGTTCCGCCTGTGTGTCCAAGACCTCTACCTGAAAGCTTGGCAATAGGTACTCCAAGAGCGGCAAGTAGTGGTATTAAAATAAGCGTTATTTTGTCACCAACCCCACCTGTTGAATGCTTGTCCATAACGTGTTCTCCGTTGGGGCAGATTGGGGAAAGGTCTATGATTTCTCCTGATTTTATGATTTCTTCAGTTAGATATGCGGTTTCTTGTAGAGTCATTCCTTTGAAATAAACTGCCATAAGCCAAGCAGACACCTGATAATCTTCTGCCATACCGCTCATTAGAGAGTTTATAATAAAGTTAATTTCCTCTTTTGTATGTTCTCCACCGTGTTTTTTCTTGTCAATTAAATCAATAAATCTCAAAACAATATACCTTATTCACCTAGACACTTTCTGAGCATAGCATAAATAACTAAAATGGGCTTATTGTAAAGATTGTTATAAATAATAGCCATAAAGTAGTAAAAATAAACATACAGAATTTGTCCAATGTAAAAGGATGCTGATGAGGTTATATTAACTATGTAAATCCTCAACTCTTCTGATTGCTTGTACTTAGTGCTCACCTCTTTTGCTTTTTATTTGCGAGAGAGGTTTTTTTATGATTGTTTGGTTCTGAGTTTTTCTACAAAATGTTTGATTCGTTCGATTGCCATTTTTAGGTTATCTAAAGAGTATGCGTAAGATATTCTGAGATATCCTTCTCCACAGTCTCCAAATGCTGTGCCTGGAACCACGGCTACTTTTTCTTCCATTAAAAGTTTAGTAGCAAATTCTTCTGATGTCATATTGAATTCTTTTATACAAGGAAAGACATAAAAAGCTCCGTATGGTTCAAAACAATCCAGCTGCATTTCTTTAAATGCATTAATGAGGAATCGTCTTCTTTGGTTATATGATTGTCGCATTTTCTCAACTTCTTCGTCACCTTTTTTTAATGCTTCAACTGCTGCATATTGGCTTGTCGTTGGGGCACACATAATTGCAAACTGATGAATTTTTGTCATTTGTTTTATTATTTCTTTTGGCCCGCAAGCGTAGCCTAAACGCCAACCTGTCATTGCATAAGCTTTAGAAAAACCGTTGATAAGGATGGTTCTTTCTTGCATTCCGTCAATGGCAGCTATTGAAACGTGCTTGTCTTTGTATGTAAGAGCAGAATATATTTCATCGGAAATCACAAGCAAATCTTTTTCTATAACTATTTTTGCAATTTTTTCGAGGTCTTCTTTTTCCATAATTGCACCTGTTGGGTTATTAGGATATGGAAGAATAAGGACTTTTGTTCTATCTGTTATTGCATTTAGCAGTTCATCAGGTTTTAGTCTGAATTCGTTTTCTGCTTTAAGGTTTATTATCACCGGTTTTGCGTCAGCAAGTACTGCACAAGGTTCGTAAGAAACGTATGAAGGCTGTGGAATAATAACCTCATCATCAGGGTTGATAACAGCTCTTAATCCTATGTCAATAGCTTCTGAACCGCCAACAGTAACAACAATTTCTTTTTCAGGATCGTAATTTATTCCCTGGGTTCTTTTAATGTAGTTTGATATTTCTGTTCTTAGGTCTTTTAATCCTGCGTTTGATGTATAGAAGGTTTTTCCTCGTTCCAGAGAATAGATACCTTCATCTCTTATAAACCAAGGTGTATCAAAGTCAGGTTCTCCAACTCCTAACGAAATAGCGTCTTGCATTTCGTGAACTATATCAAAAAACTTTCTGATACCTGATGGTTTTATGTTTATAACTTTGTCTGAGAGAAAATTTCTCATGGAGTTATGACCTCTCTCTCGTCTTTTGTTGTTTTATTTATAATTGTCCCGTGATCTTTATATTTTTTTAGAATAAAGTGAGTTGCTGTGCTCAAGACACTTTCCATCGTAGATAATTTATCTGAGACAAATCCTGCAATTTCTTTTAGACTTTTTTCTTCTAATGTTACAAGCAAATCGTAGCCACCCGAGAGAAGGTAAACCGATTTAACTTCAGGGTAGTTATAGATTCTCTCTGCTATTCTGTCAAAACCTTGACCTCGTTGAGGAGTTACTTTTACTTCGATAAGAGCAGATACTTTTTCTATGTCTGTTTTTTCCCAATTTATAAGCGTGTGGTAAGCACAGATAATGTTTTCTTTTTCAAGTTTAGATATTTCTTCAAGAACTTGTTCTTCTGTTACGCCTAAAAGTACAGCAAGCTCTTTAAAATCAATTCTGCTGTTTTTTTCAAGGATAGAAAGTAATTCATCTCTCATAAGTCTATATCTCCGGAGTCTGTGATTAGTTGATTATAGTACATTGCTTTACATTTGTAAAATATTTGTCCTGCCTGCAAAAATACGATATTCTTTATATTGAGGGACATGTCTTATTGTCCTTCTTGGGATTGAGTATTGACTAAATATTATAGCAAGGCAAAGCTTTATGGATAATTACAAGACAAAAAGGATAATAGTTGTTGATGACGAAACGATGATGCTTTCTACTCTGAAAATGCTTTTGAGTATAGAGGGCTTTAATAATGCACAATTTTTTGATTCGCCTAAAAATGCTTTGGCTGCTATACAGGAGAATATCCCTGATTTAATAATTTCTGATTTTATGATGCCTGACATGAATGGTATTGAATTTTTGAGCGAGGCTAAAAAAGTATGCCCTGATATTAGTATGATTCTTTTAACTGGATATGCTGATAAAGAAAACGCAATCAAGGCAATTAACGAAGTTGGAATATACAAGTATATTGAAAAACCTTGGGATAACGAAGATTTGTTGTTGAATATAAGAAACGGTCTTGAAAGAAGCGGTTTGATTTCTGCCTTGAACCAAAAAATATCAGAGCTTTCTGATGCGAAAGCGCAGCTTGAAAAATATTCTCATTCTTTGGAAGAATTAGTCGCTCAAAAAACAGCAGATTTGGTTGAATCTAACACAAAACTCAGTGCAATTATTAACTATTGTGCCGATGGTATTGTAATAGCGTCAAAAGAGGGGGATATTGTTCAGGTAAACCCAGCTTTTGAAAATATTACAGGTTTAGATAAAAATCTTTTACAATCAAAAAACTTAAAAGAACTTGTGGTAGCTGCAGATGAAAAAGTTCAAAAGATTACAAATGAGCAAAAAGAAATTTTATTAAGAGATGCTGCAATAAAAAATTGTATTAATGACAAAAATATTCCTGTCGAGATAAATTTTGCACCTATTTTATCAGACAAAAAAGATGATGATATCAGATATGTTGGTGTTGTTCGTAATGTTAGTTTGCAAAAAGAAATGGAACGTTTAAGAGACGATTTTATTGCTACTTTAACGCACGATTTAAGAACGCCTCTTCTTGCCGCAATCCAGACATTACAGTTCTTTTTAGATGGTTCGTTGGGCGAAATCTCAGACAGACAAAAAACATTGCTTGATACAATGAAAAAGAGTAATGAAGATATGTTAGGGCTTGTTAACGCATTGCTAGAGGTTTACAAGTATGAGTCAGGCAAATTGAATTTGTGCAAGACAACATTTGCATTAAAAGATTTTATAGAGGATTGTGTTGCTCAGGTTAAGCCTTTAGCAGATAAGAAAAATATAAATTTGGAAGTTCAGTTTGACGGTACTGAAGATGCTGATATTACTGCTGACCGTAATGAACTACGTAGAGTTGTTTTAAACTTGTGTGGAAATGCTCTTAATCATACGCCGAAAGATGGGGACATTGAGGTCTTTTCTTCCAACAAGGAAGGCAATTTAGTTTTAAGCGTAAAAGATAACGGTATTGGTATACCAAAGACTGATATTTCAAAATTGTTTAAGAGATTTTCTCAAGGTACAAGCCAAAAACGTTCCGCAGGAACAGGTTTGGGGTTGTATCTGTCAAGACAAATAGTAGAAGCACACGAGGGTAAAATTTGGGCAGAAAGTGAAATTAACAAGGGTAGTGTTTTTTCTCTTATGATTCCAAATTCTCTCAATGTTAAGGATAGAGTTTAGTGATTATGGATAAGAATACGAATGATATAAAAGTTTTGCTTGTTGAAGACCATACTATGATTAGGATGGGGACAGCACTTGTTATAGAAAAAACTGATGGTATAACTCTTGCTGCTGAAGCCGAAAACGGTGTCGAAGGTGTTGAAAAGGCAAGAGAAATTTTGCCTGATGTTATACTTATGGACATCGGACTTCCTGATATTGATGGAATTGAAGCAACAAGAAGAATAAAAGAACTCAATTTGAATGCTAAGATTCTTATCTTTACCTCAAGAGATAATGAGGATGATGTATTTGCCGCTTTGGCAGCCGGTGCTGATGGCTATATTATGAAAGGTGCTACAGCACAACAGCTCACATCTGCTATATTTGCTGTTAATGAAGGAACTGCTTGGCTGGATCCCGCTATTGCAAGACTCGTTTTGTCTAATGTACAAAGACAAAAGACAGAAAATAATGTAACAAATGAAATAAATTATAAAGCAGGTAAAAATACATTTGGTTTAACTGAAAGAGAAATGGAAGTACTTGCGTTGATTGTTGATGGATTAACTAATCCGGAAATTGCAGAAAAACTCTTTATTACAAGAGCTACCGCTAAGGCACACGTTCACAGCATTTTGCAAAAATTATATGTGGATGACAGAACTCAAGCTGCAGTAACTGCAATGAGAGAGGGGCTTGTTTAATATGAATAACAGATTTGTTCTGTTAATTACCTGTGCTTTGTGCTTTTTGCATATGCTTTTAGGGTGTGATAAGGCTTATTCATTTGATTTTAAACGAGATGTGGCTTCAAAATTCTTTTGGACAAAAGCTTACAAAGAAAAACATCCTGCTCCTGTAAATAAAATGCCTAAAACTATGACTGAATATTACAGGGAAGTTAATAAGGCAGCAGAAAAAGCTCAGGAAATACCTTCCCCTCATTTTGAAAAGGATGACAAACTTGTTGATTTGCCTGATCCTACGATTTCTCTTGTAAAGTACAATAATCCTCCTGGGAAAATTGATATTAATTTAAACAGTTTGAAGAAGAAAAGAAAGATAAATTCTATTGGTGTTGTATCTCCAAATCTCGATAGATTGGTTTATACATCGGTTTATTATTATCCGTCTACACAAACCGCAGGTAGTGAATTGTATCTTTTGTATTTGGATAAAAGTAAAACTGTTCAAAGCCGAATCGAAGAAGCTCACGTAAACCATGGACAAAAGTCATTGTTGCGTACTGAGATGGATTCTTTAGATTTAGATATTCAAAAGACTCTAACTATTGTGGATTGGTCTAAAGATGGAAAAAGATTGGCTATTAAAGAAAAAATATCATATACTCCTGAAGGATTGTGGAAAACTAATTTATTAGTTTATGATTTTGATACCGGAAAAATTAAAGAACTTTCTGAAATACGTAGTGCAATCCAGTATTATTGGCGTAGTAATCATGATTTAAGATTACAGGACTATAGATGGGATATTTATCCAATAGGCTGGGATGCAAAACATCCTGAAAGAATAATAGTTTTTGCATACGCAGCAACAGGAGAAAGACCGAAGTATTTGGGTGCTTGGTCTATAGATTATAAAGGTAATAGGGCAATGCTGTTATCTCCAGTGAGTACAAGTTTTGAAATTTCACAAAACGGTGTTTGTCTAAAAACAGAAGGCATAAAATAAGGGGGAAAGGTGTATAAATACTATAAAAAATATGTTCCGTATTTGTTTTTGCTCCCAGCTGCAGTGATATTGGTATTATTCTTTTTTATACCTTTTTTTGAGACTATTCTGTTGAGCTTTTTTGATTACAACTCAAACATATATCACCCTGTATTTGTTTCGGTTGATAATTATGTGACTCTTTTAAAAAGTCCCGTATTTTATAAGGTTTTATGGAATACTTTTTTATATTTAATTGTAGCCGTTCCTTTTTTGGTAGTTTTTCCTCTGATAATTGCTATTATGATTAACCAGAAAATCAGAGGAGTTACTTTATATAAGATACTTATTTATCTTCCTGTAATAGTTTCCATTGTTGTTGCAGCCATCGCTTTCAAGTGGTTGTATGCTCAACAAGGAATTTTGAATTATGTTGCAGGGCTGTTTCATATAGATCCTGTTGGATGGCTAACTGATCCCAATGTCGCATTGTATTCGGTTATTCTTGTGACAGTGTGGAAGGGAATTGGTTATTACATGATGATTTATCTTTCTGCGTTGATGGGTGTTCCAAAAGATTTATATGAAGCTTGTGATGTTGACGGAGCTAATCCTATTACTAAACATTTGACGGTAACCTTACCTCATTTGATGCCAACTATAGGTCTGGTTACAATGATTTCTTCAATCTCTGCGATGAAGGTTTTTGTTGAAATCTATGTTATGACAAAAGGCGGGCCTTTAGATTCCAGCAAGACAATTGTTTATTACATATATGAGCGCGCATTTGAAAATCTGGATTTGGGCATTGCTTCAGCAGCATCCGTGATTTTGCTTGTTATTGTATTAGCTATGTCGGTGTTGAACTTTACTTTATTTGAAAATAAACAGTATCAGTTGTAGGAGAATAGGGATGAGAAATTTTAAAAGCTTTTCAAGAGGATTTTTTATACACCTTACGCTGATAACTGTGTCATTGCTATCTATATTTCCATTTTTGTGGCTTTTATCTACAGCCTTAAAAGGTAGTGATGAGAATATTTTTCAGTATCCACCGGTGTTGTTTCCTCAAAGCCCTACTTGGGAGAATTTTAAAGGTGTTTGGAATCAAATTCCTTTTATGTTGTACTTTTTAAACAGTATGATTGTTGCCGGTTTTACTGTTATTCTTAATTTAATTTTGAGTTCACTTGCTGCTTACCCTTTAGCAAGAATGGACTTTAAAGGCAAAAAAACTATATTTTATGCAACGCTTGCAACTATAATGATTCCTTTTCAAGCCATAATGTTGCCTGTGTATTTGATTGTTTTAAAGCTGCACATGGTTGATTCAGTAAACAGTGTTATGGGCTATGTTGGGTTGATTCTTCCTTTTGCAGTTAATGCGTTTGGTATTTTTCTTATGAGACAAGCTTTTCTTGCTATACCTAAGGAAATGGAAGAAGCTGCTTTTGTTGATGGTTGTAATGTCTTTCAAATATGGTGGAAGATTCTTTTGCCAATGGTGAAACCTACTCTTGCAGTGTTGGCCATTTTTACGTTTATCGGTTCTTGGGGTGAGTTTTTATGGCCGAGTATTGTACTGACGAAAAAAGCCCTATATACTTTGCCTGTTGGGGTTAATGATTTGCAAGGGATGTTCAGTGCAAACTGGAGATATATTGCTGCAGGTTCAATAATATCAACAATACCTATTATTGTTTTCTTTATTGCTATGCAAAGGTACTTTATTTCAGGTGAGAATGATGGTGCTGTTAAGGGTTAACTTTTAAATAAAGTTGAATGAATCTCCATATATTATATCTTTACAAAAGCAGGTAAAAGCTGTTAAAATACAAAAAATTCCCCGTTTGTAAAATTTGTAAACAAAATCATGCTGGCATGGCAAATTTTGCTTATGAGGATTTTTATACTAAGCATATCAGGAAGGTCTTGAAGTTGAATTTCGATAATTTTAACAGTTTTAAAAATCTTAATGATTCTGCGCCTGAACAAAAAAATGCGGAACATCAAGGATTTGAAAGAAAACAATCAAATCCTATAATTCCGAGTGGCTTGATTTCGAAAATCAACTCTATTAATAACAGAACAACTGCAAACAGAATGTATGCCGGTTACAATAACAAGACTTGGCGTACTTATGAAAATATTGATTATCAAGAAGTTATAAAATTTATTAACGAAGTTATCAGAGGTAAAGAAACTCAAAACGAATTGTTTTATTCTTTACACAATATTTTTATTAACAAATTAAATGCTTCTTTTTCTGCATTTGGTTTGTATCATGAGCAATCAAAGTGTATCAACTTCAAAATTATTGATAAAATCGGTTCAACTTTTACAAGTAGAGTGTTGATTAACGGTTCAGAGGATAACCCTGTAGAAAAAGCTTTTAAAACTAAGGTGGCTTCTTATGAGCCTAGCAGTAAGTTTTTAAACGTACATTATTTAACAGAATCAGCTGTTGCTGTTATTCCTTTGTGTGTTTGCAACGATTGCATAGGTGTTATGCTTGTAGGTGACAATAATTACGAAGCAACTGCTGATATTTACAAATTGATGTCAAACTATCTTGCTTTGTTTATTCAAAACAAGGAACTTTCTACAAAAGTATTGATGAATACAGATACTGATGCTTTAACAGGTTTGTATAACCATAGAAAATTCCAAGAACTCCTTGCGCAAGAAATTGATAAAGCAAAAAGAACACAAACTCAAACATCAATTGTTATTTTTGACATCAATAATATCTCTCAAATTAACAAAGATTTTGGCGCTGCCAAAGGTGATGAGATTATTAAGCTTTTTGCAGATAAGATTAAGCAAGGCATAAGAAATAACGATTCTGCTGCAAGATATGGTGGAGATGAAATTGCAATAATCCTTCCTGAAACAACATCTTCAGAAGCAAAATATCTTGCTGAATATTTGACATATTCTTTGTCTTGCTGTCTTGTTGATGACGTAGGGCCGATTAAGGCTTCTGTTGGGATAGCAACTTATCCTAATTCTACACAAGATTTAGAAAAATTGTTGATTTTGGCTGAACAAGCTATGTTTATCTCAAAGAGCAAAGGTTACAAAAACGGAATGTCAACAATTGTATGTTCTGACGATTTTGATTTTTGGGATGATACAGCGTTAAGCTCATTTGCTTCAGTTATTGCGAAAAGACATGCTTCTATCGGTATAAATTTTGATGAAGAGCTTGTTGCCAAATTCCATAGTGAAGAAATCATCAACCAAGGACATCTTATAGAAGTAGTTACTTCTTTAGCAGGTGCTATTGATGCCAAAGATGAATACACAAAAGGTCATTCTTCTTCAGTTTCAAGATATTCAGAAGCGTTAGCAAGGGCATTGAACCTTCCTGAAAAAGACGTTGAACGAATCAAACTTGGTGCTTTGCTTCACGATATTGGTAAAATTGGTATTCCTGAAACTGTTCTTAAAAAACCTTCAAGACTCACTGATGATGAGTGGGAAATAATGAAACAACACCCTATTATTGGTGCAGAAAAAGTTTTGATGCCTAATGAATCATTGCACGACTTGATTCCTATTGTTAAATATCATCATGAGCATTGGGATGGTTCAGGTTATCCTGAAAAACTAAAAGGTGAGGAAATCCCTCTTGCTGCAAGAATAGTTTCTGTTGCAGATGCTTATCACGCACTTATTTCTGACAGACCATATCGTAAGGGAATGTCTAACGAAAAAGCTTGTGAAATCCTTAGAGTCGGCGCAGGAATACAGTGGGATAAGGATTTGGTTAGAGAATTTATTAATATCTCAGAATCTTTGTACACTATGATTTAAATTATACAGATGCTTTGAATCTGTATAGAAAGTTAATCACCTGTAACCCTATTGTTGCAAATATAAGCAGTAAGATTAGGAATACAAGTATTTTTTCCGGTAGCAGAAATTCTCTTCTTTTGCTGTTTGAGTTTGAAAATGTATAATAAGGTAACTCTGTTACATCAAGCCCCATAGATTCTGCTGTTTTGTAGTCTGCTTTAGCTTTATCATCTTCATTATTTAAAAAATACAAGTAGCCTCTTTGATAATACAATTCCCATATTGTATTATCCGATGTTTGGCACTTTTCTATTTCTGCTGTTATTGCAGTTATTTCTTCATTATAATTTTTTGACATAAGTTATTAGAAACCTATAGACCATTGATAAGATTTTTGTTTTGATGCGCTTGCTACTGCATTGGTGTTAACAGGAGCTGTTGCAGGTGTTCCTTTAACTTCCATTACATTTTTAGCTTTTTGCAAAAGATGCTGTTTTTGCATTGCCTTATCAACGTTGTAATATGATTTTAAGTAATCTAATTTGTTTTGTAACTCAACATTTTCGTCATTAAGAGCAAGTGCTTGTTTTCTGTATTTGTTCAAAGTTATTTCACTTGCTGTAACAAAGTAGTAGCTTACAGCAGAAACCAAAATAAAAACTGTAAGTATTGCGCATAAAGTTTTATTCACTCTTGCTATGACCATGTCTTTGTACGTTTTATGGGTTGGAAAATAACCGTTAATTACCGGGGTTGTGACACTATTATTGATATTTTGACTATATCTGTTGTAATTGTTTGATGTGTTAATTACAGGCCTTGTCAATTTAGTTCTCCCATGACGTAATTTTTTTTGCTACCCTCAGTTTTGCAGATCTTGACGGAGGGTTCTCCTTAATCTCTAATTCTGTTGCCAATATCGGCTTCCTATTAATCAATTCAAGCATTGGAGGTTTGCAGTGACAAATTGGTTCGTTAGGTTTGCATCTGCATTTTGACGCATAATACTTGAAACATTGTTTAACAAGTCTGTCCTCAAGAGAGTGAAAACTTATTATACTAATTATAGCATCAACAGATAATAAAGTAAGCACTTCATTTAATGTATTTTTAATATTTTGTAATTCATGATTAACTTCTATGCGAATTGCTTGAAACGTACGTGTTGCAGGGTGTATTTTTTCTTTAGTTTTTGGCACTGCACTTTTAATAATATTGGCCAATTCGCAAGTTGTTTCAATGTTTTTGTTTTGTCTGTAATTTATGATGTTTTTTACAATTCTTTTTGTGAATCTCTCTTCTCCGTACTCGCTAATCACTCTTATTAGCTCGTCCTCTGAGTAACCGTTCACTATGTCATAGGCACTAAAATCAGAATCTCTGTTAAACCTCATATCAAGCGGAGCGTCTTTCATAAAGCTGAAACCCCTCTCCTGCTTTGTTAATTGATGGTACGATGCACCAAGGTCAAAAACTATACCACCTGTAATTTCTTTTATTCCTAAATTTTGTAACACTTGCTTAATATTAGTGTATGAATCGTGCACAATTGTTAAGTTTTTGTAATCTTTAAGCCTGTTTGATGCATAGTTGATTGCATCTGTATCAACGTCAAATGCAATGAGCTGTCCGTCTGGTTGTATTTTTTTTAGGATGAGTTCGCTATGACCGCCACCTCCAAGGGTTGCGTCTACATAAATTTTCCCCGGTTGACAATTCAATGCGTCAACAGCCTCATGGGCCATTACTGTATAGTGTTGAAATTCTTGGTTTGTTTCTTTATTGTTCATTTCTTTATTTTATATTAAAAAAACTGTTTAATTAATCTGTGGTGTAATAAAGAAATCATTTGACAAATAATCTATGTCATTTGTTGTTTCTTTGGATGATGTTTGTTTTTGAGGGATTGCAGATTTTTTACCAATAGAGTATGCAAGAGCTTTTTTAATCGGGCTTTTTGATTTTGAGTTTTTCTTGTCAATTTCTTCAAGTTCTTCTTGCGTTTTAGCTGTTAGAGGAACACCTACAACTTCTCTTGATATTGAGTCATTAATAGTTGAGGTCAATGCAGTCAATGTGAATGCTCCGGCAAGACTTGAGTTGCAAAGTTTTGACAACAAGTTGTGAACAAAAGCCATAATGTAAGCTGATACGCTGATTCTTGATATTTCTTGAGCGGCTCTGTTTTTTGCACTCTTGTTTGCATCTTTTCTGTTATCGTTGCTATATTGCATTGTTAAATTGTATGCGTCAGTTACGAGGAACAATGTTGTTATCGCCCTTGATAGGTTTATGTTTGTTTGAGCAAGCGTGTTGCCGTCGTATTCAAGTTGTTTTTCTCCATCTGCTTTTAATACAGACTCTTTTAAGATATTTTGTACTTTTTTCAAGTCTTCTTTGTTTAGTGTTCCGTCTGGTTGAATTTGAATTTTTTCTCTTTTTATTTGTTTATCTAACCAAAGTAATATATTCTTTGCACCTTCGATATCTTCTTTATCTTTGTTTTTGATGCTTCTGAATTCCGCAAAGATTTTTAAGAGTTTGTCTTCTTCTGACAATGGGGATTTTGCCCAGGCTTCGAGTTTCATTCTTTGATTATAAAAATCATTGAATTTTTCATAAATCTTTTGTTCTGAAGGGTTTTGGCTGTTTTTTAAGTGATTTAAGTCATCAAGAAGAGTGTTGTTTTTCTTGTTGTTGACTATATTTAAAACTTTTTTTACAAGTTTAACAGTTGATTTGGAGATGTTTATTACAAATTTTACCGGAACTATTATACTTGATGTTAATTTGCCCCACCAAGTATCTTTGTGTCCGATTGGTACATTTTTTATTCCGTTTGATTCAAGCAATTCTTCAAAAGTTTCTGGTTGCTTTAAATTGTTCTTTTGGAAGTACTCTGATTTTCTGATTGATTTCATAACAGAATTTTTGAGAGTTTCTGCTGTTTGACTGTCTGTTTCTTTTATTACATAGTAAAGTTCTTTAATTTTGTTTTTACTTATAAGTTTTTCAAGTTTAAAAAATTTATCAATTTGTTTCTTGTCAATTTGTGCCAGACCTTTAAAGGATGGAACTGTTGAGGATTGGTTTGATTCTTTTGCGGCAAAAGCTTTGAAAAGTGTATCATTAGCTTTGGTTTTGTCATACGTTACTGATGGTGTGCTGCTAATTGCTTTTGCGACAACGGGATCTTTTTTCTTAACGGTAGTCAATAATCTGCCTATTGAGGGTAGTATGCCTTTTTTCTCGTACATTTCTTTTTCAAGTCGGTCTAATGTATCTTTGTCAGATGGCATAATTGGTTTGCCAACAAGTTTTCTGCCTAAAATTTCAGAAAATGCAACAGTAGAACCTGATACAAACATGGCAGTAGGCAAGCTTCTGTTTACTGCTGTTTCAAATGTTCCAAATAAAAGGTTTTGGATATACATATTTAAACCGATTCTTGAAAATTCTTGTGCAACACGAGATTTTCTTTGGTTTGCAGCTTCTGTTTTATCGTTGCTGTAGCGCATTGTTGTATTATATGCGTCTGTACCTAAGAAATACGAATATACAATACCTGAAATTAATCTGTTTCCTATCATTAAGGAGTTAGATGAGTATTTTCCCTTGTTCGGGTCGACTACTTTATTTCTTCGTCTGTTGATTTTACCAAGCAGAACGTCATCGGGGATTATAAACTTGCTGTTTTCTGTAAGTTTTGAGTGACCACTCATTTTTCTGTATCCGTTTTCCCAAATTTCATGGGATTTAAGTAGGCCTTCAAGGGATCTGAAATTCTTTAGAATTCTTTCTTTTTCTGCTCGTTTAGTTAAAATTTCAGAGTTTTTAGGTAGTACAACTTTTTCTCCCCATCTGTAAACTGCAATAAGTGGAGATGCCAGCTGATTTAGAAATTTTGACATAAGATTCTTTTTGGGAATATATATCAGCTGTCCTTTTTTGATTTCTTCAAGCAGTTTATCAGATATTCCGTTTTGCTTTCTAAAATCCTCGTTTTTTATAATATACTCAATGTACTCATTTTTTATGTCTGTATAGTATTTGTATTGTTGTTTACTGATTTTTTCAAGAGATTCAAATACTTTTTCTGTAAGATTTTGCGGTACTTTTTTGATTATGGGCTTAAGTGCTTTTTGTGCAGCATTTAACTCAAAACCCTTGAAAGATATTTGCGCATTTGCGCCTTCTTGCAAGGGTTCTGATAGTATACTTTTATTCTGTACAAAGTTGTTTTGTTTGCCCGAGTGGAGCGAACCTTGCTCCGAATAATGGTTACGGATTCCTTTTCGCTTCAGACCGTATTGATTTATTGATTCAATTTGTCCGATTTTCATGTTTAAACTTTGTACCTTTGAGAATATTATCTTAACCCGATAAAAATTTTATTTAAAGGATTTTTTTGACAGAAACACTGCCCGTTTATTTCAAAACGCCTAAAAATATTTTTTGCTAGTACTTATAAACGAATAATAAAAAATTTAACTAAAGTTAATATTATTGTTTATTAAAGTTTTTTACGATTTTTTCTACGTAATTAGCAATTTTGGTTTTCATTCTGTGTAAGTCCATAATTATTGGGTTTGGGTGATAGTATATTGATTCTTGATATTTCTTGTTCTCGTATCTGATTTTTTTTATTTGTGCATCAACATCTTTAAACTCTTGATGAGAAAGTTCTGATATATTCATTTTTTGTGCTAATCCATAACTTACTATATCTGGTCTTTTGTTTAGTTTTTCCAAATTAGATTTTTGTAAGATTGCATCAAGTTGAGATATTGATTCTAGTTCATTTATGTCGATTGTCTTTTCTATAAAAATTTGTGCCTGTTTATCATCGTCAATTTTTTTGAATATTCTTTCTACTGTTTCAAGTGGTGCTTTTTCGAATTTTTTATTTATTTCTATTCTTGTTTGAATATATGATATAACAGCATTTCTAGCTTTATTGTTTGATTTGTTTGTTGAATTATATATGTTCATCAATATTTCATTAGACTGGTTTTTATTTTGTCCCGTTAAATCACCGCTATATGCTTGTTGTAAGTTGTGTAAGAGATCTATTTTTTCATCTTGATAGTTTCTTTCAAGCTCTTTGATGGATAAGTTATTTAAGATGCCCTCTTCTTTTAGTGTTTCAGATATTTTTAGTCTCTTTTGATAAGTTGTTTTATTGTATCCGTTAATGATTTCTTGTTCTAATTGTTCAACAATATTGGGGTTTTCTTCGTTTAATTCTATAAACGGTTTGTAATCATTATAATTTCTGTTTATTTGTTGTGCATATTTTGACGATAGAAATTTTTCCATAGTTTCGAAAGATAATGTGCTTTTCGATAATTGTGTAGGATATGTTGATAATAACTTGTATGCTAACTCAAGTTTTTGTGGTTCTTTGTTTGTTGTATCTACAAATTGTTTTATTTGTGCAAATGTATAATTTGTTTCTTGAACCAGTCTTGAATGTACTTGTTGCGGAGTTTTTATATTTCTGTATATTTCAAACGCGATTTCTTGAGTTTTTTCTCTTTCAAAGTTGCTGTTTTTATATGATTCCAGGTTGAATTTTTCTGCGAGTTTATACAATAATTTTATTTTATCTTTTTTTATGCCTTGAGTGTATTTCTCTAAATCTTTGCCTGATATTCCAAAAAGTGCAGATACATTTGATTTAAAGTCTGCTATTTTTTGTTCGTTTCCACGGATTGCGTGAGATAATGTGTTAAAATAGTTACCTTTAAAAGAAACATCTTTATTGTGCTTTTGTGTTGAATTGTAGTGTGTTAATGTCTGAAATTTTTGATAATTTGTTGTATTAATGTTCATTAGTGATGGCCCTCTGTTATATGTTGCATTTTTATTTTAAAACTCTAAAATTCTTTTTTTAAGATTTTAGTTAATTTTTTAAATAATTCTTAACTAAAAAAGGAGAGATTGATTAATCTCTCCTTTTTTATATTTTTGATGCTTTTTATGTATCAATGTTTTGAGCAAATACAGCGTTGGTTTCGATAAAGTCTCTTCTTGGTTCTACTTTATCTCCCATTAATACATCAAAGAGTTGATCGCATAACATTGCGTCTTCAACGTGAACTTTTAATAAGGTTCTAGTTGCCGGGTCCATAGTTGTTTCCCACAATTGTTGAGGCATCATTTCTCCAAGACCTTTGAATCGTTGGAGGGTTAAACCTTTTTTACCTCTTTCTTCTACTACTCTTTGAAGTTCTGCAAATGCAGTGATTTGAAGTTCTTCAACACCTGTATCAAGAACAAGAACTTTTTCTTCTTCAATCAAGTAATTTCTGATTGCAGGGTATGCATTTTTTACCCTTTGGAATTCGTTACTTTTTACAAGTATTGATGTCAAAGATACTTGTTCTGTTTCTCTTTCTAAGTGAAGTAAAAGATTGTATTTTTGAGTTTCTGTATTGAATTTTAATTCAACACTATAATCTTTTGCTTCAGCAATACCGTAGTTTTGAGCGTGGTCTTGAAGGTAGTGGTTTATGTATTCACAATGCTTTTGCATTGTTTCTTGGTTATCAAAATCTTCTGGTTCGATATTAGAACGAATTAACGCTCTCATTACAACTGACGGGATTGCGTTGATAAGAGGGTTATTGAATGAATGATAGAATGTTGACATGTTAGCCAATAATTCTGTTAATTCTGCTCCTGTTGCAGCTTTTGATTTATCTTTGTTGTACAAAGTTAAATCTTTAACACCTCTTTCTCTGAGCATTTTATCCAATGCTCTGTCATCGTAAAGATATTCAGCTTGTTTGCCTATTGTGATTTTATACAATGGAGGTTGTGCAATGAACACGTGTCCTTTGTCTAACAATGGTTTTGCATATCTGAAGAAGAATGTTAATAAAAGTGTTCTAATGTGGGCTCCGTCAACATCGGCATCGGTCATGATGATGATTTTGTGGTAACGAAGTTTTTCTATATCAACATCGTCTTCATTTTTACTGATATTTATACCAAGAGCTTGCACCATAGACTTGATCTCGTTGTTTGCATACATCTTGTCTAAGCGAGCACGTTCTACGTTTAAGATTTTACCTCTCAATGGCAAGATTGCCTGGAACATTCTGTTTCTGCCTTGTTTAGCAGAACCACCAGCTGAATCACCCTCAACTATATAGAGTTCGCATTTTTCAGGTTCTCTATTTGAACAGTCAGCAAGTTTACCAGGTAGAGTAGATGTTTCCAAAGCTGATTTTCTTCTTGTTAATTCTCTTGCTTTTCTTGCTGCTTCTCTGGCTCTTTGAGCTTGAAGTGTTTTTTCGATAATGATTTTTGCATATTTAGGGTTAAATTCAAGCCATTCTTGTAATTTATCTCTAATTGCATCTTGTACGGCAGCTGTTGCTTCTGAGCTTCCTAATTTATCTTTTGTTTGTCCTTCAAACTCAGGGTTAGGAAGTTTAACAGAAACGATAGCTGTAAGACCTTCTCTAACGTCGTCACCAGAGAGGTTTGCGTCAGAATCTTTTAATAATTTGTTTTTTCTTGCGTAATCATTCAATACACGAGTGATACCGTTTCTAAAACCTGTTAAGTGAGTACCGCCGCCGTGTGTATTAATGTTGTTTGCAAAGCTCAATACAGATTCGTTGTATGCGTCAGTGTATTGCATTGCAATTTCTACTTGCATATTGTCAACAGCTTTGTCTATGTATATTGGTTGTTCAAAAAGAACTGTCTTGTTTTTGTTCAAGAACTCAACATAACTGCCGATACCGCCCTCAAAGTGGAAATCGTGTTCTTCTTTAGATTCTGCATCAATATATCTGATTTTTAAGCCTTTGTTTAAGAAAGCCATCTCTCTTAAACGGTTAGCAATAACATCTCTGTCGATATGAGTTGTTTCTGTAAAAATTTCAGGGTCAGGCCAGAAAGTAGTTCTTGTACCTGTTTTGTCTGTTTCTCTGATTTTTTCAACAGGAGTTGTTGGCTCACCTCTAAGGTATTCTTGTCTCCAAACAAAGCCTTGTCTTGATACTTCTACAACATATTTTTCTGATAATGCGTTTACAACAGAAGCACCAACGCCGTGAAGACCGCCTGATACTTTATAACCGCCGTCTCCAAATTTACCGCCTGCGTGAAGTACTGTGTGTACGATTTCTAATGCTGATTTTCCTGAATCAGGTTTTATATCAACGGGGATACCACGACCGTTATCTTCTACGGTAACACTTTCGTCTGCGTTAATTGTTACTGTGATTTCTGTACAGTAACCTGCTAATGATTCGTCGATTGAGTTGTCCACAATTTCGTAAATACAGTGGTGCAAACCTCTTTGAGATGTTGAACCGATATACATACCGGGTCTCATTCTAACGGCTTCTAACCCCTCGAGAACCCTAATATTACTAGCATCATAATTAGTTTCTGTTGCCATGCTTAATTTATCCCCAATTAGTCTATATTCTATTCCATAGCAACATTTTACTATAAACAAGGGGATTTAACCAATTTGTAAATGTTTGCTTAACTTTCTTTATAAATCTGATTTTGTTGATTTTATTAAATTATTAATGGCAGAAACTCACATCACCAATGTCTGAACATTTTGCATTGTAATCGCCATAACCGCCTTTTACTTTTCTTATTCTTGTGTAGTTCAAAGTATTATATCTAAAAGGAACTGTATTCATTTGTGTATAATTTGCAGCAGAGTATGGCGTTTGAGCTTGGGCTGCTCTTTGTTTTTGGTTGTTTGCATACCAAGTTGATGAAGAATACGCTGATGATGAGTATGATTTAGAACTTTGTGATGAAGAAACATTAGTCATTTGTTTCCAATTACCTGAATATTGTCCGTCTTCGTCAAACATTGAACCTGCTGCATTTGCAGAGTTTGAAGTAAATATAACAATTGTTGAAATTATAAAAAATCTTTTTAAATTCATTTTTTCTACCATGGTTTAGTATGATACAATTATACATTATTTTTTAGTGAAGGTATTATGATTTTACAAAAGGCTACTAATCAAGATTTTGAACGTATTTATAAAAATTATATGACAGATCAGTTTCCGTCTAGTGAGTTAAAAAGCTATGACGAGTTTATCAGTTTGCTTGCGGATGTTGATAAGTCTTATCGTATGTATTTGGTTAAAGATTGTGACTCTTTAGTTGGGTATATTTTATTTTATATTGACAATAAGAGAAATTTTTTGTGGATTGATTATTTAGCTGTTCTTCCTGATAGTTACAGCAAAGGTTATGGCCGCCGTATTTTGGAGGAATTGAAAAATAACTTTTCTAAATACAGACGTATTTATTTCGAGGTAGAAAAGCCCGTTGTAGAAAATCCTAATACTATAAGAAGAGTCCGTTTTTATGAATCGTGCGGATGCAAAAAATTGGATTGTGAATATTATTTCCCTAACAAAGACGGATGTTTGCCGATGGATTTGTATGCGCTTGAAATAGATGATTCCAGTAGCTCAAAAAAAGATACTCTTGCAGATATTCACTCTGCTTTTAGTGCTTTGCATTCACAATACCCTCATATTGAAAGTGTTTTTTCAAAGATTAATTAGCGTATTCTTGAGTTTTATTGTGATCTGTTTTTAAAAGTCTAGGGATCTTAAAACCAAATGTACAATTTTGATTTTCATCACTTTTGGCATAAATTTCTCCGTTATGAGCAGTTATTATTTTTTTAGAAAGATAAAGACCAAGGCCTGTACTTGCTTTGTTAAATTTTGCGTTTTCGTTGGTTTTATATTTTTCAAATATTTCTTTTAATTTTTCATCGCTTATATGATAGCCTTTGTTTATTACGTTTAGCTGTATTTCTGATGATACTTCTTCTATTATTACTATTATGTCTGTGTTTTCAAACCCGTAGGTTATAGCATTACCTAAAAGATTCATTACTGCTCTTTTTAGTTGGAGTTTGTCAGCTATAATTGTTTCATTATTAAGTTTGGAATGTATAACAATATTCTGCTTTTTTGTTATTGCTAAATTTGCGATTTCTTTTGCTGTTATATGTATAAGCTCGTAAAAGTTGAATTGTTCTGGAGCTAGTGGTTTTTGCGCGTCTTCTGACTTGTAGGCTTCTAATATTGTAGAAATCATATTTTTCATATAGATATTAGAATTTTTGGTAAGTTGTAGCATTTCTATTTGTTCGTCATTAAGTTGACCTAAACTACCTGAAAGAAGTATATTTACAGCGCCAAGTTGTGCGTTTGTCGGCGTTTTTAAGTCGTGTGTTATTGTTGAAACAAGGTTTCTTTTTTGAGCTTCAAGTGCTTTTTCTTTGTCTATGTTTTTTATCATGACAATTATGCCAACTACGTTTCTTTTTGCATCTATAATTGGCGTTTTACTTATTTGAAACCAGCAAGGTTTTTCTGTAAAAACTTTACTGTTTTTTTCTACAATGACAGTTTCTTTTGAGTTAATAACTCTTTTGTCTTCTTCATTTATATCGTAAATTATTTCTTTAAAATATTTTTCTGCGATATTCGTTCCTATTAGTTGGTTCTGTTGTTTTCCTGTTTTATTTTCGAGTATCTTATTTCCGAAAATTAAATTGCCGTTACAGTCTTTCATGTAGATTATGTAGGGCATATTGTTCAGAATGCTTTCCATTTGAGCATTTTGTATGAACATTTTTTCTTTTAATGCTTCAACTTGAGTTGTGTCTCTTAATATTCCGACTACTCCCGTAATTGTTCCTTTATCTGTTACCGGTGCAAGCAGCGTGTCATAAATTTTATTTTCTCCGTTAGGTTGCTTTTTTTCAATCTTGTAAGATACTATTTTTCCTGATTCAAGAACTTGTTTGTCGTAATATCTAATTATTTTCGCTGTTTTTCTCGGATAAAAGTCGTAATCCGTTTTGTTAAAGATGCGCTCTTTTTCATTGAGATTGAGCATTTTTCTCATAATAGGATTACAATCTTTGTATCTCAGATTTGCGTCTTTTCTGTATACTAAGTCAGGGCAGTTTAGAAAAAGATTGTTAAGTAGTTCTATTTGATTTTTGTATTTTATTGCCAGTTTCGAATACAGAAATTTTTTCTCTATCCATGCTTGAGATAAGAATAAAAATAATACGATTAAGCAAGCATCTTTATAAGAAAGATGGTTATTGGGCTCAGATATTGTCCAGACTGTAAACCCGAGAAAAATAGTGTAAAATAATATTTCCCGATGCAGTTTTTTGCTAATCACGCCATTCTCCTAATCTATTATTTTGGCTCTTATAGCTTTTACTGCGGCTTCTACTCTGTCTGTTACGGATAACTTTGACAAGATATTGCCTACGTGTGCTTTGGCTGTATGTGTGCTAATGCACATGTCTTGGGCTATTTCTGTATTGGTTTTACCTTCAACAATTTTTCTTAAAACTTCGTATTCTCTTTCTGTAAGATTTGTTTCTATGGAAATATTTTTGTACAAATTATCAAAATCTGTAGAAATTGGTTTGGGGGCAGTTTGTCTTGTTGCTTCGGCTACTTTGGGGTGTATCCAAATTACCCCTTTGTAAACATCTCTGATAATATTTTGAATTTCTTGTTGTTTTACATCTTTTAAACAATAAGCATTGGCTCCACAAGCCAATGCTGCTAATACTTCATCTGTTTGTTCATGTGATGTTAAGATTATGACTTTTGTGTTTGGATATTTTTCTTTTAAAATTTTTGTGGCACTAAGCCCGTTCATTTTTGGTAATCCAAGATCTAATACGACGACGTCGGACTGCTTTTTCTCAAATGCTTCAAAAAAATTTTCTGCGGTTTCAAAATCCCCGATAGTTTCAATATCTTCTGCTTGGTTTATCATTAATGCCAGTGATTTTCTTATTAAGAGGTAGTCTTCAACTATATAAACAGAAATCGTATTGTCTGGTTGTGTCAATTTTAACTCCTTTTCTTCGGGTATAATTTTGAATCTTTTGTGTACTATCTACACTTATTATCTTTATTTTTAAGTTTGTAGTATTACATTTAAGTAATTAGTTGTACAACTTTGGAGCTATTGACAGTTCAAAAAAGATTATTACACTGGTTATAGGTGGTTTTGATTAATTTATTGATAAAATATTAAAAATCTTAATAAATTAGTTGTTAAACTATAGGATCAAACAAGGAGAGTTACATGAAAAAGAGATTTTTTACATCTGTGATGCTTGCTGCAGCTGTTTTTTCTTTTTGTGCAATAAATGTTGCACCTGCTAATGCAACATGCCCAGCAAAAAAAGATTGTGTGAAAGAAATGCCCCAACCTGTAGAACCTCAGGAATGCGGCTTTAAACCTATGTCACCAGAAGAACATGCAAAAATGATGGAAGCTAAAAAAGCTGAGTTTGAAGCTAGATTAAAACTTACTCCTGAACAAAAAGCTCAAATCGAAAAGATAAAAGCTGATGAGAAGAAGGCATTAAAATCTTGCAGAGCTAATATCAAAAAGACTCAAGAAAAATTAGATAAATTAATTGCTAAGGAAATGGAAGTAAGAGCTGAAAATGTAAAACAATTTCAAGCGCTTCTTACAGAAGACCAAAAAGAAGAGCTTAAAAAAATTCACGAGGAAATGAAAGCAGAAAGAGATAAATTTGTTCCTTGTTCTTGTGATTGTGGTTGTCCAGTATGTGATAAACACCATGACCTGAAAAAAGAAAAAGATTGTGGTTTAAAAGGTCCCGGATTTGGCCCCGGTCCTAAAGGTCCTGAGTTTGGACCAAGAGGCCCTCATCATCCGCATGGCCCAGCTATGATGCCTCCAAAAGATGGTGCAGATGTTGCTCCTGTTAAACCGGCTGATGCTCCTGAACCACCAGCAGATAATCCTGTAAAAGAAGCACCTGATGCAATATAACTAATATAAATATGTTCGAGAAAAATTTGCGATAAGGAACGAGAACAAATTTTTTGAGCGACACATTGAAAATGTGAGTCTTGAGCTTCGAAGGATAGAAGCGAAAAAGACGATACTAGATTAGAAATAAAAAGGTCTAAAAAAGTGGTAGTGTTAATCATTACCACTTTTTAAATATAAAAAATACAGCCAGTATTATAAAACAGAAACCTACTATATAGTTCCATTTTAAATTTTCTTTTAAATAGAATACTGAAAAAAAACAGAACACAACAAGTGTTATAACTTCTTGAATAGTTTTTAGATGTGCTGCATCGTAGAATTCGTGACCTATTCTATTTGCCGGAACTTGAAAACAGTATTCAAAAAATGCTATTCCCCAGCTTATCAGTATTACTGCCCATAGTGCAGTATTTTTGTATTTTAAGTGTCCGTACCAGGCAAACGTCATAAATACATTTGATATTGTTAATAATAGTATTGGTAAAAATTGTCTTAGCATAAAATAATAGTAGCAAAAATAAAAAAATATTTTATAATAATTTTGTGGTTATTTTAAAAGGAGTTCATTATGAAAGACATTAGAGAAGTAAAAGACTATCAAATTATTATACTAGGTCTTTGCATTGCTTTAGGAGCAATCGTTTCTACTTATCTTCTAGCTAATGGATTGATTTCATTTCAAAAATTGAATACTCAAGCTCTTACTGTTACAGGTTCAGCTAGTCAGGAAATTAAATCAGATTTGGCTGTATGGACAGTTGTTTATGATGTCAGAAGCAAAGATTTAAAAAGTGGTTACGCTAAAATCAATTCTGATAAAAAACAAATAGAAGAGTTTCTTTTGGCTAATGGTCTAAAAGAAGATGCTTTCAAATTTACGCCTGTATCTTCTTACCCTGTATATAAAAGACTTGCTAACGGATATGATACAAATGAGGTTGATGGTTACAGATTATCTCAAAATGTAGAAGTAACTTCAAACGATGTTGATAAAATGACAAAATTGTCAGCAGCAACTTCTCAACTTGTTAATAAAAACATTGAAGTATCTTCTAACAGAGTTGATTATTACGTATCTAACTTGGATGAGCTTAAAATCAAAATGCTTGCTGAGGCTACAAAAGATGCAAAACAAAGAGCTAAAAGCATGGTTGAAAGCACAGGCGGTCATATTGGCGTTATGAATTCAGCTAAGATGGGTGTATTCCAAATTGTTGCTAAAAACTCAACAGATGTTTCTGATTACGGTATTTACAATACTAGTGCTGTTGATAAGAAAATTAATGCTGTTGTAAATGCTACTTTTACAATAAAATAGTTATATGAAAAAGATAACTAATGTCCTTCTCTGCGGTCTTGGTGCAATTGGTAGCATATACGCAGTAAAGATAAGTCAGAATAAAGAGTCTAAATTAAGCGTGCTTGTTGATGAAGCACGCTTAATTAGGTATAAAAATAGTCCGCTGGTATTTAACGGACAAGAGTATTCTTTTAATTACATAACAAAAGATAGTTCTTTTGTTGCTGATTTAATAATAATTGCAACTAAAAACAATCAATTACCCAATGTTATAGACAGTATAAAAAACTTTGTCGGTCGTGATACTATTATTCTTTCACTATTGAACGGATTGAAAAGCGAAGATATCCTTTCCGAAGTATTTGGCAAGGATAAAGTCCTTTATTCTTATTATATAGGTCATACAAGTACAAGAATTGGCAGAAATGTCACTCATGATGATGTTTATAAAACAGTCTTTGGAGAAAATGATAACAGTCAATATAGTGATAATGTTCTTGTTGTTAAAAACTTTTTTGACAAAGTAGGGGTAAAGTACGAAATACCTGTTGATATGGAATATTCTAAATGGTGGAAGTTCCTTGTAAATGTTGGGTATAACCAGGCCTCTGCTGTTTTAAATGCATCGTATGGTGATTTTCAAAAATCTGAAGCAACTAATGATATAGCAATAAATTTGATGAAAGAAGCTGCTGATGTTGCAAAGGCTGTTGGTGTAAAAAATACAGACAAACTTATTCCTGAAGTTTTAAAAGTTATTGCAACAATGTTGCCTGAGACTAGAACATCTATGTTGCAAGATATTGATGCCGAAAGACAAACGGAGGTCGATGTTTTTGCTGGATATGTGAGTGAACTTGGCAAAAAATACGGTATAAATACTCCGTATAATGATATGTTTTTTAAGATAATTAAAGCTATGGATGATAAGAATAGCAAAAAATAAAACTTTTATACTTATACAAGTATGAACATTTTATGCAACTTTTCTCCAAAACAAACCTTTTTTCAGAGTATACAATCAACAAACTTGCGTTTGGTTAAGTCTCCTTCTTTTAAGGCAGGTCTTGAGTCAGATGTTTTTGAAAAAGCTCCTGATAAAAGAATAGAAACTGAATATGGTACTATTTTTTATGACAAAGAAAATAAATTTTCTCATTTTGATTTTAAAGAGCCTCAATCATTAGAAAATGCTTTTAAGACTGTTAAATATCTGCAAGATAAATATAGGTTACACTCTTATGGATTAATGAATAGTCAATATGTATATAATGATTTTGTCAATGCTTTTGGTTCTAAGTTTAAAGACATGAAATTTACAAAATATTTAGGATGTGGCAATACGGCTGTTGCTATTGAGAATGAAGACGGTAAAGTTTTAAAATTGTCAGAAAGAAATCAATTTACTTTTGACAGAAGCATGAAACCATTTGATGCAAAAGTATATGATAGTGGGCAGATTGGACAATTTCATCATTATTATATACAAGAAAAATGTTCTCAGATTGGTATAACTCAAAAACATGTGGATGAAATTGCTAAGATGATTCAAGATGAGGGATATACCCCGTTTGATTTATCTGTTGAACAGGTTGGAATAGGCAAGGATGGTAAAACATATTTGCTTGATCCAGAGTGTGCTAAAGATGAAAAAGCTTTGGATGAAGCAAAAAGACGTTGTCAGGAGTGGATGCTTAAGTATGGGTTAGATTTTGATTACATTTAATTAGTAATCATATTAATCAAAAAAAGTACCCTGATGGCTTCTTTTTTTTATGACGAGCCAAGTTGGGATTTCATCTCTAAGGCTCATACTTCGCCAATGGCTGATGTCAACGAGGCTTTGAGTCGAGATTGTATAACAAAAATAAAAATAAATTTTTAGCCTCTCGTTCTTCTTATTAAACAAAAAAGCCACCTCAAGGGTGACTTTTTTATTTAATGGCGGGACCGACGAGGCTGTCTTGGATTATTGGCGGTTCACAACTTTTACACTCCGTTATTGTTTTTCTTACGAAAAACAGCACTCCGTCAAGTTGTTCACAGGGACGTGACTAGACCTCACTTCGTTCGGTCGTCGCACTTGCCAAAATCCGCCGAACTCGCAAAAGCGATTCTCACCACTATCAATTCAGCCATTAAAAAAAAGCCACACAAGGTGGCTTCTTTTAATGGCGGGACCGACGAGGCTCGAACTCGCGACCTTCTGCGTGACAGGCAGACACTCTAACCAAACTGAGCTACGATCCCAATTACTTATTCGATTTTCAACCGAACTATCATGTCCGTGAACTTATTATAAAACGCTAAATTTTAAATTTCAATAACTTTATTTGAAATTTAATTGTCTTTTTTTAGTTTCGTTTTGTATAATTCTGTTATTGGGTAGAATATAGTGGAGAATTATGAAAAAATCTTTTATACTTGCTTTTGTATTTATTCTTTTGTCGTTGCCGGCTAGCGCCGCTCAAAAAATTAAGGTTTCAGCTTTGACACCATTTAATTCCGTTAATCCTACTTCAAAGATGAAAGTTATTACTCTTGAAAGGGTGGAATTTAATAATGGTATAGTCTTTGAAGACGGTACGGTTGTAACAGGTGACATTGTAGATGTTAAGCAGCCAAAAAGAGGCAAGCTGAATGCGTCTTTTAAATTCAAGCCAACATCTTATTTGTATAACGGCAAAAGACATGTCATAAATGATCCCAATTTTATAGCCAAGTATATAGAATATAAAGAACTTGATAAGCTTGGTGTTGCGACTTCTGCGGCTACAACAGCAGGTGGAATTATTTTTCACATTCCTTTATTGTCAGAAGGCGTTTCTTTAGTTAAAGGCATGTGGAAAAACCAAGAAGATAACAGACTAAAATCTGGTGTTGTTCAAGTTTATAAAGATTCTCCGCTTTCTTATGTTGAAGAAGGTAAGGATGTTGTCATAGAAGAAAATACAATGTTTATACTTAAATTCAAATCTTCTGACATAGAAGATTTAGATTCTCCTTCTGATACAGAAACTAAGTCTGAAGCAGAGTCTGTTTCTGATAATGATGCAATTAATCCTGTGAATACTGATGTTGCTGAGGGCGGTAAAGTTTTATCTCCTGTGCCTGATTCTGTTGAGTCTAAAGTTAATCATATTGAAACAATAAATCCTGACGATGTTTTAAAAGAGGTTGAACTACAAAAGTAGTTAATCATTATTTAAGAAAAATATCTGATACAATTTTGTATTGCAAATTTATCAGTTTTATTTTCTTTTCAACTTTTTTTGTTGATGCAAAGCTTATAGATTTTGTTGAACCGTCATTTAGTAATATGTTTAAGTAATAAGCCTTAAAATTAATTATATTGCCACTATTGCCTATGTTTGAAGAACTTGCTTGTATTAGTTTTATGTCTTCATTATTGATAAATTCCACATGTTTGTTTTTGTAGAACATGTGTATTCCGTCATTTGCAAACACAAGTTTTTTGATGTTGCTTTGCCTAATATCTGTATATATGTATCTATAATATAGATATCTTAAAAACAGAATCGGCAGGATAAAAGGTATTATAATTTGCAAAAATGAAGCAAACATGCTCGACTTATCCGATTCATAGACTGTAAAAATGGAGTTTATTAGGTATGGGATAGTTTGTAACGGGTTAAAACTTACCCCAAAAAGAGACATAATGTGCAGACAAAATAATGTAAAAAGAAACGTAGCTCCACCAATAATAACAAAATCAGAAAGAGCAGCTGCTTCTTGTTTGGAAATCGTCTTTATTTCTACATTTTGTATCGGTTTGATGTTTTCCAATTTATGCTCCAAGTGAAAATATCTTGTAAATTTCTTCATCAGAAAGTTCTGTGATGATTTTTTCGCCTTCAAATACTGCTACATTTGCCAAATCTTTTTTGTTGCTAATCATTTCATCTATCTTTTCTTCGAATGTGCCAAGTGTTATGAATCTGTGAACCATAACATTTTTATCTTGACCGATTCTGTAGGTTCTGTCTGTAGCTTGGTCTTCAACCGCCGGGTTCCACCACAAGTCATAGTGGATAACATTTGTTGCTGCTGTTAGGTTTAAACCTGTTCCACCGGCTTTTAACGATAGAATCATTACGTTAGAATCCGAATTTTCTTGGAAATCCTTAATCAACTCTTCTCTTTGTGTTCTGTTTAAAGAACCGTGGAAAAAGAGTGGATTAACACCTAATTCTTCATTTAATATTGTAGACAAAATGTTGCCCATTTCTTTGTATTGAGTGAAGATTAGTGTTTTTTCGTTGTTTTCTAAAATTTGATTTGTAATTGAAACAAGTTTTTCTGCTTTACCTGAAACATCTTTTGAGATATCCCCTGTTTTTAAATATTGGTAAGGGTGGTTACATATTTGTTTCAAAGCGGTAATAAGCTTGAATATCATACCTCGTCTGTTTATACCGTTTAGTTTTGAAATATCAGACATAAGGTTGTCTAATACACTTTGATACAGTGCGGCCTGTGTTTTTGTCAGGTAGCAGTATTCGTTTAATACAACTTTATCCGGTAAGTCTGAAATGATAGATTTGTCGGTTTTTAATCTTCTTAAAATAAACGGAGAAATTGCAAGTCTAAGCTTTTCTGCACGATTTGTCTGTTTAAATTTTTCAATAGGAATCGCATAGCTTTTTTGGAAATCTCTCATAGTTCCTAAGTAACCGCGATTGATAAAGTCAAATATACTCCATAGCTCTGTTAATTTATTTTCAACAGGTGTACCAGTCATTGCTATTTTTGTATCGGCTTTAATTTGTTTTACTGCTTGTGTTTGTGAAGTATCAGGGTTTTTGATGTTTTGTGCTTCATCGATTATGAGCATAGACCATTTTGCTTTTTTAACTTCTTCAATATCTATTCTCAAAATTGCGTAGGTTGTAATTATTACATCCGCAGTTTTATCAAGTTTTCTTTCAATACCGTGATAAACCGATGTTTTTAGCTGAGGTGCAAAATGTTTTATTTCTTTAACCCAGTTACCTAAAAGTGTTGTTGGACAAACAACAAGCGCAGGGTTTTTTAAGTCGCCTGTTTCTTTTTGTTTTAAAAGGAAACTTATAACTTGGATTGTTTTACCAAGCCCCATGTCATCAGCCATACAACAGCCAAAACCTTTTTTAATGTTTGTGTGCAACCATTTAAAGCCTCTTTCTTGATAAGGTCTTAAAACGCCTTGCAAAGATTCCGGCGGAGGTACATCTTCTGTTTTTGTAAGGTCTTTAAGTATGTTTGCAAACGCTTCATCATAATCAAAGTCGTAATCATCCATTTGAGAAGATAATGCGGCATGTAAAATTTCCATTTTGTTTTTATCCGTGATTTTTGGATGTTTTACTTTTTCAATAAGTTTTTTATTTTCCTCAGGGTCAATAAGTACGTAGTGTTCTTTGTATTTAATAAGCCCGTTGGCATTTTTAGTAAGTTCTTCATACTCTTCAACAGAAAGTTTATCGTCGCCAATTGCAATAGTATAAGAAAATTCGAACAAGTCGTTAAGAGAAGATGTGCTTGTTCCGTTAGATGTGATAATTTCTCTAAGTTCTGCTGTTCTTGCTGCTTTTACTCTTGCATTTATAGAAGCTCTTGGTGTTACAATGTTATCTATGCCATCAGGAAGAATAACATCTATAGAAGCTTTTTGCAGGTAGTATGAAATTTGAGCAATGATTTTATAAACTTCGTTAAGGTTCATATTTAGCTCAAATTGATGTTCTTCTGCAAAGAAGTCTTCAAGCTCAGGATAATATCTTGCAACGTAGTTTAATTGTTTTTCAACAAGGTCAACTATTTCTTGGTTAGTATAGTTTTCAAAATGTTCAGTTTCAGCATAGATTGTTTCTATTCTGTGTTTTTCATTTGTATGTTTGTTTTTTATGTTAATTTTTAGTTGATAATCTTCGTCAGTGAGTTTCAAAATTTCAAACTCAGGCAGAATATTGTATTTTCCTATGTATATTTCATCCAACCATTCAGAAATAGAAAGCGCTAAATCTAGACCTCTAAAATATCTTTTGTTAGACGCATTTTTGATGAAATATACTGCTGATTTTGCATCTTTGAATTTTGTTGCTTTGATGTGTAAAAATTTAAAGATAGTGTAATTTAAAAAGCTTTCTATAAGTTTGTTTATATTGTATTTTTCCGAATTTGTTATAAAATCCGCAGGTATTTCATTTTTTACAGAATTGATCGCAAGAGTTACATCCTTGCTGTTTTTGTATATTTCATATTTGATTTGAAATAAATTTTCAGTTTCTTTTACAACTGGTATAAAATGCAGCTTTTCAACTATCTTCATTATTGTGTATGTCAGTTTGTTTAGGTAATTGAAGCTGATTGAGCCGCTTTCAAAGTTAAGGATTTCATTGAATGTTGAAAAGTAATCAAAGATTATGTCTTGTTTGATTACGTATCCTATCATATCTTGGGTTGTTCCATTTGCGGTTATTTCTTTTATTTCTGAACGGAATCTGTACAATGAACCTTTTGATTTTGCATAAAAATCAAAGTTGTTTGTAGGCGTTACAAAAAAGTCGCCGTTTTCTAGCAAGTAGAAGTCAGTGTTTCTTAATGGTGTGTTTTTACCGACAAATAAATCCTCAAATTCGTCTTCGAACAGCTGGTATATTGTACTTAACTGAAGACGAAAATCCTTGTTTTCTAAACCGACAGGGTTTTCAGTAAGGTTTAAAAATAACTCATCTATATTGTTTTTCTTAATATTTAATGACATAACCACCTGCTAATGTTTCCGCTCTACTTTTTGATTGATAGTTAATTATAGCAAAAACATGAAATATTTTAAAAGAAAAATTAACTGTTTTGTTTTAGTAAATTTTCAATATAAATGATTACGTCTGTTAATTTCAATGTGTTGTTGAATCCTGCTCTTTCTCTGGCAACAAAATCGTTTACATTAGGTGCAATGTATTGATAAGGTATTTGTTCAAGTTTATTTACGTCTACCCCTTCCATAACAAAAGGCAGCTCTTGAGCCAAATCTTGTAAATAAGGTAAAATGTCTTCTCTTGTAACGTGTTGTATTTTATAGCCGAATTCTCCTGATTTTGCCTTTGCTTGAGCAGTTGATATTTCTTGTACTGTTGGTTTTGTGATTTTTTGTGTGATTTCTTGTGGGGTAAGAATTCTTTCAAGTTGTGCAAATGCACTAAGACCTGATTTTATATCCCTTTTGTACATGTTTTGCACAAAACTATCATAAAGATTTGCTATTATTGATGCTTTTTCTCTTGTCATCGGTTCATAGAGCTTGTCAGCCGCTTCAGGTGAGAAGGATGATAGAGGCGGTGCTTCTTCAAGAAAGACAACCTTTTTTATACCTGCATCTTTTAACTCTTTAGCTGTAGGAAGTTTTGATGTATCAATTCTACCTGTTCTGTGAAAATCTAGGCCTAGAAATTTTGCCCCTTTGCCTTCGGTTTTTTGTGTTATTGTACCAGGGTATGTGTATTCTTGGTTGCTAATTCTGCCAGTGTTTTCTGTGATCTGTCTTAGGTAATTTTTTATTAGTTCTTCTTCATGTTCGCCACCGTATAGTATTCTTTCTCTCAATGGCTCTATTTTTTTTCTTAAAATTTCAGTTTCTTCTCTGCTAAAACCTGCTTTTGAACCTTTGCCTTGTGCAAAAAGTTCTATTATTTTAGCTGTTTTTTCTTTAAGTTCAGGAAAAGATTCTCTACTGAATTCAAGTACTCCATTAACATTTCCAAGTTTTTCCTGATTCATTGAAAGTTGTTTTGCTATGGGAATATTATGTCCTGTGTGTATTATGACAAGTGTTGAATTGTCGATTATTCCAAGATCAACAAGTCTTTGTGCACCTTGCATAAATCTTAAATCAGCTGCTTTACCGGTAAGACCGTCGAGTTCTCCCGAATAAAATTTGTTTAGCCAAAATTCTCTACCCTGTGGGTGAAGCAGTCCACCAAGATTTTTTTCTAAATTTTCTCTCATCATTGACCACTCTGAACGATCAACAGGCGGCTCTTTTGAATCTTTAATTATTGTTTCTTTATTTACTCTCGAAAATAAGCTTTTAAGTCTGTTTAGTTGTGCAGACATTTCTACTTGCACGCGAGCGGATACTTCCGTTGCAGTTTGTGGAAGCTTTTTTTGCAGGTATTCTTTTACATTAGTGACTATAGTTTTTTCATAAGGTTCTAAGTCATCTATGTGTGTTTCTATTAGCGAGATTGCTTCTTTAATTCTTCCTGAAGTTTCGGCTTTGTTTACAAGAAGCATTAAATCATTTAAGGGAAATTTTATATTCATACTGTTTACAAAAACAAATATAAATTTTTTTGCTATTTATTTTGCATTTTGTAAACCTGCTTTTTTATAAATTCAATACAGTAGTTTAGCTTTTCTTCATTTATTTCGTGGTCGTTACCAGGTAATTCTTTGTAAGTTGTGTTTCCATTATTAATGGCTTTTGAGTAGAGTTTTCTTGCTAATTTTACAGGAATAACATTGTCTTCTTTGGTATGCAAAATCAATATTGGGGCTTTTATTTTTTTTATAACTATCTCGTTATTAAACCTGTTTTGTAGTGGGATTAAACAAGAAGGTAACTTTTGGATAATTTTGTTAACAAATTTGGGTAAGTTTGCTTTTTGAGCAATTTCTTTTGCCATGTCTGATGCTTTTGAAAAAGGGTTTATCAATATCGTAAAAGCGGTTTTATGTTTAGCGCAAAAGTTTGCAGCGACAGCACTCCCCATTGAGTGACCAATAATACCAATATCTGTTGAATGAATATCTTTTGATTTTAGATAGTCATATATTGTTTTCAAGTCTGTTATAGCTGACTTCTGCGTGAAGTCGCCTTTGCTTTTTCCTCTGCCTCTGTAGTCAAAAGCTATTATGCCCCAGCCTGCTTTTATAAATTTTAGATATGTTTTTTGAAGTAGAATATTACTTTTTTCTCCGCTTATTCCTTCGCAAAAAACTATGTATCTGTTGCTTTTATATGGGTTTATATCCCATACATCGATTTTTGTATCGTTTTCAGTTGAAAGACTTTTATTAACAATTGTGTTTTTTAATTCTTCTATAATTTCGTATTGATTTGTTTTGCTAAAATCTGCATTTTTTTGATAAAAATTTTTTTCGTAGTTTTTGATTGAATTGTATAGAGAAATGATATTTAATTTGTTATTCTTTTGAAAAATATTTAATTTATCTACTTCTTTGATTGAGTAATCAAATGTTTGCATTTGTTGACCTCCCTTAATATCTGGCAACAATTTAACTTATATTTTTGCTTTTAACAAATGTGTATTTTCGAAAAAAATAGTTATTTTGGACTTGACGATATGAAATATAAAATGGATAATGAGGTGTGGTTTTCTGTAAAAGGAACGAAATAGTAGTTAGGAGAAGTTTATGAAGAATTTTAAAATCTTACTTGCTTCTACTTTAGTGGTTTTAGTATCAGCATCTTGTGCTTTTGCAAAAGACTGTGCAAATAAACCAACTGACAAGTTAGAAGCTTATGCTCACCCAACAATGTTTGGATCTCAAGCTCAACAAACAAATACGGCCAAAGAAACTTATATGGTTGGTGGCAAAGTTTACAAAACACACAATCGTTTGGGTGTAATTAAGAAAGATAATGTTTATATCAATTCAAGAGTTGATGATTTGATGGCTTTACTCAAAAGCAAACAAGCTGCTGGTTTTAATGCCAAAATGCCGGTTTTACGTTCTGAGTTAGCTGTTATTTTGTCTGAAGAATTTGGCTTAAAAGACAAAACTGTATCAAAATCATATAAAGACATTCCATCTGATTATTGGGCAAAAGACTGGATTTACGGTGCTCTTAACAGCAATGTTATGATTGGTTATCCGGACAAAAACTTTAGACCTGACCAACCTGTAACTAAGGCAGAAGTTTTTGCTACTATATCTCAATTGATTGCTGTTCCAATTGATAGAAGTCTTATTATTCCGCAATTTAAAGGTAAAGATATCCAAAAAATTCCAAGATGGGCAATTGTTCCAACTAAAGAAGTTGTTTCATCTCAATTGTTAGAAGATATTCCAAATCCTGACAAAGTTGCAGAAGATGAATATTTGTCAAAAGAACAAGTTGCTTATTTGATTTGTTCTTTAAAACAAAATTGGGCAGGTAAAAAGACTATAGGCAAAGATAAAAATGCTCCTGCTTCAATTCAAAATTACACTCCTACAGTGTTAGAAGTTAAATTGGCTGACAGACTTTCTGCAAGAAGTTCTAACGTGGGTGACAAATTTACAGCTAAACTTGATGAAAGTGTAACTATTAACGGTAAATGCTTTAAAGAAGGCGCTACAGTTAAGGGTGAAGTTGTTGAAGTTGTTAGACCTGGTTTGAAAAATCCTGGATTGATCAAAATTAAATTCACTCAGATAAAAGACGGTGATGTTTGTGTTGATTTCCCAAAAAATTCTTCACAAGCATATGCTGAAGATTTGAAAAATCCAAACTTTATCGCTAGACTATTGGGCGCTCCTTTCACTGCTTCAGCTAGAGTGGTAGGCGTTGCTGTTAGAACAGTAGGTTCAGCTGTTAATGTTACAGGAAATGGCTTAGAAAAAGTTGGAGACAATTTGTCTGATACATTTGTAGAAACTTTCTCATTGCAACCAGTTGCAGGGGCTAAAAGTTTTGGTAATGTATTTGTGACAGTTGGTAAAGGCGTTTACGATTTATGTAAACTTGCTGTAAGCGGAACATTTGGTGTTCTTTATGAATTTACAGACGAAGTAAGATATCTAATTGTTCCTTCTTACTCAAATAATTCAAGTTTGAATCCTGGAGAAGAATTAAAAATTATTTTCTAGTTGATATAGAACTATAAAAAGGAGAGTAGAAATACTCTCCTTTTTTGTTGAAAAATTTTATTATAATAAGTTGGATTTTTCTATTAAATCTAAAACCATTTTGGGCTTTATTGAAATCATACAAGGCGTAAACTTTTGTGGAGGAGTAATCATTTTACATTTTCTTTGACCGCAATATTTACATTCTATAGTTGGCTCAATAAATTTGCCGTTTTTACTGTATGCTGAGCTTGACCTTGGGTGAGTAGAACCCATCATTGCAATTGTTTTTGCTCCTACTGCATCTGCAAGATGCAGTGGTCCTGAGTCACCGGATATAAATAAGTCGCAAATAGAAATTAGGGCAGCTGTTTCCTTTAAAGAAAGCTTGCCAGAGTAGATTTTTGCGTTTTTAATTTCAGAATATTGGTTATGATTGTTTTTTTCTGTTTTTGAACCAATAATTAAAATTTGTGCGTCATATTTTTCAACAATTTGATTTCCTAGTTCTTTCCAGTAGTCGTCAACCCATATTCTGCCTTGACGTTGTAAGTCATTGTCGCCACCAGGACTTAGTATGACTATAGGTCTGTTGCATTCAGACAATTCGTTTTGGAATTTTTCTTGGATTTCTTTGTCTATTCCTAAATTTAGCATTTCAGGTTTTGGTAAATCACCTAACGCGTCACAGGCTGTGTTGTAGAATGCATCAACAGCGTGTACTCTTTTTGCGTTTCTTTTTATAAGCTTTTTGGGCGCAGCAAAATGAATCATGATAAAGTTTCTGGTTGCGTTAGTGAGGTTTATTATGTAATCATATCTCTCTTTGCGCAGTTCTAAACCTTTTTTTATAAGATAAAACAGGTTGTCCTTGTTTTTCATTTCAAAAGGTATAACTTTATCCAAATATTCGTTGTTTTCTAATAGTTGGCATATATATGACGCGGTTATAAAATGCACTTTGTGTTGAGGATATTTAGCTTTAATGGCTTGGGCAATAACCGTTGAGTGAACGACATCTCCTATCGCTCCAAGTCTTATTATTAATATTTTTTTTGATTCTGTTTCCATCTCGAAGCTTCTATAATGTATAGCCATTATATTTTATCATAAAAATTTTGTGCTTTTATAGGCAATTTTTGTGTTTGTAAATACTTTATATATATACACGGAGATACTATGCCAAATAACAAAGACAGAGAGAAAAAAGAGTTTAATAAGCCGAATAATGGCGATAATTTTAAAGCATTTTTTGATGTTTTGTCAGATAAAAATGGCGATGACATGTTAGTTGATGCTGCAATGAAATCTTATTCTGATGAATTATCTTCTCTCGAAAAACAAGGCCGTGATGTATTAGAAGTTGTTGGTGATGGTGCTAAAAAACTTTTTTCTAAGAAAAAGGCAGTTGCTCCTGATTATTTAAATGAAACTAATACTGCTCCTGTGCTAACAAATGAAGCTGTAGAACATCAAATAAAAAGAAAAACTAATACAGCAGCTGATGCTGTCTTTAGACCAGAAACTCCGTCTATTCAGAAAAAATCAACTTTTTTTAAAGATTTAAAATATGATGTATCTCTTGATGAATTTGATGTAATAAAGAAATTTTCTCCGTCTTTTGAGTGCGGAACCTCCGTTGATTATTTTGATAAATCGGTTGGATTAAAAGTTAAAAATTCTACAAATGGTGGCCGTACGACTTTTAAGGGTGCTGTTGAGTATGAGCCTTTCGATAATACTCTACAGATGTCATCCAGATATGAGATGCCCAAAAGCTCATTTGATGCAAGAGCCTATTTAAATAAAGACAACCCAGGTTTATCTGTTGGGTATTCTCAACAAATTGATAAAAACTCTTGCGTAAGAGCAAATGCTTCTTGGTTTAAAAGTGATGCAGCTTTTGAGGTCGATTATCGTTCAAAACTTAAAGATAACTCATATTTGTCTGTTGGTGCTTATGGTTCAACAACTTATAAAGAGGTTGGAGTTCGTCTTAAATGGAATTTTTATGGACATTAATAATGAGTAATAAAAAGCCCCATTGAAAAATGAGGCTTTTCTATTATTTTTAATATTTTTTATTTTTTATTTGTTTCTTCTTGATTTTCTTCAGAATCTAAATTTTCGTCTTGGTTATCAATAATTTCTTGTTCAGCTTCTTCAAGAGTTGTATCTTCTTCTGCTGTTTCTTGATTATTAGCAGATTCTTTAGCTGTAGAATCTTGTTTACTGTTTACTTTTACTTCTGTTACTTCTTCGTTGCCTGATGGTGATTTTCTGTATACTGTGCTGCCCATTTCAACTGTACCGTCCCATTCAGTGTTAAGTGTTTCTGGGTTTAAAGCTATTGCAATTCCCATAAAGAAGTCGTACATTTCAGGTTCATTTATATTGTTTCTAGCATCTTTAAATGTTCTAGCATAGTCTCTCATTATTTTTGCATTGTCTTTGTATTTTTCTATCAAATCCTTATGAGCTTCAGGTTTAAGTTTGTATGCTAATTCAGGATGTTGTGCAACTATTTCTTGCATTTGTTTGTAAACTTTTACTTGACCGCAGTATGCAAGTATAACTTCGTACATATCGTCAAGTGCTTTATCATACTGACCAAGTTTTAATCGGCAGTCGATTCTAGAATCAAAAAATGCGCCGGCTCCATATCCCGGGCGTGTTTCTAAGTATTCAAAATCTGCAAGAGCTTCTTCATATCTGCCATAAAAATATGACAACTGAGCTTTAGCGATTCTTGCTGCATCAAAATTAGGCTCTAATTCAACAGCTTTGGCATAAACATCAATAGCTCCTTCTTTGTTGTTGTGCTGTTCGTATCTTATGCCTTCATTGTAGTAGAATCTTGCATCTTTCATTTGTGACTGTTCTTGTTTCGGTTGCTTTGCTTTTTTAGCATCGGATGATAGCCCTGTAACTAAAAGCGCTGATACACATAAAAAACAAGTTAATAATTTTTTCATACTAATACTCCTAAATCTAAGTTAGTCTTATTATATAACAGGAGTAGTTGCATTTTGTAGTGTTTCTTAATAAAGCTTTATATATTAAAATTTCTTTTCTGCTTTATCTGCCAGAAATGTTGAAATAATAGGTATTGCAATATAATATATTCCGCCGAGTATTATTACAGGTTTTGCTATTTTTATTCCTTCAAGATATTTTTCCAGCAAAGGAGATTCTTTGTTTATTTCGGAGAATTTCTTTATAAATTTTTCTGTGTGATTTTTGGTATAGTGGTTTATTGCATATCCCCCTGCAATACTTAATCCAGTTGATATTGCTGAATTATATATTAAGGCTTTTTTTCTTTCATTTTTGATTTTTTTGCTTTTAGCTGCTTGTTGTATAAATGTTCCTGTTAGCAATACGTCTGTAGCATTCATTATATGTTGAGCAAAGTTCGTATCTGCGTATTTTGCTGCTATTTTTTGTAATAGCTTTTTGTTTAGTAGTTTTCCTATTCCCTTTGCTATATGCTCTGTTGCCTCGTTATAAAGCCCTTTGAAAGATATATTTTTGTGTAGTTTTACTCTTTTGGGTTCTTGTTTTGTATCTTTAAAGAATAGCGTCATAATTGGTGGAATTAACAAACATGTCAGTATAGACTTTGGAACCGCTATTACAAATCCGAGGCCAAGTTTGAAAAGTTGCGTTGCAAATTGATAAACTTTGGAGTTTAAAAGCTCTTTAGAATTACCTTTTAGGGTGTTAATTGTTTGTTTTGAAATATATTTTTGTGGGGCTTTATCTATTTTTATCACAGCATTGCTCACTGGTAGTGTCGCTGCTGCCATAATGGCGTAGCCTATTGCATTTGAAGCCAATGATTTTGCGCAGGCGTAGTTCCTGTTTTCTTTGTCTGTTTTTGGTGTTGTTAATATGGCAAGTGGTCTTACAATAGTCGATAGACCAAGTGATACTGTGCCAGAAAATATAGCAGGATAATCAGCAGCAAACTTTAGGCTTTTTAAAAGCAGTTTGTTGTTATATATCCCTTTAAAAGATGGTGTGTTTTTATATGTGGTTGAACTTATTTTCATCTACTTTTATTAGATAACATAAATGCTAAAAAGTAAAATAATAGGTATTGCTATTTCTTTTCTGGATCTAGGCTAATTTTTAGCTATTCTTTACTAGCTTTTAAAAATATGATATTTTAATGATGTTTTTGAAGATTAAAATTTTAAATATTTATTTGGTGAATAGAAGATGAAGTATGTCCGTTGGTATGACAAAGATCCTGATTTAAGTAGTTTAATGGCTTTTTTAGAGTCATTGAATGAAGATGTTAGAGATGAAGTTGCACAAGATTTAATTCAAATTATACTTTCAGAGCTAAAAACCAATACTGATGGAGAAATTTCTCTTTTAAACGAAAATAAAATTACTGAGTATAAACGTTGGTATGACAAAAATATTTCTCTTCATTCTGCAGTAGAAATAATAAAAAATTTAGATGATGCACAGAGAAAAGAGATAATTTCTCTTATAATGGAATCCATTGTTCAGATTTTAACGGAATATAATTATGAAAAATCAAAAGAAGAATAAGGTTGTTCTTGTAACAGGTGCTTCTAGAGGTATTGGTAAAGCTATAGCAAAAGAGCTTTCTGGTTGTGACTATCAAGTGTATATTTGTGCTAGAAATGCAGAACAGTTAGAAGAAACAGCAAAAGAAATTGGCGCATCAGGTTTTTTTGTTGCGGATTTAACTAATGCAGTTGAGTGTCATAAATTGATAGAGCAGGTTGTTAACGCTGCTGGTTCGATTGATATTCTTGTGAATAATGCAGGCGGTTATGTGTACTCTCCTGTTGAAAAGTCTAATGAATCTGATATCGACAATTTGCTCAACCTTAATATTAAGGCTGTATATCTACTGAGTAAGTATGCTGTAGGATATATGAAAGCTAATAATTGGGGACGAATCGTTAATATTGGCTCTATTAGCGGTGTTGTTGGAGAAGCTAATGCTTCTTTATATTCAATGACTAAATCGGCTTTGATAGGTTTTACTAAAGCTTTAGCGCTTGAGCTTGCAGAAAATAATATAACAGTTAACACGATAAATCCGGGTTGGGTAGATACTCAATTAGCTGAAAATGCTGTGTTGGAAAGCGATTTTAGCTATCAAGAAGAAATTGATATGATTCCTCAAAAAAGATTCATTCAGCCGGAGGAAATTGCATGTTTTGTTAAATATTTAATCTCAGAAGAAGCAAAAGGCATGACTGCACAAAGTATTAGTCTCTGTGCGGGTTTGAGTGCTGGTTAGATTTATACTAAAGTTGTAAAAAATGTGTGATAAATCCTCTATAAAGATGATTATGTTGTTCTCTTATAATGGTAATTTAATAAGGTATTCTAATTTAAAAAGTTATGAGTATCAATAATTAAATAAGGAAGGCAAGTAAGAGATGAAAATTACACAATCTAATTTTACACTGTTCAAGCCACTTTCTAAAGAAGAAAGACAGGAAGTTCACTCAAATCCTTTTGGAATTAATTTCAAAGGTAATGTTTTGACATCAGATGTTTTTGAATCATCTAAAGCAAAAGAAGCTAACAACACAATTTCTAACCCATTTGCAGCTGTTACTGGTAAGTCAAAAATGGTTGCAAGTGCTGTTGTAGGTAGCATGAACTCTTTTAATGAGGCCTTCCGTTCTAGAATTAATTCTATTATTTCTTTTGGCAGACAAGTAAAAGATACAATAGCTAATTCATGGGAAAAAGCTAAAAATACTGAAATCACACTTGATTTTAAAGGATTAGCTGAGTCTATTTCTTCTAAGTTTAATAATCAATATAGTGTTAACAATCTATTGAAACGACCTGTAGATGATTTGCATGCTATGTTTGCTCTTGAACATGCTACTTATAAAGAAAGTTTGAAAGCGTAGGTTGCCAATGAAAACTATAAATAAATTAGACAATATTATTGAAGCTTTATCAAGACACGAAGATCCAAAATCAGTTTCTATTCTTGAAGAAATTGGTACTAACTCAGAAATTGATGAAATCAGAGAAAAAACTGCACATGCACTTATTAAGAAGAATACAACTGATTCTTTAAAAGTAGTTGTTGCAAAAAGCGGCAAAGGTATCAATGACTTGAGTGCTAGAGTTGCAATGAGCTCTATTAACGAAATTCTTTCTTTGAATGATAAATCTGAAGTTTTGAAAGTTTTAGAAGAAACAATGAATTCAGAAGAACAAAAACAAGATATTAAAGATACGGCTCGTTCTGTTAAAGCTTTAATTACTTATTCTATGTAATTAGAAAAAATGTAATAAAAAAGCCTCTATCTAGAGGCTTTTTTTATGCTGTAAATACGGTTGGAGTGTTTCCTCCTTGTGACTGCCCATTGTCAGATGTTTGGTCGTTATCTGTTGTTTGTCCAGGAGTGTTTTTGGGTTGATTGTTGTTTGGGTTAATGCCTGGGATTTCGCCTCCAAATACTGCTATAATCTCATCGGCAAACATTTGTAGCAAGTTTTGTATTTGATCTTCTGTTATATTTAGATCATCGATATTAAGATTACTAAAATCTATTTTTTCACCGTTTGTTCCATATAAATTTTGTTCAAATAATGTATCACTCCTTGCTGTGTTGTAATTAGATGCTATTTTTAAAGCTTCTTGCAATCCCAAACTTAATCTGTTTACCTGCATGATTATCTCCTTTTATAAGACAACAACGAGTCCCTGTTAACTATCTTGAAAGATTTTGACTTCCATACTAGTTATCGGTTTTTTGCAGATAAACTTAATAGATTATGTCTTATATGTTTACATTATTTAACAATTTTTATTCCATCAGGTATAAAATGTAAGTCTTCAATTACAAGGAATTTTGAACTGTCAAATTCCACAGGAGAGTATCTTTCCAGTATAAAGAAAGTTGGGCCTGAGCCGCTCATAAGGGCTTCTGGTAATAATTCTTTAATTTGTGCAAGTTCTTTGTAGTCTGTTAGCAAAGCTAACTCCAGACTGTTGTATAAGAACTTTGTGTCAAAGCTTTCTGCCATTTTTTCTGTAAAATTTTTGATTGTGGGTTTTTCAGATAATGCAAATTTTTTGTAAGCTTCCTTTGCAGAAATTCCGTATCCGATAGGCTTTATTAGTGTTACATAGTTACTTGTTGTATTTATTCTTTCTGTTTGTTCTCCTCTGCCTGAACAGATAGCAGTTCCGCCGTGTAGGCAAAAGTTTAAGTCTGAGCCAATAGACGCGCATAGGCTTTCCAAATCTTCTTCTTGTAATGGTGAATTAAATACCTCATTTAATCCGTAAAATGTTGCAGCTGCATCAGTACTTCCACCAGCTAGCCCTGCTTCTATTGGAATATTTTTTTCTATATATATTTCAATTTCTTTATTTTTGATATTTGCTTTGTTTATAAATTTTTCAGCAGCTTTGTATACTAAATTTTTGTTATCGTATGGAATTTGTGTAGAACTGCCTGATAGTTTTATTGAGTTTTCGTGAGAGTCTTTTATTGTGATTGTTATGTAGTCATACAAACTTATTGCTTGCATAATGCTTTTTATGTTGTGGTAGCCGTCTTCACGTTGGTTTAAAACTTCTAAAGTAAGATTGATTTTTGCAGGAGCAGCAAGTTTTATACTTTTTATTTCTTCCATTTGTTAGACCTCAACTATTGATTATTTTTCAGTTCTTCTGATAGTTTTGCAAATTCTTGTATAGATAGAGTTTCACCTCTGGTGTTTTCTTCTATATTTAAGTTGCTGAGTGTTTTTGATACGGATTCTTTTGAAAAACCGCCATTTATAAGAGAGTTTTTAAGATTTTTTCTTCTTGTTGCAAAACAAGCTTTTACTACTCTCTTTAAAAACGTGTAGTCGTTTACTTTTACTTTAGGTTCTTTGTTGATTGTTATTCTGACCAATGCAGAATCAACTTTTGGGGCAGGGTAGAAGCTTCGTTTTCCAACTTTTTGAATAAGTTCAACCTCTGCATTAAATTGAGTTAATATCGATAATAATCCATATTGTTTTGATGGGGATTTCTCATTTGCAACAAGTCTTTGGGCTACTTCCCACTGAACCATTAGTATGATTTCAGAGATTCTTTTTCTGTTGTCGTTGTTTAAATCATCTATTTCACCAAGCAAGTGTGCAAGTATCGGGCTTGTTATGTAATATGGTATATTTGCAACGACTTTAAAAGTTGTGTCTTCTAAGTCTTTTAGATTTGTTTTTAAAATATCGTTGTGAATTAGAGTGAATTTGTTTGTTCTAATGTGTGCAAGTGCTTCGATTGCATCTTCATCAATTTCGACTGCGTAAACTTTTTTAGCCTTATTTACAATGTTTTCTGTAACAAAACCTGCTCCCGGGCCGATTTCAAGTACTGTGTCATCAGGGGTAACTTCTTGAACTATTCTATCGATTACTGATTCGTCTACAAGAAAGTTTTGCCCAAGGCGTTTTTTAGTTTTAAATAGTTTTGCTCTTAAAAAATAGTCACTCATATTATTATCTTTCTTTAGCCTATGATACAATAAAAACTATGATTATTATACCTGAATATTTAGCCATTCATGAACCTGATGACAGATTGTTGGATATTATCAACGAAAAAGAGTTTGATGATAAAGTTTTGTATGAAAAACAGTCTGATTTTCATAATATAAAGGTAATAGAAAACGAAGTAGGACGCTTTTTACATTATAAGGATACTTATCAGGCTGGTTTTATTAATACTTCAAAATATAAAGGCAATTTGCCTTATATTAATTATTTTACGATTCCATATTTGATTAATCCTAAAATAAAAAATATTTTATTAATTGGTTTTGGCTCTGGAAAAATTGTTAATGACTGGGAATTTTTGTTTGATAACCTAAATTGTATTGATGTTGTTGATATTGAAGAAAATATTTTTGATATAGCGCAAAAATATTTTAATTTTAAAAAGTCAGATAAAGTTAACTTTATTTTACAAGATGGCTTAGTTTATCTTAGAGAATCTTCTAAAAAATATGACTTAATTGTTGTTGATGTTGCATCCGATGATGGTATAGACGAGAGATTTTTGAGTGATGATTATTTTAATTTGATAAAACATTCTCTTAACGATAAGGGGATGTTTGTTTCAAACTTATGCTCCAGTGCTGATTTTGAGCATAAGGATAATTCGTTCTTCCGCTCGCTTAAGGAATTGTATAACTCCTATTTTAAGGATGTAATGATTTATAAAGGCGATGAGTCAGATAGGGTATATTACAAAGCTTTCTTTGATTTAGATGAAAGAGTTATTGATATTACTAATGTTATTTTTATCTCTTCAGATACCAAAATGTTGTTGTCTGATAATTATGAAAAAATCAATGAACTAGGGATTGATATAGCTTCTTATGTAAAAGATTTACAACCTTAATTGAGTTTTTTTATCACATATGGGTATAAGCAAGTTATAAATATTGCACTAGCAAAAGAAGTGATAGTATAAGCTAAATATTTGTATGTAACAGCTGATAACAAGCTGTTTAATACGGAAGATATTGCGTATAAAACAACTACACCAGCTAGGATTACCACTGTTTTCTTTATCTTTGTCATTTTGTCAGGTATTTCGTATTTGACTAATCTTTTCTCGAGTAGCCATCCTGTGAAGATACCAAGCATAAAAGATATCTTTGGATATACGCCTTGTTTCATAGAAACAGGGTTGATAGTGTCTGTAAGTTCATTGTATGTGGTCATTTGTGCACAGCATTTTATATGTAAGTATCCATATAAAAGAATTGTTAGCCATATTATTAGGATATAAAATATAAAATCTCTTTCAGGCTTTTTATCAATCCATTTTAATAATTTGTCTGTAAATAACATTATGAAAATGCCTGCAACTATAGAAACAATTACATCTTGAGGGGTATGTACACCAACGTAATTTCTTGAAAATCCAACAAGCAGCACTATTGCAATCATAGAGTATCTTAAAATTTTGTTGTTCCACCATTTGTAGGCTATACTTCCCCATACAGCTGTTGCTCCGGCTGTGTGACCGCTTGGAAATGAATATCCGTCAGCAGCAGGTAATACTCTTTCAATAGGTTTGACAGAAGAGTCTAATAGCCAAGGTCTTTTTATGCAGGCAGTCATTTTCAAAAAAACGTTAGTAAACAAGGTTAAACCAAAAGTAAAAAGCATAAATTGCCCTATTCTTTTGTTAATACCCCAATAAACTATAGCCATAACAGAAAGAGGGATTACTAGTTCTCCAAACCAAGTTATTGATATGAAAAAGTTGTCAAACACTCCATTTGTAATATCTCTTAAGTGTTGAAGAATGAGTAAATATTTTATCTGTAGTCCTAGTGTGCCAAACATAATTTCTGTATCAATTGTAAAGCTTTTTTGGTTGTTGGGCAATTTTTTTACAATAAATGTTTTTATATAACTAAGGTAGTAAATTATTAGTGTGTGAAAAATGGAAAATATGAACAACTCACTGTCACAGGGAAGTTGTGATAATCGATTTTATCAAAACAACTTTGAAGACAGTATGGTTACAACTCCTATTGTACGCAGCAACACAGGGCTGCCTCAGTATGATAAGATTACAAGAGAATATGCAGATATTGTAAAAACGCTTGCAACTGTGCAGATGAATCTTTCTAGTAAATTTCTAGCATCTAGCTTTTTGAAATGTTCTGCTTTAGATAGGAATCAACAAAAGCGTCAATATCTCCGTCCATAACAGCGTCTACGTTACCAACTTCGTAGCCTGTTCTATGGTCTTTGACCATTTTGTAAGGATGAAATACGTATGAGCGTATTTGTGATCCGAAATTTATGTCGAAATTTTCGCCTTTTAGTTCAGCGAGCTTTTTGTCATGTTCTGCTTGTTTTATTGCTAATAGCTTAGATGCAAGCATTTGCATAGCTGTTTCTTTATTTTGTAGTTGAGAACGTTGCTGTTGGCATTTTATGACGATACCGGTCGGCTTATGAAGTATTCTTACCGCTGTTTCTACTTTGTTTACGTTCTGTCCGCCGGCTCCGCCTGATCTCATAGTATCTACTTCTATATCTTCAGGGGGGATTGTTATAACTTTTTCGAAGTCCTCAATTACAGGGCTTACTTCCAGTGAAGCAAAGCTTGTTTGTCTTTTTCCGTTTGCATTAAATGGTGAAATTCTGACTAATCGATGAACGCCTCTTTCTGCTTTAGCAAGGCCAAAAGCATATTTGCCTGATACTTTTATTGTTGCAGATTTGATTCCTGCTTCATCTCCATCAGACTTGTCGAGGAGTTCTACTTTCCAGCCTTTTGACTCTGCCCAGCGAGTGTACATTCTAAGTAACATTTGTGCCCAATCTTGGGCATCTGTTCCTCCTGCCCCTGCGTTAACAGTTAAAATAGCATCGTATGAGTCATATTCTCCGGAAAGTGTCATTTTTACTTCCCATTCATTCATTTCTTTTTCAAGAGAATCTATTGAATTTTGGAGTTCTTCCCATAGGGATTCGTCATCAGATTCGTTATACAGTTCAACCAAAAGTTCGCAATCAGCAATTGTTTTGTCCCAATTTTCTGCTTGCTCAATTGTGTTTTTATATTCAGTAAGTTCTTGTGACAGTTTTGATGCTTTTTGCGGATCTGTCCAGATATCTTCGCTTTGAAGTTTTAAATCTATTTCTTTAACTTTGTCTTTTAAAGTAGCAAGGTCAAAGACACTCCTTCGCTTTGTTTATTTTCAAAGCCAATTCTTCTAATTTTTGTTTTTGTTCTATATCAATCATAGTAAATTTATTTTATCACAAATAGCAACTATTTATATTTACAGGTTTTGACACAATTGCAATGATTGTAAGCAATAATATCAAATCTATAACTTATAAACCAAATACTAACAACTTTAAGGCTGTTAAATTACATAACAGTCTGTTTGATGTTAAAGACAATTTTATTACTGCATTTAAGCCTGTTTTTATTAAGTCTCCTGTTTTTCCAAAAGATGTTTTTCAAAATAATTTTTCTAACCTTGAACCTAGAAAAAGAAATTTTATACATAAATTTGCAAATTTGAGCGAACATTACCAATTGATGTTTGATGTTTATCAGTTGGAGTTACTGAAGAATTTTTCTGTAGAAAAGTTAAAATCTTTGTATAAATCAGCATACATGCAAGATTCTTTTGGAATGAAACGTTTTTCACCTTCAGAGCTTATCTCTATAGCTGATTTACCTTTTGAAAAATTGCGTTTTTTAAAACCATTTATGAAAGAAAAAAATGCGATTGGAAGGTTCAATTATTCTTATGATTCACTTAAGACGATTGCTAATTTTTCAAAAGATGAGTCTAAAAAAGCTATGATGCTTTTGGGAAATAAAATACCATCAGAGGATTTGATAGCTCTTTGTAAAGACAATAATGCCAACATTCAAGAATTAAAAAATCGCATTAATACTTTAAATAATCTTTTTAAAGACAATATATCTGAAATTTCTGTTAAAAAATATCAAAACAACTATGTGTTGTCATTATTAACAGAAAACGAGCATAAGGCACATCGTTATGTTTTTGATAATCAGTTTAAGCTAGTCAAAAATTATAAGTCTGATGTTGATTTTGAGGCTCAAAAATTTGTTAATAAAAGCTTTTTCTCAAGATTAAATCCATTTGCTTCAAAAAAATCAGTATCTGTTGTTAACAATACTGTTGATAATCTAAGAGTTTCAGAAGAAGAACATTTTTATGCATTAGATGATATTCAAGATTATGCTGAGTTTGTAAAGCAGATGTATATGAAAGGATACAAGCATAATTTTTATGTTATTCACTCAGGAAAAGGGCACTTTATTAATACAGATTTTAAATTGCCGGAAAATTTGCTTGTTAACTATTGGCAAAAAGGTGCAATATCTCAAGATGACTTGATAAAAATATGTTCCGATAATGCAGGCGTAATTCCTGAAAGTGATTTTAAATTCTTTGCAAAGAATAAAATAAAAATGACTCATTATGATAATGACAGATATCTTGAAATCAGAAAAAGAAATGTTTTATCTGAACCTGTTAAGATTGGGTCTGAGTATTACAATCAAGTTTTGCAAAAAACTTTAAAAGCAGAAGAAGCTAAGTTGAAAAACATTAGAGCAGAAAGAAAACTACTTATAATTGATGGTTTGCCAGGCGCAGGAAAATCAACAATTATAAAGAAAATTTTAAATGGTGATGTGAATTCTTATTACACGCCAGATGCTGACGACATAAAAGGTATGTTTGAAGAAGTATATGAACATGGTGAGTGTGCTGAACTAGTGCATAAAGCTTCCAGTCATATTTTACGTAACTCAATTATTCCTAATGTATTTGCTCAAGGAAAAAATATGATATTTCAAACCGCAGGTGCTTCTGTAAATATTCACAAAATTATTCAACAAGCTAAAAGAAACGGTTATGACGTAGATTTTATTCACATCGCTACACCAAAACAACTTTCTATGGAAAGATCAATTTCTCGTTTTGAACAGATGGGGAGATTTATCGATCCGTATGCTGTTTTATCGATTTTTAATCATAACAACAGAGAGAAAAAATATGCAGCAAAAATATTCTCATATCACGAAGGAATTAGGAATGCTTATAGAGTTGAAAATGGTGAGATATTTTTGATTAAAAATGGAAATAAGGTTTGCAAAACAACAGATATTTAATGGCCTATGTTTGTAACTATTGTTAATATTTGTAACAACATAAGCATAATATATAAACCTTTTTGTTTATTTTGTCGATATATCTCCTTGTTACATCAGGTTTAGAAAGGAAGGATTTATGGTTGATAATATATCAAGTATTATTTCTATTATTGCTAATAAGGTAAGTGAAGGGGTTAAAAACTTTGAAAAGCCTCAAAGTGATGTTAGTTTGGATTTTCCTGAAGAACAAGATGAAGAAGCGACTGTAGTCGATTTGAAGCCTGATAGAGATAATCCGGAGGGATCTTTTTTGGATAAAATGATGAAACAACGTCCCATTATTGATTCAACTTTTGATTTGGATTCAAATGATGATGGTATAGTTACTCCAGAAGAAATAGAGTCTTTGATGAGTTCAAATACAATAGCAGCTTTATTCAAAGATGAAAACGGAAAATTAAATGATGCAATGATATTAGCTTTGGGTATAGCCGGAGGAATAAGTGTTGAAGACCTTTGTAATAACTTAAGAGCGATAGATACTAACGGCGATGGAGTAATTTCTGACGAAGAAATAGAGGCCTTTAAGAACACCCCTGAATACCAAAGATATCAAAATATTGTGGAAAATACACAATCTGCAGTAAGTGATGTTGTAAAACTCACAAATAACTTTTTTCAATAAAGTAGTTTTTGATAAATACTAAAAACAGAAAGAATCGGTATTTTGCTGACCGCTCTTTCTGTTTTTTTATTAATTTTATGTTACTGAGCTTTTTTAGATGCTCCTGCTATTTCAGAATCTAATCTTAAAAATACAGGTTTAATTTTGGATTTTTCTGTTATTATACCTGTCGGAATTTCTGCCCATTTTAGTGAGTCTAGCTTAACTTCTGTTGGGTCTGTAGACAGGTTAAGTTGCTCATATATATCTTTTGCAATGTTTGGACAATAAGGAGCCAGCATAGTTGCTATAAATCTCATTGACTCTAATACAGTGTAAAGAACCTGAGCACATTCAAGCATTTTTTCCTCTTTAGCTAAGCTCCAAGGTGCTGTGTCATTTACGTATTTGTTAACAGTGTTTGAGAAGTTTACGATTTCTTGAGCAGCTTCTGCTACTTCGTATTTGTCAAATCTTGCTTTTACTGCTTCAACTGTTTTTATCGCTTCTTTTGCTATTTCAGAGTCAGATGAAGTTATAAATTCTTCTTTTATTTCGCCGTTAAAGTATTTTACTTGCATATTAAGAGTTCTGTTTAAAAGGTTACCTATGTTATTTGCAAGGTCAGCGTTAACTCTTTCTTTAAAATCTAAGTCTGAGTAGTTTCCGTCTCTGCCTGTTGGTGCAGTAACCATCATAAAGTATCTGAATGCATCAGGATGAGCCAGTTCAAAACTATCCATAACATCTTTTGGTGAAATAACATTGCCTAATGATTTACTCATTTTTGTTTGGTCGATAGTAATCCAACCGTGTGCAAGTATTGTTTTAGGTAGAGGTATATCAAGAGCCATCAAGAATGAAGGCCAGTAAATTGCGTGGAATTTAAGAATGTCTTTACCTATAACTTGAACATCAGCTGGCCAATATTTTTTGAAGTTTTCTGAAGGATTTTCAGGGTTGTAACCTAAAGCCGTAATATAGTTTGAAAGTGCGTCAATCCAAACATATATAACTTGAGAATCATCACCAAGAACTGGAATACCCCAGCTTACAGATTCTTTTGAACGAGAAACAGAAATGTCTTCTATATGTTCGAGTTGGTTAATTACTTCGTTTGCTCTGAATTCTGGCTGTATAAAGTCAGGATTGTTTTTGATGTGTTCAATTAATCTGTCTTTGTATTTTGAAAGTTTGAAGAAATAGTTTTCTTCTTTAACTTCTTCAGGTTTTTTTAAGTGGTCAGGACATAAACCATCTTCTGTTAAATCTCTAGGGTTTAAGAAAGATTCGCAACCTGAGCAATATAGCCCTGTGTACGAGTGTTTGTATATGTCACCATTATCTTGTAATTTTTTAAATATTTTTTGTACAATTTTTTCGTGGTCTTCATCGGTTGTTCTGATGAATTTGTTGTAGGATATATCAAGACCTGCCCAGCACTCTTTAAATTTGTTTGCGTTCAAGTCACACAATTCTTTTGGTGTTATTCCCATTGATGCTGATGTTTTTTGTATTTTTATACCGTGTTCATCAGTACCTGTGAGAAAATATACGTCATCGTATCTTTGTCTGAAATGACGAGCAAGTACGTCAGTTTGTATCTTTTCGTATGCGTGACCTATATGAGGTGCTCCGTTTACGTAATCTATTGCTGTTGTTAAGTAAAATTTTGTCATAATCTATCCCACTTTATACTAATTTGATAAGATAAAATTACCACAAAAAGATAATAGAAAAAAGGAGATAAAAATGTCAGAACGTTTTAATAACAGAGGCAATAAAGATTTAAGACCTGTTAAGTTTACAAAGGATTATACAAAACATGCATTAAGCTCTGTTTTGGTTGAATTTGGGGATACAAAAGTTATTGTAACTGCTACAGTTGAAGAAAAGGCTCCAAAATGGATGGAAAAGGATGATCCAAGAGGTTGGGTAACAGCAGAGTACTCATTATTGCCTACTTCCACTCATACAAGATGTCAAAGAGAAAGAACTAAAATATCAGGAAGAACTCAGGAAATTCAAAGATTAATAGGTCGTAGTTTGCGTTCTTGTGTTGATTTAGAAAAGATTGGCGGTTTAACAATCACAATTGATGCCGATGTTATACAAGCAGATGGTGGCACAAGATGTGCAAGTATTTGTGGTGGTTATCTTGCATTGGAAGATGCAGTTAAAAAATTGATGGATAACGGTACATTAAAAGAAAATCCGATATTAGAACCTATTGCCGCTGTATCTATAGGTTTGATTGATGGTGAGGTCAAACTTGATTTGGATTATAGTGAAGATTCTCATGCACAGGTTGATTCTAATGTTGTTATGACAAAAAGTGGTAAGATTATTGAATTCCAAACTACAGCAGAGGGGAATCCTTTTACGAAAACTGAATTGTATGAGATTTTGGATACTGCAGAGATTGCTATACAAAAAATAATAGGAATGTATTAAATACATTCCTGTTATTTTTTTCTCTTTGAAAACTAGTCTATTTGATTTCTAATCTTTTTTCATTAACAACTTTTGCTGCACAAGTTATACCGGAGCCTCCTTTTTTGCAGTCTTCCGAGTTGTTATCAATACCAGCAGGAAGAATACCTTCACCTTTTACTAGACAGAAAAAGAACATATCGTTTCCAAATCTGTTGGGGCCTTTAAATCCATTTACATCGACAACAAATCTGCCCATACAGTTACTTTCTCTTTTTGTTGACAAACCTTTACTTGTACAATCAGTTGCTGAAAAATTAAATGTCATTCCGTCTGTTGTTACTAAGTTATATGCATAGCCGTCGTATGAATTTGTGTGAGCATTTCCCTGAAGATGCTTGGGAATTCCCGTATAGTTACAACCTTTTTCATTCTTTGCACAGATTTTTGCTGTGTTAAGTTTTGCAGAAAATTCTTTCCAAAATTCCTCTGTATCATTCCATTTTGTTCCAAATCCAATAGGTCCTAAGTCAACTTTCATTCTGTTAATTGTTTGGCTTAATACTGAGTATGATTTTAAACAACCTGCTACATATTCATTATTCTTTGTATGAGTATTTAGACCAGGTAATGTCATTGCAGCAATAACTCCAATGATTACCAAGGTAACGAGTACTTCTGCCATTGTGAATGCTTGGAATCTTTTTAAATTCATTTTATCCTCAATTCTTTTCCGTAACTGTTTTTATTGCATTATACGCTATTTTAGTGAGTTTTTCAATTTCTTCTTCAGTTATGATTAATGGTGGTAAAAAGTAGATTATGTTTCCAATCGGTCTTAATAGTGCACCATTTTTCATTGCTTCAAGAAATACTTTGTGCCCTATTCTTTCAGTAAATAAATAGGGCTCTTTTGAGTTTTTATCTTTGACAATTTCTATTGCTCCAATCATACCTATGTGTCTTATGTCTCCGACATGTTTTAATGACTGGAATTTTTCGAGGCATTCTTTTAGTTTTTTGATTTTGGGTTGAAGATTTTCTATAACTTTTTCTTCTTCCATTATTTTTAAGTTTTCAACTGCTATGGCACAAGCTATGGGGTTACCCGTAAAACTATGACCGTGGTAGAATGTTTTAAGTTCTGAGAAATCGTCATAAAAAGCATTGTATATTTTGTCAGTTGTTATTGTCGCGGCAAGAGGTATATAACCTGCTGTAATTCCTTTTGCGACACAAAATATATCCGGTTTAATTTCTGCATGTTCGAATGCAAAATACTTACCTGTTCTACCAAAAGCCATTGCTACTTCATCATCAATTAGTAAAATGTCGTATTTGTCACACAATGCTCTTAATTTTTTTAGATATTCTGCAGGGTATACTCTCATACCTGCAGCACCCTGAACAAGAGGTTCTACAATCATTGCTGCTATTTCGTTATGGCGTGTTTTAAAAAGTTCTTCAACCTCATTAAAACATTCGATATTACATTGTCCTTGTTTGCAATTTTTAGGGCATCTATAGCAATATGGCGCACAAACTTTCAGTGTTTCAAAAACAAGCGGATTAAATATTTTTTTATAAATATCAATTCCACCTACTGAAACGGAACCAAGTGTATCTCCGTGATAGGATTCTGTCATAGAAACAAAATGTTTTTTTTCAGGTTTTCCTTTTTGATACCAGTATTGATATGCCATTTTTATTGCTACTTCAACAGCTGTCGAACCGTCATCAGAGTAAAAAACTTTTGAAAACGGTTCTCCTGCCAGTTTTACAAGTTTTTCTGCAAGTTCTATTGCAGGTTTGTGCGTAAAATCTGCAAGCAAAACGTGTTCTATTTTTTCTGCTTGTTGTGTAAGCACCTTATTTAGTTTTTGATTTGAATGTCCTAGCGTATTTACCCACCAAGAGGAAATTCCATCAATATATTGTTTTCCATCAATGTCGTATAGGTAAATTCCTTGTCCTCTTTCAATTATTGTCGGCTTAAAATCTGAACCTTCATATTGTTTCATTTGAGTGTCTGGGTGCCATACGTATTTTAAGTCTTTTTCAATCCATTCTTCTTTTGTTGTCATTTTATTTCTCTCTGCCTGTATTTTTATATTACAAATTGACCGTCTTTATAAATCAATTTGTCATCGGCGTATATTTCTCCGCCGTTTTTCATATTTTTGATTAAATCCCAGTGAAGTCCTGAAACATTTTTTCCGCCAGCTTCCGGATAAGAAGCACCTAATGCCATATGAATTGCACCGCCAATTTTTTCGTCAAAAAGAATATTTCCGGTTATTTCTTGTATCATATAGTTTGTTCCGATAGCGATTTCACCTACAAATCTTGAACCTTCGTCCATATTTATCATATCAAGGAAGTATTCTTGGCCTTTTTCTGCACTTGCTTCAACGACTTTACCGTTTTCTAAACGAACACGAACTTTGTGAGCTTCATTGCCTCTGTATATTTGAGGAAAGTCAAAGTAAATTGTTCCGTTTGCGCTGTCTTCTACAGGGGATGTGTAAATTTCTCCGTCAGGGAAGTTGCATTGACCTGAGCAGTTAAGCCATTTTCTTCCTTCGGTATTGAAAGTTATATCTGTTTCTTCACCTATGATGTGCAACTTTGTTGTTTTATTTAGGTAATCTGCTATTCTTTGTTGTTCTTTGTCGATTTCTCTCCATTTTTCTATTGGATTGTCTAAATGCAAATAACAAGATTTTATTAAAAAGTCTGTATAATCATCTAGAGACATTTTTGCTTCTTGTGCCAATGCATTTGTCGGGAAATCAGCAATTACCCATTTTAAGCTGCCTTCTGCTGAACGCTGCATAAGCAAGTTTGAAAGGTGTCTTGTTGCTGCAGAACGTTTTGCCATTTTTTTTGAATCAGCTTTAGCCATTGTTTTGGTATTAGTAGGTGCCCCTATTGATATAAATTTGTTGGCTGTTTTATATTCAAGTTCTGTCATTGGGTCAATGTATTCAAGTTGTTCATCAGATGCATATTTGATGTAAGTTTCGCCAAGTCCTTCCATTGTTGCGTGAACTATTGGATGCGCCCCTTTTTGTAGAACTTGTTTATATATTTCTTTTACTAACGGTTGAGCTTCGTGGCTTGTTGCTCTAATTATTGTTAAGTCATTTGGTTGAATATCTACAGAATATTCAACAAGTACTTTTGCATATTTTTCCCATAATTTATTCATTTTTCTATCCTCTTTTAAGTTTGTTAGTTTATTATAACTTTTTTTCTTAATATAAACAAATAAAGCAGCTTGAATAGCTGCTTTATTTACTATATCGTTTTAGGTTTTAAAACATTGTGTTTTCTGCTTTTCTAAGCGTGATTCCTCTTTTAGATTCACGAATAAATTGAACAAACTTCTTGACGTATTCATCTTGTTCAACATTTCTTTCTATCACGTCACAAGCTTTGGTAATTGTATATTCCCCAGATTTAAGAATTTTTAACGCTTCTTTAAGGTTATTTCTAGTTTCAGGAGCAATACCTCTTCTTTTTAGACCAATTGCATTGATTCCGTGTGGTATCGGAGGACGGCCTTCTCCTTTTACATAAGGCAAACAGTCCATCCTTGCAGCAGAGAAACCGCTTATTATACACATTTCACCAATTCTTAAGTTTTGGTGAAATACGCTCATGCCTCCTAAGAAAGCACCTTTACCTACGTGGCAGTGTCCACCTATTGTTGCGAGGTTTGCCATGATAACTTCGTCTTCTAATACGCAGTTGTGAGCAACGTGAGATGATGTCATTAAAAGACATTTGTCTCCGACTATTGTCGCCTTGCCTTCACCTGATGCACGGTTTACTGTTGCATACTCTTTAATTATACAGTTTTTACCTATTATTGATTTTGTTGGCTCGTTTTTATAGCCCAAATCTTGAGGAGCTGTACCTATACTTGCAAATGGTGAAATTACAGTACCTTCACCTATTTCACAATATTCTAGGTATGCGTTTGGCATAATTATTACGTTATCTGCGATTTTTACGCCATTTCCAATTACAGCATTCGCTCCTATTGTTACATTGTTTCCTATTTGTGCATCATCGGCAATTATTGCTCTTTTGTCTATCATTGTTGCCTCCTACATAACTGAGAAAATCATATCAGCTGACATTGCAAGTTGTCCGTCAACCATAGCTTTACCTTGGGCTTTTATGATAGGTCCTTTTACTTTTACAAGTTCAACTTCCATATCAAGTCTGTCACCTGGGCGTACTATTCTTTTGAATCTGCAATTGTCTATACCAGCGTAAACAACTAGTTTACCTTTATATTCAGGCATTGTCATTAAGATACCTGCACCCAACTGAGCCAATGCTTCTGTCTGTAAAACACCAGGCATTATCGGATTACCTGGAAAATGTCCTTGAAAGAACGGTTCGTTGAATGTTAAATTTTTATATCCTTTTGAATATTTGCCAGGTACACATTCTGTGATTCTGTCAACTAATAAGAACGGATATCTGTGAGGAATCATTTCCATAATTTGCATTACGTCAAATTGAAGAACTTCCTCTGTTGTATTTACATTTTCTGTACTCATCTATACTTCTCCTTAGTCTAATTAATTTTCTTTTTTGATTTTGTCTTTAAGCATCTTTGCCACTTTAACGTGAACTGCGTGACCTGCTTCTTTAACAATGACTTCTGCTTTTAAATCAAGCGGATTGAATCCTGTTAGGTAAAAGTCGCCAATTAAGTCTAATATTTTGTGTTTTACAGGTTCAAAGTCGCTTTTTAATTCTGTTGTGTATCCGTCATCTGTCATACCAACTGTGTTTTCGATGCTTACGCCTCTTGCATAACCTGCAGCTTGAAGCATTTCAAGTTCTTTTAAGTAACCAAAGGTTCTGGCTTCAATTACTTCATGCATTTTTTCTTTGTCTAGAGAGACCCATCTGTGATTCAATTCAGGGTGATTAAAGTTTACGCTGTATGTAACTTTAAATTCGTCTGACGGTACGACTAGCAAGTGAGTCTTTCCGTTAAAATAAGAAACAGGTTCTTCTATAATGTAGCTTTCTTTTGCTTTGTTTCCTGCTTGTTTGAAGATTTCTACCCATTCAGCTGAACCGCCGCCTAGTATTGGCATTTCAAAATGAGTGAGATAAACATCTATTGCTTCTATATGACAAATTGCACAAGCTGCCATAAAATGTTCGATTAACATCACTTTAATATCTTGGTTGCCAATCACTGTACAATGTTCTGTTGAAACAACATTATCTACATTTGCTTCGATTACTTTGTCACCAAGGTGGAATCTTATACCTTTTATATCTGATGGTACAAGTCTTGCAGTGCAATCAACACCTGTCATCAAACCTTTTGATGAAACTTCTGTTTCTTTTAAGATTGTATTAACTGTTGTTGTCATAGTCATTATTCTTCCCCTTGTTCAAATGATTCAAGCAAGTGTTCGTATTTTTTGAATTTGCCCACTGCTTCTTCTGCAGCTTTAAGCATTTTTAACTGCTTAATAAAGTCTTTTCTTGGAACAGCAGGTGCACCGATGATGATAGATTTATCTGGGAAGCTTTTTGTTACCCCAGCTTGAGCCATAACAATAGAATCAGAGCCTATGCTTAAGTGGTCTGCAAGACCTGCTTGACCAGCAATAACAACTCTGTCACCTATTTTACAGCTACCAGCCAAGCCTACTTGTGAAACTATCATACAAGCACCACCAATTTTACAGTTATGGCCGATTTGTACGAGGTTATCAATCTTTGTTTGAGGTCCGATAAATGTATTTTCTATAGTGCCTCTATCGATACATGTGTTAGCACCGATTTCTACATCGTCTGATATAACAACACCACCGATTGATGGTATTTTATAAACTTTTTGTTTTGTGTTTGCTTCTTTAACAGCGCCTTCTTTTCTTGCTTGTTCTATAACATCAGGGTTTTCTGTTACAAAGCTGAAACCGTCTGCGCCGATGCTTACACCGTGTTGTAAGATTACTCTGTTTCCGATGTGGGAGTTGTCGCCGATATTTACTCCGGGGTGGAATAAACAATTTTCACCTACTGTGCAGTTTTTGCCTATATATATATTGGCAAGAAGTTTTGTGTTGTTTCCTACTACTGCGTTTCTTGAAATAACAACGTTTGGTCCGATTGATACATTTTCACCTATTTTAGCTTCTGGATGTATAACAGCAGAAGGATGAATTCCGCTAGGTGCATCAGGTGCATCGTAGAAAAGATGAAGAAGTTTCATCATTGCTAATCTTGGTCGTTCAACTTCTATTGTTGAGATGTGATCGAAATTAACACCAAGAGGTACAAGTGCAACTTTTGCTTTTGTTTTCATAAGGTTTTCAATTTCTTCCTCTGACAGAGCCAAAGCAAGTGCGTTTTCATCAGCGAGTAAAGGTGGCAAAAGTTTATCTATGCTGGCGTCATTTACCTTTGTCAAAATACCACCGACTATTTCTGATATTTCCTCTATTTTGTAACTTTTCATCTCTCTCTCCTTTAACTATATTGTTCTATTTTAATACTATCAGGGAAAAATTACAAAAATTTTATATATATTTAATATCTCTAATTTGTAAACTTTTTGTAACAATAAAATAGTATATACGCAATTTTGAATTAGTATATACCTTTATATATATAGAAGATATAAAGGAGATTCTAAAATGTCAATTAGTCCGGCAGGAAATACAAATAATAATAGAGGCGGTAATGGACAATTCAGACCCCTTTTGAGAAAAGCTCAGCAAGAAAACAGACTCCAAGCTAATCTTGCAATTCTTGATAAGAAAGATATCAGAATGAGATTTAAAAACTCAAGAGATCCTCTTTATATCGCATTTGATTATATTGACAAAAGACCTGTAAAAGAGCTCGCAGTGGCTTTTGTAAAAGATACAATCTTTGATGTAATGAACTTCGTATCAGGCGGAACATTGGCCTAGAAACATAATAACAAAACAAAAAGGTAAACTGGAAAACAGTTTACCTTTTTTAGTTTATTATCATTCTTTGTTATTTTGCTGTTGCATTTAATGTTTTGATGATATTGTCAGAGATATCTGTTGCTCCATATAATGCGTTGTTGCTTGTAAGAATTAACGCATAAACACCTTTTTTGCCTTCTGCGTCAATTGCTTTTCTTACATCATTTTCAATTGATTGCAATGCTGCAATTTTATCTTTTTGGAGTTTATCCATTTTTGCTTTTAGTTCTTTAGCGTATTTGTCTTCAAGTTTTTTTCTTTCTGCATCAGTAGTTGCCGCTACAACTTTCTTTTGTGCATCAACGATAAATACTCTGATGTCTGCTTCACGCTTTTGAAAAGTAGTGTTGATTGTTTCTGTTTTTTTGTAGCCTTTTAAAACCTTATCAATGTCAACTGATGCATATTTGTCAGCAGCAAATACAGGTGCAGCCATTGCTAAAACAGCGATTAAAGTAAGTAATTTTTTCATTAAACTCTCTCTTTTCTATTTGTCTTTCCTTATGATTTACATTACACTACCATATTTTGTGCAATTAGTAAATACAAAAAGACGGCAACTTTATTGCCGTCTTTTTCTTTAATATTTAAAAGAATCTTTTAAGTTCTTAATAGCATCTTTTCTTTGTTGTTGTTTCTTTTTAATTGCTTCTTGTTGAGCTTGTTGTTGTTTTTTGTATTCTTCTTGTTTTTTTAGTCTTGCTTTTCTTTCTTCTTCACGTTTTTTTGCAGCTTCTTCTTGTTTTTTCTGATATTCATTTATTTTTGCATCTTGTTTTTTTATTGCTTCGTTACGTTTTTGTTGATAGTCTTGTAGAAAATTTCCGCTTGATGCAAAAGAAGCACCTGCTGAAAACATAAATACTGCAGCCAATAAAATAGTTGATAATTTTTTCATCATTAATACCTCCGTTTTTTGTTACTAGATTATAGCAGTATTTATGTGTGTTATCAATCTAAAAATCTTCCGGAATATAAAAGTCTTTTTTATCAAGTTCTTTTCTTGTTTCTTCATATGTATTTGTTGTGCAACAAATATTTTGGTATTCTTTGACAAGTGAAATTATGTCGTCCGTTGATACTCTTATTAGTCTGCGACCGCTCTGATTTTCTATTATTGTAGCCATGTTCCCTCCTTGTGAATTCTTTATCGGAATGTTTTTAGGGCTACTTTAGTTAAATCATTTGTTGTGTTTAGAAATAACTTTTTTTATTTGAAAAATTTTTTGAATATAGAATGTCGACTAACTACTTTTATCCAACTGTGTAATTTATTAATTTTGCAAAAATGTTTAGAATTTCACTATTGATTTTGTATGTTTAAGAAGGGAATGTAAAATGAATAACTCTATTATTCAGGCTCAATGTGTTAATCTTAAGGAACTTAATCATTTGTTTATAGATTTAGAATATGTAAAAGATCAAACAAAAAGTTTTAATGTGTACAGAAGCAGAAGTTTTAACCAAAAAAATAAAAAATATTTACAACTTGATGAAATAAAAGATGCTTTATCTAAGGTTGATAAGTCGCATTTAAAATATATATATTTAATTGGAAAAAATTCAATGTCTCATCCTGAATTTAATCACATCTTACGTTTATGTCTTTCTTATTGCTCTGTTACAATTTTTTCTGACGGCAGTTGTATTAACGATAAAAAATCAAGATTTCTAAAGAGAGTTGAAGAAGAAGGTTCTAATGAAATTATCTTTAAAATTACGATAAATCATTATGATGAAAAGACTAATGATGAGATTTCAGGAAGAGGAAGTTTCAGAAAAGCAATTCATGCGATAACTTCTTTAAATAAATATGGTTTTAATCCTATTTTGGTTATTAAATCTGCACCGTCAAAAATAGATGATTTTAAAGAAGGCTTTTCGGAGTTGGGTAAAAAATTTAAGTTTGAAACAGACGATATCAATTTTTCATTTATATTACAAGAGGAAATTGAAAGTAATGAGTTATCTGATACAACGCAAGTTCCTTCATGCGATTGGAATTTAGATTGCATGTCTTCAAGGTTGCTTACAAAATCAGGGATTTATAATTGCGCTGCATTAATAAATGATTATAGAGCAAGAAGCGGTGCTTCTCTTTGTGATTTTAGCAAGAAATGTTATTTAGAAACAGAAAAATGTTCTCAATGTAAAATGTTTGGGCAAAGAATGTATTCTAATAACTGGGTGTAAAAATTGCAATAAAAATGCAGGTCAGAAAACTTTTAAACCAAGCCACTAAAAAATTTTTTTTCATCGCAACCTAATTGGAATTGCCTGGATGTTAACTGCCTGCATGTATATAGTTCCCAAATTGGATACTTTTTAAACATTTTTTTGAAAAATTGTTTAATTTCTTAACAATTCATTCACGATTAAATCACCAATTCGTGATGTTGTTACCAATTCTGTTTTTTGAGTATAAATATCTTTAGTTCTGTAGCCTTTTTTAAGTACTGATTTAACGGCATTTTCTATGTCTTGGGCTGCAGTATCTAAAGAAAAACTGTATTTTAACATCATTGCTGCTGATAATATAGTCGCGATTGGGTTAACAATATTTTGACCTTTTATGTCAGGTGCTGAACCATGGATTGGTTCGTACATACCAAGTTTTGTATCTGACAAGCTTGCACTTGGTAACATTCCTAAAGAGCCTGGTAACATTGATGCTTCATCGGAAAGAATGTCTCCAAAAATATTACCTGTTACAATAACATCAAATTGTTTAGGATTCCTTATAAGCTGCATAGCTGCATTATCTATATACATGTGCGTTAATTCTACTTCAGGATATTCTTTGGAAATATTTGTGACAATTTCTCTCCATAATCTGGAGCAGTCCAGTACATTTGCTTTATCTACAGAACATAATTTCTTGTTTCTTTTCATTGCTGTTTTAAAAGCAACGTGAGCTATTCTTTCAATTTCATTTTCATAATAAATCATGTTGTTGAAACCGGCTCTTTTGCCATTAACTGTTTCTATTCCTCTTGGCTCTCCAAAGTAGACATCACCTGTTAGTTCTCTTACTACCATAATATCAACGCCTCTTATGATTTCTGGTTTTAGGGTTGATGAGTCTATTAATTCGTCAAAAACAGTAGCTGGTCTAAGGTTTGCAAAAAGATTGAGTGCTTTTCTTATTCCAAGCAATGCTTTTTCTGGTCTTACTTGTGGAGGAAGTGTGTCATATTTCCAATCTCCTACTGCCCCAAGAAAAACAGCATCTGATTTTTTTGCAAGTTCTATGGTTGAATCAGGTAAAGGTGTCTTGTATTCATCATAGGCACAGCCTCCGATTAGCGCGTGTTCAAATTCAAAATTTATTTCACCTTGGTATTTTTCTTGTACTGCTTTTAGTACTTTAACACCTTCTTGTATTATTTCAGGGCCAACTCCGTCACCTGATAAAACTGCAATTTTATGTACCATAAATTAAACTCCTTATATTATTCTAATCTAGTGTCGTCTTTTTCGCTTCGAGCCTTCGAAGCTCAAAGACTCACCTTTTCAATGTGTCAGTCAAAAAATTTAAACTCCCAGTTTCTTTTTTGTGTAGTTAATTAATCCGCCTTGTGCTATTAGATCTTGAATTTCTTTTGGATATTTTTCGCAAACATATTCTTTGTTTTTAGTGATGTTTTTAATCACACCGTTGTGTAAATCAACGCTTATTTCATCACCCTTTTGTGCGTCATCTGCTACTTCTTTATTTTCAAGAATTGGAAGTCCAATGTTTATTGCATTTCTGAAAAATATGCGAGCAAAAGATTTTGCAATTACAACAGAAACTCCGCTGGCTTTGATAGCAATTGGTGCGTGTTCTCTTGAACTTCCACAACCAAAATTTTCCCCTGCAATTATTATGTCACCATGCTTTACGTTTTTTGCAAAAGAGGAGTCAATGTCTTCTAGACAGTGGCTTGCGAGTTCTTTTGCATCAGATGTGTTTAAATATCGAGCTGGTATTATAACATCAGTATCAACATTGTCATCATATTTCCAACAATTTCCTACAAGTGGTGTATTCATGGTCAATCTCCATTTACAAATATTTCAAAATATACTATATATAATAATATAAAATTTATCTGTTTGTGATACAAAAAAGAAGGAGATTTGAAGATGAATTATTACATTGGCGAAGCTGCTGGAAAAGTTTACGAATTTTTAGCTGATCAAAAAAACAACGAAGCTACTATTTCTAAATTAGAAAAAGAATTAGACTTGAACCAAAACTTTGTTTCTATGGGTATTGGTTGGTTAGCTCAAGAAGGTAAAGCTGATCTTTCTGGTAAAGGTGCTAGAACAAAAGTTAGATTAATCGAAGAAGTTAAGTAGTTCGTATTAAAATAATTATGAAGAGAGCAAGTTTTATTACTTGCTCTCTTTTTTGTAATTTTTATGTAATTTATATGACAAGTTTAAAAAATTTTGATACAATAAACTCGTTACAAAAATCTATTTTTGAGTAATTAAAAGAAGGAGATTTGGAGATGAATTATTACATTGGCGAAGCAGCTGGAAAAGTTTACGAATTTTTAGCTGATCAAAAAAACAATGAAGCTACTATTTCTAAAATGAAAAAAGATTTAGATTTAGATCAAAACTTTGTTTCTATGGGTATTGGTTGGTTAGCAGGCGAAGGTAAAATTGACCTTGCTGGTAAAGGTGAAAGAACTAAAGTTAGATTGGTTGATGAAATTCAATAATTAAATTTAGTTTCTAGCTAAAAGATAAAAAGAGCAAGGTTTGTACTTGCTCTTTTTTTATCAAAATTTAGTTTTATTTTTGCTAAAATAGTCTTATGTCAATTAAGGAGTAGATATGTTTGTAAAAAATTTAAATTACAATTTGCCTGATAAAGACGGATTTTTTGGAGAATTCGGTGGAGCTTTTGTTCCTGATGATTTTAAAAAAGTTTTAACAAGACTCAATGACGAGTTTGAAAAAGCAATCAACGATGAAAAATTTTTAGATGAAGTTTATTCTTTGTTAAAGGATTATTCAGGACGTCCTACACCTTTGTATTTTGCTAAAAATTTAACTAATTACTATGGGAAAGGAAAGATTTATTTAAAAAGAGAAGACTTAAACCATACAGGCGCGCATAAAATAAATAACGTAATTGGTCAGGCATTATTGGCCAAAAGAATGGGTGCTAAAAAAGTTATTGCTGAAACAGGTGCAGGTCAGCACGGTGTTGCATCTGCTACTGCAGCGACTTTGCTTGGTTTGCAATGCGACGTTTTTATGGGCGAAAAAGATATTATTCGCCAGCATTTGAATGTTGAAAGAATGAAGCTTCTCGGTGCAAAAGTTCATTCAGTTGATACTGGAACAAAAACGCTTTCTGATGCGTGTGATGCTGCAATAGATTATTGGATAAGACACAGTGATGAAGTTTTTTATATTCTTGGCTCAGCAGTGGGGCCTCATCCTTATCCTAAAATTGTAAGATTTTTTCAATCTGTTATAGGCAATGAAATTAAACATCAGTGCCTTGAAAAAGAAGGCAGACTGCCTAATTATGTGTTGGCTTGTATCGGTGGTGGTAGTAACGCAATAGGTGCATTCCACGCTTTTATGGATAATCCTGAAGTGAAACTTATTGGACTTGAGGCTGCAGGTGAAGGAGTGGAAACAGAAAAGACTGCTGCTAGTTTAGCTAAAGGCAAAAAGATGATTTTACACGGTAAACGTCAGTATGTGTTGTGCGATAAAGATGGAAATGTTGGAGAATCTTATTCAATTTCTGCAGGTCTTGATTACCCTGGGTGTGGGCCTGAACATTGCTATTTGCATGATACTGGGCTTGCAAAATATGAACCGATTACAGATGACGAAGCTGTGCAGGCGTTTGCAAGACTCTCTCGTTTAGAAGGAATTATTCCCGCAATAGAATCAGCGCACGCTGTGGCTTATTTAGAAAAATTAATGCCGACAACAAGTGCTGACGATATAGTGGTTGTAAATTTATCAGGACGAGGGGATAAAGACACAGAAAGGTTGTTGCAGCTTTTAGTTTAGACAACATTGATAGTAAACATATTTATTTCTACCACTTTTTTATTTTTGCTACAATATTTGTAAATAACTGAACAGAGGATTTGATTAATGGAAGAAAAATTTCAACTAAAAGAAGAATTTATAAAACAGGCACAAGAAATTTCAAGAGGTGCAGAACTTTTGCCTGGTGGTGTTAAAGAGCTTGCAATAAAATTGCAAAAATCTAAAGAATCAGGCAAACCGATAAGAGTTAAACTCGGAATGGATCCGACTCGTCCTGATTTACACCTTGGTCATACTGTTGTTATGAAAAAACTTAAGAAATTTCAAGAGCTTGGTCACCAAATAGTTCTTTTGGTTGGTGGTGCTACAGCAATGGTCGGTGACCCTTCCGGAAAATCAGAAACAAGACCAGCATTAAGCAAAGAACAGGTTGAAGAAAACGCAAAAACATATTTTGAACAAATGTCAAAGGTGTTGGATACTTCAAAAGCTGAGGTTGTTAATAACGCAGATTGGTTACACCCAATGCAATTGACAGATTTGTTAAAATTGGCTTCTCAAGTAACTGTTGCTCAGATGATGACACGTGATGACTTTGCAAAAAGATATGCGGAAGGTAAACCAATTTCTATACACGAATTTTTCTATCCTCTAATGCAAGCTTATGATTCAGTTGCAATAGATGCAGATATTGAATTAGGTGGTACTGATCAAAGATTCAATGTTCTTTTGGGCAGAGAAATTCAAACAGCTTATGGAAAGCCAAACCCTCAAATGGTTATGCTTTTGCCATTGATTGAAGGTACTGATGGTTTGGTAAAAATGTCTAAAACATATCCTGAGCACTGCATTTCTTTGACAGATAGTGCAAAAGATATGTATGGAAAATTAATGTCTATACCTGATACATTGATTGTTAAATATTTTAGTCTTTTAACAGATATTTCTGATGAAGAATTGAAACAAATTGAAGAACGCTTAAAAACAGAAAATCCTCGTGATATAAAAATGCAATTAGCTTATACAATCACTAATGAATATCACAGTGATGAAGAAACAAAAAAAGCTCAAGACGAATTTGTTAACGTTGTTCAAAACAAAGGTATTCCTGAGGATATTCCTTCATTTAAAATGACAGAAGACAAAAATATTCTAGATTTATTATTAGAGCTTGGTTTTGTTTCCAGTAAAGGTGAAGCAAAAAGACTTATTGCCGGTGGCGGTGTAAAACTCGACAATGAAAAAGTTTCTGATATAGCTCTTGTGGTCTCTGTACCAACTGAACCTAAAGTGCTACAATCAGGTAAACGTAAATTCATGAGGCTTGTTTAATGTCAAAAATCCATAATAATATTCTTGAGCTTGTTGGAAATACTCCAATGGTATTTCTTAACAAGCTAAATGACGGTTATGCAAACGTTGCTGTTAAGCTTGAGTTTTTTAATCCGGCTAATTCGGTCAAGGATAGACCTGCTTTGTTTATGATTGAACAGGCTGAAAAAGAAGGTTTGATTGACAATGATACTGTGATTATTGAACCTACAAGCGGTAATACAGGTATAGGGCTTGCTCTTGTATGTGCAGTAAAAGGGTACAGGTTGATTCTTACTATGCCTGAAAATATGAGTATGGAAAGAAGAAAAATGCTCCAAGGTTATGGAGCAGAGGTTGTTTTAACTCCTGCTCAAGCAGGCATGAAAGGTGCTGTTAATGAAGCTATTAAACTTTCTGAGCTAATTGAAAAAAGTTTTATACCTTCTCAGTTCTCAAATCCTTACAATCCTGAAAGCCATGTTCATTCTACTGCAGAAGAAATTTGGGAACAGACAGACGGAAAAGTTGATATTTTCGTTGCGTCTTTTGGTACTGGCGGAACAGTTTCAGGTGTTGGTAAAGGTTTGAAAGCCAAGAATAAAAATATACAGATTGTTGGTGTTGAACCTGATGAAAGTCCGCTTGTTTCTCAAGGAATTGCCGGACAACACGGAATCCAAGGTATAGGGGCGAATTTTGTGCCGAAGAATTTTGATAGAACATATGTTGATAATGTAATGACTGTTGCTACCAAAAACTCTTTTGAAACTGCAAAATTACTTTCAAGAAAAGAGGGTATTTGTTGCGGTATATCTTCAGGTGCTAATGTATTTGCAGCTTTAGAACTGTCTCGAAAACCTGAAAATAAAGACAAACTTATCGTTACAGTTATTTGTGATTATGGAGAAAGATATATATCTACTCCGCTATTTAATTAAGAAAGATGATATATGCTTTTAAAACGCGCTATTGAACAAATTAAAGAAGATATTAAAACAATTTATGATAAAGATCCTGCAGCTAATAATATAGTCGAAGTTTTTTTGTGTTACCCGGGGTTACACGCGCTTATCGCTCATAGGGTTGCTCACAAACTCAGATATTGGGGAATTCCTGTTATTCCTCGTCTGATTTCTTATTGGAGCAGAATATTTACAGGTATTGAAATTCACCCTGGCGCAAGAATTGGTAGAAGATTCTTTATCGACCATGGTATGGGAGTTGTAATAGGCGAAACCACCTATATAGGAGATGATGTACTTTTGTATCAAGGTGTGACTCTTGGTGGTACAGGTAAAGAACATGGTAAACGTCACCCTACAGTTGAGGACAATGTAATTGTTGGTGCAGGAGCAAAAGTTCTTGGCAATCTTACTATTGGCAAAAATTCCAGAATTGGAGCAGGCTCTGTTGTAGTTGATGATGTTCCTGCCGATTCTACCGTAGTAGGGATACCTGGCAGAGTCGTTCATCAGCGTGTTATGGTTGATGGTCAGTTACAGCACAACAGATTGCCTGACCCAATTAAATGTCAACTTAACAGGCTTACTTATGAAGTTGCTGAAATTAAAGAGCAACTTAACATAACTACATCGGGAAAGACGGACTGTTAATCATAAAAACTTTTTTATTTACACTTCTTAATTGAATATACTATGTATTTTTTGAATTTTTTTGTATAATAAACAAAGTAAGGGTAAGGGGATATCCCCTTTTTCATAAAATAAAGGAGAAAACAATGAAAGTAAAAATTAATGACGGATGTATCGCTTGTGGTGCTTGCGAATCTGTATGTGATGCAGTATTTTCTATCGAAGATACAGCTGTAGTTAACGAAGCTGCTATTGCTGGTAACGAAGATTGCGTTAAAGAAGCTGCAGATTCTTGCCCAGTTGGCGTTATCGAAGTTGAAGAATAATTGATTTTTCAATAATAAAAACAGTCTTGAAGCTTTACTTCAAGGCTGTTTTTTTGTTATAAATAAATGGTTATGAAGTCTAAAACTCTAAAAAATGTTGATGAAATTGTTAAAGGAATAAAGGATGCAAATCTTCCTCAAAGAGATTTTGTGAAAATGATGGAAACCTTTCACGATCCTTTTAAGGTTCTGATTTGCTGCATTTTGAGCTTGCGCACAAATGACTTAACTACTTATCCTTGTTCTCTTAGAATGTTGGAATTGGGAACTACACCAAAGGACTTTTTAAATGTTGATGTTGATACGTTAGCAAAGGCTATTTATCCTGTGGGTTTTTATAAAAACAAAGCACAACAAATTTTAGATATTTCAAAGGAACTTGTTGAAAAATATGACAGCAAAGTTCCTGATTCTATCGACGAACTTATAAAATTTAAGGGTGTTGGAAGAAAAACTGCAAATTTAGTTTTAGCTAAAGGCTTTGGCATCCCTGCAATATGTGTTGATGTTCATGTTCATAGAATTTCTAACAGGCTTGGCTGGGTTAAAACCAAAACGCCTGATGAAACAGAAATGGAACTGAGAAAACATTTACCAAAAAAATATTGGCTAGATATAAACACAATACTTGTCACTTTTGGACAAAACCTTTGTAAACCGCAAAAGCCTATGTGTAATGTTTGCCCGATAAAAGAATATTGTGAAAGTTGTAAGTTATAAGCCCAGTTCTTGTAGAACGCCGTCAAGAGCTATTTTTACGTGAGCGTAGTTTAATCCGCCTTGCATATATGCTGCATAAGGTGGTCTTAGTGGGCCGTCAGCTGACAGTTCTATTGTTGAACCTTCTATAAAGCTTCCTCCTGCCATAATCAATTTATCGTCATACCCTGGAACTTCATCAGGAACTGGTGTGAGATACGATTCTATTGGTGAGTTATGCTGTAATGCCTTGCAAAAAGCTAACAAAGGTTCAGGTTTACCAAATTCTATAGTCTGAATCAAGTCTGTTCTTGGTATTTCCGGTTTTGGTGTTGAAATAAAACCTATATCTTCAAATACTTGTGAAGCTAGAATTGCACCCTTTATAGCTTCTGATACAATTGATGGAGCCATAAACAGACCTTGGAATATTAGTCTTGTTTGGTTTAGCATTGCTCCGCCTTCTGTGCCTATGCCAGGGGCTGTGAGTCTGTAGGCTGCTTGTTCAACGTATTCTTGTTTTCCTGCAATGTATCCGCCTGTTTCAACAATGCCTCCGCCTGGGTTTTTGATTAATGAACCTGCTATTAAATCTGCGCCGATTTCAAGTGGTTCTTTTTCTTCTACAAATTCGCAATAGCAGTTATCTATAAAGCAAATACAATTTGGATTTTTTGACTTAACTATATCTATAACTTTTTTGGTTGTTTCAATGTTTAGAGATTTTCTGGTTGCATATCCTCTTGAACGTTGGATTGTTACCATATTGACTGATTTGTCTATGGTTTTTTCAAGCTTTTCAAAATCTACGTCTTGGTTGTTAACAAGAGGGATTTCTTCATATAAAACACCGTGACCCATTAATGATGCTCTGTAATTGCCACGTGTACCAATGACTTCTTCCATTGTGTCGTATGGTGTTCCTACAACTGAAACAAGTTTTTCTCCGTGTCTTAAATTACCAAACAATGCACAGGCTATTGCATGTGTTCCAGACACAAAGTGGTTTCTTACTATCGCAGCTTCTGCTTTAAATACATCAGCAAATGTTTTATCTAGGGCTTCTCTACCCATGTCATCGTGACCGTAGCCACTTACTGTTGCAAAATGTTCAAGCCCGATTTTATTTTTTCTAAAGGCTTCTAAAACTTTTTGTTGGTTATATTCTTTTATTTTATCTACGCGTTTAAAGTATTCTTGTACTTTTTCTTCGGCTTGTTCAATAATTTTATTCATAATCTTTCCCTATTCCTATTTTATTCTATCAAAAATATATTTTATTATTCGTGTTTTTTTGTTATTTTGTTTTCTGGAGGGGATTAAATGAGAATTACACCTGTTTGCAATGCATCATTTGGTAAGTATGTAAAAATGCAGACAAATAACAATAAGGAATTGTATGTCAATGCTAATGATATAAAGTATCTAGAATATGATAAGAAAAAAAGTGTTTTAAAAATTGATACATCTTATAATGTTCATTCAATTCTCACGAATGATCCTAAAAAAATTATAGACAAGATTGCTATTAATGATGCTAAAGATAACTATATAATTGATATATCTGATGGTTGTTATCTTTAAGTTTATATATAAAAAGAACTCCTGCCTAATGACAGGAGTTCTTTTTATTAGAAATTCTTATGCTTCATCTAAAGCGTCAACACCTGGAAGAACTTTACCTTCGATAAATTCGAGAGAAGCTCCGCCACCAGTTGAAACGTGAGTGAAGTCTTCTGCTTTGCAGAACTGTTTAGCAGCAGAAACAGAATCGCCACCACCGATAACAGATACTGCACCGTTTTTAGTAGCTGCAACAATTGCTTCTAAAACAGCTTTTGTTCCGTTTGAGAAAGCAGGAGTTTCGAATGCACCAACAGGTCCGTTCATCAAAATAGTTTTTGAGTTTTCGATAACTTCAGCAAATTTCTTAACTGTTTCAGGACCAGCATCTACGCCTTCAAATCCGTCTGGAATAGCGTCAACAGGAGTGATTTTGTTAGTTCCGTTGCCACCAAAATCATCTGTTGCAAGTACGTCTGTAGCCATAACAATTTTTACGCCTTTATCAGCAGCTTTCTTTTCGATAGCTTTTGCTACGTCCATTTGGTCGTCTTCGCAAATTGAGTTTCCGATTTTACCGCCGTTAGCTTTTACGAATGTATAAGCCATACCGCCACCGATAATAAGGTTGTCTACTTTATCGATTAAGTTTTCTAAAACACCGATTTTAGAAGAAACTTTAGCACCACCAACTACAGCAGTGAATGGTCTTACTGGGTTATCAAGAGCTTGAGATAAGCATCTTAATTCTTTTTCCATCAATAAACCAGATACAGCAGGTTTTAAAACTTTAGCTAATTTAGCAGTTGAAGTGTGGTTTCTGTGTGCAGCACCGAATGCATCGTTTACATAGAAATCACCTAATTTAGCCAATTCGTTAGCAAAAGTCATATCGTCGTCTTTTGCTTCTTCTGCTTTGTAGAAACGGATGTTTTCCAATAAAGCAACTTGACCATCTTTCAATGCTTCTAATTCTTTATCTGCACCTTCTCCAACTGGAGATTTAACAAACAATACATCTTCACCTAAAACTTTGCCTAAATATTTAGCAACAGGTTCCAATGAAAATTCTTCAACTTTCCATTCTCCTTTTGGTCTGCCAAGGTGTGCCATAAGGATAATTTTTGCGCCTTTATCTTTTAAAAATTGCAATGTAGGCAAGATAGCTCTGATTCTTGTATCATCTGTAACGTTTTTGTCAGCGTCCATAGGAACGTTTACGTCTACACGTACGAGAGCTCTTTTACCTTTGATGTCACCTAAATCGTGAACTGATTTTTTCATAATACACCTCATGTTCTTTATCATCCGTACAGTTTTATTTTCTTAAAAACATACTAAATAGTAAAGTAAAATAAAAAGGTCTCAGCTTTTAACTGAGACCTTTTTGGTTTTATTCTTCACTATCGTTTTCAGTGCTTATATCTAAGATACTTTGTTGAACAGAATTATCAACAGGAGTATTATCTGCTGGAACATTGCATTCCGTATTATCTCCGTCTTCAGAATCTGTATCAACTATTTTGTTGATTGTACAAACCATATCACCTTCAGAGAGGTTTTGGATTCTAACACCTGTTGCAGGTCTGCCTTGGCGAGAAATGCAATCAGCCTTGATTCTTGATACAACACCGTTTTGTGTTACAACCATAATTTCATCTTTTTCTTCAACGATTGTTAATGCAACCAATCTTGATGTTGAAGATTTGAATTTAGTTGCAATAAGACCGATACCTCCTCTGTTTTGAGGTCTGAATTCAGAAAGTTTTGAGCGTTTTCCAAATCCGTCAGAAGTTACTACAAGAAGATCTGCGTCATAATCTCTAGGTACGATATCGCATCCTATGATTTTATCTCCGCTTCTCAATTTCATTGAGTTTACACCTCTTGCACTTCTGCCAAGCGGTCTCATGTCGCTTATTGGGAATCTTATTGCCATACCGCAAGATGTGCCGATAATAACTTCGTCATTATCTTGTGCTTGTTTTACCCAGCAAAGAGTGTCGCCTTCTTCTAATCCGATAGCGATGATGCCGCTTTTTCTTATGCTTTCGAAGTTATCAAGTGAAATTCTCTTAATATAACCTTTTTGTGTAAGCATGATAAGGTTAGAAGCAGATTTGAAGTCACTAACAGGAACAACAGCCGTAATTTGTTCATCTTGTTCTAACGGCAATACGTTTATGATAGGTAAGCCTTTTGCTTGTCTTCCACCTTCTGGGAACTCATAAACATTTAAGCTGTATACTGTACCTTTAGAACTAAAGAATAAGACTTTGTCGTGCATCATTGCTGTAAAGAAGTGTTCTACGTCGTCATCTTCTTTAGTCTTGATGCCACCTTTGCCTCTGGTTGCTCTGTTTTGACGTTCAAATGTGTCTAAAGAAATTCTCTTTAAGTATCCTTGACGAGTAATAAATACAGCCATAGGAACGTTTGGAGTTAAATCTTCTATTGTCATTTCGTCAGCTTCAGGAACAATTTGTGTTCTTCTGTCGTCGCCGTATTTTTCTTTATCTTCTGTCAATTCTTCTTTTATGATGTTAAGAACTTTTTGTCTGTCTGCCAAAATAGCTTCGTATTCAGCAATTTTTCTTTTAAGTTCTTCATATTCAGATTTGATTTTGTCTTGTTCTAATCCTGTTAAACGTCTTAATTGCATTTCCAAGATTGCGTTTGCTTGGTCAACATCAAGACCAAATCTGCTCATTAAGCCTGTTCTTGCTTCATCAGTAGTTTTAGATTTTTTAATCAACTCGATTACTTCATCCAAACTGCCTAACGCAATTAACAAACCTGCCAAGATATGAGCTCTGATTTTAGCTTTTTTAAGGAAGAATATTGTTCTTCTTGTAACGACTTCTACCCTGTGTTCAACGAATTCGTTTAATACTTCGTATAAATTCATCAAACGAGGCTGTTTACCAACAAGCGCAACCATGTTTACGCCAAAGGTTGTACTTAATTGAGTAAACTTGAACAAGTTATTCTTAACAACTTCCGGTTTTGCGTCACGTTTAAGTTCAATAACTATACGCATACCTTCACGGTCAGATTCATCACGCAAATCTGAAATACCGTCAATCTTCTTATCTCTAACAAGCTCGGCAATTTTTTCAATCAACATTGCTTTGTTAACTTGGTAAGGTATTTCCGTAACAATAATTGCTGTTCTTCCTTGACGTCCGCCGCCACCAGGAATTTCTTCAAATTGTGCAACAGCTTTCATTTTGATAGAACCGCGGCCTGTTGTATAAGCTTGTTTAATGTCTTGTAAACCTACAATAGTAGCCGCTGTTGGGAAGTCAGGGCCTTTGATGTGTTCCATCAAACCTTCGATTGTAATATCAGGGTTATCAATAAGAGCAATTGTTCCGTCAACAATTTCATTAAGGTTGTGAGGCGGTATGTTTGTTGCCATACCTACTGCAATACCTGAAACACCGTTTAAAAGTAACATAGGAAGTCTTACAGGTAATACAGATGGCTCTTCTAATGAACCGTCAAAGTTTGGAGTGAAATCAACTGTTTCGCAATCAATATCTGCAAGCATTGATTGTGTGATCTTGTGCATTCTTGCTTCTGTATAACGCATTGCAGCAGCAGAGTCACCGTCAACAGAACCAAAGTTACCGTGGCCGTCGATTGTTTGGTATCTTGTTGAAAAATCTTGAGCCATACGAACTAAAGATTCATATACAGCAGTATCACCGTGTGGGTGATATTTACCAAGAACTTCACCTACGATTCTGGCACTTTTCTTAAATGGTTTATCAGGTGTCATACCAAGTTCGTTCATCGCGAACAAGATACGTCTGTGAACTGGTTTTAAACCGTCTCTTACATCCGGTAGTGCACGTCCAACAATTACAGACATTGCGTAATCGATGTAAGAACGTTTCATCTCATCTCTTATATTAACCGGTACAATTTTACCGTCCTCAAATAAATTCTGCTGGCTCAATTCTCCACCCCTATAATACTAATGATATTTATCTATATTAAAATTCTAGCATAAATAAGTAGTGGTGCAAATTGTTAATAAACATACTCTTTTCTGCACTATGTTTGACTAAAAATACTTTGTTGACCTAACTATCCAAAGAATTTATTAATAAAACCTATTACACCGGATTGATTCGAGGAGTTTTCACCATTTATGCTCTGCATAATATCAGCTTCTGCATCGTAGTTTTCAGAATAGATACTTGTTGATTTTTCTGTACTTCTTGCAGAGTTAATATCAAGCAATGGCTCCGTGTTGCGAGGTATATAAACTCCGCGAGTCTTGCTGATGTAATTGTATTTGGCAAACGGATTGTAGTAGTTTGCGGGATTTATCATATTATTGTTGCTCATATTTTCTATATAAGAATGTTTTTTTCAAGGTCAATTTTTTTAGAAGTAAATTTTGTTTTATTTACAAAACTTAAAATTAATTTTATAATGTATGTATGGAAGATTTGAATTTAAAATGTTATGCTCACTTAGGTGATGCAGTATATGAACTCTTTATCAGAGAAAAAATTGTATATTTAACATCTAACCTGGCAAGAATGCACAAGATTAACACTTCTTTGGTTAGAGCATCTTTTCAGTGTCAGCTTTTAGGTGTTTTAGAACCTTATTTAAACGAACACGAATTGGATTTAGTAAGAAGGGGCAGGAACCTTCCTTCTACCTCTAAACGTAAGACAAATCAAGCTTTGCATCGTATTGCAACTGGGCTTGAGGTTCTTATTGGTTATTTGCATTTAAATGACAGAGAACGTTTGTTGAAGTTATTTAAAATAATTTCTGATTATATAGATTCCAAAGATCACATCGTTGGTGATTCTTTTAAATAAATCTTATTTTCGTTTATAGAAGTTTGTTTTTTGTGGATCTTCAACTATTGCATTGATTCTTATTGTTATGTCTGTTATGTTTTCGCTTAATAGCCATGATGGATAGTTGTCAAAAGGTATAAGCATTTTTCCCGTTCTACTGTTGAAAGATAGCACAGAACCGCCGCTATTTGGTTGTATAGCTATGTTGATTTCTTTATTAATAGGAATTTGCATATAAATTAAATCAATATCACAGCCTTTTATTGGCTTGTTAAAGTGTATATTAATTATTGTCTCGTTTTGCAATGCTACTTTTTGTATCAAATAATCAAAATAGATTTCTTGTATTGGTAGTGTTTTTATTGATTGTCCCCAAGCATCAGGCAACTGTTGCAAATTACTGTTTGATAACATTGAATCAAGTATTAACTTATCTTGTTCTGAAAAGCTTTGTTCTTTTTTGTGCGTAGTTTTTATCAAAAGTGCTTTGTTTTTTTCTGTAATAAGTTTGTACTGTTTACTTAAAATAATGTGTCTGTATATTGGGTTTATTCTTAATGATGGATATACATTATCAAGTTTGGCACTTATGTTATCCATATATATTACATCAGGTTCTTTGCCTTTTATTAATGATAGTGCGTATTTTGCTTGTTCTTGTGAAACTATATTGTAGTATGACGTATAAGGTAACAAAGTCTTTTTATCTAAAAGATAGTACAATATGCCTTCATTTGTTAAATCTAAAAATGTATCGTTTGGTTTTAAATTTGATTTTATAAAATCTGTGATTTCATACAATGATGTCTTTTCTTTGTCTTGTATGTTTAACAAGCCTTGTTTAGGAATCTTTTGTGTTTGTTGGTTTGCGGGTTTTTTGAATATTCCATGTTCAAGAAGATTTTGTGCGGTTGCTGAGACAAGAAAGAATATCGCAATAAAAGCTGCATATTTTAGTGCTTTTTCATTCTTTTTAGATTTGTATAAAAGATATGGAATAAAAATAAAAATCAAGTTAAGTGATAACATTAGTAGTCTGTTAAAACTGTAAATATCTTTATCTGTTCTGCCAAATGCATACGAAAGAGAGATAAAAATAAGAATGAAAATTGTTTGGTAGATGTTTATTAAGTGATTGTTTTTGTTTTCTTTACTAAACTCTTTTATCGTAAGAACTAGCAGAATCGGGGCTATAAGAACAGCAAACATCTTATAGTATATGGCTGTTGATGCTGTATCTATGTACGGCATAATTGTCCCAAAACCATATAAATTGCCTTTAATATAATAATTTGCTTGTATTAAAAAGTAGTATATTTCTTTTGCATTTATTGCAAATAGAACTAAAAATAAGCTAAAAGGAATTGTTAGATTTTTATATTCTTTTGTTTTTATAGTTTTCCATAGTTTAAAAATGGCTATTGGCAGTATTGATATACTCCATAGAACCCCCATTGTTGTCCAGTATTTAGAAAATAAGAACGCAAATAAAATATATAGGCTTAAGAATAATTTATCGTTTTTGAATATTGAATCTTTTAACAGTATAAGAAATACCATCAAATAAATTCCAAACAATATTACCAGGTCATCGTTTCTGTATAAACTGATAATAGGTATAATTGCAGCAATTGAACAGTCAAATACAAAGATAGACAGTGCGCTGAATACTAAAACTAATAAGTTGTAATATAATGTTTCTCCAAGGAAAAACGTGTATAAGTTATCCTGTCCGAATATGTGGAGTCCAAGCCAGCTTTCGACTAAATCTCTATAGCCGTGAACAAGCATGATATCTTTGTAATATTCCATATTGAATTTTGCATGCATGAAAAATGCCGTTAGGTGTTCTGCATCGTGATGAGGGTCGACAAATACTTGATTCAGCTCGTAATGCCTTCCAAAACATAACAGAGCGATTGCTATTACAGAGAAGAATGAAAAATGAATAGAACCGTCTTTATCTGTTAAAGCTTGTTTTCTCTTTATGTCAAATACTCCTAAAACAATCAGGATGGTTATCCCTGTAGCTAATATTGGGTATAAGTGTCCATCGAATGGGTATAAAGACAAATAACCCAGTAACAAAATATATTGTATTGTGAAGAATAATTTTTTATTTTTTTTAGTTGCCTCTATTTTAGGTTCAAAAACATAAGCTTTGAGTTTTGAATAAATTGCAGAGAAAACAAACCATATTATTGAATATAAAAATACAAACTTTATATCACAGTATTTGTGATAGTTGGCATAAATGGTTTCTCCTGTAAAAAAATCAGTGAGATTTGTATATACTTGGTGTGATAAAAACAAATAAAATAAAAAAACTGAAATACAAAAGCTTAATATTGAATTTAATATTAAATCAGTTGTATTCAGTTTATTAAAAATACCTTTAAAATAACCCTTGCCTAAGTCCATTCTATGATTATAGAAGTAAAGCTTTTTTGTGGCAACTTATGCAATATAATTTGTGCCAAATCTTGTTGCACCTAAGAAAACACACTCTTGAAGCATTGCATCCATTGTTGTGTACATTTTTCTTTGTGGCTTTTGTTGTGCCTTTTTAAGACCTGCTCTTGTGTCTTGATATTGTGCAGTTATTGATAATGTATAGTTAGCAAAAGGGTTAGTGTTTACGCTCATTTTATGTTCTCTCTCTGTTAGTCTAGTAGTGCCTGTGTAATTTGTTTTTATTTTTACTTTTTATTAGTTACCGTATTTGAATGTTTTTTCGATGTTGGATGTTGTATTCTTTTCCCATCCATCTCTTTGAGTTGCATACATCTTTTGTCTTGTTTCAATTTGTTGTTTTTGAAGGTCTAATTGTTGTTCTTTTGTTTGGATTTCTTTTAATTTTGCATTGAACACTGCGTTAAATGCTGTGCTGTTAACATATTCTATCGCTGCATCAGTTGGTTGGCCTTCTTCATCTGTATGTTGTGCCATATAGATTTGACCTGCGTTCATTTGTTGTTCAACGATTGATTGTTCTTCCATTGCTAATTTAGAAAGTGTATTTGTTATTCTAGTCAATTGATATTCACAATCTGATTGAACATTCATCATTGTTTGTGTTGCTAATGCTGATACTGCGAAGCCCATCTCTTTATCCTCTTTTTTTATTTATCTCTCGTATATATATAAAGTAAAATAGTATATAAAAATTGCTTTTTTAGTATATACTTTGCTTAATATTTCTTTACAATAAATTGGTTAATAAGGTATAAAGTGTTGATAATAGGCTGTTTTGAGTTTTTGGAGAAAGTATATACTGTTCGTTTTTAAGTTTGTTTTATAATGTTTTTGTAGAGAAATAAGGGGTATTGAAATGAAAAATACTGTTGTTATCGGTGCACAATGGGGCGATGAAGGTAAAGCTAAGATAACTGATATTCTGGCAGAAAATGCTGATATTATTATCAGATATCAAGGTGGCTGTAATGCCGGTCATACAGTTGTTAATGATGGAAAAACTTTTAAATTTCACCTTATACCATCAGGTATTTTGTATAAAAATAAATTGTGTTTTATAGGTGCAGGTACTGTTATATACCCCGATGTATTAAATGAAGAAATTGAAAACTTGAAGAAAGACAATATAGATTTGTCAGGTTTAAAAATTTCTCCTTTGGCTTCTATAACCATGCCATACCATATAGATATAGATGGTTATAGTGAAGACACTGCAAAAGGTGCTGCAAAAATTGGTACTACCAAAAAAGGTATTGGCCCGACTTATACTGATAAAATTTCTCGTCATGGTATAAAAGTTCAAGATTTGTACAATTTGGAAGGATTATCAGCAAAGTTGGATAATATATTGCCGTTAAAAAATAAAGAGCTTGAGCATGTATATGGCTTAAAAACTTATTCAAAAGAAGAAATCATGTCATATTGTAAAAAATATGCCGAAATCTTTAAAGAATATGTATGTTTTGATTGGCAAAAACTTTTCCATGAAGCAAGAGAACAAAAAAAATCAATTTTGTTTGAAGGTGCACAAGGTGTCATGCTTGATGTTGATTGGGGTACTTATCCTTATGTAACAAGTTCAAACCCTGTAGCTGGCGGGGCATGTACTGGTAGTGGGTTTGGACCTAATATGATGCAAGAAATTATAGGTGTGTCTAAAGCTTATATTACTCGTGTTGGAGAAGGACCTTTTGCTACAGAATTGAATGATGAGGTTGGCGACAAAATCAGAAATATCGGGCATGAATTTGGTACAACCACCGGTCGTCCGCGTCGTACAGGCTGGTTTGACGCTGTTGTCGCTAAATATGGTGTTTTAGTTAGCGGTCTAACATCTATGGCTGTTACAAAGCTTGATGTATTTGATTCTTTTGATGAAATTAAGGTTTGCACTGCATATAAAGATACCAGAACAGGTGAAATTATAGAGTTTTATCCTACTGATGTTAGTATCCATAAGTATTTAGAACCGGTTTATGAAACACATAAAGGATGGAATGAAGATATTTCTTCTGTTAGAAAATATGAAGACTTGCCTGAAAATGCAAAAAAATACTTAGCAAGATTGGAAGAATTAATGGGTGTTAAAATATCTATCGTAAGTGTAGGCCCAGACAGACATCAGACTATTTTTAGATAACATATTTAAAAATTAATTAAAAAAATATGTTGACGTAAAAATATGTTCTTGTTATGTTATATAAGCGGTCGGAAATAAGAGGTTTTTTCCAAAGGCCAAATTGAAAAAAGAATACTAAAAAATGCGTCACTAGCTCAGCAGGTAGAGCACTCCCCTTTTAAGGGATAGGTCCCGCGTTCGAATCGCGGGTGACGCATTTTTTATTTTATGTGTGTATCAGCTTTTTTAAACTTTGTTGGGAAATTTAAAATGAATGTAGCGTCTGTTTCTTTTAACATTGGTAATTCCCGTATTCAAAAAAAATCCTCATATTCTTTCAATAGAAGTAACTATTTTTCTTCTTCATACAAGGTTGAAGACTTTGTTTCCTTTGGCTCTAAAAATAAAACGGTTGTACAAAGTTACAAGTCTAAAGAACTTGAAATTCTCTTTACAGAAAAACAAATTCAAAAAAGGGTAAAACAACTATCAAAAGAAATTAATGATTTTTATGGTAATGAGCCTGTAGTGATTGTTTCTGTAATGAAAGGAGCTTTACCTTTTGCAATAGACCTGTCAAAACGTTTAAATATGCCTGTAGAAATGGAATTTGTAAGATTATCCAGCAGAGAAGGATCTCGAGTTCCTACAGGTCAAATAAAAGAGATAAATATGGACTTGCCTGATTTGGACGGTAAAAATGTTTTGATTGTTGATGATATTGTTGGTACCGGCTTGACGGGTAAATATGTGGTTGACTATATTAATCAAAAATTTAATACTAAATCCACAAAGTTTTGTGCTTTTATTAATAAACAAGCAGTTCGTGAATATCCTTTTGAACCTGATTTTGTTGGGTTTAACGTTGAAAATGATAAAAGGTTTGTTCTAGGGTACGGATTGGATGATAGAGGGTTCTGTCGTAATCTTCCGTTTGTAGGATATGATGAGTTTGACGCTTTGTAGCGGAATACAATTTGAAAATTTTGAACGCAATTTTTAGTTTTCATCTGTTTTACCAATATAGAAGGGGTAAACAGTGTCTATTGGTCTTATAAGAAAAACTGGTACATATTTTAAAACAGGAGCAATGGCTCTTCTTTTGAGTGCTGCATCATGTACCGAAAAGGCTCCTGTTATTACAAAAGATGTTGTTGAATTTACTTACCCTACAGCGGCCAAGCTCATTGAAAATTTTGAGAACGGAGCAAGACACTCAGTAACTGTTTTTGTTAAAGATTCAGCTCCTCAGATTGTAAAAAAAGATAGCATGCTCAATTATAAACTTGTCCCTGATACATTGCTTGCTAAGCTCAAAACTTTGCCGGATACAATTGAGTTGTATTATCAGGTTTATAAAGGTAAAGCTGATAAGTTGATACAGAGCAAGTTAAAAAACAAAGACAATCTTTTAACTGTCGGTCATGGAACAACAGGAAGAGATTATATTCAATTGGCAGATGGTAGCAAAGCTTTCGAGGGGGATTTTATTCTGCAAAAAACTGCAGACAGTATATTTAATGTTGCGTTAAACAGGAAAGATTCTATATTAAAAGCGAATATTGATTCAACATCTTATGAATCTTTAAAAAAGAATGAAAAAGATGCTGTTTTGAGCTATTTGTATAATGTTAGCGAAAAATTATTGTCCAAAACTGATTCTAAACGAGATATACCCGAGTCTTTTTTTGAATGTCTATCTAAAGGTGAAAAAGCTAAGGTTCAATCCAAATTCAATGTTGTGCCAAGTCATGAAGGTGCAGCATGCGGATTGGCAAAAAGAAACCTTATACAGTTCCTTGTTTATGGTGATGGTGCTGTTCTTGATGAAAAATATGCACGTAAAACGGCTAATAAATTGTTAGATGTGTTCAAAGACAGAGCTGATTCACGCAAAATACTCAAAGAAATCTTTGATATGACAGAAGCCTATGGTGTTGATTCAACAAAATTGACAAAGACTAAGGCTGAGTTCTTTGAATATCTCGCAAAATAATTAAATCAAGTAATCTTTTAAGTATTTACCTGTATAAGATTCTTTGCATTTTATTATTTCTTCAGGAGTACCTTCAAAGACTATGTTGCCGCCTCCATTTCCTCCTTCCGGGCCTAAATCTATAATGTGGTCAGCTATTTTAATCAAGTCCATATTATGTTCGATTATAAGTATTGTATTTCCTGCATCTGCAAGTTTATTTATGATTTTTATCAGTTTATCAAGATCATACCAGTGTAAACCTACTGAAGGCTCGTCAAGAAGGTAAAGTGTTTTCCCTGTTGCTTTTTTGTTTAATTCAGAAGCAAGTTTTATTCTTTGAGCTTCACCACCGGATAGTGTTGTTGCGCTTTGCCCAAGTTTAATATAACCTAGACCGACATCATATAATGTTTTAAGTCTGCTTTTAATCTTTGGTATATTTTCAAAAAATACGTAAGCTTCAGCTACTGTCATATTTAGTACATCAGATATTGTTGCACCTTTGTACTTAACTTCCAGCGTTTCTCTGTTATATCTTTCTCCTTTACAAACATCACATTTTACGTATACATCAGAAAGGAAGTTCATTTCGATTTTTAATAAACCGTCACCTTTACATGCTTCACAACGTCCGCCTTTAACATTGAAGCTGAATCGACCAGGTTTGTATCCTCTGACTTTTGCCTCGTTCGTCATTGCGTACAAATCTCTGATGTGTGAGAATACATCAGTGTATGTTGCAGGGTTTGAACGTGGTGTTCTTCCTATTGGAGATTGGTCTATATCAATAATTTTATCAATGTTTTCAAACCCAAGAATTTCGTCTACACCTATTGGTTTTGGTTTGTTTCCTCTAAGTTTGTGTATCGCATATTCGTGTATTAAATCTTGCATCAGTGTTGATTTTCCGGAACCTGATACACCTGTTAGTGCAACTATTTTTCCAAGCGGGATGTCAACATTTATATTTTTGAGGTTGTTCAAATGAGCATTTCTTACTTTTAAAAATTCGCCGTTACCTTCTCTCCTTTTTGTTGGTACAGGAATTTTTTTGCTTCCGCTTAAATATTGCCCAGTTATAGATTCTTTTACAGCTTTAATTTCTTCTAAAGAACCTTTTGCTACAATTTTGCCTCCGTGAACACCTGCTCTTGGACCTATGTCAACAATGTAGTCAGCGTTCTTCATAGTATCTTCATCGTGTTCGACTACAATTAGAGTGTTACCGAGATTGCGGAGTCTAAGCAGTGTTTTTATAAGCATGTCGTTGTCGCGTTGATGTAAACCTATTGAAGGTTCATCAAGAACGTATAGTACACCTGACAAACCGCTACCTATTTGTGTTGCTAATCTGATACGTTGAGCTTCCCCCCCTGACAGAGTTAGTGACATTCTGCTAAGGTTAAGGTATCCAAGCCCTACATCTAGCATGAATTTTAGTCTTGCTCTTACTTCTTCAAGAACTTGTTTTGCAATTTTCATTTGATAGTCAGAAAGTTCAAGATACAAATCAGAGAAGAATTTAAAACTTTCAGTAATTGGCATATTGCAAACTTCAAAGATATTTTTGCCGTTTATTGTTACTGCGAGTATATAAGGTTTTAACCTTGCACCGTGACAATCTTTGCAAGGAGTCATTTTCATATACTTTTGGATTTCTTCTCTCCAGTATTCGCCGTTTGATTCATTATATCTTTTTTCTAAGAACGGTATTACTCCCCAAAATTTCATTTTGTGGTTTTCGTATCTGTTTGTACCGAACCTTTTAACTTTGATTGTGATTACTTCTTTGCCGCCATATAAAATTAAGTCTTGTTGTTCTTTGCTTAATTCTTCAAACGGTTTATTTAAATCTATTTTGTAGTGTGCTGATACGGACGCAAGCACGTCATCGTAATATGATGTTGAAGTTTTGCTCCAAGGGTATATTGCACCTTCTTTTATCGATTTTTTTCTGTCCGGGATTACTAAATCAGGGTCTATAACAAAATCGTATCCTAATCCTGAACAGGTTGGACAAGCCCCATATGGACTGTTAAAACTAAAGCTTCTTGGGGCAAGTTCTTCAAAGCTTAACCCGCAAGTAGGACAAGCCAGTTTTTCGGAAAAAATAAGTTCTTTTCCTCCGATTACATCGACACTCATTAGCCCGTTAGCTTTTTGTAGGGCAATTTGAGAACTGTCTGCAATTCTTGATTTTGCGCTTTCTTTGACAACTATACGGTCAACAACTACGTCTATGTCATGTTTTTTAGTTTTTGCAAGTTTTATATCTTCTATATCATCTTCATCAAGGTTGTAGGTTTCGCCGTCTACTTTGATTCTTATGAATCCGTCTTGTTTAAGTTCGTTAAGTAAAGATGAGTATTCGCCTTTTTTGCCTCTGATTACAGGTGCTATTATTTGGATTTTTGTACCTTCTGGTAGCTTCAGAATTTTGTCTACAATTTCATCAATACTTTGCGGTTTAATCTCTGCACCACACTCAGGACAATGAGGCACCCCGATACGTGCAAAGAGTAATCTCAGGTAATCATAGATTTCTGTTACCGTACCTACTGTAGAACGAGGGTTGTTGGATGTTGATTTTTGGTCAATGGAAATTGCAGGCGAAAGGCCTTCAATACTTTCAACATCTGGTTTGTCCATTTGTCCCAAAAATTGTCTTGCGTAGGTTGAAAGACTTTCTACGTAGCGTCTTTGACCTTCTGCAAATATTGTGTCAAAAGCGAGAGAACTTTTCCCAGAGCCTGATACACCTGTAAAAACAATGAGTTCGTTTTTTGGTAGTTCCAAGTCAACGTTTCTCAAATTGTGCTGATTTACACCCTTTATAATAATTTTATCGTTCATAATTTTTATCCCTGACAATATTATTTCATAAGACAAAGTCTCTTTCAAATTTATTATGATTTACATTTTTAACAATTTTATATAAATTTTATGCAACCTTTTTATTTTTCTGTTAGAATAACGTACGAGGTAAGTATGCAAATAGAATTTATATACTCAAAAATACACAGAGCCACTGTTACGGATGCTAATTTAGAATATGTCGGTTCAATTACCATTGATGAAGAGTTGATGGAAGCCGCAAATCTTTTAGAAGGAATGAAAGTAGATATCCTTGATGTTAATAACGGAGAACGTTTTCAAACCTATGTTATAAAAGGTAAACGAGGTAACCGAGATATATGTCTTAACGGTGCAGCAGCAAGAAAAGTTGCGGTCGGGGACAAGGTAATCATTGTTTCTTATGCGATGATGACGTTGGAAGAAAAAGCCAAGTTTAATCCTTCGATTGTAATGGTTGATGATAAAAATAATATTGTTAAGAAAGTTTGATAAATTACACAAAAAGCCGGCAAAAAATTTTTTGTTCGGTTTTTATTTTACCAACACAAAGTAAAGGAATTCAAAATTGCAAAACACAATTACACAAGAATTCATATCTTCTCCCCAAAAAACGCAATTGCCTTTGGCTCCCATAGCGCAAAATAAAGTTCTTCTTCAATATATAGAAAAAAGACTTAATAAAATTTTCTTTGATGAAGTTAATTCATCTGATTCTATATTTAAAAAAGTAAGCAATAATGCCGTCTATAAGATGGCTTTGTTTTTATCAGGCTGTAAAACAAGAGCTTGCTCAATAGGTATTGCCGGTGAAACTGCAAGCGGTAAATCAACTATAGCCTATGACATAATTAATACAATTCAGGCTTTTGCTGATGAGTATTGTATTGATAATGTTATTACAAGATTAAATACTGATGACTATTATTACGACCGCTCAGAGATGGTTAAGGCAGCTGGTAGTTTTGCTGAATTTGCAAAACACTATGATTTAGATGTTCCTGAAGCTCTTGAGTTGGAATTGATGAAAAAACATATCAAACAGCTTTTATTTGGAGATACAGTCTATCTTCCTAAGTATGATATGTCAGGTACTGCAATAAGACGTGACAATGTCACAAAGGCGGAACCATCAAAGATCATAATTTCAGAAGGTCTTTTTACTTTAACAGAAAAAGTTGTTGATGCATTCGATTTTAAGATTTATGTTGATGTATCGCATGATGTACAAAAAACAAGATTCTATGAAAGAGCTCAGGCAAGAGGGTTGGGTGATTCTGCAGATGAAGTTTATGAAAATGCTTCATCAAAGGCAAAAATCTATATACATCCTACTGCATTGAATGCAGATATTATTCTTTCAGGTGAGGCTGACAGAGCAGCATATAAGAGTTTTATAAATAAAATTCTTGCTCTTGTTGAAGAAGTGCACTACAAAGATATTATTCCTTCAAGATAAATGGGAGTTTTCTATGAAGTTATGCCTTTTTCAAGGTACGTTTAATCCTATTCATAATGCACATCTTAAGGTCTGTGAGTACGCCAAAAAACAGTTTAAGTTTGATAAGATTCTTGTGATTCCTGCTGCAAATCCTCCTCACAAAACTCTTGATAGAGATTTAGCATATCATCGTTTGCAGATGGCAGAATTGGCTGTTCAAGATAAAGAATACTTGGAAGTTTCTGATATTGAATATTTGCGTGGAGGAAAGTCTTATACTTATCTTACAGTTAAGGAGCTCTACGATATATACGATGTAGAAGGTAAAATAAATTTTATTATCGGAACTGATGCTTTTAAAAATATCGAAACTTGGTATGAGTCAGATAAGTTAAAAGATATGCTTGAGTTTATACTCTTTGTAAGAGAGGATGAAAAGCAACTTGAGCAAGATAAAATCTGTTTGCAAAATCTTAAAGAAAAGGGATATAATTACAAAATGATGAATATGCCTTTTTATGACATTTCATCAACTCAGATTAGGAATAACGTAACAAATAGTATTCCTATCAAAACACTGGTTCCGAAAGAGGTAGAAAAGTACATTGATAAATATGGTTTATACAGATATTAAAATTGAGGATATTCAAAACTGGCTGAAAGATAATCTTGTTGAAGAAAGATATATCCATTCTTTAGGTGTTATGGAAGCTGCTGTTGAGCTTGCTGAAATGTTTGATATGGATGTTGAAAAAGCAAGACTTGCAGGGCTTTTACATGATGCGGCAAAATGTTTTTCTAATGAAAAATTGCTTGAAATAATCAAAGAACATATTCCAGAAGTTCAAAAGTGTGAGTTGCTTAATTATAAAACTTTGCATGCTCCTGTAAGTGCTTATCTTGCCAAGACTCAGTTTAATGTTTCTGATTCTGAGATTTTAGACGCGATAAGATGGCACACACTTGGCAGATGTAAAATGTCTGATTTTGAAAAAGTTATTTTTCTTGCTGATAAAATTGAAGCAAGAACAAGAGAGTTAGCTTTTCGCAATGAGTGTCTTGAGTTGCTTAAGCAAGAAAATGGCCTTAATAAAGCAATGTTTAAATGTTTTGAAGCCACAATTAAAAGCCTTGTAGACAGAAGACTTGCTATTTGTCACATAACTATTGATGTATATAACGAGCTTTTAGCTGATATTTTTGCATAAAAAAAAGACCCTATCGGGTCTTAAAATTTAAATAAGAAGAGAGAGCTTTCATACTTTAATAAAGTATTTTTCTCTTCCATAATTGCCTATTCTTAACAAAAGTTTATAATTCTACAAGTTCAGGTTCTTCTTCTATTTGTAAAAACATCTGCGCATTGTGCTTAAAATGTTCAGGATCAGAGCTTGCGCAGTAGTGAACAGAACTTTGTTCTTTTGTTGTTCTCATATCATTTAATGTTAGGTCTTCTTTAATATACTCTGCAAATATTTTTGCAGGGTTTATGAAAAGTTCTCTTTTTGCGTATTTTGATATTGTATCAATCAAATATGGATAATGTGTGCAGCCGAGTATAACTTTTTGGGGATTGAATGCAATTATATCTTTTAAATAATCTGTCATAATTTGCTTTTCATCATATTGTGTGAGAGTTTTTTCTACTATTGGTACCCATAGAGGACAAGCTTGTTCTATGATTTTTATGTTTGGATTGTTTTTCCTAAATTCTTTAGTGTATGTTTGGGTTTTAACAGTAGCTTCTGTTGCCATAACTCCAAGTCGTTCTATACTTTTATCTTTGGCAATACATTTTGCTACACTTTGTATGAGAGGGTAGATTTTAAAGGAGTATTTGTCTTTCAATTCTTCATACGCTGTTGCAGAAGTAGTATTACAAGCTAAAACTACTGCTTTTACGTTTTGAGTTTCAAAAAATTCAAAAATTTCTTTAACGATTTTTATAAGCTCGTCTTTTGATTTGCTTCCATATGGCAAATTTTGAGTATCTCCAAAATAGATATAGCTTTCTTCCGGCATAACGTTAAGAAGCTGCTTTAAAACGGTTAAACCTCCAACTCCGGAATCCATCACTCCAATAGCATAATCTCTATTTTTGTTTTCAAAACCTTCCATTAATCTTTACCCAAATATTTCTGTATTCCTTTAGCTATTGCTTCAGCTGTTTTTTGTCTTCGTTCTGAAGTCATAAGTTCCTGTCTTTCTTCAGGATTTGAGATGAAACCTGTTTCTACAAGTATAGAAGGGCAGGTTGTATTTTTAATAACATAAAATCTAGACTTAAACAATCCTCTATCTTTTGATTTTATTGCGTTTGCAAACTCTTTGTGTACAATTTGTGCAAATTCGTATGACTGTGGAGTGAAATAATGCGTTTCAAGTCCTACTCCATCAGGTGTAACACTTGAGTTAACGTGAATACTGATGAATAAGTCTCCGCCATTGTCTTCAGTGAACTTCACTCTGTCTTGTAGTGATACATATGTATCTTTATCTCTAATCATCAAGACATTGTAGCCTTTTTTATCCAGAATTTTTTCTAATCGTTTTGACATATCCAAAGTTATGTCTTTTTCGTATATGCCTTCTCTTGTTGCACCCACATCAGTGCCACCGTGGCCTGCATCGATAACTATTGTTTTTACATTTGGATTTCGTTTTATAAACAATGGCCCTGATTTGTTTATTGTTGTGTCTTTTGGAGTTTCTATAACCAAAGCAAGGCGTTTGTTATCAAAGCTTTGTTTAAAATTAATTTGGGATGTTTTTCCAATAGGTATTATGAGTTTTATCCCGTAAGTTGGAAGAGCTTCTGTTCTTAACTTTGCTAACACTTCTGAGTTAAGATTCTTTTTATAAGCTTCGTGATTAAAGCCTGAGCAGTTGTATAGATTTACTTCTACCCTGTTATCAAATTTTTTAATTGAGTGGATTATTGGCTCTGTGAATGTAAATTGCAAAGCATCTTTTGTGTCATCAATTTTTTTTGCGCTATATGTATATATTGCTGATGTTTTGTCATAAAGTTTGAGCCCTAGTATTCTTGCATCGTGGGCTAAAAATATACTTTGAGAGTCGTATGAATATATTGGTCTGAATTTGTCAGGTTCTGTTGTTGTGACTACAATTCTTGCCTTTGTTGGTTCGAATTGACCGATTTTTATTGTTTCGTTTTCTGCAAGTACATATTCTTGATTGCGGATATCTTGCGCAACGTATGTGTTTGGTAAATCAAAAACGAGTCTGTCCGGATTAGTCATAATAAAAGGCTTCTCTATTGAAATAGAGCCGATACCTCTTATAAGAGCGTTGCCACGTTTTACATCTATTCTATTTACATAAAATGCCGATTTTAACTTTGAGACGGGCTGTTCTTTAATTAAAATTTTAGAAGCATCCGGCTTTATCAGTTCACCTTTGGAGTTAAATGCTTTTTGTACAGCTATTGCTTCAGGTGTTCTAACATTATTGGTTGCTTGTGTTGATTGTGTATTTTTTTCATCTTCTGTGAATGTTGTATATTCATAGTAATTTTCGGTAGATTTTTCATCATTATAAACATTTCTCAGGTCACTTTGGGTAAAAAGATGTTTGTTATATGAAATTATTATATTGTTATCTACTCGATGCAGTCTGAGTTTGTTAACATTGAAGTTTTTATTGTATGTTATAACAACTCTTACCACATTTGGATTTGTTGTAAATTGTGAAATTTTAAATTGTTTTATGTCACTGTTTTTAAAGGTCCAACTGGTATTTGGTCTTGTTAATACTGCATTTTCTACATCAAAACAGATTCTGTCCGGATTTGACAGTTTCATTGATTTTACATTTATGTATTGAACATTTGATGAAGAGCCAAGAAAAACTACATTGTCAGAGTTGTCAAAGTTAATCGAATTAATTTTGTAAACCTCTGTTGCTCCTGCCCAATTAAAAATGTTGATTATGAATATAAAAATTATTAGTAAAAATTTTTTAAACATACTTATATTTTACAATAAATCATAATTATGACTAATCTTTAACATTAGTTAATTGATTAGTCTTTGTGGGGAGATTTTGTTTTCTTAATTTGAAGTTACAAGAGTCATCCATCATGTCTGTTTTTTCGTCAAAATCATTATCAACTCCGTCATAGCAAGAATTGATAGAATTGTGTGATTCTGCTCCAGGGTTTTTGTACAACCATTTTTCTGGGATTGATGACCAAAAATGTAAAAATTCTTTTTTGAATGATTGTGTTAGTTGATGATTTTCTATTATTAAAATATTTTCATCGTTATATCGTTCTCCGCTTTTTGTAAAATTCATTGAACCTATTATTGAATATTTATCATCAATTATTATTGATTTCATATGCATTTTACCTGCCCTGTTTTCAACTTTTACCGGTATTTTGTTTTCTCTCAAAAATTTTACAGATGAATATTTTTGACTTGCAGATGTTGCGTCAACGATGACTTTTACATCGACGCCTCTGCTTTTTGCGTTAAGTAGTGCTGTGTTGAATCCTTTGTGTGTTATTACAAAAACAGGGATATAAACATACTTATGTGCATCATTAATAAGTGATATAACATGCTTTGTTATTATTTTATCTTGAGGAGAAAAGTATACAGATATTTTTGATTTATCCAAAGTTGTCGTGTTTTCAACGGTTTGATCTTTATATGCGTGGAATTTTCCGTTGTACATCTGCTCAAATTCTTTAAGAAATATTTTTGCTATAATTTCTGATTTTATTAGTACTGCAGAATTTGCATTAAACCCTGATAAATCTGTGTATGTAATGTTCGCAGAGCCAGTCCATACTTTTTTATTGTCAAAGATAAAAAATTTGTTATGCATAATTGCGTCTTTGACTGATTTTGTTTCTTCTTGCAATATGGAGTCTGCGTAGTCAATGTCTCTTTTATTGGTTTTGATTTTTTGTGCTAATTCAACTGTTTCTTTATAAATAGTTGATCCGTTTTTGTTCGTATCGTAAACAAACCTAATTTTTACTCCTCTTTTTTGTGCATTTAAAATAGCTTTTGTTATTTCGGGTTGTCTATCTATACCATATATTGCAAAATCAATGGATTGTTTAGCGTTGTTTATTTCATTCAACAGTGATTTACAAGCTGTTGTAAGGCATTTTGTTGATGGGTAATAGTATTTTGTAAAATCAGTTACGTACAGTTCAATATAATTGTCTTTGTATATTGGGGCGTATTTTTCGTAAACTTCACGAGGGTATTTTGTTTTTTCTTTATGATTTTGGTTTTTGGTTGATTTATTTTCCTCTTTTTTAAAACAGTTTTTGCAGGGCTGTGCTGATTTGGGTAATTGTTTTTGTGGAATTATTTCTATATTTGGCGAACTAGCTGCGTATTTGCAGTCGAGTTTGTGATATTTGTTACTTTTTGAGTTATAGCTTACAAGGTTGAGTGTAGTTGCGTATTTTATATTTTTAGAAACAGTTTCTTTATTTGTTTCTGTTACTACGTAGCCTTTATTTTCTATAAGTTCGGTATAATCTTCGTTTGAATTTTCGATTAATACGCTTGTTTTTTCGTTTTTGATTATTTCTACATTTTGGTTTAGCAATTTTTGCGTGGCAAAATTTTTGCCAAGATAGTTGAGTTTTAATATATCGGCTTGGCTATAATTTTGTGGTTCTGTATCATATTGTTTGAGCTGAACAAGTTCGTTTGTGTCAGATATTTCATTGTCGTTAAAGTCAACGTAAAACTCTGTACAGCTCAGCACTTTCAAAACTTTGTGTGTTTTGGGTTTGTTTAATGAAAAGAATGCGACGACACAAAATATAGCTAAAAGTATTGCTATTGTTAATGCTTTTTTCATGGCAACATTATATTTTAAATTACATAGATGTAAAACTTGGTAAACTTTGTTTAATTTTTTTGCGTAAATAAATATATACATTAATATTGGATTATGAAAAAGAAAGTTTTTGCATACATACATACACACTGGGATAGAGAGTGGTACAGAGAATTTGAAGAGTTTAGACTCAGATTAGTTGAGGTTTTTGATGATGTCATAAATAAGTTGCTCAGCAATGAGCTTGAGACTTTTTATTTTGATGGTCAAACCTTGGCTTTGGAAGATTATTTGGAAATAAAACCACAATCTGAAAGTGCTGTAAGAAAATTAATAGCCGATAAAAAACTTTTTATTGGACCGTATTTTTGTTCTACTGACAGTTTTCTTGTTGATGCTGAGTCCTTAATTAAAAATTTGCAGTTGGGTATAAAATATTCTAATGATTTTGGGTGCAATGATTTTATTGCTTATCATGCTGATACTTTTGGTCATAGTTGTTATATTCCTCAGATTGTCAAATATTTTGATATTAAAAACGCTGTATTTTGGAGAGGACTCGGGGAGTTAGAATCTGAATTTTTATTTAGGGGGCTTAAATCAACTTATCTTATTGAAGGATATTTTCACGATTATTTTAGTGCTCCTGTTTCTTATGAAAAAAAGGCTGCAATGTTGAAAAGAACACTGGATAGAATTTCCAAGTATTCTTCTGACTTTATCTTGTTGCCACTTGGGGCTGATCATCTTGCTGCTGCTTCTGATATAAAAAATCAAATTAAAGAAGTTTCAAAGTATTTAGATGATTATGAGATTATTCTGTCTACTCCTTTTGAATATTTAGAAAAAGTAAACAACAATTATAAGAAAAATATAAATACTGAGTTTAGAGATACAAAACGTAATTTTATCTTGCCCGGAGTATATTCTTCGAGAATTGATTTAAAACAACAAAATTCAATTTATCAGTGGCAATTATCTCGTTTTATTCAGCCTTTACAAGCTTTTTGTTCTTTATTGGATAAAAAGAATAATTATCAAAATGAGATTGATTATATTTACAAATTATTAATTAAAAATCATCCTCATGACAGTATTTATGGCTGTAGTGTTGATAATGTTCATAAAGAAAACAAAATGCGTTTTAAAAAGGTCTCAGAGGCCTCTAATGCTGTTTTAAATTCTATAAGAAGAAATTTGTATTCAAACAATTCTCTTTCTGTTATAAATCTTTCTAATTTTACCTTTAGCGGTGCATTAAAAATTAAAACAGATAAAAAGTTAGATAAATTTTATAACGCTCAACTTTTATCTACGCAAAAGGGTTTTCCTTTGTGTAAAGTTTACGATATCAACCAAATTCCTATAACTGAGGATTATACAAATTTATATGAATATTTAGTTGATTTAAAAGATATAAAACCTTTCTCTATTCAAAAAATTGATAATAACAATTTGAATAAAAACTCTGAACTTAAAATTTCTAATAACCATATTGAAAATGCCAAAATTTCTCTTGAGGTTCAAAATGGCGTATTGTTCTTAAAAGATAAGTTAAAAAATAAAATATACAAGAATTTTATTAATTTTATTGATAGAGCTGATATTGGTGACAGTTATAATTTTGGTGCATTAAAAAATGACAAGTCGATTAATTCAAAATTATTGCGTTCTAAGATTAAACAAGAAGGTCACATACAATCAATTTTAGAGCTTACTTTTGAAATTTTTATACCTGAGTTTTCAAATGATACAGGACGTTCCAAAAAAGTAAAAAAACATATTTTAAAATTAGATGTTGTTCTACAAAATCAAAATGATTTTATTGAGTTTAATTTAAATTGGAATAACAAAAGCAAAGACCATATTTTGCAAGTTGAGTTTAATCTTGATAATCCTGTGACAGAAACGGTCTCTGATGATTTAGCAGGATATGTAAAAAGAACTTTTGATGCGGATTATGATATTTATTCATTGATTCCTGCTCCAAGAGGTATTGAGTTAAAACATAATACCGCTCCGTTTCAAAAATTGTTATTTACTAAAGATGTTGGATTTATTACAGAAGGTTTGCAAGAATACGAAGTATTTAAAAACAAATTGAGACTTACATTGCTCCGTTCAACAGGTACTATTTCTAATCCACATAATCCAACAAGGGGAACTCCAGCAGGCCCGCCTTTGCCAACTCCTGATTTGCAATTAATAGGTGATAATTCTGCAAGGTTTGCTATTGGTTTTAAAAATGATATAAAAGATTTTGAGTCCGATGTTGAAAAGTTCTATCAATCTTCTATTCTATTAGAAGCTGATTTACAAAGTTTTGATGATTGCATTTCTTCTGGTAATTCAAATATTCTTTTGAGTACCGCAAAATTATCACAAAATGGTGATTTGATAATAAGATTTTTAAACAAGTCAGATATTAAACAAAAGATTGAATTTAAAACATCTATAAAAAATAATGGAATTTATTATACTGATGCGATGGAAAATCTAACTAACAAATATGAGGATTCTTTTATAGATGCAAATTCCTTTGTGACATTGTTGATTAAAATAAATTAATTTATTAATTTAAAAAGGCTTCAAGAAATTGAAGCCTTTTTTCTAAATGGTCGGGATGACAAGATTCGAACTTGCGACCCCCGCGACCCGAACACGGTGCGCTACCAAACTGCGCTACATCCCGACGAATTATTTAGTTTCTCATAGGGTAGCGCACCTACGGTGCTACCTCTCATAAAAATAACATTTAGTTATTTTTATTCGGCAGAGTCAAACTGCGCTACATCCCGACGAATTATTTAGTTTTTTATGTCAGGCGTAGTTTGGTAATTCTAATACGGCTCACACAAAGCAAGCTTTCTGATTCGCCTACCTCCATTTGTAACGATACTTAATCGTTCCAAACGGAGTCCTTGCTACATCCCGACAAATTGTTTAAGTTATATAGCAATTTTAACATAAAATAATTTGACTATACTTTTTTTAATAGCAATTTTTATTATTTTTCTACTTTATTTTTGTAAAAGTTTTTGATTAAAGGTCTTACCTAGAATGAATTTTATGAAAATTGGCTTTTTAAGAAAAAATATACCTGATTATTTGTATCATTTGACTACTACTGAAAATTACCGCAATATACTTCGTGATGGTGTCATTAAACAAAATCACGATAGAATTCTTAATAAACAGGCTGTTTTTACTGTTGAAAAAAATAATTATATTAATCAATGGTCAAAAGCTTTTGTTAATAATGAAAATCTTAAAGACATGCTAATAGCCCATATTAGTACAGGTAGTGATAATGTTGTTTTAAAAATTTCTACAAAGAATTTGGACTTAAAAAAATTATTTATAAGAAATCAAAATAAATTTTTTATGTTTAAAAATGGTAACTACGATAAATTACCAAAGAATCCTATAAAATTTTTAGAATGTGTTATTGATGCTTTGCATTTAAGATACGGCACTCCTGCTGCATTAAAAAAGTTTTTTAATAAAAACAAGTCTTATGAATACATATATAAAGACAAAATTGCTGCACAAGAAATAGATTGCGTAGTTTCATTAGATGAGTTTTTAGGTAAATTTTAATTATTTTTTTTGCATAATTACTTGGCGATGTTGCTATGTTAGGTTATCATGTCATCTGGTAGTGTTTATTTTTTAAGGAGTTAGGTATGAAAAAAATGTTAGTATTATTGTGCTTTGTATGTTTAGGATTTTCAGCAGCTTTGCCTGTTATGGCAGAAAGTTCCTATGGCTTGTTGTATAAGAATGCAACTGAACCCGGTTCCGGTTCAAGTAATGCCGGGCCATATAAAAAAGGTACTGCTACTTGTACCAGTTATTTCGCTCTTGTAGCACTTGGCAAATGCGGAATAAAAGATGCGATGAATAATGGCAAAATTAGAAGTCTTGCTTTTTATGATACTTATACGAGAAATATTATTGGTTATAAAAAAGTTACAGTTGAAGCCTATGGATATTAAATGTTTGTAAATTGTATTGCTTTTATTTGTAATTAAGTTGCTGAAAGACTTTGTGTTATCAAAGTCTTTCTTTTATAAATTAGCGTTTTTATATCTAAAAAATCCGAAACGTGGAACCTGCGAACAAACACAAAAAAATATCGGAACGACAGGATTTGTCTTGAGTCGTAGGCGAAGAATGAGCCGTACGAATCAGGATCAGGTGAGAGATTTTTGAGTACGCAGTACGTAAAAAATCCGAAACGTGGAACCTGCGAACAAACACAAAAAAATATCGGAACGACAGGATTTGAACCTGCGACCCCTACCACCCCAAGGTAGTGCGCTACCAAGCTGCGCTACGTCCCGATATTTTTGATTATTAAATTTTCAATCTTTTGGGACTAGCGCAGCTAAGCTGCTTCCTCTCTCAAAACATAACATCTAGTTATGTTTTGTTCGGCAGAGTGTCCCGATAATTTTTTGATTATTAAATTTTCAATCCTTTGGGACTAGCGCAGCTAAGCTGCTTCCTCTCTCAAAACATAACATTTAGTTATGTTTTGTTCGGCAGAGTGTCCCGATAATTTTTTGATTATTAAATTTTCAAGTTATGTTTCTATTCTAATACAAGCATAAATTTTTTTAAATGTTTATAATACAAAAAATTCTGTCTACTTTTGACAGAATTTTTTTAATCTTTTTCTCTTCCCAATTTTGTATATCCCCAAAGCTAGTAGCCTAAAACCTTAATTTTTCATTTTCTTTTGTGTTTAATTTTACTTCCCAATAAAGTTTTCTTTTTCATTTTCCACGATTTCATAATCCCCGGAATCAGCCATCACCTCTTTCTCAATTCCCGTTGAATTTATAATACTAAGATAAATTGTTTTATACAACTCATTTTTTGTAAAATATGTTTTACAATTGACCATGCCGCTTAGTACAAGAGGATTAAAAATTTTTTTACAAACTTAATATAAAAATTTAATAAAAAATTTTTTTTATTTTATTTTGAATTTTTTTTATTTCGCGTTTTCTGGAATCCCTTGTATAGTGGCAATATTCGGGTTTTCTTTTTAGAGTTTTTTTGTTTTATTTTTTATTTTATTTTTGTTTTTTTATAATAATTTTTTTTGAAAAATTTTAATTTCTAATTAATTTGAAATAATTTTAATTAGAAAATTTATAAAACGAATATCTTTTTATATGAATAAATAAAATATAAATAAAAGCAACAAAAAAATAAAAGCCGTGCCTCTGCCTATCGACATATGAGTCAAAGTTTCATCTTATACTTATCTCCCTCTCAAAAGTTCTTCACCCAAAAGTTAAATCTTAGTGCTGCTTCATTCCTGATCTGACACGGTTCGATTGCTTTTGCCGAAAAATTTTGAGCAATCATCAACAAATATAAAACTACGCCTTTCCACATAAGCCTCACAGCAGGCTCTGCACCCCGCATAAGCGTTCGGGTCGAGAGATCCGCCAAGTCCCCGTGGAGCACGGCTATATTATATTAACCTAAAATTATTTCTTTAGCAATTGTTTAATTATTTTTGCATGTAAGAAAAATTATATTTTGTATTAGCAAGTTTTACATTCGGATTTTCAATTTGTCCTTTAAATGACATTTTTTTGCCATTGAAACCTTCTTCTCTGACTAAAATTAATCCTGAATTGTGTATGTTGATGCTTTCTTCAATTTTGTTAGTATCGTTGTTGTTTACTTTTTTGATTTCATACGGATTAGTTACTTTGTATTTGTCTTTTGGATTCATTACATCAACATAAATAGTGCCTTCTTTTAATCCATCAGGCAATCCACCCAAATCAATTCTGTTTATAAATACTTCACCCCTTGGGTAGTTATCCGGATCTCCGCCAAATCCAGTGTTGTGCAATACACAAATTGCATCAGTTTTATCATTGTATCTGTACAATGTTAAAGCAGGTCCGTTATCCGGTATTGGTTGGTCTTTTAATTTTAAAGTTGTACCGTTTACCAATGCAGAAGCTGCTTCTTTTTTTCTTATTTGCGTGATTGCATCCATTTGTTCTTTGTATTCTTTTAAGAATGTACAGTTCGGATTTGTTAATCTGTCCCAACGAAGGGCATTTCTGTTTTCTTGTTCTTCATTTTTTGCAAAGTATTCCCAGCCTGTCATACCAAGTTCGTCACCAGCATAGTTTGTTGGTGTACCTGGTAATGCGTTCATTACAAACCACATTGCTTTATATTTAGCAAGGGCTGGTTTTAAGATTTCATACAAGATATTAGATTTTAATCTGTTAATTTGATCTCTGTTAGCTGGGTTTGTTGCAAAGTTTTTGAAATCTTTATCAATTTCAATAGCTTCGTTTATAACATCATCTATGTTGAAATCAAATGGTCTTGAACCATATTTTTCTGGATCAAATGATTTTTTTTGTCCGTCTTTGTGGTAAGTTCCGTGTTTTAAATTATAATTTGCTTGGAACATTGCTTTTTGAAGATTTTCGCTTAATTGATTGAATTCATAAGACTTTTTCATGCCTCTGTCTGCAATCGTTTTAGCCATTTCTCCGGCTCTGTCTGTTATCTTATGTTTTTGATATAAGTTTCCAGGTTCTGTTGCAAATAAATGCAAAATTCTAGGTTTATCATGGTTTCCTGCAAATTTGTGTGCAAAGTTGATATAGTCTAGTGTACCTGTGTCAAAAAAACCTAGACTGTTTTGTTTAGTAAATAATTTTTCATCTATTTCTTTTGCAAAGTTATCTAAGTGTGTTCCTTCATCTGTTGCACCGAATAATCTTGGCAATGTAGAGTACAAAAATTCATATTCTGATGTTGCGTCAAATTTTGTTTTATTTAAAAAGCTTGATATTACACCAGAGCCCCAGTCTGTTAACTCTCCTATTTTGAAGGCACTTGGGTTGTATTCATTGACACCTGTATTAAATTTATTCCAGAATTTGTTTACCGCATCAATATTTTCTTCTCTTGTGAATATGCCATCATTTTCAGAATCAGGGTCTCCTATGTCTTTAGATGCGTCTATTCTCCAGTTAAGACCAATTTCTGTTTTTTCAATGATAAGTTTTGCTACGTTATAAGTGTCTGAGTTTACGTGCTCAAGTCGTTCTGCTAAGCTGTTTGTGAATAAGTCTATTTTATTTTTATTTTCGCTTAGTGATTCTAAACCTGATTCGATTTTTTCCATTAATCTTAGTGCTGTTGTTTCAGGTGTAGTTTCATATTGCAAGTTTAATGAATTTAAATCGATTTTTTGCAATTCTTTAGTATCATAGTAGAGCATGTTGTCATCATATTGAGGCTCTACTTTAGGTGCTAAAGCTGATACTGTTAAAAATTTAACAATGTCTGATGCTATCAATGAATAAATTTCTTCACCTTCTGTTGTTAAGTTTTTATTTTCGTAAAGTAATTTTCTATCTAATTTTTCTTCTAAATTTTCTAAAATTGTAACAGCAAGATTTGAGTACTCATTAGCAAGTAGAGAATCCATTTTTTTGTATGTTTCTCTGTATTTTTCTGGAACTTGATTATAGTATTCGTCACCCATTTTATACATATCGTATCTTGATAATCCGATAGTATCTTCAGTTACTGCTAAGTTTTTAATGTAAGGATAAGCAAACACGCTTACCAGGTCTGGAGAAAACTCTATTGCTTCAAGCGGATAGCTCATCATTCCATCAGTGATATTTTCAGGTCTTTTTACTTCTTTTAATTTGTAGTTTCTTCCTGTTCCAAAAATATCTTCTGTAAGAATGTTATCTAATGAGCTTACGCCATCTTCTTCTTCCAGTATTAATTTGGCACTTTCAGGAAGTTTCTTTTCTTTTACAAGAGCTTCTATAGCTTGTTTGTAGTTCATTTTATCAGCGATTTTATCGCCAATTTCTTTTGCAATGTATTCAGTTAATGTTTTTTCAACTTCTTGAGTCCAAAATTTACCCACTTGTACTGTATCATCTTGAACTTGATATTGTGCTGCCTTAACAACTGGTTTTAAGTTTTCAGGCAAGTTTTGGTAATACATTGATGATTCAGGCATTATGAATCTTTTTTTAGAAATATCACTGTTACCTACCCATAGAGAGATTCCACTGTCTTTATTTGATTCTACAAGTTCAAAACCTTTCCATCTTGTTAAGCTATTTTTAAACTCAACATCTTTTTGGTAATGTTTTGCTTCTTTATATTTTCTGTAGTTGTCTTCGACTTCTCTAGGTGTAACTCTTGCGTGATAAGCTTGTACAGAATCTCTGTAGTTTGATATTTCGTGATTATCACCTGTGTCTTTATTGTCGTATACATCAAATATAAACTCTCCGGACATTTGACGTTCTGATGCTAGTCTGTCGTCAAACATTTGGATGTATGTTGGTCTTGTTGGGTCAACAGAGTTACGTTTGATTTCTTTTTCTTTGTATCTGTCACCGTCTTTTTCAAAGACTATTTTGTAAGGTCCGTTTACTATTTGTATATGTGTGTGTTTGTTTACTTCTGGATTTTTTGATAAAACACCGAATCTTGGAGATAAATTATCTAAGTCTTTTGTTTCAAAGAAATGTACAAATGGACTGTCGTACTGCCAGTTCATCATATCTTTTATGTGTATGCCTTCAATACCTTCATTTACGAAAGCACCGTCGATAGTCCACTTCATATCGTGAGCAAACATGTTTGTTAACAAGTTTTTAAAATCTTTTATGTTGCCTAAATTGTTTGTTATTTGATATGGGTTTGTAGTCCAGTATCCTTGGCTTGATTTGTTGTCTTGACCGATAATAGGGTTGCCAAGTATGTCTGTAAAGCCTGCTTTTGAAAGTTCTGGAATTTTTTCATTAACAGAGTTTATTGTTCCGCCTAAAACGTTAAAGTGGTTTCTCTTTGTATGAAGTGATTTTTGGTTTTTAACGTTAAATGAATCAATAAAAATATGTTCCATTACTTTAGGTCGAGATGGGTTTGCCTTGCTGAGAGGTATAGCTATAGTGTAACCATGATCACCCTTCATACTGTTATCTTTAAATTCATTTCTTTCCGATAAAGGTATTGCGTGAGGGTATATTATTCTATAACCGAGTAATGCGTCTTTAGAAAGGTTTAAGTCGTCTGCATAAACGATTGTGCTTTCAAAACCTGATTTCATCGGAATTGTTTTTTCAGAGCCTTGGTGAATGCTGTAGTTTCCATCTTTATCCAAAGTCATAACAGCAAGTTCAAGCTTTGTTCCTTCAGGAGCATTTGGCGCATTAAATTTGTATATGGGGTTACCATATACATCTTTTGTAAGTACTTGTCCTGAAAAGCTGGGTTTAGATTTTTTTACTGGATTTGTTGCATTCAAAGAGTGAATATTCACGGTTATACCTCACAAACACATTGACTACATGTATTAAGATTAAACAAAAAATATTTTGCTAATCATGGTCTAAAAAATAAGATATTGTTACAATATCTTAAAATATATTTTTATTTAATTAGAATAGTCCTTTACGTGCAAGAATTATAGCTATAATGCCTGCTAGGACAAGTGAAAAGAGCAGTATCCCTAAAAACGCATAATGCATGTGCGCCATTGGAACGTTTACGTTCATTCCCCAAAAGCTGGCAACCATTGTAGGTATTGCCAAAATGATTGTTACTGAAGTCAAAAACTTCATAACTATGTTTAAGTTGTTAGAAATAATAGAAGCAAATGCATCCATCATGCTTTCAAGAATGTTTCTGTGCATTTCTACCATTTCAACAGCCTGTTTATTCTCGATGATTACGTCTTCCATTAGGTCTTCGATTTCTTCATTGTATTCCATAAAGGTTGAAAATCCCTGGAATTTTTTAAATCTGCTTAATTTCTCCAAAACTCTGCCGTTGTCTTTTAACGCTGTAGTGAAGTAAACGAGTGATTTTTGTACATCGAGCAATTGAAACAATGCTTTATTTTTCATTGTTCTTTTTAAATCAACTTCTATTTTTTCTGTATGTCTGTTGATGTGTTCTAAATATCTTAAATAGAATTTTGTTGATCTGAATAATATTTGGAATAAAAATCTTGTTCTATCTGCAGTATTAAATAATTTAGCCGTATCTTGGTTAAAGAAGGATATGATTCTGTTTTCTTTTAAAGATACTGTTACGATATTGTCAGGCGTCATAATAACACCAAGAGGTAATGTATCAAAGCTGTTTTCATCTTCCATTACCGGCACGTTTGTGATGATCAATAGTTTGTCATCATCTAATTCTATACGAGAGCGTTCTTCAGAGTCTAATGAGTCTCTTAGAAAATCAGCTTCTATGTTTAATGCATTGGCAACATCTTTAATCTCGTCTGCAGTAGGTTTTATTAAATTAAACCAAGAGCCTTGCTCAAATTCTGTAATAGAAAGTTCTTTTAAGGTTTTGTCTTCCTGAGTTTTGAAAATTTGAAGCATAGGACCCGCCAATCACATTTGTCTTTACCAGTTTATTATACAACAACCATAAAAAATTATATATCTTTTGATTCAAGATATGCATTCATTTTTTCATAGTCAAATTCATTTTCCCATTTTGCAATAAAAATGGTTGCAATACAGTTACCTACAAGGTTTACTGTTGTTCTACCCATGTCGAGAATTTGGTCTATACCAAGTAAGATAGCTACCCCAATTAACGGATAGTTTAGACTTGATAATGTTCCTGCAAGTACTACAAGTGCTGCTCTTGGAACGCCGGCAACACCTTTGCTTGTGAACATTAGAGCAAACATTATTATAAGTTGGTGCTGCAATGATAAATCTATACCAACAAGTTGAGTTGCAAACAAAACTGCCATGGAAAGATATAGTGTACTTCCATCAAGGTTGAAAGTGTATCCCGTAGGCATTACAAAACCTACAATATTCTTAGGTACGCCAAACTTTTCCATTTGTTCCATAGCTTTAGGTAATGCTGCTTCGGAACTTGCTGTAGAAAATGCCAAAAGAGCAGGGTCTTTCAATGTTTTTATCAAACCCAATACAGGAATTTTTACTATTTTGCATACGATTAGTATTATGAAAATCAAGAATAAAATAAGTGCAAAATATAAAGAAAATACTATTTTTACGTAATTTCTAAGTATGCCGATTCCACTGCTGCCTATTGTACTTGCTATTGCAGCAAATACACCCATTGGTGCAAACCACATTACGTATTCAGTAAATTTGAACATTATTTCAGACAATGAATTTAACAAATCCATCATTGGTTTTGCTTTTTGACCGACAGCACATATCGCCAGTGCAAAAAATAAGCTGAATACTACTATTTGTAGAAGATTGCCTTCTGCCATTGATTTAACAACGCTTGAAGGGAAGATATCTATAATTAAATCTCTCAGCGATGTATGTGCAGAACTATGTCCCATTGCTGTTACTGCGTCCATATATGTTGAAGACACATTTGTTGTAAGATTTTCAAGTCCTGCTCCTGGTTGTGTAAAATGTCCTACACCCAAGCCTATTACCAATGCCGCAATTGTAACTATTTCAAAATATACAATTGTTTTTATTCCTATTTTTCCAAGACTTTTTATGTCACCGTGGCCTGCTATACCTATTACCAGTGTTGCAAATAACAGCGGTGCAATAATCATCTTAACCATGTTTAAAAACATCATGGCTAAAGGGGACAACTTTACTGCAAATTTTGGAAATAACACTCCGACAACTATACCCAAAATCAGCGATATTATTATATATCTAGTTAGTTTGATATTTTGCAATGCATATACCTTTTAAAATAATACCAGACTAAACTTATTATATGATAAAAATAAAAATTCTAAACAGTTCTGATTAATTTGGTGTTGATAAGTTTTCAAGTCTCTTTGATTCATCCAAGAATGATGTGCTGTCTTCAATCAGTGAGTTGTTTCTTACATCTTCTCCAATTGATTCCATTTCTTGGTGGTCTATTTCTTTTATTATTTTTATTTGCTCATTTCTTCTTCGTTGTTGTTCAACTTTATCCATTTTTAAGAAAGAGTTTTGGAAGTGATCAAGGTGTCTGAATTGATTTCTTTGTACAACTATTTCAACTCTTCTGTTTTTTGCTAATGAAGATGCATCTGTTCCTTTGTCAGCAGGTCTTGTATCTGCATATCCTATTGCGGCCATCAAGTTTGGCATGATTTTGAATCTGTCAATAAGGTATCTGACAATAGATGAAGCTCTTGCAGAAGATAATTCCCAGTTAGAAGGGTATCTACCTGTTACGGGAACTTTATCTGTATGGCCTTCTACTTTTATTATGTGCATGGCAAATCTTTCAACAATAAGTTTGCCGACTTTTTCGAGAATTTTTTTTGCTTCGTCTGTTAGTTCAGCTGATCCTGATTTAAAAAGAACATCTTTGTCTGATATGATTATAACCAATCCTCTTTCGTCGATTATTGCTGATACATTTGATAGTGTACCGCCTTTGTTCATATCATCAATTTGTTTTTTTATTTGTTCATAGGATTCTTGTTCATATTTTTGACTGATAAATTCCATCATTAAAGAATCAATAACTGAGTTTGCTGCATTAGCATCAACAATTGATTCCCCTTGTGACATAACACCACTGCCGCCATCAAGCAATGATTGCACTGAAAATGCTTTACGCAATGATTCTTCCACTTTTTTGAATTCATTAACATTTAGCTGTGATAATGCATAAAGTACAACAAATGTTGCAAAAAGAAGTGTCATAAAATCGGCGTAAGATACAAGCCAACGCTCAAGGTTTTCATGTTCTTCTGGTTTTTTCTTTCTCGCCATAATCCTATGCTTCTTCTTTCATGTGACTATCAAGTATATATGCTTGTAATTTTCTTTCAATCAATGCAGGTGATTCTCCTGCTTGGATTGACAAGATGCCTTCTATTATCATTTCTTTTTTCAAGGAAACTTTCTTAAATTTTGTTTTTAATTTTGTAGAAAAAGGAATAAAAATTAAGTTTGCAGCCCCTACACCATATACAGTAGCAACGAATGCAACCGCAATACCTGCACCAAGTTTTGATGGGTCAGAAAGGTTCTGCATAACTTGAATCAAACCTAATACAGCACCAATGATACCAATTGTAGGAGAAAAACCACCAGCAGATTCCCAAACTTTTGCACCGCTTGCTACTTTGTCTTCTAAAAGTGAAACTTGCGTTTCCATCATTTGTCTTACTAATGCTGGGTCTGTACCGTCAGCTACTGCTTCCAAACCAAGTACCATTAGAGAGTCAGAAGCTGTTCTTGCTTCTTTTTCAAGAGAAATGGCACCTTCTCTTCTTGCTTTTGTTGCAAATTTTATAATTTCTGCTATTAATTCATCAAAATTAACTTTTTCACCGAAAAAGACGTCTTTTAACAATACTAATGCCAATTTTAAGTCATCAACGGAAAAACTTAAAATAACAGCACCGGCAGTACCCCCAAATACAATAAATGCCGCAGTTATTTGAAGCAACTGACCTATATTACCGCCTTCAAGTGCTTGACCTATTAAGATACACACTATCCCAAAAAATACGCCTATCAGCGAAGTGAAATCCATACTAATCTAATCTCCAATTTTATTATTATTTATTATCATTAAATAATAATATGAGATTTTTGAAATCGTTTATTTATACTAGGCTTGTGACAGTTTGTTTTTTGTAGAAATTGTTACTGGTGGAGCCTGTAAATACAAAGGTTTAAGCTTCGCCCATATAAAGTTGTCAGGGGCTTTTTCTATTTTTTGTCTGACTAGTTTGTTTAAATACTTGCCTAAGTCTTCGTTTAATTCTGTATAAATTACTGAATTGATACCCTTTTCTTGCAAAAAGTCATGAGATACTTTGTCTGCAACGACAAATGCATTTGAGAAATCTTTTTTTAGTAGATCTTCTTCTGATGTGAGTTCTGGCTTTTGTATTTCGTTATCATTGTCGTAAACCGCAGTGTAGTATTGTTTTTTTCTTGCGTCTAAAACCGTTATTGTTTTAGATGTTTCTTCATTTATCTGAGATAAAATTTCAAGAGAACTTACTCCAACAAGTGGAATATTTAGTTGTTGAGCCATTACTCTTGCTACTGTTACACAAGCTCTAATACCGGTAAAACTTCCAGGTCCGATATTGGTACCAATCACATCAATATCTTGCATTGTTAAATTGTTGTCTTTTAATATTGCAACTATTGTCGGTATCAAAAATGCAGAATGATATTTTTCGTCATGGTTTTCTATAATTTTATCGGATAAAAATTTGTCGTTATCAGACAAAGTGACGTATGTTTTGTCTAAGCTTGTATCAAAAGTAAGGACCTTCAATTCTTCATTCCTTCCAGTGCTTGTATGTATTTGTCTCCTACTGCATAGAAGTCAAATTTACGTGTGTTTTCATCAATATATTCTATTTTTATTTCTATTCTGTCAAACGGTAATTCGCAGTCAGAAAATTCCGCCCACTCTACCATTGTGAGAACATCAGGACGAGAGTATTCAGTTAGCTCGTCAATAATTGTTTTTACGCCTTCTTTTTCAAGTCTGTATAAATCAAAATGGTATACAGGCAAATCACCTGAAAGGTATTCATTTATGATAACAAAACTCGGGCTTGTAACTTTTTCTTTTACGTTTAAGTTTTTTGCAACAAGTTTTGTAAATGCTGTTTTACCTGCTCCTATATCGCCATACAAACAAACAAATGCACCGCTATTTCTAATCGCATTTGAAAATTTAATGGCTAGAATATTTGTTTCTTCTAAATTATTTACGGTGATTGAAAATATTTTGTTCATAAATTAAGAATAACATAAATAGACAAATTAACTTGAATTATTTTTTATTATTCTTATAAAGTTATTATGAAAAAATTGCTGTTATTTATATTATTGTGTATTTTTCTTACTCCTGTTTGCCCCGCAATGTCTGAAAGTATGCTTTTAAAAGCAGGTGTTTCTCTCTCTGATCAAGTACCTAAAGGATTTTTTGGTACTTGGAAAGTAAAATCGGTAATGACATACACCAATAATAAAAAAATGTTTAATGAGGTTACTACAGATTATTGGAACTTATCAAAAGAAGGTGACGTCATTACATTATCAAATCCTATGTCTGGTGCAGAAGCATCTGTTACATTAGAAGATGTTAAAGGAAATCAAATAAAATTTTCGCATGTTGTTGCTTCAAACAATGCCAAGATGTTTGAGACGCCAACTTTGACTCTTAATGGTGAAAATTTTTATGGAACTGATAAAATAGTTATAGAAAAGTACAAGAACGGCGAAAAAATAAGTTCGGATGTTGTGATGTACGATATTAGTGCGACTAAAATTACAGGTCGTGACATAATAGAAATGCTGTCAAAAAGGTATTAATTATAGGAGAGAGAGTATAAACAATGAGTGAGAAAAAGAACTTACAATATGATGTTGTAATTTTAGGAGGAGGCCCTGCAGGTCTTTCTGCAGCTATTTATGCGGCTAGAGGCGCTGCAAAGACTGCTGTTATTGATGTTTCTATGTTTGGAGGTCAGCCTTCAAATTATCTGGAGTTAGAAAATTATCCTGCATTAGGAAAAATCGGCGGATATGACATGATGGAAAAATTTGAAGAACATGCTGATATGTTTAATATTGAAAAATTTCCTATGCAAGAAATTGAAAAAATTGACTTGCAGCCTGATACCAAGATTATAGAAACTAAAGAAGCTGTTTTTGACGCTAAAACTGTTATTATTGCAACAGGGGCACAGGCCAAAAAACTTGGTATAAAAGGCGAAAAAGAATTTGCAGGCAGAGGCGTAAGCTATTGCGCTGTATGTGACGGAGCTTTTTACAAAGATAAAACGGTTGCTGTAGTTGGTGGTGGTAATGCCGCTGTTGAAGAGGGCTGCTACTTAACAAAATTTGCTAATAAAGTTTATATTATCCATAGACGTGATACTTTAAGAGCCGACAAAATTGTTCAACAAAGAGCCTTTGATAACGATAAAGTTGAGTTTATTTATGATACTGTTCCTGTTGAGATAAAAGGAACTGATAGTGTTGAGTCATTTGTTGTTAGAAACGTTAAAACTAATCAAGAAACTGAACTCAAGGTTGATGGTGTATTTCCATATATCGGATTTTCACCAAACATTGAACATATAAATGCACAGTTGCAACAAGATGAAGGCGGTTTTATTGTTACCGACCAGTATATGCAAACTTCTGTTAAAGGTGTGTATGCTGTTGGTGATGTAAGAACAACTCCTTTAAGACAAGTTATCACAGCTGCTTCTGATGGTGCAATTGCCGGATGCTTTGCTACTAAATATCTTGATGAAATTAAAGAAAAAACATTATCTATGTAATGTTTTAATTAAAAAAATACCCTCTGTGAGAACAGAGGGTATTTTTTTAGTAAGTTCCAGGTATAAGTTTTTCGTAATCATCGACTGTACCATTGTCCATACAGCATAGAATGATTGCTTTACCAAGTGGGTGTAAGTCTGATTTCAGATAAAGCTTCAACTCTTCTTTAAAGAAGTCTTCAAGCATTTTTGCACCCTTATCGTATCCTTCTTCTTCTATTTGAGGTTGTTTTGTAACATCAAAGAATTTTTTAGATATCGGTGTACCTTCAACGTGTATGTTTTCAGGAATATATCCGCCTAAAGGGTGCCTTGCTGGTTTAAGGTTTAGTTTTCTGAATGAAGCTTGTCCTCTTCTTGCAAGATATTCTCTAATTACCCATTCAGCCATAAAACCAACTTCCCAAGAACCGATGTGTTGGTTTGGTATAAGTATGTTTCTTGTTTTTGTTGTATTCATAAACTGTTCAAGAAGTATGTTCGCAAGATCAACTCTCTTACCTGTTGCAAACGGCCAGAAAGAACCTACACCTTCACTTTCCAGTTTGAATGCATCTTTGCCTGTGCTTGTGATACTAGGGTTGCCGAAACCGCGTGGAGCAACAAGTCTCCATAACCAAGCAAGAGCAGGCGGCAATATGTGCAACATACCAAAAATACCGTATGACGGATTTTCCTTAGTGCAAGGAGGTGTTCTTAGACCAAAACTTCTGTAATCTATCTCTATAGGACCGTCTTGAATGTTTTTGATTTGGTCACGTGGGATAATGATTCTTGGGTTTGGGCATTTTTTACCTGGAGAATCTTCTGTGTGTTCCCATATTAAGCATGTTGCATCTGGATGTGCCTCTAAATTGAAGAATATTAGAGGTTCTTTTGGGTTTGTTGTTGCAGATTCCAGGTTTGGATCTGTTCCGTATTTTTTAATGTGGTCAATTCTAACAAACCAAGATCTTTCTGCGTCTGCAACACATAGTCTGCCATTGTCTTTTCTGAAACTTGAGTGGCAAAGAGCCATATCGTCTGTTACAGGTTGCAATTTACATCCTTGTTGTAATGCAAGGTATTTTTCTTCACCTGTTACAACGTTTCTTCCTAGTAGTAAACGTCCATCTTCTTCACGGTGTGCGTATTCAAGCATTTCACTCTTACCACTGCCTGAAGCACCTTCGTGAAGAATGCTTATGTCGTTATCATACGGGGTTGTGATGTTTACTGTAGATGCATGTACAGTAACAAAGTCTTCTTGCAAGCCTAAAGCGAGCAATACGCCGTAAACACCTTTTTTTGCACTTGGTCCCGGATAAAGGTTGTAAGAAAATACTTCGTGGATACCGTCTTGTTGGTTGTGAACAACAACTTGTTTACCTTCAAAATGAGAGTGTCTGAATGGAGGTGCAACGTATATTATAGCTTTTGGTTCAAAATCTTTTTCTAATTTATCGTATGGAATCATTCCTTGCAAATCGTAAATACTTGCTGCAAAAAATGCTGCGTTTTTAGGTGCAACCATTAATGCTGGGTAACCATATTTAGTTCCTCCAGCCATAAATGGTACAAGGATAATTTCATTTGAACTCAACCAATCCAAAGTTTCTTTTCTTAGAGATTCAAATCCCTTTTTAAAACGTTCTTCAAAAGTTGTTTTGTCTGTATTTGCAATATTATTTACGACCATACAATTTGGGTCGCGTCTTCTCATATATGGGTCTGGGTAATTAATGGCAATACCATTTTTGCATCTCGTTACAGTTGCTTCAGGTACAAGTCCTTTACCAGGGACTTCGTATTCGATCGTGTACGTTTTATTATCTTTGTTGCCAAGAGATAGTTCGATTAATTCATCTCTTTTTTTAGGTAGTATAACGTTGGCACTTTTTTCAAATACTTCGTGAAGCTCGTCGGCTATGTGCCAGTCTTTCCAAGACTTTTCTTTTGATGCTAGTTTTTCCATTTTTTACCTTCTTTTTCTGTAGCTATAATAAAAATTATAGTGATAAGTTTGATTATAGTACAAAATATAAAGTTTTTGAGATAAGATTGTCCATATATTAACTAATATAAATTTATTTGTAAGTGAATTTATTTGAAGAGGTGCAATTTTAATGGTTTCTGAGAAAGAAAAAATGTTAAACGATGAGCCTTATTATGCAACAGATGAGACTCTTTTAAAAGAAAGATTGTTTATTAAAGATAAAATATACGATTATAACCTGTTAAAACCCTCTTTTGTAGAAGAAAGAAAAAAACAGATAAAAAACATTATCGGTAAAACAGGCGAAAATATTTGGGTTGAATCACCTTTTCAATGCGATTACGGCTATAACATTGAGGTTGGTGATAATTTTTATTCAAACCATAATTTAGTAATTTTAGATGTTTCTAAGGTTGTTATGGGGAAAAATGTTTTTATCGGCCCCAATGTTGGTATTTATACGGCAGGTCATCCTATAGACGCAAAAATACGTGCAACGGGTCTTGAATTTGGTAAACCCGTGCACATTGGTAATGATGTTTGGATTGGTGGTAATGTCGTCATCCTTCCTGGAGTAAATATCGGTGATAATGTTGTTATAGGTGCAGGAAGCGTGGTTGTAAAAGACATACCCTCAAATTGTGTTGCCGTTGGAAACCCTTGTAAGGTTGTTAAAGAACTTACTTAATCTCTTGGAATTTTTGGTAGAATTCTTCTTTTTCTCTTACAAAAATTAAATCAGGGAATCCGTCACGTTTGTACAAAACCATTGTTTGATGGTCGTTTGCGTTTGTGCAATTGATTACATCATTTCTAATCATTTCATAAGTATCACCTGTTTTTAGGTGTTTGAATTTTGTTGTCATTGTTTATAGCGCCTCTAATACTTCTTCAACGTGTCCTTTTACTTTTACTTTTTTCCATTCTTTTACAACTTCTCCGTTTTTGTCTATAAGAAAAGTAGAACGGATTATTCCCATGTATTTTTTTCCATACATAGATTTTTCTCCCCAGGCTCCGAATGCTTCAGACAAAATATGTTCTGGGTCTGAAAGTAGTATGAAATTTAGGTTTTGTTTTTCTTTGAATGATTTATGACTTTTTATAGAATCCGGGCTTACTCCTACAACTTGAGCTTTTGATGTCCAACGGTTTTTGTTTTCTCTAAAGTCACAGGCTTCTTGAGTGCAGCCTGATGTATTGTCTTTTGGGTAAAAATAAAGAATTGTTGTTTCGTTTACAAAATCCTTGATGTTGTATTCTTTTTCAACTCCGTTTTCGTCAATACCTGAAAGTTTTATGTCTAATTCTTTTATATTCATGTGATTTTCTCCATATTTTTCTTATCGTTCATTAATTATGTAGTGTTAATATTTTTACATTCTCCAAATTGTTAATTGTATAGTTTGATGTTTTATTTAGTTCTTCTTTTTCTATTTGACCTGTTGCTACGAGTATTGTTTTTTCTATTCCCGCATTTTTGGCAGCTATGTAATCCATTGGTGCATCGCCAATCATTATTGTGTTGTTTGGATTTGCATTTATTTCTTCAAGTGCCATTTTTACAGGAACTCCGCTTTCTTTTGTTTCAGTGGTTGATTCTCTGCCTATTACGGTATCGAACAAGCTTTCCCAACAAAAGTGTTTGAGTGTTAAAAGTGTCGATTCTTTGGAATCTGATGTGACAATTCCAGTTTTTAGTCCGAGTTTTCTTATTTTTTTAATAAAATCGATTGCCGAATCAATTGGTTTTGTGTATTTGACCATATTCTTATAGAAGATTTTATTGACATCATCAAAGATAGATTCTATTTCTTTTTCTGTGATTTCTATTCCAATGTTATTTAAATCTTTGCAGAAAATCTCTATTATGATTGGTCTTGAATAAAGAGCTGTAATTCCGTCTTTTAGCATTTTTCCTGTTGCTTGATTGTAGCCTAAAAACAGACATAGTTTGCTGCATAAATTATTGTCCAGACTGTATCTTTTTATAATTTCCTGGGCTCTTAATTCTGTCATTTTTCCCCAAAAATAGTGAAGATCAATGAATGTTCCGTCTTTGTCAAAGAGGATTGTATCTATATTATCTATTTGCCATTTGTCTGTTTTAAGGCTAATCATTAATCCTCCTTTATTTCAAGACTATATCTACTAATTCTTTAGCGATTTTTACAGCTTTGTTAAGTTTTTCCTTGTTTTGTAGCAAGTCTTCTGATTCAAGGTATTCTTTAACTATTTTTCTAGCAAAGGAACCTACTGCAAGACAATTTGGTTTTACTCCGCATAATGATGCCAATTCTATAGATTTTGTGTTTGTTCCGCCTGACATCATTATGTATGCTGGCATATTGGCGTTTTGAAATAATTGAGCTGTTGCTACTGCTTGAAGAGTTGTTCCATATTCATCATTGCTTCCGCTCATTGCAATTCCATCAGCTTGAATTATTGTTGTGAATGGCTTTCTTGTTGAAAGCATTTTTGAAACTCGTTCTTTTAATTTTTTATCCCCGAGTTCAGAACGGTCAAGAGAAATGCAAAGCATTCCATCGTAGTATTCGTTTATTTGCTCCCATTTTTCCATTACATCTTTTTCGTTAGTAGAAATTGCATGGAATTCTATGCAGTCAATGCCTTTTGCTATTAGCTTTGGTAGAATTTCTTTGTAATCTTGAAGTTGGCTCACCATTTCTATTGCATTTTTAGGACAATTAGCCGCACACTGTCCGCAGCCTATACATCTTACTTTTTTAATTTTGTATTTATCAAGTTCTATTACTGCATCGTGAGGGCATATTTTTTTACATTTTCCACATTTTACGCATTTTTCTTGGTCTATTACTGCTTTTGTTATATGTGGATCTCCATCTATCCCTACACTTACACATAAATATCTGTCATCTTTAATGCCTGCGTTTTTAAGTCCTCTTTTTGCTGCATCAACAATTTCTTCCTTAGCGCACAAGTCAAAGAAATTACATCCGGCAAGTGAATATATTGTAACAAGTTTTTCTACTTCAGCTGCGTCTTCGTTGCCTGCTCCGCAAACCAATTTAAAACATTTTTTACTTTCTAATAAATCTTTTAGCATATTATGTTTCAGCACTCCTGTGATATTCTGTTTACTTTTATTTTATGTAAAAAATGGACATGCACTTTTTTTCTGAATAAATTTTTAATAATTTTTGTTAAATCGGCTTGCTAATCTTTTTAAATAAGTGTTTTAATAATAGAAAACAAGGGGAATATATGAAAATACAGGCTTTGAACTCAACTCTGCGTCTGCATCAGGTTAATAATTCAGTTAGACATAATAGTTATATTGATACTAATTTTTCTCAAGCAGATAGCTTTACAAAAAGTAGTACTGATTATAAATACAAGAATGCGCTAAGCTTTCATGGTGTTGATGCTAAAGGCAGGGTTAAGCAAAGAGGTCTTATGTTTCATATAACTGGATTACCTGCAACACGTTCTTATTGCGGTCAGTTTTTGGATCCTGAAACTGATGAGTTTATTGATTTTTTGGCTAAAGCTAAGCAAACACATTGGATTATGAATCCTTTATTTGCGCTGGGAGATGATTTGTGTCCTTATAACTCTTCCGGTAGATTTTCTAAAAACAAATATATTGTTAACCTTAATATGTTGACTAAGCCTGAGTATGGAGCTTTGTTAAAAGAATCAGAGCTACCTGATGATGTAACGATTGAAAATTTTACTCTTGATAATTTGAAAACACAAAAGGATCCTAGATTTAAAAAAGCATTTGAACGTTTTGAAAAACTTTCTAAAAATCATCCTCTAAAAAAGGAATACAAAGCCTTTGAAAAAGAGAATGCAGATTTGTGGCTGGATACTTACTCTGCGTACGATGCTATAAGTTCTTTGTATGGAGATAATTGGAGAAAATGGCCTAAAAATTTACAGTTATTACCGGAAAATTCTCAAAAAGCTGGTGTCCCTATAAAAGCAGTGCTTGCTGCTGAGCTTTTGAATGAAAATTCTGACAGTAGTGAAGTTAAAGATGTTCTTAAGAAAATTGATCTTTATAAATTTGAGCAGTTTTTGTTCGATAAACAATTTAAGGAATTTAATAAGCAGCTTAAAGATAAAAATATCACTCTTACATTAGATTTGGCTATTGGAGTTAGCCCTAATGGTGTTGATGTATGGGCTAATAAAGATATATTCTTGTTGGATGATAATTTCAACCCTATAAAAACAAGTGGTTGTCCGCCTGAGGCTAATAATCCACATACACAAAGCTGGGGACATCCTTTATTCGATTATGATAGTCAAAAATTTTGGGATTATCAGGAAAAATCTTTGAAGAAAATGATTGCAGAGTCTGATTTGAGACTTGATCATTTTGTAGGTTATATCAATAGAGCAGAAATTCCACAAACTTACGTTAAACCCGATGGAACAGTATTAAAAGGTGATAAAATATTTGCACCTGTAGAAAAAGGCGGAATGGGTGCAGACTTTTTTGAACCTGACTGGATAGTAAGGCTTGATAAAAAGACCAACAAATATGGCGAAAATATGTTTGATTTGTTTGTCAGAGTAGCAAAAGAAGCTAATAAAAAGCCTGAAGATTGCTATATATTGGAAGATTTTGGCCCTCTTGGAGAAACACCTGCTTATAAAGAGTTTAAAAGTAAATATGGAAAGAATTTTATAAGTCAAAGACTTCCTCTGGCTAACGGTATAGGACGAGATGTTACAAAGGCTCATGATTTGTCAGATGCTTCTAATCCTTATAATTTAAAAAATCAGGTTAACACCGCAATATTAACTGGAAACCACGACCTTGCTTCGTTAAGAGAATTTGTAGATTTTCTTTTAAATAATCCGGCAAAGAGATTTAAAGACGGCAAAAATTCGCCTGCTATATTTAAGGATTTTTGTAAAAAAGAATTAAAATTGAATGACTCTGAGATGAAGGATAATGAACTTGTTGCAAAAGAGCTTATGAAATGGCATTATACTCAGGATGTAAAACAGGTTCAGACTACTTTACAGGACGTATTAGGGCTGTATTTTAGGCCTAATATACCTGGAAGTTGGAACGGAATGAAAGATAAATGGCTTAAAAAAGCAACTCCAGAGGCTATGATGCATTATTGGTGCAATGTCTTTCCTAAAGGCTTTTTACATAGAGAAAATGAAAGCGGCATAAATCCAGGGTACAAAAAGCCAGCGGATGAGTTTGTAAAAACGATGCAGGATATGTATGAATAGTCAGTTTTATAAATAATTAAAAAATAGTTTTTCTATGACTATCGGTTCCACCTGTGACAAACATTTTGAATGATTTTATAAACTTTTCTAAGATGGGTTTGATAGAATTTACATATTCACTATCCCATCTGTTATATTGATAATTGCCTTCTACGCCGTTTATTCCGTTTGCTTTCAAAAAAGCAAAAAAGTCTTCGTTAATTTTTTCAGGTGTAACGATTGGGTGGGCCCAAGATAGTACCCCTCCTGCTTTGATAACTTTTTTGGTATCAGAAACGTGATTGTTTGAGGAAAACCCCTTCATCATTTTTTGTATGTCTTTGTCAAACGGATTAAACCCGAGCCCTACAGCTTCAAATGCCGGGTATGGCTCTTTGTATCCGTGCAGCAAAAATTCGCATCCGCTTACAAATTTAAAATCTTTGTATTTTTCGGGATCTTGCGAGATTAAAGCAATAACTTCTTTTACACTTGCTACTCTGTCATGATCTGTTATTGCAGCAGAAAAAGGAGGTAGATTGTCTTTCTTACCTGATTTTACAATTTGCTTTGCCCAATCAATGCATTGTTCCAAAAATTCTTTTGGAGTTAAGCTTCCGTCAGATGCTTTTGTGTGTAAGTGAAAATTGGCCCTAAAATTATCTCCGACCTCGTATTGATATGGTTTAAGATTTTTAATTATTTTTTTTAGCTCGTCAGGTCCTGCTATAGAACTTAAATCTTCGATTTTCGTGTTCAATCCAAATGTGTCTTTAAGGCCTTTTTGTAGCAGCCTTTTGTACTGCAAATCTCTTTCTGAAATATTTAACCCTTTAAAAGACGATTTATAGTTGCTTTGTGTGATTTTCATATTTGGATATTACCATAAATTGTTTAAAATTCGGGCAATTTCTTCTTTAAAATTTACTTTATATCTATAAGGATAATTATTGAGGGGATTTTACATGCCTGATTTTAATACCAAGTTTACGGCACAGTCGTTTCAACAATGCGACGGCTCTAATTTTTCAACTGTTGGAGTTGATGTTTCAACACCTGTTGGTAATGGTTCATTAGGTTCCTATGTTGGTCTTGGAACTTCTTTTACCGATGGTTCTACTGGTGCTGTTTTTGATTTAAAAGGTTCTATGCCTTATGGTGATTCAAAACTTAGTGGAGGTTTTAGAGTCAGACATAATTTGAATCCTAACTCAAAGTCCGTACAATTTAGATTGCAGCCTGCAACTGTTACTATTCCGATAAATGAAAAGACCAATATTTACACTACTCCATATGTTGCAACCAAAGTTACTTATGGTAAAAAGGTAGCAAGCACAACTGTAGGTAACTTTACAGGTGTTTCAACCAAAATTGGTAAAGCAAATGTTTTTGTAGAGGGGCAATTATACGATTTGACTAAAATAAATCCGTCAACAACAAGTGTTAACGTTGGGGTATCTTTTAATTTTTAATAAAATTTACTGACAAAAAATATTTTGTTTGGCTTTAGTATAAATATGAAAATATTATCTAAAGCTCGTAATTATTTGGTCAAACCTAATAAATGTTTTATTCCAAAATGTAAGGCTCATTGTTGTATAGATGCGCCTCTGCCTGAGGGATTTGCTGAACGTTTTCAGTCAAGAATACAGCGACCTGTTTATGGCGGCATAAACATTGGTATTAATGATCCAAAAGATAACTTTAATTCTATTGTTTATAACACAAGACCTATACAAATTGTCCATATTGATAGAACTACAGGTCAAAAGACATACGGAATATCAAAAGATATGATGGAACAACTTCAGCTTAAGAGCATGGAGGATGTCTATAATCTTTTGAAACAGTACGAAGCACAAAAAATATATAATTATTGTCCTTTTATAACAGATAATGCACGCTGTAGTGTTTATGAACACAGGCCTCCTATTTGTAGAGAGTTTGGAACTTCTTATACTAAGGCAAATATTTGTCCTGAAAAATCAAGCAGATTAGATATTATAAAATTTGTATTATCTGACGTGTTTAATTTTAAAGAAGGCTTTAAGAATATAAAAAATTTTTTTAAGTCTAATAAAGCATGACATGTAGCTATTGATTTAATTTAGTGAATACTCTTTCCATGGACTGTTTTTGTCTTTTAATAAATCTTTGGCAATACTGATAATTCCATATAAAGAACCGTCATTTCCTCCCCACATACATCTCCCGATAATATATCCTTTAGCAAATTCGTTCCAATCTGTATATATTTCTTTGGAATTATTGTATGCAGCCATAATATAAAACCATGCTTGTTCTTCCGTTATATAATTTAGGTCGCAGCAACATCTTGTAATTAAAACCATTCTTCCTAAATCCCAAGCTTTAATTGACAGGTTTTTAAATTCACTGGCTCCTCTTACTATGTTTTCATCTACAACCATTTCAAGAGATTCTTTTATATTATTGACGTAAGACATCAATGATCTGTCTTTTTCTTCTTCCAAAAGAGCATCTGCGTTAAATTGTTGAGACGAATTAGCTATAACAGGTCTTATTGCTTCAAAATATACATTATGCCCTCTGGTAAGCAACCATTCAATTGTTTCTAAAGCTGATTCATTATTTGTGATACCGTAATAATCTCTTAATCTTCCTGCTACGTCTTCTTTATCAGGTTCTGTCTCAATGCAATTGCAATAATACCCGTTTTGCTCCGATGTAATTGCACCAACATTAAGTGCAGTATATTGTTCTACTGTCAATGTTGGTGCATTTTCGTTGTAAGCATACTTAATGTTTTGGAAACATTTTATTATTCTTTTTATATTATTCTTAATTCTTGCAAAGTCCATTAATTGCTGCCTTTTTCCGATAATTCCGCAAAAACATACGAGTCTTGTTTTTTATCGTAAGAAATTGAATATTGTTTTTTAGGTTCAACGTTAACTTCAATTTTTTTAGGGTCATAACTAGTTCTTACCCATTTATGCAAAATTCCGGGTCTTTGGGTTTCATACTGTAATTCCAGAACATTTTTGCCTGGCATTACATAATATCCTCTTTGTCCATAACCTACTGATATCTGAGGTTGAGGTTCTCCATTGATTGTTAGACAGTTGACTGTATTTGTAAAACCTAACGGATGCCATTGGCAATCTTTAATTACCATTATTGATGCATCAGGATTTTCGCTTTCGAATTTTTTCTTTGACATGGAATGAATATACATTGCAATTCCTTGATATACAAAGCTTAAAACAATAATACCTCCAACTATAAGAATATACTGTGTCATGTCCATGTTTCTTCTCCTTTTTATTCTTTTACTGTTTCAACTTTTATTGGTGGTTCATTTGTATTTTTTGCGCCCAAATTAGTGAGAATTTCTTCATAGTCTTCTCCGCTAAAATTAGTTGCATCTATGTAATCTTCTTTACCTGTTTCTTTACTTATGTAGTAAATATCTTGGTCATCTTCACTTTTTGTATTGCAATTTTTTGAGTATTCTGACCAATAGTACTGATCAATTGTAAATGCTTTAAGAATTTTTCCGAATCTTTTTATGAGAAGTTGTTTATCATCAGTAAAAATAATTGAAATGTTGTCTGTGTAGTAAACTTTAACAACAAACCAGCCAATAATAACAAATGCAGCTATTGCGGAGATTAAAAAACTGTGAGTAAATCTACCAAGCAAATTGTATATAAACCAACCTGCACATAATCCGCAACCAGTCCAAAATAATTTTGTAGTCAATTTTCCTTTGTATTCTTTCATCAGACCTCCAAATATAATAACCACAATATTAAATGAATTTTTAGATTTGATATTATATTTAAGGCTTTCAATTTATTCATTAATTACCCTAAATTAATAACACAAAATACCATTTATGATGTTTAGCATACAATAAAAATCTTAAATGTAAATATATTTTGTATTACTGTTTCGTTGTATAAGTGTAGAATTGATGAGGCGTTATGAAAATACAACCAATCAGTAATAAAGCAAGTAACACAAACTTTTGTGCAAAAATTAATTTGGTTGGCGGTACGATAGTGTCTCCCAATGCTAAAAAATTATTACCCAAAAATTCTCTCATAAGATTAGAAGAAAAAGCTAAAATAATAGGTACAGATACTGATTCTGTACATGTTGGACTTTGGTACACGTATGATTTTGAGCCTTCTCGTAATTTGTTTTTAAATGCATTAGGAGTGCAAACATATAGAGTAAAGGAACGTAAAACAGCTTTATCACTAACCTCTGTACTTTCATCAAAAAAAATGGTTGATGACTTACATAGAACAGAGATAAAAGGGTCTTCGGATAAACAAAAATTATCTGCATACAAAGCGATATGGAAATATCTGGATGCTTTGGAAGAACAATATAAAACTAAATAGATAACTAAAAGTCGGGAATGTTATATGCCCGATTTTTTTAGTTAAATTGTATATTTACATATTATTTAGCTTTGCTCAATACCTTATCAACGTCAGGTATTTTTCCTTTTTCAAGTTTATTTGCATATCTTTCAGCTCTTTTTAGCATAAAAATTGGCATATCAAAGAACATATTACTATTGAACGTCTTTTCTTTTACTGTTGCATAAAGATGTTTCACTTTTTTATAAAGAGGTTTGTAATCAGAAGACATACCTGTTTCTACCAACTGAGTATTTGTCGACAAATAAATATCGTAGGGATTGTTTTTTTGATTCTCAATAACTTTAGAAAGCTTTTTCAATTGTCGTTCACTAAAATTATCTCTAATATATTTCTGAGCTTCTGGATCTATTTTAACAGCCATCCCAAAGCTTGTATTATTGTTTGAGCTTTGTACTGCTCGCATTTTCATAAACATTTCCCTTTCAAGTTAGAACCATCATAGCATAAAATTTTTTGTTTGATTTGCAGTGGAAGAACAATCTAGCAAAAATTATATTTACAGGTTTTAAAAGATATTAGGAATTAAAATATGAAAATAAACGGAATAAAAACAAATATATTTAAAGATATTATTATCCCTGCGACTAAAAGGATGTTTAATTTTAAAAAAGTTGACCTAGTACGTCAGCCGACAGCAGATACGGTTGAAGTTAGCTTATTAAAAGAGAATTTTCAAGGAATTAGTTCTAAGACTTTTAAGAAATTACTTTCACCTGAATTCACACCTAAAACTAACTTAGATGAAAGTGGCTTAAGGATAACAACTCTGATTGATAAAAAGACAAATAAACCTGTAAACGCATATATTGCAAGAGTTGATGAAGATATCCCTAATATGGAAAAATACTATCTTATGGTTCCGGATGCGAATGGTGAAATAAATATTAAAAATAAAAATTATAAAGTAGTAGGTGATACATATTTTTATATAGATAAAGAACATGAAATGATAAGTCCAAAATTTGAAGGAGCATTTATTGATGGGGAACTTTGTGAAAAAGTATTATCCTACATGAATGCAAAGGGCAATAAAGAGTATGGTGGAATCGGAACAAGAATGCACCAATTGAGAGTGGAAAGAATGCTCCAAAACGGTTTGGGTAATGTTTGTATTGTCGCAGAAGGAAATTCTTTCCCATTCCATTATTCAATGGGATACAGACTACCTGATGCGAAAAGATCTATCGAAGATTCAACAAAAATATTACAAGAATTTTCAAGTTTAAATCAAAAATCTCCACGAGAGAATTCAAAATATATCTTTCTCGAACGTGATAAAGACAAAAAAGTCGTTATCAATTGGTCAGCAACATTAGAGCACTTTTTGAATGATTATTACAAAAATGGCGGAGCTCCACTAGTTGATTTTTCTCCAAATATGTATTTGACCGAAGCCTCTCTTGAACAGTGGATTGAGATGATTAAAAAACAGCCAATATTGTATTAATTAAAATATCAAAAAATACAGTTTTATACATTTATTTAACACAACAAAGGAAATATTAATAAATGAGAATAAATAATAATATTCAATATTATACACAGCCGATTAGTAATAGAACATCTTTTACTTCTTTATTTCGATTGTCATCTTGCAAAGATAGTTTTGGAGTTGAACGCTCAACACAAAATTCTACGAGTAGTAGAGATGATTTGAATTATGATGAACTAGCCCAAATTGCTAAGAACCGATTTAAAAAATATGAAAAGATAAATATAATGCCAATGAATGGTTCAGATGGTACTGAAAGTTATTGTATTGCAAACTCCATATTAAAAACTTTTGGTGAAAGTGATGCGGAAAAAAGAATTTTTCCTATTATAGTTTCAGATATAGATACTGATATCATTGAAAATTATGGAAAAAAAGGAATTGTTGCGTTAGGGGAAAAAGATGAGAATTTATTTGGTAAAAATTTAAGTAAATATTTTGATTCTACACACATGTCTGAACTACCTGATATAGCGAGATATCCAAAGGATGCAAAAGCATATAAATTAAAACCCAAATTTAGAGAAAATTTTAAATTTGAAGTAATGGATTTTATGAATAGATTGAAAACTACAAAAGATGAAGGAAATTCAATCATACTTATAAGAAATTGTTTAGCACAAAGTTATACCTCTTGGGAAAGAAGTCTATTGTTATCTGAACTGGATAATATAATACATGATAATAGTTTATTTGTTATTGGAGGCTATGATAGAGCTAATATTCCCGATTTTGTACAGGAATTAGAGACATATGGTTTTAAAGAAGTTGGTAAAAATATTTTTTCAAAGAATAATACTGTTTATAGCAAATTGGCAGAACCAATGATTAAACAAAAAAATTTCTTTTCAGATTTTATAATGAAAATAAAATCAAGTTTTAAATTTAAATTTTAACATAGCAAAAATTATTTTGTTATGTGTTATATAAATATGCAAATAACATATCCTATACATCAAAAGCATAATATATATCCTAGTTTCGGTAGTACTACGAGAGTTGGCTTACTTTCAAACTCTGTTGATTATATCTATAGTACACAGTCTTCAGTTTTTAGAACGGATTTAGATTGGTTGAAATTTGCCAAATATTTAGGTATTCATTTTAAAGATGCTGAGAAAGTTAATGTTGTTTGTCAAGCTTGTTCCGATGGTTCTGAGCCATATACTTTGGCATTAGCGTTAATTCATTCTTTAGGGTTTGAAGCTTCTAAAAAATTCTTTCCCATAAAAGCAAGAGATATTGATATAACAAACATTTCCAGCTTTGCTAAAAGAGGGTTAATTAACTTAACTAAAGAAGATATAGAAAAGTTAAAAATCAATGGAATAAATTTTGATAAATATTTTAGCAACTCTACTGAACAAATAAGACTTTCTAATGATACTATTAACAATGAAGTTCAAACATATAAAGTCAATCAAAATCTCAGACAATTTGTTGATTTCCAAAATCAAGATCTTGAAGACGATGCAAGTAGACTTGTTGATAATTCTAACACAGTATTTCTTTGTCGAAATGTACTACCATATCTCGGTTCTTATGATGCAAGAAAGGTTATATATAATCTTGGTAAAAACATGAAAAAAGGAAGTATATTGTCACTCGGTACTTATACAAATTCTAAATTTTTAACATATAGTGAAGACTATAAGTTCATAAAAGATTGTGGCTTTGAACCATTAGCTGATTTCAAGCAAACATATATAAAAACAGATAATTTGTCTAATAGGAATGAACTTGATTGGGGAGCAAATATTCTAAGTTATCGTATGCCATTTTAAAATTTTGAATAATCTATACTTTCTACATTCTATTGAGTTGCACACAACAAAATTTAAAATTATAACCTTATTTACATATTCTTTTTGTACTTCCGAGTAAATTAGAATAAATTTCCACCTAAATTTAAAATTTTGAAAAAATTTTTAACACTGTCCTGTCCCAAAATTCCTGAACTGTCCCAAAATTCCTGAACTGTGTCTAAATTCCCGCCATTTAAGGTTTTGAGACACTGTCTTGTTTTAGACATAGACGGACAGTAATCGGACTTTTTTGCCAGTTCAGGAATTTCATTTTTAGCGATTTCCGACTAAAAAAATCAAGATATATTTGAAACACACCCCTATTAGTTCAAAAAAATCAAATTCCTGCAATGTCTGTTCAATGATATAGTTCAAAAAAATTAAATTCCTGCAATGTCTGTCAAACCATAGCAACTAAATGTTGCTTTGGAGGAGAGGGGAGAACCAAGGTTCGATTATGAGTAATAAAAAAACACCCGAAGGTGTTTTTAAAAGTGGTGCCACGTCTCACTCTGCCGACGAGAAAGCAACTAAATGTTGCTTTGGAGGAGAGGGGAGAACCAAGGTTCGATTATGAGTAATAAAAAAACACCCGAAGGTGT
>CALVEH010000002.1 GCA_944326545.1 Candidatus Gastranaerophilales bacterium | reverse complement strand
TTGTGATACAGAAATTGATTCAGTTAAGAAAATAATGGATAAAAACATAGAAAGAACATTCAAAGTATTTTCATAAAAAATAACAATAGATGACGCAACCCAATTTTGAATTAAAGCCGCCCGAAGTATATCAGGCGGCTTTTTTTGAGTTATTATGTGTTGATTTATCTTGCCATTTTATCGGCTTTGTCAATCTTGTACAGAATTATATCAATCTGTTCTTTTACTGATTCAAGTAGTGCTTTCAATTCAAATTTAAAACTGTAAGCTCCGGGCCACCAATATTTTTCCATAAAAATTACTCCTTGTTTGTTATCCTTGCGCTTTGTTTGTCGGCATTAATGAATACAAACTTTAGGTAAATTGATTAATTGTTTAAAAATATTTACATATGCATTTTATTAGCTATTTTTCTGTTTAATATTGTAATTCTTTGCGTTAGAATGTTGGTGTAAAAATCAAAAAGGAATAGTTATTATGTGGGATTATACAGATAAGGTTATGGATCACTACAAAAATCCAAGAAACGTTGGGGAAATAGAAAATTCATCTGCAGTTGGAGAAGCAGGTTCTTTGGTTTGTGGTGATGCTTTAAAATTATATTTAAAAGTTGATGAAAAAGGCGTTATTACTGATGCTAAGTTTCAAACTTTTGGTTGCGGTTCTGCCGTAGCTTCTTCAAGTGTTTTAACAGAAATGGTTAAGGGGCTTACTATTGATGAAGCTGCTAAAATTACAAATCAGCAAATAGCTGATGCGTTGGGCGGTCTGCCTCCTCAAAAAATGCATTGTTCTGTAATGGGACATGAGGCTCTTGAGTCTGCAATTGCTAATTATAGAGGCGAGGATACAACTACTCATTGTGACGAAAAAATTATTTGTAAGTGTTATCACGTTACAGAAAACTCATTAAGAGAAGCTATAGAACAAAACAATCTTACTGATTTAGAAGATGTTATGAATTATACAAAAGCAGGTGGTGCTTGCGGGCAGTGTCACGTAGCTATTCAAAAAATGATAGATGAAATTAGAAATAAAAAAGAAAAAGTCGATATCAAAAACATGTCTGTAACTCAACTTGTGTTAAAGGTCAATAATGTTATAGAAAAACATATTGCACCTGAGTTGAGAAAAGACGGCGGAGATATTGAGCTTATCGATGTTAAAGACAACAAGATTTACGTTTCTTTAAAAGGAATGTGCAAATCTTGCAAATTTTCGTCTAATACATTGAAAAATTTTGTAGAAGCTTCTTTAAAGGAACACATTTCTCCTGATATTGAAGTTGTGGAGGTATAAAGATGGCAGAATGTACGCACGATGTTGTGTATTTGGATAATAATGCGACAACTAAGGTTGATCCGTTAGTTTTTGAAGCTATGAAACCTTATTTTTGCGATTTGTATGGTAACCCTTCAAGTATGCATAAGTTTGGAGGGCAGGTCGCAAAAGCAGTTGATAAAGCCAGAGAACAGGTTAAAAATTTTCTTGGTGCAGCAGATGCTAAAGAAATTATTTTTACAGCTTCAGGTTCTGAGGGTGATAATATGGCTATCAGAGGGGTTTTGGAAGCAAATAAAAATAAAAAACACATTATTACTACCAAAATTGAACACCCTGCTGTTTTAAATGTTTATAAGTACTTAGAAAAACAAGGCTATGATGTTACTTATTTGGACGTTGATTCTAAGGGAAATTTGGACTTGAATCAGTTGAGTGAGTCTATTAATGATGATACTGCTCTTGTTAGTATAATGTACGCTAATAACGAAACTGGTGTGATATTACCAGTTGAAAAGGCTGCTAAAATAGTTAAACAAAAGAATCCTAAAATTAAAGTTCACGTTGATGCTGTTCAGGCTGCCGGTAAAATTCCTATAGATGTAAAAAATACGGATATAGATTTGCTTTCTATTGCTGGGCATAAGCTTCACGCACCAAAAGGAATCGGCGCTTTGTATGTAAAAACAGGAACACTTCTTCCTGCTTTCGTAATCGGTGGTCACCAAGAACGCGGTAAGCGTGCAGGTACTGAAAATGTTCCTTACATTGTTGGATTGGGCTTGGCTTGTGAGCTTGCTCAAAAATCTCTTGAATACGAAATGACAGAGGTTAAAAGACTTAGAGATAAGCTTGAAAAAGGTATTCTTGATACTGTTTACAATGCAAAAGTTAACGGTAATACTTCTAACAGAGTTCCTAATACAACAAATATCGGCTTTCAGTACATTGAAGGTGAATTAATATTATTGCATCTAAGCGATTTGGGTATTTGTGCAAGTTCAGGCAGTGCTTGTACTTCAGGCAGCTTAGAACCAAGCCACGTACTAAAATCTATGGGGGTGCCTTTTGAATCTTTGCACGGAAGTATCCGTTTCAGCTTAAGCAGATTCACGACAGAAGACGAAATTGATTATGTGTTAAAGGTTCTTCCTGATGTTATAAAAAAACTCAACAAGATTTCTCCATACCAAAGAGAGCTTAAAGAGTTAGAAGAAAGACACAGATAATTTTTTAAGTTATTTTATCTAATAAAAAAGGATGAGCATTTAGCTCATCCTTTTTAGTTCATTATGTTGACTTTATTAGTACAATTTGTATCTTACAACAGTATTGTTGCCTTGTTCTGTAATGTACATATTGTTGCCTTTTATAATCAGGTAGTACGGATTTGTTATGTTGTTCATAAATGTGTAAACCTGACCGGCTTTGTTGATTTTTAAGATATTATTTTTAGCATAGTTTGCAACGTATAGGTTATCCATAGAGTCGAATGCAAGACCGATAGGACCGCCTAATAGAGGGCTTTTGGAATATAACTGACTTTGTCCGTTAGGCATAATCTTATAGATACTGTTATCTGTATAGCTTGCAACATACAAAATACCTCTTGAGTCAATTGCCAAACCTGTTGGGCCTGAGAATTTATCAACGATACTTCTGTTTACAGAGTTTGCAGTGTTAACATTAGTGAGTGAGCTTTTTGCTTCAGCTCTTTGAGAAGCTATTACTATTTGGTTTTTTAGATTTTTGGCTCTTGAATATAAATCATCGTTTTCTTTGATTTTTGTTACGTAGAAAAGAGCTCTTTCGTAGTTATTTAACTTGTAGTATAGTTCTGCAAGTTTTAAAACTGTTTCTTTGTCATTAGGGTCAATTTGGTTGATTTTTGAGTATGCAGCGATTGCTGATTGGTAACTTTTTAAATATTCAAACAATGCCCCCATGTTGTAATATGCGTCGATAAAGTCAGGATCTTTTGCTACAGCACTTTTGAATGATTGAATAGCTTTTCCGTATTCGCCTCTTGAATATTGATCTAAACCTTCATTGTAGTACATTGCACCCTCTGTAGAATATGCCATTGCACTACCTGCTGCAGTAACTCCTAACAATAATGTTAAACCTAGAGTAATAAATATCTTTTTCATACTTTCTCCAATCTCTATTATATAATAGGACTTTTTTGATTATCTTTGTTTGCTTGTTCAAAATTATAAGCTATATTAAATAATTTTTCTTCTTGTAATGCCGGTGCAAGTATTTGTAAACCGATTGGCATACCATCAGAATCATATCCGCAAGGCAAGCTCATACCAGGAATACCAGCCAAGTTTGCACTGATTGTACCTATATCTGTCAAATACATGCTCAACGGGTCAGAAATTTTAGAGCCTATTTCAAAAGCTGTATTTGGACAAGTTGGTGAAATAAGTACATCAACTTTTTCAAATGCTTTATCAAAATCTTCTTTTATAAGTCTTCTTAATTGTTGAGCTTTTTTGTAGTATGCGTCATAGTAACCTGCGCTTAGTGCGTAAGTACCGAGCATTATTCTTCTTTTAACTTCGTCTCCAAAACCTTCTGCTCTTGTTTTTGTGTACATTTCCAAAAGGTTTTTTGCATCTTTTGTTCTGTGACCGTATTTTACACCGTCAAATCTGGCCAAGTTGGAGCTGGCTTCTGCTGTTGCAAGTATGTAATAAACGCCGATTGAGTATTCAAGAAGAGGTAATGAAATTTCTACAATTTCCGCACCTAATTCCTTGTACATTTTGATAGCGTTTTCTACGGCAGTTTTAACGTCAGGTGAAACACCTTCAGCTAACAATTCTTTAATTACACCGATTTTAGCACCTTTAATGTTGTTTGTTAGCGCTTTTGAAAAAGCAGGAACCGGCATATTTAAAGATGTTGAATCGTGTGGATCGTGTCCGCTTATTGCTTCTAACAATAAAGCCGTATCTTCAACACATCTGCCAAAAGGGCCAATTTGGTCTAAAGATGAAGCAAACGCAATAAGTCCGTAACGTGAAACTCTTCCGTAAGTAGGTTTCATTCCGACAATACCACAGAAACTTGCAGGAAGTCTGATACTTCCGCCTGTGTCTGAACCCAAAGAGATTGTTGCTTCGTATCCTGCTACAGATGCTGCAGAACCGCCTGAGCTTCCGCCAGGAACTTTGTTTGTATCCCAAGGGTTTCTTGTTATTTTAAAAGCAGAGTTTTCTGTTGAAGAACCCATTGCAAATTCATCTAGGTTTACTTTACCCAAAATTGGGATTAAATTTTGTTTTAACTTAGTCGAAACTGTTGCATCGTAAGGTGATACAAAGTTTTCTAAAATTTTGCTTGATGCTGTAGTTTTTGTATCTTTTAAGTTGATATTGTCTTTTAAAGCAAGAGGAATACCTGCAAGTGGTGGTAATTCTTCTCCGGCTGCAATCTTTTTATCAACTTCTTTGGCTGTTTCAAGAGCTTGTTCTTTGCACAAAGAGTTGAATGCACCTAATGTGTCGTCAATTTCTTCAATTCTTTTGTATTCAGCATTAACAAGTTCTACAGCGGAAATTTCTTTATCTAAAAGAGCTTTTCTTTGCTCTGACGCTGTCTTTTTTAATAATTCTTCCATACTCTCTAAATTTTGCCTCTTCATAATCTATAGTTATATAAGTAATTATAATCTAAAAATAACTTAGTGTTAAAAGGTAGGTATATTGTTACATTAATTGTAAATATTTGTTAAAATTTCTTATTTATTTCTAAAGATTATTAAAAAAACAACCGATATCTTTATTGTAAAAAAGGAGTATTAGCCTATGGGTATGTCAGCATCACAGGCACGCTACCTGTGTCTAACAGCTAGAAAAAATAACGTTGAGTTTGAAATTGAACAATTGACTCAACAAAAGTTGATGTTGGCCAATCAAATGGAAACAGAGGCTTCTTTGTGGAGCGATGGTATGAATATTCAACATTTATACTACGATCCTCAAGGTTATGGTTCTTCTTCAACAGATCTTCCAAGATTGTCTTACCAAATAGTCACATCAGACCCTGCTGATGGCGGTATGGGTATGCGAGTTACAGACTCTTACGGAAGAATTGTTGTAACTGAACTCCCAGACCCAATGCCAGAAAATATGACTGTTGAAAATTATGCAGTCGAACCTTATGCTACTCAGGCTGATTACTTTGAAAATAACTTAAAAACAGGCAACTGGTATATTCAAAAAAATGTCAATGGTCAGTGGGAAGACGAATCTCTTGATGGAAATTCTTATATCTATCAAGGTGTAGATAAGGGCGATTTTACTGTTGCAAATGCAGAATATAACAGAAAAATGGAAAGTCTTGAACGTATAGACAAGAAATTTGACACTCAAATTCAACAACTTGCAACAGAACAAAAGGCTATAGAAACAGAAATGGATTCTGTTAAAAAGGTTATAGACAAAAACATTGAAGAAACCTTCAAAACTTTTGGTTAATAACCAAATAGATAGAAAGAGCACATTGTTTTAAACAAGGATAAGTTTGATTATGGAGTTTATAGTTACTTTATTTAATAGTATTTTTATTACAACACTTTTTGGAATTCTTGATTTAATTTTTCAAATTAATAATCAGGAATCCCCAAATTATCGATTAGCTTATCAAACTGTTTAAAAACTACTTTTGCTGTTTATTTTGGATGTTAAATACTGCTCTTAGCTTGTCTTTTAACAGTTTGTTTTCCATCATCAGACGTTTAACCACTTCATCATTAGGACCGTTTTGCGGAAGATTTGGTGCTGTTGGTGACATAGCAGCAGGTTTATTATCACCTGTAAGAATGTATCTTTTCTTTGCTTCACTTTTTGTGTGAATAATTTTGTCTATATCTTTGTTTGCAACAAAACCCATATCTACCATTATTTCTCCGATTTTTAATTTTGATTCAGGGTTTTCTTCATTGTGTTGTTTTTGTTTTCTTAGAATGTCATCTAGCTCTTTGATATCAATTTTGTTCAATCTTTTAACGTATTCTCCGAGCCTGATTTCTCCGCTTAAGTAGTAAATACTTGCGCTTATAACAGGGTCGGACGGCTCTTTTATAAATTCTCTTTTAATACATTCTGAAAGGTATTTTGAAGATTCTTCCAATGTCCAAAAGTTGTTTAGTGTAATATCAATAACTCTTTGCTTGCCGAGAGCTGATTTCAGATATTTGTAGATATTAAAGTCAAGTCCGTTTTCGTGAGTTTCAAGTTCTTTTTTACCTTTGAAGGTTATTTCAGGATAATGAGCAGGATATACTTCACTTTCTTTTGCCCCTACAGATGCGTTAGGGAGAACTTCTTCGAGATGTTTTTTTATGTCAAGATAAACAACTTCCTGAACCCATAAAGGGGCGTTTAGTATTCTTTCCATAAGTATTTGCAAATTGTTGTGTGACATAAACTCTTTTGTCTCCGCTATTTATATTCTACCCGACATGTATTATAATATGATAAGTGCTTTTTAGGCAAAGGATTTTATTTACTAAGTTGTAAAGGATTACAATTATGGGTTTAGACGGATTTTCAATGTCAAATCTGGGACTTCATAGAAACTTGACTACTGCTCAGTTGGCAAATGAAGTTGATGTTGTTGCAAAGCAAGCTCTTGAAAATCAATTGCCTGATGTTGACGGGGTTGGTAAAAAAGAAAAAGCAGGTAAAAAAGATCCTGAAGCAGCTTTTAACGGAATGGTTCCTTTTATTCCCGATGAAGAAAAAGATGAAAAAGAAGATGATACTTCTGAACAAGAGGAAAAGAAATCCGTTGATAAATCCGTTGGAGAAGAATCGATAGAAGATGTTGAGGTTGAGATAGAAGAACCTCAATATCTTTTTAAAATGAGTGCTGACGATATGATAGAAGTCTATGACAAAAATACCGGAAGAGTTATTAAAAAACTTTCTCCTGAAGAGGCTGCCTCTACTGTGCACAATTTTACAAAAATGCCGAGTATTTTCTTTAACAAAGATGTTTAATCTACTACAATTTCTGTTTCGTTTTTGTAAACAACAAAACCTGATTTTGTATTGTTAGGTCGTTTTATGTATTTTCTCAGTGTATAAACAACAGGAACTTTTGTTGAGTTTTTTGCGGTTGAATATTCTTTTGCCATTTTTGCTATTTTTAATATTGTTGCATCTTTTAGTTCTTGTCTTGAGTTTTTTGCTTTTACAATAATGTGAGACCCGGGGGTGTTTAACGTGTGGAACCAAACATCATCCGGTGATGAAATTTTTGAATATAGGTAGTCGTTTTGTTTGTTATTTTTACCTATATAAACATCAAAGTCATCTATGTCTAATTTCATAATATTTAGCGTTAATTCTTTTTTCTTAGACGGAGATGGTTTTATTTCAGGTTCAATTTCTTGAGATATCTCTTTAAGTTCTGCTATAGAATCCGTGTTGTCGATATCATAGATAAGTTGCTGATAGTAATTAATTTCTTCTATTGTTTTTTGCGACATTTCTTCTGCTATCTGATAAGCTTTCTTTGTTTTATTGTACAAATTGAAATATCTTTGAGCATTTTCTATTGGGGTGAGATTTTCATCAAGATTTATTTCTATTTCATTGTCTGTTTCGTAATCTTTTAATAAAACAGATTTTTGGCCTTTTTTTATTGCATAAGAGTTTGCCGTAATAAGATTACCTTTTAGCATATACTCTTGTGCTTTGTCTTTTTTATCAAGTTGTTTCTTTTGGTTTGAAAGGGTATTTTGTTGTTTTTTTAATTCTTTGTTTACTCTGGTTTTAAGTGATGTTTTTATACTTTTTGCAATGTTTTTTTCGATGTTATAAGAAAAATAATCATCAATTAGCTCATTGATTGTTGGGTATGTATAATCAAGTTTGTTTATACAAGAGTATTTGGTTCTGTCTTTTGATACAGAGTATTCTTTATTTTTGTTTTCCAAAAATTCGTGCAGGGTTATGAATAAAATTTTGCTGTTTTTTTCAGAAAGCTCGGAGCTTTTTTGCGCAGGATTAATATTTTTGCTGTTGCAAAGTTCTTCAACAAGAGCTTGAGATAGGCAAAAATATCTGTTTGATATTGCTTTTTTCAGTTCGCAGTCGGCCTTGTTTAATGCAGAAACAAACCAATCATATCTTGTTAAAAGCAGATTCTTTTTGTCTTGTTTGGGCGGGTAAATATATGGCAAACCTCCGGCTAATTCACGTTCTTTACTTTTTTCTTCTCCGATATTGTGAGCACAGCCTAAAATGATATTGTTGTCTGTATTATAAAGGACAATATTACTGTGCTTTCCCATAAGTTCTATGCTAAGACACTCTTCGATTCTGTCCCCGATTTCGTTGTAATTTTCAAAATTCAGTTCAATAATTCTCTCAAATTCTGGCTTTTTAACGCTTAAAATTCTTGCACCTTCCATGTGTTTTCTAAGAAGCATACAAAACATTGGCGGTTGTTTTGGGATTTCTATATTTCTTCTTTCTTCGTTTTCTTTGTTCATAAAACAAATGTGGTGAAAACTCGGATTTATGTTTATATAGAGTTTTTTAGATTCGCCATTGTTTCGAAGTTGCAAAATTACCTCACGCCTTGTTGGCTGTTGTATTTTTTGCACTCTTGCGTTTATAAAAAAGTCTTTGTTTTCTTCGTAAAAAGCGTCTAATAAAAGTGAATCAATATTGAGCATAAATCTTCTCTAAAAATAGTAACGGCTGTTTTATAATTTTATCTCAAATATTTTAACTTTAGTTGATGAATTTTTTACTCTGACAACACCGAGATATTCTGTAGGAATTTTTTCATCAAGATTATTGAGAGTGCTTTCTGTCACAATGATGTTTTTATTAAACTCACTGCAAATATCTTCTACTCTCTCTACAACATCAACAGTTTCACCCATAACGGTGAAATCAGACAAGTTTGATGAACCTATCTGTCCTACGAGGGCATTCCCTGTATTAATTGCAATTTTTACATCTATTGAGTATTTACCCGGATTTTTCTCTTCAAAAGTTTGTTCGTCGTACTCTTCAAAACTTACGTTGTTGACGCTAGAATTGAGCTCGTCAATCTTTTGTTGAATCTCGATTGCAGCACGGATAGCTTTTTCACTGTCTTTGCGAGAATGAATCGGATATCCCCAATAAACGAGTACGGAATTTCCTACAAAACGATTAATTGTTCCGTTGTATTTGAAAATTATTTCTTCTATAGAATTAAATATTTTATTTATCAATTCAACATATTTTTCAGGCGGAAGCTCTTTAGATATTTGTATATTGTTGTAGATGTTGCAAGACATTACAGTAACTTTTTGAATAGTTGATTTTAGATTTAATCTGTGCGGTTTATCTACAAGTTGTTTTAATACTTGTTCTGATACAAGGTTGCCAAATATGCGTTCTATTTTTTGTTTTCTTTTTAGTTCGTAATGTGCTTTTAGTGCAAATGCAATGATAAATATAGCACCTATCCAATACAAAGGTAATGCCATATCAAGCATAATTCTCAGCTTTGGATGGGCAAAGGCAAATATACTGAACAATACGTATGTAAATATTATCAAACCACCGTTTATAAATGCGAGAGGAAGGTTTGTTGCTATAATTATTGCAAATATGATTGTCAAACAAAAAGCAACTGTAATTATTGCTCCCTTGACGGGTGATATATGTTTTACAAAATTCTTTCTCAGTTTATTTTGAGTGTCGGAATCGTTTATGTAATTGTCTATAATTGTAGCTTTAATTTGCGCATCAGTCATATCTTTTGCTACTGCTGTGTTGTGGGTTTCTGAGTTTGTTTGTGTTTGAGCAATTATGACAATTTTGTCTTTAAAATAATCTAGAGGAATTTTTTTGTTGTCATATTCAAAATAATCAGCTCCTCTTACCATACTCAGTAATATAGAATTTATCGGTATTTCTGGATAAGTATTTGCATTCTTGTGCCAGTTGATTAATGCTTTTCCCTCATCGTTCACTCTAATAGAGTGTGAACCGATTTTTAAAAGATTATTTTCTATTGGTAATTCTTCTGTTAAGGCATCAATGTCTTTGTACTTCATCATTGTTGCAAGAGCTAATGACGGAATGTAATAATCTTTGTTTCCTTTTACAAGTTTGTAAACCGGTTGAGAATATCTTATATTTTCTTCTCTGTTATGTTTGTTGGTTACAAGATTTGTAACTCCCATAGTTGTACTGTTTGTGAAGATATTTGGAATTGGTGTGTGCGAATAGTATGTTATATTTTTGTCCAATTCGTCATTATAAATTCGCATATTTAACGGGTCGCTCGACGGATTATAAGGGTTTTCATAGTTTTCTAAAATTTTTGAAGCATCATACTTTTCACTTTCTCCAATTTGTGTTCTCAAAGCTGTTGAAAGTACGATGTTTTTGTAATACCCGAGCGTATCTGCAAGAACCATATCTGCTGAAGCGTAGTTTCTTGATAAATCTTCATAGTTTGAAAAATTCAAATCAACAACTAGTACTTTAGGGTTCTGTTTTTCCAAAAAGTTTATAACTTTTGCCCATACAACTCTTGACCAAGGCCATCTCGTTAAATTTAATTCAGGTGAATTCGCAGCTTCATACTGAGTTAAATCATTGATCGCAACAATAACAATGTTGTTATCTGCTGTTTTGTATCTTTGCGCAAATAAGCCGCCGTCCATTGTCAGCCTTGAACGTAAGTCAATGAACTTGTTTTCAAAGATGTCAAATACGTCTTTGAAAAAATGCGCGAAAACAAAAAGTAATACCAATAAAATTGCAGTTAAAAATATTTTTAACTTATCCATATACTCAACTTTAAAATTCATAAAATAGATTATAAAGAATATTTTAAATTAGTGCAATTGATAATAATATTATTAACTATTTAAAACTGGTGAAAAAATCTAAAAAAATGTCTAATTTCTATTTAATTTTATAAACTTTTGTAAATTTTTTTAAATTTGAAAAAAAATCGTAAAAATACTGTTGACGAGCAATTTTGTTTAATATAAGTTAGTTAATACACTAGCGGGGCCCGTGTATAAAATTGTGCGGGTAGTGCAAAAAAGCTGAAAAGCCATCCCCGATTGTTAAGTAAACAATAAGTAAAAGCAAAGGAAGTATAACAAATGAGTACAGCTCAAAGACAAAGAATCAGAGTTTGCTTAAAAGCATATGATCATAAGCTCATTGATGTTTCTGCAGAAAAAATTGTTGAAACAGCAAAGAGAACTGATGCTAAGGTTGCAGGTCCTATTCCTCTTCCTACAAAAAGAAGATTATATTGCGTTTTAAGATCACCTCACGTTGATAAAAAATCAAGAGAGCATTTTGAAATGCGTATCCACAAAAGAATTATCGACATCTATGACCCAACTCAACAAACAACTGAAGAGTTAAGCAGAATGGATTTACCTGCAGGTGTTGATATCGAAGTTAAACTTTAAGGTGTGTGAAGGCTTTAGGGCTTTCAGAACTGAAAGACCAAAAGCCGAACCGTTCCAATCCGCCGTTGTGGAGTTAACCGAGTTAACGGAACGTACAAATCTCAGATTTGACAGGCGGAAATAAATACTTCGATTCAAGGGTTAATAAATCCGAAACGAATAACACATTACAATTGAATAAGATTTAATGTGATCTACAGTCCGTAACAAAAGAGAGGCGGCAGGGACATCCGCCCGAAGTGATACAAGTAGCGCTCACAAGGAGAAAGGTAGAAAATGACTACAAACGCTAAAAGCGCCCAAAAATCTGCCAATAAAAACAGATTAGGCGTTATCGGTAAAAAATTAGGAATGACACAAGTCTTTGATGAACAAGGACTAGCAATTCCTGTAACAGTTATCAAAGTTGATCCGATGACAGTTACTCAAGTTAAAACTGTTGATTCAGACGGATACAATGCAATCCAAGTTGGTTTTGAGCCAGCTAAAGAAAAACATCTTTCTAAAGCTCAAATCGGTCACTTTGCAAAAAATGGCTTAGATAACTTCAGAAACTTGCAGGAATTCAGAGTTGAAAACTCTGCAGAATATAAAGTTGGACAACAAATTGACTTATCAGTACTTGAAAATGTTGCTAAAGTTGACGTAACTGGTAAATCAGTTGGTAAAGGTTTCCAAGGTACCGTTAAGAGATGGAACTTCTCAAGAGGACCAATGGGCCACGGTTCTAAAAACCACAGAGAACCTGGTTCTATCGGTGCAGGTACTACTCCTAGCCGTGTAATTAAAGGTAAAAGAATGGCTGGAAACATGGGAAATGAGAAAGTAACTATCACTAAGTTAACAGTTGTTCAAGTTGATAAAGACAGCAACTTGCTTTTGGTTAAAGGATCAGTTCCTGGACCTGAAGGCAAAATGGTTACAATAGTTCCTTCAAGAGTTAAATGGAACTAGTTTCTTATTTCTTAAAAATAACAAATTTAATTGAGGTTAAAGAAAATGACAAAAGAAGTTTCAATACTAAATACAAAAGGAAGCGCAGTTGGTCAAATTGCTCTTGACGAAAAAATCTTCGGCGTTGAACCTAACTTGCATGTTATGCACCTTGCCCTCAGACGTCAATTAAACAACGGCAGAGCTGGCAGTGCATGTACAAAAACTAGAGCAGAAGTTTCTGGTGGCGGTAAAAAACCTTGGAAACAAAAAGGTACTGGTAGAGCTAGAGCTGGTTCTTTAAGATCACCTTTGTTTGCAGGTGGTGGTGTAATCTTTGGACCAAAACCAAGAGATTACAGCTTCTCTATGCCATCTAAAGCTAGAAGATTAGCTCTTAAATCAGCATTGTCTGCAAGAATCGAAAACACTGTTTTGGTTAAAGATTTTTCAGAAATCAACGAACCAAAAACAAAATTGATGGCAGAAACTCTTAAAGCTCTTAAAGTTGAAGGTAAAGTTTTAATTATTGCTGACGTTAAAGCAGCAGAAAATGCTTACCTTGAATTGAGCGCAAGAAACTTACCAAATGTAAAAATTATTTTACCATCTAACTTAAACATTAAAGATTTGTTAGAAGCAGATAATGTAATTATTACAGAAGCAGCAATAAATGAAATTACTGAAAGGTTGTCTAAATAATGAGCAGCATGAAGAACAATACAGAAAGACTGTACGACATCATTAAAAGACCTATCATTACAGAAAAGTCTATGGAAGCAACTACTTTGCAACAATACACTTTTGAAGTTGTAAAAGATGCAACAAAAGTAGAAATTGCACAAGCTGTCGAACTGGCTTTCCCAGGAAGAAAAGTAACAAAAGTTAGAACAGTCTATATGCCATCACACGCAAAAAGAGTTGGCTATAGCGCAGGCAGAACTCAATCAGGAAAGAAAGCTATCGTTTCTATTGAGGGTGAGCCAATTTCTGAATTAATCGGAGCATAGTCTTACGGTTAATTGATGTGACACAATGGACATAACGGTGGCAAAAGATTAAGGCCGATGGTTATGTAAACCCTAGAAACAGGAGCAAAAGAAAATGGGTATAAAAACACTTAATCCGACTTCTCCAGGACAAAGAGGAATGACGAAGAGTGATTTTGCTGAAATTACAACTTCTAAACCTGAAAAATCCTTGTTGAAGCCTATAAGAAAAACAGCAGGTAGAAACAATACAGGTAGAATTACATGTCGTCACAAAGGTGGCGGTGTAAAAAAAGCTTACCGTGTAATTGATTTCAAACGTGAAAAATTCGGTATTCCTGCAGTTGTTAAAACTATCGAATACGATCCAAACAGAAACGTAAGAATTTCATTAGTATTCTACGCTGACGGTGAAAAAAGATATATCTTAACACCTCAAGGTTTGAATGTTGGTGACACTATTGTTTCTGGTCCTAACGCAGATATCATCACAGGTAATGCTTTACCATTAGAATTGATTCCGTTAGGTACAATGGTACACAACGTAGAAATGATTCCAGGCCGTGGTGCTAAATTAGTCAGAACAGCAGGTGCTGCTGCCCAATTAATGGCTAAAGAAGGCAACTACGTAACAATCAAATTACCGAGCTCAGAAATGAGAATGATCAGAAAAGAATGTGTTGCAACAATCGGTGTATTGGGTAACGCAGAACAAAAGAACATGAAAATCGGTAAAGCTGGTCGTAAGAGATACATGGGTATCAGACCAACTGTACGTGGTGTAACAATGAACCCTTGCGATCACCCACACGGTGGTGGTGAAGGTAAAACAGGTCCCGGCGGACACCCGAAAACACCTTGGGGCAAACCGGCTCTTGGTTATAAGACTAGAAAATCTAACAAGCACTCTGACAAATATATTGTAAGAGGCAGAAAACGTAATAAGTAAGGAGATAATGAATGGCTCGTTCGCTAAAAAAAGGTCCATTTGTACAAGAATCACTTCAGAAGAAAATCGCTAAGATGAACGAAGCTGGAGAGAAAAAAGTAATAAAAACTTGGTCAAGAGCATCAATGATTGTACCTGACATGTTAGGTCACACAATTGCTGTTCACAATGGCAAAAGCCACGTACCTGTTTATGTTACAGAACAAATGGTTGGTCATAAATTAGGTGAATTTGCACCTACAAGGTTATTCAGAGGCCATGCAGGTCAAGATAAAACAGCTAAAAGGAAGTAAATTATGCAAGAATCAATGGCAAGACAAACAAATATAAGCATGCCAGCTCGTAAATTACGTCGTGTAATCAACGAGTTGAGAGGCAAAACTGCTATCGAAGCAGCTAAAATCTTAAAATTTATGCCATACTTCGCAGCAAGAGTTGTTGAAAAAAACTTGGTTGCAGCAATTGCTAACGCTAATGAAAAATTCGGTGCAAATGCTGAAGACCTAAAAATTTCAGAAATCTATGCTGATGAAAGTAAAACATACAGGAGAGGTAAACCGAGAGCTCAAGGCAGAATCTACAGAAGACTCAAAAGAACTTCTCATTTAACAGTTAAATTAGCAAGTAGTAAGAATTAAGGAGGCTGACCTTGGGACAAAAGACACATCCAAAAGGATTCAGAGTAGGTATAATCGAACCTTGGGAAAGCACATGGTATGCTAAGAGAAAAGATTATCCCGTATTCGTTAAAGAAGACGATAAATTAAGAAAATACATTAAGAAAAGATTGTACGCAGCTGGTATTTCTAAGATATTAATCGACAGAAAAGCTCAAAATGTTAACATCACAGTAGTAACAGCTAAACCTGGTATTGTTGTTGGCAGAGGCGGTCAAGGTATCGAAGAACTTAGAGCTGACGTTGCAAAACTCGTTAACAGAACAGTTTCTATCGACGTTGTAGAAGTTGCTAGAGCTGATGCAGATGCTCAATTAGTATCAGAAAACATCGCTCTTCAATTAGAAAAACGTATTGCTTTCAGAAGAGCAATGAAACAAGCTATCCAAAGAACAATGAGATCTGGTGTTCAAGGTATCAAAATCATGGTATCAGGTCGTTTGGGTGGTGCTGAAATCGCTAGAAGCGAATGGGTTAAAGAAGGTAGAATCCCTCTTCAAACTCTTAGAGCTGATGTTGATTACGGTTTCGCAGAAGCTGACACTATCATGGGTAAAATCGGCGTTAAAGTTTGGATTTTCAAAGGCAACTTAATGCCAGGCGAAAAAGCTGATATGAATATCAAAGCTAAAAAAGCAGGAAACCATGAAGAAAAACAAATTGGCGGAAGAAGAAGAAAAAGAAATTCTGAAGCTGCTGCCGAATAAGTAGTAAATTAATACAAAATAATAATTAGGAGCGACACTAAAATGTTAATGCCCAAAAAAACTAAATATCGTAAAAAAATGAAAGGCAGAATGAAAGGCCATGAAACTAGAGGTACTAAACTCGAATTTGGTAACTTTGGTCTTATAGCTTGCGATCCTGCTTGGATTACATCAAGACAAATAGAAGCCGCAAGACGTGCGATGACTCGTAACATCAAAAGAGGCGGTAATGTTTGGATAAAAATATTCCCGGATAAACCTATCACAGCAAAACCTGCTGAAACTCGTATGGGTAAAGGTAAAGGTAACCCAGAATATTGGGTAGCTGTTGTTAAACCGGGCAGAGTTCTCTTTGAATTGGAATTCCCACAAAGAGATGTTGCTATCGAATCACTTAAGTTAGCTGCTCAAAAGCTTCCTATCAAAGTTAAAATTATTGAAAAAGAAGCTGCCGAAGCATAACGAAGTGAATAATTACCAATCGTAATTAAAGGAAAAAACAATGAAATTACAAGAATTAAAAGAAAAATCAATAGATGAGCTTAACGCGTTGATTAACGACACTAAAAAGCAACTTTTCGATTTAAGATTGCAAAAAGCTTTGCAAAAACTCGAAAACACTGCTCAAATCCGTCAGTTAAAAACAGTTATTGCTCAGGCTAAAACGTTAATTAAAGAAAAGTCAGAGGTAAAGTAAGATGCCGAAGAAAGAAAAACAAGGCGTTGTAATAAGCAACAAAATGGATAAAACAGCTGTTGTTAAAGTAGCTGAATACAACAAACACCCTAAATATCACAAGATTATTGAAACTCACAAAAACTACAAAGTTCATGATCCTGAAAATTTAGTTGGTGAAGGTGATACAGTTAGAATTGTTGAAGCAAGACCTATGTCTTCACAAAAAAGATGGGTTGTTGCTGAAATAGTTGAAAAAGCTAACTAACATTTCAACACAAATGAAATAAAGGATAAAAGACAATGATACAAAACGAAACTAGATTAGTCGTAGCTGACAACACAGGTGCTAAAGAGCTTTTAGTTATCCGCGTTATGGGCAGTTCTAACAAGAAATATGCTCACGTTGGTGACGTAGTTGTTGCAACTGTAAAAGATGCTACACCTAATATGGCTGTTAAAAAATCTGATGTAGTTAAAGCTGTTATTGTTAGAACAAAAGCTGACATCAAACGTGCTGACGGTTCTGTAATCAGATTTGACGAAAACGCAGCTGTTATTATCAACAAAGACGGCAACCCTAGAGGTACTCGTGTATTTGGACCGGTTGCTCGTGAGTTAAGAGATAAAAACTATATGAAGATTATCTCTCTTGCTCCGGAAGTTATCTAGCGTTTTCCGGGCGGACACAAAGCTGTCCCTGTGAGAACGGATGTTACTCCGTTTGAACGCCGGTAAAACAAGACACAAAACTTAATCAATCATTAAGGAAAGAACAATGAGAAATACAAAAAAACAAGTAGAAAAACATGATTTACACGTTAAAACCGGTGACCGTGTTATCTTGACTTCTGGTAAAGATAAAGGCAAAATCGGCAACGTTAAGAAAATCATTGCATCTGAAAACAAAATAATCGTTGAAGGTGCTAACATGGTAACTAAAGCACAAAAACCAAACCCAATGGCTGGTATCCAAGGTGGTTTAACTCAAATTGAAGCACCTGTTGATTCATCAAAGGTTATGGTTTATTGTACTTCTTGCGAAAAAGCTACAAGAATCAAACACGAAATTGTAGACGGCAAGAAAGTTCGCGTTTGCAAAAAATGCGGAGAACAAATAGACGCATAGTATTAAGTATGGGTGCCTTGTTATACATAAATATTATGTTTGTGGCATAATGAAGGTACATTCTACGAAAAGGAAAGAAAAATGACTACATTAACTAAAGACTTAAAAGTAAGATACGAAGAAGAAGTAAAAGAATCTTTAAAATCTCAATTTGGTTATGAAAACGTTAACCAAATCCCAAGATTGAACAAAATTGTTATCAATATGGGTGTTGGTGAAGCTTGCCATAACTCTAAATTGGCTGAAACAATAGTAAAACAATTAACAAAAATTGCAGGTCAAAAAGCTGTAATCACAAAAGCTAAACAATCAATTTCTTCTTTCAAATTGAGAGAAGGTATGCCTGTTGGTTGTATGGTTACTTTACGTGGTGAAAGAATGTATGACTTCTTGCAAAAACTTATCTGTGTAGTTCTTCCAAGAATCCGTGACTTTAGAGGTATATCTTCTAAGAGTTTTGATGGCAGAGGCAACTATACATTAGGTTTGAAAGAACAAACATTGTTCCCAGAAATTTCTTATGATGAAGTTGATGCAGTATTTGGTATGAACATTTCTATCATCACAACTGCAAAAACTGATGAAGAAGCAAGAGCTTTGTTAACAGAGCTTGGAATGCCTTTCAAAAAGAAATCACACGCTTAATTAATAAATTAAGATTTCATATATAAAAATTAATGCAAAGTTTGCATAAAAAAGGAGAAAATCGTGGCTAAAAAATCAATGATAGCTAAAGAACTAAGAAGAGAATTACTTGTATCAAAAGGAAAATATCCTAAAGTAAGACTCCACAACAGATGTTCTATATGCGGCCGTCCTCACGGATATCACAGAGACTTCGGTCTTTGCAGAATCTGCTTGAGAAAAATGGCTCATGAAGGTTTATTACCCGGTGTAGTTAAAGCAAGCTGGTAACAACCAAACTGCTTTACTATACTGCCTGACAAAGGTTCAAATTATACGGACCGCTTGAGCAGGGATCTAATCGTAGAAACCTGATTAAGCAGTACAAATTGTTCAAGTAAGTAGTAAAGAGGGATATATCAATAACTTTCGTTTTGCGTATATCCCTAAGAAAAGGAAAAATAAATATGTTTACAGATCCAATAGCAGATATGCTGACAAGAATAAGAAACGCTAATATCGTTTCTCATCCGGAAGTTGAAATGCCATCTTCTAAATTAAAATTGGAATTGGCTAAAGTTCTTAAAGAAGAAGGTTACATCACTGATTATGCTGAAAAAGAAGTAGGCAAATTCAAAGTTTTGTCTATCACTTTGAAATATGACGAAAGAAACAAACCTGTTATTTCTAACTTAAAAAGAATTTCAAAAACTGGTTTGAGAGTATATTCTAAAGCAAAAGATTTGCCACAAGTATTTGGCGGTTTAGGTATCGCTATCATTTCTACTAGCAAAGGTCTTATGACTGATAGAAAAGCTAGAAAAGAAAACTTAGGCGGCGAAGTTGTTTGCTACGTATGGTAATACTAGATTAAGTAAGATAATAATTTAAATTGGAGATAAAAAAATGTCACGTATAGGTAAAAAACCTGTTATTATACCGGATGGCGTTGAAGTTAAATTTGAAAATAACGTATTGACTGCTAAAGGACCTTTGGGCACTGAAACAGTTGATGTTCGTCCGGAAATTTCAGTTAAAATTGAAGGCAATGAAGTCATTGTTGACGTTAACAATCACGAAGACAGAAAAGCTAGAGCTTTGTGGGGTTTAACTAGAACATTAATCAACAACGCTGTTGAAGGCGTAAAACACGGTTTTACTAAAAAATTAGAAATCCAAGGTGTTGGTTACAGAGCTAACATGGAAGGTTCTAACTTGAACCTTGTGTTAGGTTTTTCTCACCCAATCTTGATTACACCTCCAGAAGGAATCAAAATTGCTGTTGAAGCTAACACAAAAATCACAGTTACTGGTTCTAACAAACAAGCTGTAGGCGATGTTGCTGCTGAAATCAGAAGCAAACGTCCACCTGAAGTTTACAAAGGAAAAGGTGTTAGATACGAAGGCGAATACGTAAGACGTAAAGCTGGTAAAACTGGTAAAAAATAGGAATTGATTGAATGAGTTTAACACCTATTTCATTTGGTAAAATCATAGATGTCAAATACGACAGTTTTGATGTTAAGTGTAAAAATCAAAAGCCTGATTTGCCTCAGATGGAATTAGTCAAAAAAAGAAGAAATGACGATTTTTCTAGCTTTTCTAATGATAAGGATGTTAAACAACTTCAAAAAGTTAGTTATAATAAACTAAGAATTTTTACAGGTGATTCCTACAAAGATTATCAGTTAATACAAAGAAATTTAGGCGACATTGCTGCAAATAGTTTTGCAGATAAAGAAGCCACTCATATAAATGTTACTGTATAGTTAAAAGCCGGTATAAGCCCTTATAGAACTTTTGAATAAAATCAAATTTCGCAGTAAGAAGGCTTCGGTGAAAGGAAAGAAAAATGATTAAAACAAGAAACAGAAAAGAACAAGTCAGAAAAAGACACCAACGTGTAAGAACAAAAATCTCTGGTACAGCTGAATCTCCAAGATTGGCAGTTTACAGAAGTACTAAACACATTTATGCTCAATTAATTGATGACGTAAATAAAGTTACTATTTGTTCTGCTTCTTCAATTGATAAAGACCTTAGAGAAAAACTTTCTCACGGTGGTAACATTGAAGCAGCTAAAGTAGTTGGTGAAGCTGTTGCTCAAAAAGCTTTAAAAGCTGGTGTTAAAGAATGTGTTTTCGACAGAGGCGGATTCCTTTATCACGGTAGAGTTTCTGCTTTGGCAGAAGCAGCTAGAGAAGCTGGCTTAGATTTTTAAGATTTTAATTATAATAAAAATCCCTCTCGTTTTTTATCGAGGGGGATTTTTTATTGTTTAAATCGGGTACAAAATATCAAAAATAGTGTATAATTGCGATATGTAGTTATAGGAGTTAAGATGAAATACGATTTTGAAAAAATTTTATTATGTGTAAAAAATGACGAACAATGGATAAGAAAGATTACAATTGGTTCTTTATTTATAATCATTATTGCGTTCTTATTGACATTGCCAGTCCTTGCTATATTTTTATTTAAAAGTTTTGTTATAAAATTTTTATTATTTGCTTTTTTCTACATTGCAGCAGGTGTTATTGCTTTGGCTGTTGTTGGGTTTGGGTTACAGTTTGCTCATGATTACAGATTAGATTCAAGCTCAAATTTGCCTGACTGGCATAATTTTTGGAGTTTGACTTTTGTTGGCTTTAAAGCTTTTTTAGGGTCTGTTCTTTTTATCTTACCTGTTATTTTATTCTTTATTATTTCTTTGGTTTTGGAAGTTCAATATAAAGATGCAGCTGTTCACTCAGAGCTATTTAAAGCAACTTATTTTATTTTTAATGCTATTACTGAGTTAGTTTATATTATATATTTTATTTTTTATTTTTTATTCTGCGCTAATTTTATAAAAGAGTTTAATTTATTTGAATTTTTGAATTTTGCATCTGCTTATAAATTATTTAAAGGTAATGCTTTAAATTATTTCATTCTAATTGTGATTGTTTTAGCGCTAAATGTCTTGTTAAACAGTGTTGCTTTAATTGTTGCTTTAACTATCATTGGTCTGTTATTGGTTCCGTTTATTTCTTTTTATATTCAAATGGTAAGTTGTTGTTTAATTGCCAGATTTATTCAAATAACAGATGAATCAAAGAATGTTTAATTGGTTTTAAGTTAATAAAAAAGGAGAGTTTAATTATGAATTTAGATTTTGAAAAATCTCTAACATATATATCAAAAGATCCTGGTTGGGTAAATAAGCTATTGGCAGGTTCAGGAATTTTGTTGGCAACATTTGCTGTCTATGTTATTCCTTTGTTTGCTTTTCTATTTTCTGATTCTGTTGTTGTAGGAGCAGGTTCTTTTCTGTTATGTTTTATTTTTTCATTGGTAATGACATTTGTTATTGCCGGGTATTTTGTGCAAACAGGTAACAGAAGAATTAATTTTGCAAATTCATTTTTACCTGATTGGACAGAATTTGGGAGAATGTTTGTAACAGGGCTAAAATATTTTATAGGATTTTTTATCTATTCTTTACCTATTGTTATATTGTCGTTGTTGTTTTTTGTTGCGTTAGCTTTTGTTTTTGCTCATCATAATGCATTTCATCCCGCTGCATTTATTTTGTTGACTGCATTTGGGGCTTTTTTATTGCTGTTTTATATTTTAGTGATGATTTTTGCTCCTTTAATGATGGCAAACTTTTTTAGAAATTTAAAAATACTTTCTTTTGTTGATTTTAAAGCTGCATTTTCAATGCTTAAAAATAATGTTGGCAATTATTGTGTCTTGATTTTGTTATTTATTGCATTATCAGTGATGACTCAATTGCTATTTTCTATTTTAGCGGTAACTGTTATAGGTATTATTTTTGTACCCGTTGCTTATTTTTACTCTTATATTGTCGCTACTGAACTTATCGCTCAGTTTGTGATTGCGGCCAAAGAAAACGAACAGGAGTAATTTTTTTCTTGATACAATAAATTTATGAAAGAAATTGAGTATCTAAAAGTAATAAATACAACATTGTCTGAAACTGCGCTATTAGGTGATGATTGCGCAGTTTTGGATGATTTGGGGATTTGTATAACACAAGATACATTAGTTGAGGGTGTGCATTTTTTAAGGGAGACAATTTCACCCTTTGAATTAGGTCAAAAATCAATAAATGTGAATTTATCAGATCTTGCAGCAATTGGGGCGATGCCTCTTTATGTTACAATATCTCTTTCTTTGCCTAAGTCTTTAGACGAAAATTTTGTTGAATCGTTTTATCAAGGTGTAGAAGCTTCTATAAAAAAATATGGAGTTAAAGTTGCAGGCGGAGACCTTACTGCGTCTGACAAGGTGGTAGTTTCCGTTTGTGCAATCGGTAAAAAATACAACGATGTCGTTGTAACGAGAAGTTGCGCAAAACCGGACGATGTTATTGTCGTAACTGGTTGCCACGGTGATAGTTCAGGCGGTTTGAAGTTGCTTTTACACGGCAAAAAAGAGCCTTCATATCTTATAAAAAAACATCTTGTACCCGTTGCTCAGGTTGAAAAAAGCAAAGCACTTTTGAAAACCACGTTTGATTGCGGTGTTAAAAGTATTGCTATGATGGATTCTTCTGACGGCCTTGGAGATGCTTTGTACAAGCTTTCTAAAGGTTGTGGATTTGCTTTTGATGTTGATTATTCTTCTATACCTGTTAGTAGTGAATTAAAAAAAGAGTTCCCTGACAATTGGATGGAGTACGTTCTTTGGGGTGGGGAAGATTTTGAACTGGTTTTTTGTGTTAATAAAAAAGTTTTTGAGAAATTGGATAAAACTCAATTTTTTAAGATAGGTGTTGTTTCAGACAGACCTTTTTCTGATGATGTAGAAAAAGAGTTTGAAAATAAAAGTTACAGACATTTTTAAAGGTAGTTGGTATGAAATTTTCTGTTATAGTTACAGCAGGCGGAAGTTCCTCAAGATACGGTAAAATAAATAAATTATTAGAAAAAATAAACGATAAAGAAGTAATTGTTCACTCTATAGAAGCTTTTTTGCCTTTTAATCCTTGCGAGATTGTTGTTTCTGCTTCTGAGTCTTTAGAATCTGAATTAATCACAATTCTTAAAAAATATAATTTGTCTTTTGTAAAAGTAGTAAGAGGCGGTTCAACAAGACAAGCTTCTGTTTTTAATGCTTTAAAGGCTTGTGACAATCCTGATATTGTTGCAATTCACGACGCAGCGCGTCCGCTTGTTAAAAAAGAAGATATTCAAAAATGTTTAGAAAATGCAATTAAAAATAAAGCCTCTATTGTTGCCGTTAAGGCTGTTGATACTATAAAAAAAGCTGATTCTAATGGTAAAATCACAGAAACTCCTGACAGAAATACTCTTTGGTATGTGCAAACGCCTCAGATTTTTGATTACAACTTGATTTTAGATGCGCACAAAAGACTCGAAGGGCAGTCTTACTCAGATGATGCTGGGATGGTTGAGGCTTTGGGATTTCCTGTTTATGTTAGTGAAGGAAGCTATTCAAATATTAAAATAACAACAAAAAAAGATATTTATATTGCACAAATGCTTTTTGAAAATGTTGAATGATTCTAATGTAATTTACCTATTCTTTCAAATATTTTTGCTAATTAAATCTTTTTTGTATAAAATTATTACTATGGAAAAAATGAATTGAGGATATGAAATGTCAGAGAACAAAGAATTTGAATTTAAAGATACATTGAATCTTCCGCGTACAACTCTTGCAATGCGCGCTAATGCTGCTGTGAGAGAACTTGAGATTCAGGATTTTTGGGATATTGAAAAAATATACGAAAAGAACCTTGCACAAAGAGACATCGAAAATAAGTTTGTATTGCACGATGGACCTCCGTACTTGAGCTCTCCAAAAATTCACATTGGTACAGCTTTAAACAAAATTCTTAAAGACATTGTTACTAAATATAAAGCTCAAAGCGGCTACTATGCACCTTATGTCCCAGGATATGACGGACACGGTTTGCCTATTGAAAACGCTGTTTTAAAAACAATCAAAGATAAAAGCGATGTTACTAAATATCAACTCAGACAAATGTGCAGAGAGTTTGCTATGCAAAACCTCAAAGGTCAAGAAGAAGACTTCCGCAGATTGGGCGTTTGGGGAAACTGGGATAACCCTTATGTAACTATTTCTCCTGAAATAGAAGCAGAACAGGTAAGAATCTTTGGTGAAATGTATGAAAAAGGTTACATTGAAAAAGGTTTAAAACCTGTTTATTGGTGTCCTCAATGTGAAACAGCTCTTGCTGAAGCTGAAGTTGAATATGACGATCATACATCTACTGCTATATATGTAAAATTTGAATTTGAAGAAAAAGCACAACAAAAAATTAGAGAGTTGGCAGGTCTTTCTTCTCAAGAACCTATATTTGCTGTTATATGGACAACAACTCCTTGGACAATTCCATCTAACCTTGCGATAGCACTCAATTCAAGATATGAATATTCTTTAGTAAGCTATTACGGCGACATTTTTGTTATTGCAACAGACTTAGTTGATGCTTTCGTTAAAGACAATGAGTTTGAAGAAAAAGATATAAAGATTGTTGGAACTGTTAAAGGTAGTGATCTTGAGAATTTAAGAACAATTCACCCTCTTTATGAAAGATATTCTCCAATTATTTTAGGTGACCACGTTACATTAGATGCTGGTACAGGTTGTGTACACACAGCTCCTGGCCACGGTTTAGAAGACTGGGAAGTATGTCAAAAATACAATATTGATGTTCTTTCTCCGTTGGATGCTAAAGGTTATTGGACAGAAGAAGTTCCTGATATGCAGGGACTTTATTATGAAGATGGTAACGAAATTGTTATCAAAAATCTTGATAAAGCAGGTGCGTTACTTTCTCATAAACAAATCACTCACAGTTATCCGCACTGTTGGAGATGCAAACATCCTGTTATATACAGAGCTACTCCTCAGTGGTTTGTAAAAGTTGATAGATTCAGAAACAAAGCTCTTTCTGAGATTCATAATGTTCAATGGATTCCTGCATCAGGTGAGCAAAGAATTTCTAACATGGTAGAATCTCGTTCTGACTGGTGTATCTCAAGACAAAGAATATGGGGTGTTCCTATCCCTGTGTTCTATTGTAAAGATTGTGGCGAACCTATTGTTACAAGAGCTACTATAGACAAGCTTGCTAAAGTATTTGAAGAAAGTTCTTCTGATATTTGGCTTAAAGAAGGCACAAAATACCTTATGCCTGTTGCGTTCAAATGTCCTAAGTGCGGTGGTAGAAACTTCACTAAAGAAAAAGATATTATGGACGTATGGTTTGACTCAGGCATTACTCACAGAGCAGTGGTTGAAAAACGACACAAAGAGCTTGGTCATCTTCCTGTAGAACTTTATTTGGAAGGTTCAGACCAGCACAGAGGTTGGTTCCAATCTTCATTGTTGACTGCTGTAGGAACAAGCGGAAAAGCACCTTATCAAACTGTTTTGACTCACGGTTTTGTTCTTGACGGTGAAGGCAAAAAGATGAGTAAATCTCTTGGCAACACAGTTGCTCCTCAAGATATTATAAAAGTGTTTGGTGCTGATGTTTTGAGATTGTGGGCTGCTTCAGTTGACTACAGAAACGACGTAAGAATCGGTGAAACTGCTATCAGACAAATGGTAGAAATCTTTAAAAAGATGAGAAATACTTCAAGATTCTTGCTCGGAAACTTGTACGACTTTGATCCTGAAGCTGATTATGTATATTACAAAGATTTGAAAGCTATTGATAAATTTGCATTGCACAAGTTGAATACTCTTATCAAAAATGTTACAGAAGCTTTTGATAACTATGAGTTTTACAAGTATTTCCAACACTTGCAAAACTTTGCAGCTGCAGATTTGAGCTCATTCTATCTTGATATTGTCAAAGACAGACTTTATACTGCAGGTAAAAAGTCACTTTCAAGACGTGCTTGTCAAACTGTTCTTTTTGAAATTTCTCAAGCGTTAACAAGAATGTTGGCTCCGGTAATGCCACACCAAGCTGAAGATATTTGGCTCAATATGCCTGAAAAACAAAGAGGCGGTATCCAAAGTATCTTGTTAACAGATTGGCCTGTAACTAATGTTAAATGGGCTAATCCGAAAATTGAAGAAGAATTCACTAAAATTCTTAAGCTTAGAGAAATTGTTACTAAGGCTATTGAACCTTTGAGAGCCGACAAAATTATAGGTAGTTCTTTAGAAGTTGCTGTTTATGTGCAGGGCGGTGACGCTGAGTTGTTAAGCAAATACGAAAAAGAATTGGCTAATATATTTATTACATCTCAAGCTGAATTGATTGATAGTGCACCGGAAAAAGCACTCAACAAATACGAAGAAGATGGCTATACAATCTATGTAACTCACGCACATGGCGAAAAATGTGACAGATGTTGGAAGTATAGAAAACTTATCAACATTGGACCACAAGGCAGCATTTGTCAGGATTGTATAAACGCTATTAACGGTAATGATTAATAGATTATTTTAAATAAAAGGGCTAAGATTTATCTTAGCCCTTTTTGTTATAAAAATATTATACCTGCGTTTTGGTTTATTTATTGATTATTTTCTAACGATATGTGCTATTATCGTTTTATGAATGATATTCTACAACAGATAAAGAATCAGTCATTTTTAAACGAGGAAAAATTATCTGCTTTTTTAAAAAAGAATTGTTCTTTTTCAATAAGCGGTTTAACATCTTTTCTGCGGTTGCTTTTGCTTGCTCAAATCAGCTCTCAAAAGAAAACTGTTTTTATTACTAACACAGAACAAAACGCTCTAAAATACAAACACGATTTAGAAAAATTTTTTGAAACGGATTCTGTTATTTTTCCCTATCAGGATATTTCTATTTATGACGGAGTAGAGCCTAATTTATATAAATATGCAAAACAAACAGATATTTTGATGAATATTCAGAATATACCTCTTTTGTTGGTTCCCGTGAAAGCTTTGCTTGAAAAATTCCCAGATAAAAATTTTTACACAGAAAATTCAATCAATATAAAAATCGATGACGAAATTGATACTTCAAATATCTCTCAAAAACTGGTTGATATGGGATATAAAAGAGTGACAATGGTATCTGATATTGGCGAGTTTTCTATACGAGGGGATATTATTGATGTATTTTCACTTAACCAATATGCTGTTCGTATTGAGCTTTGGGGAGACACTGTCACTGATATAAGATATTTTGATAATAAAAACCAAAGAAGTGTCAAAAAAACTAAAGAGACAGTGATTTTACCTGTTTATAAGTTTATTTTGAATAAAGATAATGTCGAAACTTTTAAAAACGAACTTACAGAAGCTACCGTACAAACTGAGGTTGGCGAAAATGCTGATGTAATAAGAGAAATGCTTGGAGAAACTCTTGAAAAGATTGACGAAGAAAAATACTTTGACGGTATTGATTATTTTCAATCTTACTTAAATAAAAAAATGCAAAATCTGACTCAATTACTTGGTTTACTTGATGAAAAGCCTGTAGTTGTTTTTGATGAATCTTCTGAAATTTTTTCTAAATTTGCTCAAATTGATGCAAACTACAAAAAACAGATTGACGAAAATACTCAAAAAGCACTTGCATTGCCATTAAAGAGTACAGCACATCTTGAATTTGAGGATTTTCAAACAAGCGTAGCTAAGTTGCAAAAAGTCTTTTTAGACAATTTTCTTGATACTGTTTCTGATTACACTATTGAATTTGACAGCTCTTTGATTCCGAGTTTTTCTTCCAAAATGGAAGATATTTTAACCTTTTGTGAACAAAAGATTAAAGAAGGTTACAAGGTTGTAATAGCAACAGATTACAAAAATAGAATTGAAGAAGTCTTTGCTGATTTTGAACTCCCTGTATCAAACAATTTTGAAGATAAAAATTCTGTTTATATGACAGATAACCTTGCTCTTGGCGGGTCATTAATCGAGGATTTAAAGATAGTAGTTTTAACAGACAGAGAGCTTTTTAACAAAAAATCTAAAGACATAACCGCCAAAAAACAGGCTTATCATAAAGAAAGCGCAGAATATATTGAATCAGTTAACGATATAAAAGAGGGCGAGTACGTAGTACATCAAATACACGGTGTAGGGTTATACAAAGGACTTTCAAAACAAGAAATAGACGGGCAGTTAAAAGATTACCTGACTATTGAATATGCACATGGCGACAAATTACACATGCCTGCTGAACAAATAAACCTTCTTGTAAGATACAGAGGGGCGGGCGCTGTTGCGCCGAAATTGTCAAGAATGGGCGGTAATGATTGGAACATAACTAAAACTAGAGCTAAAAAGGCAATTGAGGATATAGCAAAAGACTTGTTGCACCTCTACGCAAAAAGAGCTGCCGCTAAAGGCATAGCTTTTGACCCCGATACTGTTTGGCAGTACGAGATGGAAGAAGCTTTTGAATATACCGAAACACCTGATCAAATGCGTGCTATTCAAGAAACCAAAGCCGATATGGAAGAAGAAAAGCCAATGGACAGACTTATCTGTGCTGATGTAGGCTTTGGTAAAACAGAAATCGCTATACGTGCTGTTTTTAAAGCCGTTATGTCCGGCAAACAAGCTGCAGTTGTTGTGCCTACAACAATTCTTGCAATGCAGCATTATCAAACAATAGCAGAACGTTTTAAACCTTTCCCTGTGAAAGTTGAACTGCTCTCGCGTTTCAGAAACGCTAAAGAACAAAAAGAAATCGTAAAAAAACTTTTAACAGGTGAAGTTGATGTTGTAATTGGTACTCACAGACTTTTACAAGACGACATTGTTTTTAAAGATTTGGGTTTGCTTGTTATTGACGAGGAACACAGATTTGGTGTTAAACACAAAGAAAAACTCAAAATGCTTCGCAAAAACATTGATATTTTGAGTATGTCAGCAACGCCTATCCCAAGAACACTTTATATGTCACTTTCTGGCATTAAGAATATGTCTGTCATTAATACAGCACCAATGAACAGACTTCCTGTTAAGACTTATGTCGGCCAGTACAATGAAACGTTTGTTAAAAATGCAATAAATCACGAACTTGATAGAGACGGTCAGGTATTTTTCCTCTACAACAGGGTAGAGACAATATACGAGTTTGCTGCAGAAGTCCAAAAAATAGTGCCTCAAGCAAGAATTGCCGTTGCTCACGGGCAAATGGATGCTAAAACATTAGAAAATATTATGCTGGAGTATGCAGAACATAAATATGATATTTTGTTATGTACAACTATAATTGAATCCGGGCTTGATATTCCTAACGCAAATACAATGATTGTCTATGATGCAGATAGGTTTGGCTTAGCTCAGCTTTATCAGCTAAGAGGACGTGTAGGTCGTTCAGACAGACAAGCTTATTGCTACTGTTTCTACCGTGACAGGCAAAAGCTTACAGCTGATGCATTGCAAAGATTGAATGCTATTAAAGAATTCTCTACATTAGGCGGCGGTTACCAAATTGCTCTAAGAGATATTGAAATTAGAGGTGTTGGTAATATTTTAGGTACAAAACAACACGGACATATGACAAGTGTCGGGTTTGATACATACTGTCAGCTTTTGGAAGAAACAATAAATGAGCTGCAAGAAAAAGGTGAAAAACCTCAACCGCCGGCAATTGTTGATATAAATGTTACAGCGTATATTCCTGATGAGTGGGTTGGTTCAAAAGAACAAAAAATGATTGAGTATAAGCGCCTTGCAGATGTAAAAACGGTAGAAGAGCTTGATGCCATTCATCATGAATGGATTGACAGATTCTCTAAAATTCCTGAACCTGTTGAAAATTTGATTAAAATCATACACCTAAGGTTGTTGGCAACAAGTGCAAAAATTTCACTTATTAGAGAAACATCTGATAATATTAGAATCTACATGCCTTATAACAAAGCTGAATGGGCAATAATTGCTTCGCAAACAGATAGAAATATTACAAAATATATAAAATATACAATTGCTCCGAAGTCCTGTCAGGAAGGCAATTCTATACTACTTTTCAACAACTCTGTACTTAGCTTCAAAGAAGTATTTAACATATTGTCTGATTTATTTTATTATATAAATAAAATCAGTTATGAATACATAAATAAGTAGAAATAAGGAGTATAAAGATGAGTAAGTTTAAATTGTTGGCAACAACACTTGCGGCTTCTGCAACGTTGTTGTTATGCGGTTGTGTTAGTCATAATGCAGTTGTTACGGTAAATGGAGAGGCTATTACAAAAGCACAGTATGATAAAGCTTTTGATGCTGTTGCAAATAACTCTATGTTTGCACAAATGGGTATTGACGTAAAAAAAGACCCTAACAGCTTTATGCATCTTATGATTAAAGACAGAGTGATTAATGAACTTATTATTAAAGAACTTCTTGATCAAGAGATTGAGAAAAAACACATAAAAGTTTCTAAAGAAGATTTAGACAAACAAGTTAAGATAATAATTGATAAAGTCGGTTCAAAAGAAAAATTCAACCAATTGTTAAAAGAAAACGGTATTTCACCTGCTCAATTTAAAAAAGACTTGACTGACGAAGTAAAAATTCAAAAACTTGTTGATACAATAGCTACAGTTTCTGTAAGCGATAAGCAAGCTGAAAAATTCTACAAAGAAAACGCTGATAAATTTAAAACACCTGACCAAGTTAGAGCTTCTCACATTTTAGTAAGCTCAAACGAAGAGGAAATTAAAGCTAAAATTCAAGCTAAAGACGAAAACAAAAAGATGTCAGAAGCTGAAGTAAAAGCAGAAGTTGCAAAACAAATGGCAGAAAATAAAGCTAAAGCAGAAAAAATTCTTGCAGAAGTAAAAAAAGATCCAAAATCTTTTGCTAAAGTAGCTAAAGCAGAATCAGACGATACTCAAAGTGCAAGACAAGGCGGAGATTTAGGTTTCTTTGGTAAGGAAGAAATGGTTGAACCATTCTCTAAAGCTGCTTTCTCTTTAAAACCAAATACATTAAGTGGAATTGTTCAAACTCCATACGGTTACCATATTATCTATGTAACAGACCGCAAAAAAGCAGGTGTTGAACCTTTCAACAACGTTAAAGATGAAATCAAAGATTTCTTGACAAATCAAGGTAAAATTGAAGCTTTACAACAATATGTTGATACTTTGAAAAATAAAGCAAAAATTGAATATGCTGATGCAAGCTTTGATCCAAAAAACATTCAAAAACAATTGAAAGAACAATCAAAAAATAATCCGGCTGCATTAGTTCCTGATTCTCAAAAATCAGCTAAAGAATAGAGAAAAAATAAATAAGGAGTCTGTTTTGCTACGCAAATAGGCTCCTTATTTATTATAAAAAAGTCCTACTGGTAAGTATAAAACGGAGCTTTTATTATGAACAAAACATTAAAAAACAAATTGTTTCAACACATTGACAAATTCAAAGACTCAAAAATCCTTGTAGTAGGGGATATTATTTTGGATGAATATCTGTGGGGTATGGCAAATCGTCGTTCGCCCGAAGCTCCTGTTCCTGTTTTACAAGTTAAACGTAAAACGTATTTGCTTGGTGGGGCTGCTAACGTTGCCAACAATATTGCAGCTATGGGTGCAAAAGCAATATTGGCGGGTGTTGTTGGAGATGATTTATATAGCAGCGTTGTTCTTGATATGCTCAAGAAAAGTAAAATTGATGCAGAGTTTGTATTAAAAGACAAAACTCGTCCTACTACAGTAAAAACAAGATTAATCGCTCAAAATCACAGACATATTGCCCGTGTGGACAATGAATCTCTTGAGCCTATAAGTGATGAACTTTCAAAAGCTATTTATGAAAATGTTGAAAAAGTTATTGATGAGGTAGATTTAATAATACTTTCTGATTACATCATAAGTGTTTTAAGTGCAAAACTTATTAAAGATATTGTTAAGCTGGCTAACAGACACGATAAAACTATTTTGATGGATCCTAAAGGTCAGGATTTTTCAAAATATTCAGGTGTTGATGTGTTAGTTCCTAATATTGAAGAAGCTTTGATTGCGACAAAGTCATCAGCAGACAAACCTGTTAAAAAGATTGCAACATCTCTTAGAAAAATCGCAGACAAAGTTATCATTACCCGCAGTGCGAACGGGGTATACTACTACGATGGTGCTGATGAAATCAACTTGGATTCTTTCAGTGTAGAAGTTGTTGACGCAACAGGTGCAGGTGGATCTTTTGTTGCGATGCTTGGTTTGACTCTTGCTGCTTCAAAATTCAATTATGCTGAGTCTATCGAATTAGCTAATTATGCTGCAGCTGCTGCAGTCAGAAAAGTAGGCACTTTTGCAGTAAAACCAGTTCAGCTTAAAGAGATAATCGAAGTTGCATACAACAACTCAGTTAAAGGATCTAAGTCTAAAAAGGTTGAAAAATAATGGGACAAGTAATTGATAGAAAAGATATTGTAAAACTTGTTGAAGATTTAAAAGCTCAAGGTAAGACTATCGTAACAACAAACGGATGTTTTGATATTTTGCACGTCGGGCATGTTCGTTATTTGCAAGCAACAAAAGCTTTTGCAGATATATCAGTTGTTTGTTTAAACTCTGATGTTTCAGTAAAAAAAATAAAAGGTCCGGATAGACCTATCAATAATGAAAATGACCGTGCTGAGATATTATGCGCACTTTCTTGTGTGGATTATGTAGTTTTGTTTGATGAGTCTTCGCCTGTAGATTTGTTGTGCGAAATAAAGCCGGATGTTTACACTAAAGGCGCTGATTACACAATTGAAACACTGCCGGAGGCCAAACCTGTTATGCAAAACGGTGGCAGAGTTGAATTTATAAGCTTTGTAGAAGGCAAGTCAACAACAAATGTTATAAAAAAGATAGAAGCATCTTCTAACTAAATTAAAGAATCATCGTCGGTAATAAATTTAATAATTTTGCTTTTATTTTTTGCTGAGGTAAAATTAGAGTAGTCAGTTTAGGGAGATTTTTAATGGAATTAGATGTTATAAGAAGTGTTGACCCTGCTGTTGCAGAGGCTATAGAAAAAGAATTGCATCGTCAGCAAGATACTATTGAACTTATTGCAAGTGAAAACTTTACTTCACCTGCTGTTATGGCTGCATGCGGTTCTGTGTTAACGAATAAATATGCAGAAGGTAAACCTCATAAAAGATTTTATAACGGATGTGAAAACGTTGACGTGATTGAAGAACTTGCTCAAAAAAGAGCATGTGAACTTTTTAAAATGGATCACGCTAATGTACAACCACACAGTGGTGCGCAAGCAAATATGGCTGTATTTATGTATGCTTTAAATATTGGTGATACCGTTTTGGGTATGGATTTGTCAAACGGTGGTCACTTGAGCCATGGTTCACCAGTAAACTTTTCAGGTATCAATTACAATATAGTAAGCTATGGTGTTGATGAAAATGGTGTTATTAACTATGACGAAGTTGAAAAGCTTGCTAAAGAACACAAACCTAAAATGATTATTGCCGGTGCAAGCAATTATTCAAAAATAATCGATTTCAAAAGATTTAGAGAAATTGCAGACTCAGTTGGTGCGTACTTAATGGCTGACATTGCACATATTGCTGCTCTTGTTGCAGGTGGTGTTCACCCGTCACCGGCAGGTTATGCTCACTTTGTCACTACAACAACACACAAAACATTAAGAGGTCCAAGAGGCGGTATTATTATGTGCGATGCCGAACACGCAGCCGGTATTGATAAGGCTGTTTTCCCGGGAATGCAAGGCGGTCCATTGGAACACATTATTGCAGGTAAAGCCGTTGCTTTAAAAGAAGCTTTAGAGCCTTCTTTTAAAGAATATGCTGCTCAAATTGTTAAAAATGCTAAAGCTCTTGCTAACGGTTTGATTGACGAAGGTATGGATATTGTTGGCGGTTGTACAGAAAACCACCTTATGACACTTGATTTAAGAAAATTCAATAAAACAGGTAAAGATATTGCAAATGTTTTAGAGGTTGTTGGTATTACTGCTAATAAAAACACTGTACCTAACGATCCGCAAAGTCCTTTTGTTACTAGCGGTGTAAGACTTGGTGCTGCTGCTGTTACGACAAGAGGTTTTAAAGAAGAAGATATGGTTGAAGTTGCAAAGATTATTGCTTCTGCTGTAGTTGCTTCTGATAACGAAATTGCTCTTAAAAACTTGAGAGAACGTTCGCTAAAACTATGTAAAAAATACCCGCTTTATGAAGGGATGCACGTATAATGTTTTCACTTAAACTGACAGATGCTCATATATTAGGAATGATAATGGCATATCTTTTAGGCTTTTTTATAATGCCTTATGTTATATGGTTTGCCAAGAAAAATAACCTTATAGACCAACCGAATGAAAGAAAAATACATCATGGCCCTATTGCAAGACTTGGTGGTATTGCTATTTGGGCAAGCTCTATGTTGTCTTTTCTTTTGTTGGTAATCTTAAGCTATTATCCATATGGAAAGCTTCTGTCAGGTGTATTGCTGGGCGGGTCGTTAATGTTTTTGCTCGGTTTAATTGATGATATTTACGGTTTGAATGCAAAGTTTAAGTTAATGATTCAAATTGCAATTGCATCAATTGTATTTTTGTTAGGTATCAGCGTCAGTACAATATACAACCCGTTTGGAGCACCAATTCACTTAGGGTTGGTTGTTTCTTACATCGTAACAGTCTTGTGGATTGTAGGTATATCAAATGCATTGAACTTTATAGACGGAGTTGACGGTCTTGCCGGTTCTATTGTTACAATTAGTGCTGTAACATTGGGGTTGATTGCTGTAGCGATGACTCCGGCTAATCCGATAAGTGCATTGATTGCATTTATTCTTGCAGGTTCTATGCTTGCGTTTTTGACTTACAATTTTCATCCGGCTAAGATTTTTATGGGTGATTCAGGTTCATTGTTTGCAGGATTTTTGCTTGCCACCTTGTCTATAACAGGGGTAATGAAGTCACCTGAATTAACAATGTTTGTACCATTCTTTATTCTTGCCGTACCTATTATAGATATAACTTTTTCTTCTTTGAGAAGAATAGCCAAAGGAGTATCACCTTTTACTCCTGACGCTGAGCATTTGCACCATAAATTGTTGCATAGAGGGTTATCACAAAACCAAACAGTGCTAGTGTTGGCTTCTTTTGCCGTTATTTCAGGTGCTATTGCCAGTTTCATTGTAGGTACATCTTTGAAATTCTTCATCTATGCAATTTTGATTTCTGTTATAATGCTGTTATTAAGCTTTATGGCTAGCAAAAACAAAGATTAATTATGGGTAAGGCAAAGAAAAGAAGTTTTCAAAATTGTATAAATTGTGGAGGTGCAATGGGTGCACTTCCGTCAAGTTTTTCTCGAGAAGAAGCTGTTAAGTTTGTTATAAAAAATATCAAAGCAAATGACCTTGGCGCACAAACAAAAGATGTTATAAGTTTGTTTGGCATAACAGCAGAAGAACTTGCTGAAGCAGGTGCTGCTTATGAGGATTTGTTAGCATTAAAGCCTTTTTTGATTTAGTTTAAATCTCCAAATAGCTGTTTGTATAAACTTTTTGATTAAGTAAAATTTCTGCAGTTTTAAATATTTTCACTTGCTCAATATCAGAAGAATCGTACTCAACAGAATCGAGTTCTTCAAAGTTTTGCATCATATTAAACAAAGAAAGATATGTATTATCATAGGGTTTTTCTGCTGTTTGAGATTCTAAGATTTTATTTAGTCTTAAAAGTTCTTCATCAAAAGAGTCAACTATAGCACTATCTAAACCACAACCAGCAGCAAGCACCAAGAATACTCTGTTTATTAATGCTCTTAATTCTTTTGGACATCCGTTAGAAACGTTTGAAAGTCCGATTGTTGTCATAACTTGAGGGTCAAAGCTTTCTTTTAACATCCTTATTGTGTTTAGTGCTTCTGTTGCTTGGGTTTGATCAACACAGACAGGTAAGATTAAAGGGTCAAAATATAACTTTTCGTTTGATATTCCTTTTTCTTCAGCTGCTGATGATATTTCAAAAGCGAGTTCAAGTCTTTTATCAGCTTCTTTAGGTATTCCAAGTTCACTGTTCATAGTGAGTGCTATTACGCTACAACCGTATTTTGCCGCTATGTCTGTTGTGCGTTGAAGTCTTTGTTCATCTGCGCTTGTACTGTTTATAATCCACTTTTGCGGTTCTTTCGCCAATGCCAGCCCTAGTTCAATTTCGTCAGAATTTGTACTGTCTAATGACAAAGGAATATCTGTTAAACCTTGAGTTAAAGATACTAACCATTGCATTGTACCTGCAAAAGCTCCTCGTGCAGGACCTATGTTTAAGTCTATCCAATCAGGGTTTGTTTTTATTTGTCTTTGTAAGAGATTTTTTATATAGTTTTCATCTCTATTTAGGACAGCTTCTTTTGTTGATTTTGATATTATGTGTAAATTTTCTGATATAAGTTTCATTATGTTATCCTTTTACAAAATATTTTTTAGAATCTCAGATACTGCATAAGCCTTGTTAAGTGTGTAGAAATGTAAGCCTTGAACATTATTTTCTATTAAATTTTGACATTGTTCAGATGCATATTCGATTCCGTATTTCTTTGTGTAGTCTAAGTCGTCTTGATGTTTTTCAAGAGTTTCTTGCATTTTTTTAGGTACTTCTACTCTACACATTTGTGCCATTTTTGACAACTGTTTGTAGCTTGATACAGGGAGAATACCTGCTATTATTGGTGTTGTTATTCCCATTTTTTCGCACTTTTCAACAAATGAAAAATAATGCTCGTTGTTAAAAAACATTTGGGTATAAATTACATCTGCACCTTTATCTATTTTTTGTTTTAGGTAGTGCAAATCTTTTTCCATAGATTCGCAATCCTTGTGACCTTCAGGGTAACCTGCTACTGAAACAGAAAGGTTCGTGTGCTCTTTTATAAAACCTACAAGCTCATCAGCGTGTTTAAAATCATCACAAATTGTGCCTTCTTTAGGCATGTCGCCTCTTAGGGCTAAGATGTTTTTTACTTCAAGTGATTCAATTGTTTCTAAATACTTTTTAATGTTCTTAGTATCTGTTGAAACGCACGTAAAATGTGGCATTGGCGTGATTTTTAATTCTTCTTTAATCCTTCTTATTATCTCAACAGACTCATCCTTATTGGAACCGCCTGCACCGTATGTTACGGATATAAGAGAGGGGTTAAATGCTGTAAGCTTTTTTAGCTCTTCAAAAAGGTTTTCGAGTTTTTTTCCATCAAAGTCTTCTTTTGGAGGGAACACTTCATAAGATATTATCGGTTTATCGGTTTGTGAATAAATCTCTTTTAATCTCAATTTTTTATCCTATTACTTGTTAATTGAAAAGTAAACTTCCTTTAATCTTTTTTTGCTTACGTGCGTGTATAGCTGGGTTGTGGATACATCGCTATGACCTAAAAGCTCTTGAACTATCCTTAAATTCGCTCCGTTTTCAAGCATATGTGTTGCAAAACTGTGTCTTAGCGTGTGAGGAGAAATATGCTTTTTAAGGATATCTCCTTGTTTTCTTATAAAAACATAAACATCTTGTCGTGTCACTGTTTTGCCGTTATCTTTGATAAAAAGTTTTTTTGTTTCTAGCTTAAATTTTTTTATCAGCAAATCTCTTTCTTTGAGGTAAGTTTTTAAAGATTTTAGAGCTTTTTCTCCTATTGGTATAATTCTCTCTTTAGAACCTTTACCGACACATCTTACGTATTTTGCAGACATTTCGACATTGTTTAGTTCTAAATTAACAAGTTCTGACACACGAAGACCTGCTCCGTAAAGAAGTTCCAAGATTGCTGATTCTAAGTTATTGAGGTTGTTTTTTAGTATATTTTCAATCTCGGTTACTGTCATAACTTTGGGCAGTTTTTTAGTTAGTTTGGGCAATTCTATGCTAAGACTAGGGTCATTTTTTATAATTTCGTTAGCACTAAGCCATCTGAACCAACCTCTTATTGCGGCAATTTTTCTTGTAACGCTTGTTGGGGTGTAGTTTTTGTCATGCAGTTCTTTTATGTAGTAATTAATATGGTTTCTTGCAATTTTTTCAAAGTCGTCAATCGAATTTAGCTCGTACAAAAAGTCGCAAAATGCGGTTAAATCTCTCCTGTAGGCGTCAATTGTATTTTGGGCCAAACCTCTTTCCGCCTGCAAATATTCAAGATATTCCGCAATGTACTGTATAAGCATAGATTTATTATAGAGCTTATTCTTTGTTATCGGCAAGAATCTTTACGATTGAAGCCAATGAAACAATCACACATAAGCCGCACAACATCATAAAGAAGCTGTCAATCATTCTCAAATGGATATGAAACACATTCATACCAATGTACATTAGTACAGCGAATACATAAAGATAAATTAAATTTTCCGCTTTCATTTTGAGACCCCTATATTGTGACGCAGTAATAATTTTTATTCTTTTATTTTAGTTGTATATTAGTTGTTTTGCAAATTTTACGGAGTCATCCGTAATCTCACCCGCAGCCAACATTGCTATGGCTTTGATTTTATTCTCTTCATTTAAAGTATACACTTTTACAGCAGTTTGTCCATCCTGTGTTTTGGCTACGTAAAAATGTCTATCTGATTTTGCTGCTATGATAGGTTGATGAGTGATTGAAATAATTTGATGTGATTTTGCAAGTTCTGAAATTGTTTGTGCAACAGCCTGACAAGCATTGCCTGAGATACCTGTATCAATTTCATCAAAGATGATTGTATCAATATTGTCTGCTTTGGCAAAGATTGTTTTAATAGCTAGCATTACTCTTGATATTTCACCGCCAGATGCAATTTTTGCCAGTGGTTTTGGTTCTTCTGATATGTTTGTTGAAATTAAAAACTCAACGTTGTCGCAGCCGTTAGAGTTGTATTCACAAGGCTCAATGCTTATTTCAAACTTAACTTTTGGCATGTCGAGATTTTCGAGTTGCTTTGTCATAACATCAGAAAGATGTTTTGCTAGTTCCTTTCGGGAATCTGTCAAAATAGCCGTTGCTGATTGCATTTTTGCAAGACAATCTGACTTTTTGTTTTCAAGATTAGCAATTTCTTCCTCAAAAAACTCTATAGAGTTGTATTCTTTAGTGAACTTGTCATAGGTTTCTAAGACTTGTTCAAGAGTGTTTCCGTACTTGCGTTTTACTTTTTCAAGAGTTTCTATTCTTTGTTGAACCTCGTCCATTCTTTGCTCGTCAAGTTCCATTGCTTCTGCGTAGTTTCTGAGGTTTGAAGAAAGTTCTCTTAATGACTCTTGTACATTTATTATTTCGCTTTCGTAGTCTGCAAGATTGTTGTCTGTTTCTGCAGCTTTAGAGATATTTGTTTTTACTTTGCCAATCGCATCAAGTATGCAGCCGTCATCGCCGTATAATGCCCAGTAGCTTGAATATGTTAATTCTTTAAGCTTTTCTACATTGGCTAGAACATTCAATTCTTCTTCAAGTTTTTTATCTTCGTCAAGGTCTTCAATCTGAGCAGATTCTATTTCATCAATTTGAAATTTTAAAAATTCTATTTGTTGTTCATCAAGTTTTGTTTTGTTTGTTAGTTCATCAAGCTTTTTGCACACGCTCACGTAATCGTTATAAAGACTTTTGTATGACTCAAGTATATTTTTATGCTTGTCATCACCATAGCTGTCTAAAAGGCTTATATGGTGTTTTGGCTGAATGTACGTGTATGTCATATGCTGACTGTGGATGTCTATGAGCATTTCTCTTAAAGTTTTTATGACATCTTGAGTAACCAAAGTGCCGTTAACACGTGAACGAGAGCCTGATTCTGTTATTTCTCTTGATAAAATGAGTTCGTTGCCGAAACTTTCTAAACCATATTCATCAATAAAGCCTTGCGGTAATTCTTTTTTCAGCTCTATAGTGAGTTCTATTGATGCTTTTTGTTTACCTGTTTTTATAAGCTCTTTGTTAGCTCTGGCACCAAAAGCAAGGTCTATGGCATTAATCATTATACTTTTGCCGGCACCTGTTTCACCTGTAATAACATTGAAACCTTTGCCAAACTCAAGTTCCAGCTCATCAATAATTATAAAGTCTTTTATTTTAAGCGTTTTAATCATACTAACGTTCCGGAGCAACTCCCCATTGGAGTTTTTCTCTTAATATAGAATAAAACCCGTTGTTCTCTTTTTCAAGAATTATGAGCCTTGCTTCTATATTACTTTTCTTTATTACAACACAGTCATCTTTTGAAATATCAATTGTATCTTGACCGTCCGCAGACATTTTTAGCTTGTTGCAAGTTTTACAGCTTGTAATTTTTATTTGTTCTTCTGCAGGAATAACAAGAGGTCTTGCTGTTAGTGTATGAGCACATATTGGTACAATTACAATCGCATTAAGCCCTGGGACAAGAACAGGCCCGCCTGCGGACAAAGTATAAGCTGTTGAACCAGTTGGGGTCGAAATAATTATACCATCTGCCAGATAATCACATACGACTTTGTCGTTTATTGATAAAAACAGTTTAGATGTACGAGAAAAAGAGTCTCCCTTAATAACAATATCATTCAAAGCAAGAACATTGTCATTAAATGCGGATAGCATCATTCTGCTTTCGATTCTATATTCCCCTTTTATTAGCTTTTCTATAGAATCTTCTATTTCATCAATATTTGCTTGGGCCAAAAAACCTAATCTGCCAAGGTTTATCCCTAAAATAGGAGTTTTTTTAGGGGCATAAAATCTAGCTGCTTTTAACAGAGTGCCGTCACCGCCGATTGTGATAACCAGCGATGCGTCGGATTCAAATTTTGAAGACGGTGAAACTTTGGCGTCTAAGCCCTTTTTTAAAAGAAGATTCTTTGTTATGTTTGCAACATCTAAAGATTCTTTTACGTCTTCGTTATAAACAACTGATATGTTTTTTAATGACAGCATTTCCATAAAGGAATTATACTATAACAGTGGAAAACTAACTAATACATAAAAAATTAGTTACAATTGCCGCTATTTTAAATAAGCAGCATCACAAGCACCGCAGCAAGATTTTTCATAAGCGTTTTGTACGCCTGCTGCTTCCAAAAGTTCGTATGCGTCATCGCCTGCTTTTACGCTGGCTGCAGCTAATTCAGGATTTTGAACAAAGAAATCAATAGAATCTTTTATGTTCTGAACCATTTCTGCATTATCAAACTTGCCTTTGCGTACGAGAATACGTCCGTATGAATCAGCAGCTTGAGTACCGTCATTTATAACCTCAGGAGTTGTTTCTTCTGCCTTAGGTTGTGGTTTTGCATCTTCTTTTTTCGCGCTAGGCGTGTATGTCTTGTGAAGATTGTTTATATTTAATTTATTATCGAAGTTTGTCATATTTACTCTCCGGCTATTCTTGTTTCATTTTTATATCATCGTGTCTTTTCATGCTTTAAAACATGAACAAATTTTTTTTTGCTAGTTAGAATTAAAAAATTTTTATGAGTATATACAAATTTCTTAAAAGTTTAAACTTTTTAGGGTTTAAAGTCAAGTATATTAAGAAAAAAAGTTTTAAAGTGTAGTATATATACTTAATTAATATTTCTTAACAATTTCTGTTTCTGAGCGCAAATGTCACTTTTTTAGAAAATTGTAAAGAAATGTAACAGTATATACTCAAAAGTGAAATTTTGAACTTAGTATATACTTTATATATATGTAAGCATTAAATAAAAAACGAGAAACCAATAAAAAAGATTTTAAATAAGACGAGACTTTCACACTAACACTAACCTACCTAACTTCCTAACCTTCCCTTCCTATTAAAAGTATTGCTCTAATGAAAATTAGAGCTTTTTTTTTGTGTCTGTTGTACGATTCAGATGGATATCAATGTTAGGTTATTCAAATTGCGGTTTAAAGAGTTTTTAAAATACGAGTTAAGCGGTTGGAAAAAACAAGAAATTATTGGGTTATCGGTTGTTTTTTTTATCGTAGTATTCAATGCTTTGATTTTACACGATAGCAAAGCTGCTGTTATTTCTGCTTTTTGCGGGATTCTTTATACTGTGATTGCTGGCAAAGGCAAGATTTCCTGCTATTTTTTCGGGCTTATGGGTACGTCTTTTTACTCATATTTGGCTTTTAAAAATGCATTGTGGGGGAATTTATTGCTTTACATGTGTTATTACTTTCCTATGCAGGTAGTTGGAATTTTTAAGTGGAAAAATCATCTTAAGGAAGATACAAAAGAGATTATAAAAACCAAATTATCAAATAAAGAGCGATTGATTCTTTTTATAATTTCGCTAATATTATGTGTTTGCGCAACTTTTGTTCTTACGTATTTTAACGATAGTCGTCCTGTTTTTGATGCTGTTACTTCTGTTTTATCCGTAGTTGGTATGTATTTGACGGTAAAAAGGTGTATTGAACAATGGATTATATGGCTTGTTGTAAACGGTTTGTCATCTTGCATGTGGCTTAGTTTGATTATTCAAGGTTCAAAAGCTTATTCTACTCTTGTTATGTGGGTTGTTTATTTTATACTTGCTATATACTTTTTGGTTATTTGGAAAAAAGAAATGAAAAATTTTTAAGGAGTTTTTATGAAAGATAAGAATTTAAATATAGATAAAGAAAAATGTATTCACTGTGGTCTTTGTGTAAAAGATTGCATAGCTTACGCACTTGAAATGGATGAAAATAATACTCCCAAATTTGCCAAAAACGGCGAAAACAGATGTATCGAATGCCAGCACTGCTTGGCAGTGTGTCCTGTCGGGGCAATTTCTATTATGAATAAAAAGCCTGAAAACTCAGAGCCTGTTTGGGTTCAAAACCCTGATTCTATTTTGAATCTTATAAAATCAAGAAGAAGTGTAAGACACTACAAACAAGAGAACCTGGAGCAGGAAACAATACAAAAGTTAAAAGATATGCTTAATTGGACCCCTACAGGATGCAACTTTCATAAAATGCATTTTGCTTTTGTTGAAGATATGTCTGTAATGGACAAAATAAGAACGCACGTTAATAACAAGCTCATACAAATTCTTTCACAAAAGTTTGTAAGTAAAATCAAGACAAAGTTTTCTCACTATAAAGATGCTTTGGTAAATGGTGAAGATGTTATTTTCAGAGGTGCACCGCATATGGTTGTTGTTTCAACTCCTGTTAATGCACCCTGTGTAAACATTGACCCTGTTATTGCTTTAAGTTATTTAGAGCTTTATGCTGCGAGCTTGGGTGTTGGCACTTGTTGGTGCGGTTTTGCACAAATATGTATGCAGCTTTTCCCTGAGTTGGCAAAACAATTTAAGGTTCCTGAGGGCTACAAAGTTTCTTACGTAATGTTGTTTGGCAAACCCGATATAAAATACAGCCGTACAACTCAGCCGGAAGCATTTGAGTTTACAACCGTAGATGATTTTGTTTCACAAAATGCATCTTTTATTGATAAGTTCAAACATTATTCAATAAACTCAATAAGATGATATTGGTTATATTTCTTAATAATACTTTGTTTTTAGGCAATTTCTTTTTTTACCTTACTTAAAGTAGAAAAGGAATGTTTGTATGTGTATTGGTAAAAATTTCCCTAACAAAGTACCTAAAGATATTAAAACCAGATTTGATGATATTGCTGATGATATTCAGCAGGAAAAAATCAACCAGTATTTAAAATCTGTTTTTACACCAGAACCTAAAAAGTTCAATACAATCGGGGAGTTAGTTGGTAAAAAATTGGATAAGTTAGCATAATAACAAGAATGTTTTGTGTTTTTGATACTTTTGTGTGAATAATTTATATTGCACTAGCTATTTTTAGAAACAGGGAACAATAAATGAAAATAGACTCATACAAAAGTAATTATTACGCGCCTTCATTTTCAGGAAGTTTGATTGATAGAATAGGCAAAGTTTTAGATAAATTTATTAAAGTAAAAGAAATTCTTACAAAAGAAAATCAAGGATATGTGGAAAAATGTGCAAGCATTGCTCATAAGTCTTACGACCGTTTGAATCCGGAACCTGTTGTCATCCGTGTTAAAAACGGAAACAAAGAATTTGAATTTTTATATAACAACTCATCTTGGCATAAGGTGAGGCTAACTAAAAAAGGCGAAGAGCTTAACGAGTTTGAAATTATGCACGTAAAAAATGATAAGGATTTTGCTTTTTATTCAACAGGAAATTATCCTTGTAAAATTTCTGATGAAAAATATATTAAAAAGTACAATGAACTCCTTACTGAGTGGCTGCCAAGATTAATAAAAAAATACGAAAAGACTAAAGTTCCACCGAGTTCTAATTATTAAATTTTAAAGATTTTGTAATATAGAATTATTTAGCTAACAAAATATTTTGTTAGCGTGTTTTTGTGCAAGCAACACAACAACATAAGGAGAATCACATGTCTATTTCCCCTCTGTCTTTTAAAGGCCTTATTACTGTAAAATCCAGAGAAAATGGAAGTTTTTCAACTCAAACATATAAAACAACCAAAAAGCAAGACGGAGAACTTCTAAAAGCGGCAAGTGATACTCTCCAATCTATTGGGTATAAAGAAAATGTATACGGGCGAGATACGGTAAAATTCCAACAAAAAGTTGAGGAAATTATAGGCAAAAAACTCGAATCATCCAATCTCGGCAACGGAAAATTTCTTGCAATAGGCGGGGATATTGATGATTTCTTTCATTCAAAAAAATATGATACTACTTATAACAAAATTTTCTTTAATGATGACCATAATCATTTTGGCAAACAAACCTTTGTTACTGTGGATTTGATGGAACCAAAAGAAAGACAAGTTGCAGCAGACTCTGCCTTTGCAAATGTAAAAGCTAAGATAAAGAATATGTTTTGTTCTACAAAAGGAGACGAAAGACTAGTAGGTATTTCAAAAAGTTTGCCGGAAGACAGATATGCAAAAATGGAAACTGTCTTGAACAGAACTTTGTACTACCTGGATGGAAATATAGGCGGTGCAGATTTTGTAGACAAAGCGCCAAAATTTGGCAATTCTTATCAAGCTTATGAAGAATTAATGGAAAATCTTTTACCCGCTATTGGTAAAAAATGCTACGAAATTCCTTATGATGAATTCAGATGTCCGATATTGAGCGAAAAAGATTATGACAATGTAAGCAGAGCTGTTTATTATCTTAAATCCATAAATTCTATCGAATAAAAATTTATTTTACATATTGAATTTCATTTTTTCCGGGTTTAAAATTATTTTGTAGTTGAAACTTTACATTAATAACAAAAGATAGCGTGTAAAAAATGAAATTTATCCACAGTGTTTGTGAAAAGCTGGGTGAAAATAACAAACCCATATACACAGTACTGGCAATAGCCTGTGGAAAAGGCACTGTCAGACCTATTTTAAGTATTACAGATAAAAAAGAATCACCTGATGCAAGAAAATATGCTGCATTAAGAGAGTTAATGACAGAGTTTATTGGTGTACCGACCACAATGGCATTGGGGCTTCTTGGTGAAAGCTGTGCAGGCTTGATTGCCGGTAAAGGCTCTCAAAAATACAAGAATGCAAAGTCTTTTTTATCCTTTCTTGGTATTTGTGCTGCAGCAGGGTATTTTGTACCGAAGTTCTGTAACATAGGTATGCCCCCTGTTATGAAAAAACTTATGCCAAACTATGATCCAAATGCACAAGGGCCTGTGGCTCCTGTCGGTAATAAACCTGCATTTGGAAAAATAAATGCAAACAACTATTACAACGTATATCGAGTTAAATCTAATTCGCCGTATTATCGTGCTGGAATGAGAGTGTAGAATATGAATGTCACACCTGTTCAAAAAACATTAATAAATATTAGAAAAGTTGTTGCAAATCATAAAGTTGCTGAGTTTTCAAAGAATACTGTTTGTGCAATTGCTGTTGAAACAACGCTAAAAGCGTCAGGTCGTCCTGCTTTTATTTATTACGACAAGCACGCAAATAAACAGTCTAAAAAATATGCAGCAACAAAAGAATTGTTATACCAGTCTTTTTGTTTGGGGTTGTATCTTGGACTAATTAATAAATTTAAAAACATTGCATATAAACATATAAGCAAAAAATTTGCGGCTAATGACCCTGAAGATAAAAGAAAATTAGATTTGTATGATAATTTTCAAGCAAAAATTAAAAATGCAAAAGATAAAGCTTCAAAGAAAAAGCTTGAAGAACAATTTACTCATCTTTTGCATACAAACAAGGATTATCACTTTGGCAAAGGTGTAAAAGAGTTTAGTTCTATCGTTGCAACAGTGTTTATACTTGCTTTGTGCGCACCGATATTGTCACAAATTATACTACACCCCGTAATGGATTTGATTTTTAAGAAAAATCCAAACGCAGATGATAAGTCACTCAAACAAAAAAACTATGTAGATAAAACTTTGGCGGTTAAATAAGTTTAGTTTATACATAAGATAAAGTGCTTGTTATTTTAGCGCTTTGAAAATTTTTGACATTACAGATTTTTTAATGTGTGTGTTTTGGACGCAATAGCAGCATTTTTGTGTTTTCGATTGCTTTTAATCCATGTGGGGTTTTCGCCGGCATGACAACCATTTCACCCGCTTTTAGCCTGAATACCTCTTTGCCTATTGTTATGTCTGCTAAACCTTCAATAATTTGTGCAACTTCATCTTTTTCATCAACGTGCAAACTTCTTTCAATACCCGCTTTAAAAGAAATTAATGTTAAAGAACTTTGCTCGTTATCAAAAATAATCTTTTTATTAATTATATCCAAATATTCTATGTCATTTAAAGAAATAATATTGTCAGTCATTTTATTCACGTACCTATTTATTACAAGCATTTTTATATTACATTTTTTATTAATAACATTCAATTATTCGAATATGTACTTTGGTATAAATATCAAAACTAATCTTTTATAGGATATAAACAAATTTGTAGTATAACTTTGGACAGATTAGTTAATTAACAGGCAGCAATATTAAAATATTTTTTATCTTATTCTAATTTCTTCCATATAACTTTTTATTGTTGGTAGTGCACAAGGCTCTTCTTCTTTGCCTAGAGCTTCATCAAACATTAGTATATGTGTCTTTTTATTTTTCATCTTTACAACAATAGCTTTTGATTCAAATTCTTTAAGCGTAAAAATGGCTCTTAGTATGTAACCTAGATAAGTTATAGGATTTACAGCTACCAAAAGACTTAATAGTATAGTCGTTGTATAGAATGTGTTTTTGTATATTTGGGGGATTTTAAGATATTCGATTTCTTCTATCTCTTCCCAATTAAGAAGTTTTAACCCGCTTGATTTTATACCACATTTGTTTAGTGTAATTGTTGATGGACAAATTGTTTTAAAAATCAAAAATAAGATACTAAAAAAGCTAATTATCACACCAATACCTAAAACAACAAGTGCAAGCAAAAAAGTCACATGCCCGCTAAAATCCAAAAATGTTATACTTGAATAATCCTTGTGAATACCTAAAAACAACCCGCCAATTAAGAATAAAAAAAGACAAAATGGCAAAATGAACAATAATGATTTTTTTCTTTGCTCTTTTATAACTACGTTTACGTTTTCCATCGTAAAACTTCCAATCTTTTCTGTCTTTAAAAACTATTATTTAATAGTGATTTTACCATATTTGTCACAGAGCAGCTTAGTAAATCTACTTTACTAACTAAATATTAAGTTTTGTTAAAGCAAATTTTCCCTGATTTTTCGTTTTGTTTGGGATTATATTTCTTTTTTTTAATTCTTAATAGGCAATTATTTTTTGTCAGTGTTATTTATGTTTTTGTATGAATACAATAATTTCCCCGTCAAAACTTAATCCATATAAATTTTTAAGAAATACAGGAATAGCCACTTTAATAGCCGCCGGTTCTATTGCCGGTGCCAATCTTTCAACAAAAGATTACAAAGAAAACTTTATTCCGACCGCGGAAGTTGCAGGGACTCTTGCTACTTTGGGTTTGGGTGCGACAGTTGCAGGCGTAGCAGGTCAAAAAAGAAAAGATGAATTGAATAAAGTATTTGAAATTCCAATAAAAGAATTGAGCGATGAAGAATTTGAGGATATGCAAAAAGTCATTCTAAAAAAAAGAGAAAAGCTCAATTACTATAATAATTCTATAATAGACACTTCTTTTAAAATTAATAAATATAATATCCAAGTTTTGAATAAAGTAATTGAATCAAATGACGATTTTTGGGAGTTATATAAAACAATCCGTAGTATTGATAATATCTATTCTGCCAAATTTTTTGATTATTTATACATAAATAAAAATAAAGTTCCCAAAACGGTTTGTGACTTGTTGAATAGAGATGTTGTTGAACATATAGAAAATGAAACTGAGCTAGAAACAAAAATTAATTTGATAGATGAAGCTATTAAAAATCCTGAATTTGGTAATAACAGTTTTGTCAAAGAGATTATTGAATATTCAAAAAATAAAAAAGACACCGATTATTTGAAAGATTTTACGCAAAAATACGGACTCACTCCTGCTTATAAAGACGAATTATTGAATAAATTTGATGAAAAAGTATTAAATAAAATGCTTGAGCAAGTTAATGATATACAAGAAAAATATAACTTAAATTTGGATCATTTATCTCAAACCGATTACAAAATAAATACAGATTTAGTTTATTTTACTACACGTAACAAAATAAATTTCTTATTTGATAAAAACGGGAATTTGTTGAGCTTTGAAAAAGATAATACAATTCATAATTTAACAAATAATACATCTTATAAAATTACACCTAAAAAAATAAAAATAGCCAAAGACGCTGTTTTTGACAGGGAAAATTTATGTTCAGCCGATTTTGAAGAAGTTAATTCAAATAACGAATCAGTTAAAAAAAGTTTTTATCAAAGCAAAATCAAAGGAGAATTTGAGTTTGAAGAAATATCATCAAAAAATAAATATAAACTGGCTTTAGCTGAGTTTGATAAAAAAGGCGGAAAACATATAGAAAAACATTTTACCTCGTTAGACGGAACAACTACTGATTATGTTTATGCCTGCGATAAAAAAGGAAACTATTATTTTTATCAAAAAATAACAGATAAAGATAAAAAAGTTTTATTTGAAAATGAAAAGAAATTTAAAGTATTAGGAGATAATCATTTTTTATCGACAACTAATGGCATAGAGTATGATATTAAATTTGATTCTGAAAAAATTGCTATCAAAAACCTTAACACTAATGAAGAAATTGAATATAAAATCAAAAAGTATTCACAAGACAATTATCAAAGCATTGGTATCAGTATATCTTTAGATTTACAAGATAAAAAGCTCAGACCACAACTTTTAAAAAGAACCTTATTTATCGGCGATTTATTATTAGAAAGAGGTTTGATTGAAAAATATACTGTTGATAAAAAAATAGTTAAACAATTAAAATATCTATCAGGTGACGAATGGTTTAATGCTTATAAAGCACAGGTTTATGCAATAAATTCAACCATCAATACTTCTCATAGTGTCGGGAAAATAATTGAAATGGATAACGATGATAATAATTTAGCAGCATTTGAGCATGAATTAGGACACGAAAAAAGCAATTACCTAAGATTATTTGATGATAAAGAATTGAAAAGAATCTATCAAGAAGAAAAGTTGCAACTCACAACAAATTTACCGGAACTTGTTGTAAATCAACCGGCATATTTTTTAAGAGATGGTTCAAGAGGGTTGGCTGAAACAATGGCAGAAGCAAATTTGGTAATCAATACAACACAAGAATTTAAAGATTTTGGGTCAAGAACATTCTTTTTCCAACAGTATTTTCCAAGAACAATTGCATATATAGGCAATAAATTCAAAGAAATGTCTAATAATTAATTTATAATGATCTTTGTCTGTACTTTAGAATTTAGTAATCTAACAGGATTTATGTAGTTTAGATAAATCCAATTTTCTTTAACCGACATTTGTTGCTTTTGACGAGAGGTAGAACAGGAGGTTCGACTCCGTAAATTTTACAAATAAAAAAACTCTTCTTTCGAAGAGTTTTTATAAATGGTGCCGTTGGCCACTCTGCCGAGAAAAAACTGACTAAATGTCAGTTTTGACGAGAGGTAGAACCGGAGGTTCGACTCCGTAAATTTTGCAAATAAAAAAACTCTTCTTTCGAAGAGTTTTTATAAATGGTGCCGTTGGCCGGAGTCGAACCGGCACGTGGTTGCCCACACAAGATTTTGAGTCTAGCACGTCTACCAATTTCATCACAACGGCATTCAATGTATTCTGTTTTCAATCTATTGTTATGAGAGAGTCCCTCTCATAAGCTGGCATGATATAGATTCAAGCCTGTAAGATTATTCTACCAAAACAATTTTAAATTTCCAGTACTTATTTTTAAAATTTATCATATTATTTGTAACATTTCTGTTATATACTGTTCAAAAAAGCATTTTGGGGGTTTAATTAATAGTAGTCTGGGTGAGAATATGATATGCGAATTTTAAATTTAACCAACACTTATTACACTGCACCTTCATTCAAACGTGCCCCAAGAGAGGATGTAAAAGTACCTTGGAACGGTAAATCAGAGGTGGAAGAATACCCTAAAGCCATTGCAGATGCAAAAGATTTTTTGGGTATAAAAAACTTGGCACTGATTTTGCATCAATCATCTTTCCCTGTTAAGGATAAAGATTTGTTTATAGGTTCTCACATAAATTCAAAAGCTTTGGAGCTTAATAAGTTTTTAAAATTCCATGGTTTTGACTCAATACAGTTAGGGCCTCCGGGGTTAACAAAGCTTTCACCATACCAGTCTTCTATCAACTCTAAAAATTATCTTTATACGGATATGGAAAAATTGGCAACGGATGAATACGCTAATATCCTCACTGTAAACGACACTCAAGACGATATTGCCGATGTTATAAGAAATGTTGATAAAGATGCAACATATGAGGCAAATTCTGATCAAACCAACTTTAACAAAGCTTTTTATGTTGTTGATAAGTTATATGACAAGGCGTACGTAAATCTTGCTAAGAAAGTAAAATCAGGTGACACGTCTGCGCTAAAACTTAACAAGGAATTTCAACAATTTAAAAAAGATCAAAACGATTGGCTAGAAAAAGACGCTGTTTTTGTACAGATGCGCAATTTATTAAGAATGGATGACAATTTCTTTGAATGGCCTGACATGTGCAGAAACCTTTTTGATTACAAAGAAGACAAAGAGTCTCCATTCCATGACGAAGCTTTAGAGTACTATAGACTTTTTAATAAAAAGTATAAAAAAGACTTGGATATTTATAAATTCAAACAGTTCATTGTTGATAAACAGGAACACGAATTCAAATCGCAGCATGGCAAGCTCCAGTACAGCACAGATGCTATCATTGGCTTCCACATGATGGATTACTATGCCCACAAAGATGCCTTTTTACCCGGATTTAGAGTAGGAACACCATACGGCGGGGAAGGCCGAGCAATAGGCAACGGTTCTCCTTGGGGCAATAACCAAACTTGGGATATACCTGTTGTTGACCCTAAAAAGCTTTTTGTAAAAGACGAATCAGGAAATATTACAGGACTAGGACCTGCTGGCAAACTTATAAGACAAAAGTTTGAAAAGCTTTTAGATACTTACGAAAATATAAGGATTGATCACGCAATCGGGCTTATTGACCCGTGGATTTACAACAAAAACCGTGTTGAAGTCAAAGTCGGCAGATATCCAGAAGAAGACCCGTCAGTCCCTGAACACGTTATTTACAGAAACGCACATGGCGCAAATATAAGCATGATTCATAAAGACCACGTGTTTGGCTATGATAGAGGCTGGGACCCTTATATTACGGACCAAATAAATGATGACATAAAAAACATGCCTGACCTCGACCCAGATGGCGATTATGCAAAGATTTTGGATGAAATCTTATTACCGTTGTTCGAAGAAAAAGGCGTAAACCCTGAGGATATGGCTTGGGAAACTTTAGGCTGTGACACACAAAAATTCAGAGAAGTATTCAATAAAAACCGTGACGGTCATTACATCCCTGAGATTACTTCAGCTTATGAGTGGCAAATACAAAAACGTCTGGCAGACCCAAGACACCAAAACAATACGGTAATACTCGGATGCCACGATCATGGCCCGTTTGCACAAGTCTGTGATGACAATTTCTATGCACAAAAGAACTGTCCTAACGGCATTTATGAAGAAGCTTATATCGTAGGCAGCTTGTATCCTGAAAAAACGAATGATGAGCGTTCTAAAATAATGGAACAACTCAAATGGGACAGACGCTTGAGAGTTAAACTCAAATTTGAAGAGATGTTCAGATTTGCTCAAAAAATTCAATTAACATTTATGGATTTCTTTGGGCTTGATAAAACTTATAACAACGCAGGAACTCAAAACCCAAATAACTGGAAACTGCGTATGAAGAAAAACTATCAAGAAGATTATTACAAAGCTCTTGAATGGAAACCCGGAGATGAAGGCGTGAATAAAGTTGCTCTCAACATGCCTGAAGAACTCAAACGCCCTGTAATATCTAAGGTTGTGTGTGACGGAGATGATTTAAGCACACAAAAAGACCTGATAGACAGGCTCGATTACTTTGAAAAAATGCTAAAAACTCCTGATACAGAAGAACCTGAAAAAGTTTAGATTAAAAATAAATCAGATGTATGCTGATAATTCCGTTTAGCAAAGCTTTTTCATTGTTTTCAAGATACGGAACATTTGTGATTTCTTTGTAATCGTATTTTTTACGACAAACTCTTTCGTTGTCGTCTTTGTTGTGCTTTATTTTGGAATTTAATTTGAGGTCTTTTATTTCAATAAAATAAGGCTCTTTTGCATATGGGTCTGTTATAAGGATTTTTCCGTTTTTATCAATATTTACTGCGTTGACATAATGACCGTATTTACGATTTAAAACCTTGCCGTGTTGTTCATAAACCCCAATATTTAATATTACAGATTTTCCGTTTGTTATTTCATCAAATATATCTAACTCTTTGTCAGAACGGAATTTTTTATCAACAGGTCTTATTCCGTAGTATTTTATGTAAGCTTGCCTTTTATGCCGGATAAAATACTTGTTTAATGCTTTGCATAAATTATTAGCCTTGGTGCCTTTGGTTGAAGTTTTAGCTTCTTTTGAAAAATATTCTACAAGGTTGTTATTGTCAAAGTTGTTGTAATTTATTATACAGTTTGCTGCACATACAGGGGCGCAAGAATACTCGTCGTTCTGCTTTATGTCAGAAAATCCGCACACAAAACACAACAGAATGATACTGAATAGAATTTTAAAAAACTTCTTAAACATATTAAACAGCAAATCTAAAGTGAACAATATCGCCGTCTTGCATAACGTAGTCTTTACCTTCAAGACGAGTTAAGCCTTTTTCTTTTGCTGCTGTATAAGAGCCGCAAGAGATAAAGTCTTCATATCCTGTTACTTCTGCACGGATAAAACCTTTTTCAAAGTCTGTGTGTATTACACCTGCTGCTTGAGGGGCTTTTGCTCCTGCAGGGATTGTCCAAGCTCTAACTTCTATTTCACCTGCTGTAATGAATGTTCTTAAATCCAAAAGATGATAAACTGCTTTAATCATTCTTTCGATACCTGAATTTTCAACACCTAACTCTGCAAGATAGTCTTTCTTTTCTTCTTCGCCTAATTCTGACAACTCAGCTTCGATTTTTGCAGAAATAACAACAACATCAGCGTTGTGAGTTTTGGCATATTCTCTAACTTTTTCTACATAATCGTTGCCTGTTGCAAGGTCTGTTTCTGATACGTTTGCAGCATAGATGACAGGTTTTGTTGTCATAAGATGCATAAGCTTGATGTAAGGTAATTCATCTTCGTTAAAATGATCTTTTACGTTGATAAATTTGCCGTCTTCAAGAAGTTTTAAAAGTTTTTCAACAACTGCAAGCTCAGCAACAGCATCTTTGTCACCTGTTTTAGCAACCTTTGACAATCTTTGTTGTCTTTTTTCAAGACTTGCCATATCAGCCAAAGCCAACTCTGTGTTGATTGTTTCGATATCATCAATAGGGTCAACCTTGCCTGTTACGTGGATTGTGTTAGGGTCATCAAAACATCTTACTACTTCGATGATTGCATCAGTTTCTCTGATGTTTGCCAAAAATTGGTTACCTAAACCTTCGCCCTTGCTTGCGCCTTTTACAAGACCGGCGATATCAACAAATTCTATCGCAGTTGGAACAACTTTGTCTGTTTTTACCATTTTTTGAAGAACATACAATCTTTCATCAGGTACAGTAACAACTCCGACATTCGGTTCAATAGTACAAAACGGATAGTTTGCACTTTGTGCATTAGCTGTTGATGTTAATGCGTTAAATAATGTTGATTTACCTACGTTTGGAAGTCCTACAATCCCTGCTCTTAACAATTTTATGTCCCTCTTTTTATGTAATTCTTAATCTTAATCGTACAAAAAACACACCTGTTTTACAAATGATATGCTAAAATAAAGACACATAACATTATGCTTAAAGGGGACTAATCTATGAAACGAGCAATTATAATGGTAATAGACTCAATGGGTTGCGGTGCAATGGCTGATTGTGCGGATTATAAAGATATTCCTGATTGCAATACACTTTGTAACGTAGCAAAAGCAAACGGCGGGTTGAATTTACCTACAATGCAAAAAATGGGCATAGGCAACCTCGGTGATGTAATGGGTGTTGCTCCAGAAAAAAATACGATTGCTCAATACGGCATAATGAGAGAAGTGTCTAAAGGCAAAGACACAACTACAGGTCACTGGGAAATTGCAGGTCTTGTTTTAGATGAGCCTTTTAGAGTTTACCCGGAAGGTTTCCCCTCTGATGTTATAGAAAAATTTATTGAAAAAACAGGATGTGGCGGTGTGCTTGGAAATTATCCCGCCTCAGGTACAAAAATTATTGAAGACCTTAACGAAGAACACCACAAAACTAAGTTCCCTATTATTTATACAAGTGCAGACAGTGTTTTTCAAATTGCGGTTGATGTTGATGTAATTCCTCTTGAAGAGCTATACAGAATGTGCCGTATAGCTAGAGAAATTCTTGTTGGAGAACATAATGTTTCAAGAGTAATTGCACGACCTTATCATGTTGTGGATGGAAAACCTACAAGAATTTCAAAAGATAGAAGGGATTACTCTGTAGAACCGCCAAAACCGACTGTTTTAAACGAGATTTTGCAAGCAGGTGGAAGAGTTGTAGGTATCGGTAAAATTGAAGATATTTACGTAAAATCGGGTATTTCTCACGCCGTTCATACAGGTTCTAATAAAGAAGGTTTGGAACTAACATTAAAAGCTGTTGAGGGAAGCTTAGAGCTTGATAATATAAAAATCGCTGATTCTAAAGAGCCGCCGGTAGCTGAGCTTATTTTTACAAACCTTGTTGATACAGATATGCTTTTTGGTCATAGAAATGATTGGAAAGGCTATGGAAATGCAATTGAAGAGATAGATGCTTTCTTGCCTAAAATTATGGACAAAATGACCAAAGATGATATTTTGTTTGTAACAGCTGACCACGGTTGTGACCCGACAGTCCCTGGAACAGACCATACACGAGAACAAGTACCTTTGCTTGTTTATTCAAAGGCTGATGACTTTACAGCCAAAGATTTAGGCATTTTGCCTACTTTTGCTTACGTTGCTGATGAAGTCAGAAAGTGGTTGTTTTAAGTAAGTACCAAAGGACATTGTCGTCATGTTGAGGCGCAAGCCAAGAACTCTGTTCAAAAGGTGACTAAATGTCAGCTTTTGAATAGAGGGAAGCTAAATCAAAAACGTAGTTTTTGTGTGCTGTATAGAGATATATAGAAATAACTCGTCATGTTGAGGCGCAAGCCGAAACATCGCACAGACTTGGTGTGTGACAAATAGTTCTTGCGATTCTTCGGTCGTTGCACTCCCTCAGAATGACGAGTTCAATGGGCTGTGCCCCTAAACAACTACAAGTGGACTTGTTGTCTACAGATTAGGTGTTCAATTGTCATAGTCCGCCAAGATAAGGAAACCTTATAAAATAAAAGAATAATCAGGAACTACAAACTTTTCGTTGTTAGCGTCTTTGTTTGTAAATTCTGCATAATCTTTTAGCGATAATTCTTTTGCGTTTTCATAGAGGTTCATATCAACATGTTTTTTGTACAAATCTGTCAAATCACCTGAGTAGTTGCCCATAATTTGCGCAAACTTTTTGATAACTTCTTTAGACGCACCTGCACCGTATGCTTTTGTTTTTGCATCAGTACCTGATGGACGGATTTCGATAAACTTGTCATCAAATTCAAGATATGTTCCGTCACCAACAAATTTGACATCAATAAGGTTTGTGAAATCAAGCTCTTTGAATGTATCGGAGAGGATTTCTCTTATTTGTTCGAGTGTCATTTTTCCGTCTTTTTTAGCAACGGCCATTGTTAAATAGAATACATCGTTTTTAGTTCTAAGAGCTTCGCCTTCAACTTTAGCTTTTTTTAGCTTTTCGATATCAGGTTCTGACTCGTTGTAGTATGCAATATCTTCTCTTATATCGAATTTTGAAATAATAGCGTTTTTGTTGAATACGTCATTAAGGTATTCAGACATTGTTTTGCCTTCTTTTTCAAGATAAGAAGTAAGAGCTGACGCAACAACGATAGCTTCTGTTGCACTTTTTTCTCTCATTGCAATGGCTTTTCTGCCTGAGTGAGAAGTGATTAAAGACTCAGAACCTATAATCATACCGCCTGATTCTTCACCACCAAATACGAGTTTTGGGTTAACACCAAGGTTTATATCGTTGCCCAAAACATCTGTAACAACAACTTCTTTTTGAGGATTATCGTTAATTTGTTTTTCAACTTTTTTCATTATGTTTGCGATTTCTTTAAAACCGACAGGAACGTTAACAACTTTTATGTTGTTTTTCTTAGCCCATTCATCCCAAGAACGTGCTGAGGCTGTTGTTTTGATGATGAATCTCGGGTGTTTGTCAAATAAACCTTCTCTTTTTAAGCTGTCTGCCCAAAAATCCATAATCATAAGGAATGATTGGTTAGCAGTGAATACTGTCAAGATTCTGCCGTTGCCAAGCTCAACATAATCAACTCCGAGAGATTTTAAGAAGTCTTTTTTGTCTTCTGCTTCTATTTGACAAACTGTTAATCTGTCGTGGTCAGGGTCTGTGATTAGAACTACTGTTCCAATTGGAGAATCTTTGAGTTTTTCGTCGTAATGAAGCGATTTAATTACAGGGAAGTAAGGCTTTCCGTCTTTGTCTTTTGAAATAACTGTGGCATCAACAGAATAATCGTAGAAAGTTTTGTTGCCTTTAGGGTCAACATCGTATTTGCCTATACCGTGGAAGAACGGATCTTCTTCTTTGTTCATCCAAACAAAATGAGAATCTATGTCTAAAGCCTTTAAGATTCTGCTTAGAGTTCTGTAAGCTGAACCGCCAACATTTTCGATAACGATTTTTTCTTTTAAATCTTTGATAAGGTTGAGGTTTGCGTCTTTTGCAACCCCGTCAAGAAGGTATTCTTTGTAGAGCTTTACACCGTCATCGAGCTCTTTCATCATTGCTTCGCTGATGAGAGGGTTGTCGTTTGCTGCAATTTTAATATCGTAGTAGCCGTTTTGTTCAACTTGTTCAAAAATGTATTTGATTTTGTTAACAAAGAGCATAGACTCTTCAGGCAAGTATTGGCTGCCTTGTGAGTTAAGGTCTTTTGTTGCGTTTTTAACAGAAATACCGTGGCTTGATGTAATGTATTCACCACCTAGCAAATCAAGTTTAAACGCCAAGAAAGATGCCATCCAGATAGGAATGGTTTTTCTGCCTTGCGGAACAATTGTTTTTATACCGTGTGCAGCTTGTACACGAGCAATAAGCTCTAAGAAATCTTGAGAGTTGTAACGTACTTCACAGCCTGCAAGTTTTACGAGTTCTGTGTTAGGGTACAATTCTTTTGCAACAAGAGCTTTTGCTTCTGTAGCAAGCATAATACCTATCATGTTGATGGGGAATCTTGTATCGTGAGGGTAAAGAATATTTTGAGGGCCTCTGATACCTGCTGTAGAAACTTCTGCTTCTTTAGCGTAGTTCTTGAACCATTCTTTTAAATTTAAACCGGCGGGGTTAACCTCACTATCGTATGGATTTAGGTGTTCTTTTTTCAGTCTAAAAACAATATCACCTTTATCGTCGAGGTTTACGAGTTTGTCTTGTTTTATATAATCAGGTGTTTTAGAATCAACTGAGTCAAATAAAGATTGTTCTAAAGTACTGTGTGCTTGTTTATTCATTATTAACGTTCTCCAAGTGTTTATTTATTACAGTGTCATCTTTTTGTAATCAGACACTTTTTTATTATACTTGATTCCTTATTTGATGTATAGGGATTTTACGCCTAGAACAGAAATTGTACCCGTTTGGGTACGATTTTAAAACAGTTTGCAGGTGTAGAAGATAGCTTAAAAAGAGCCTCCACATCTTAAAAACGTGAGAGGCTCTTTCTATGAGAAGTGAGATAAAAGATTAAGGTTATCTTTTTCTTTCTTTTCTTTTCTTTTTTTTATTTTATTTACTTTCTTTTTCTTTCTTTTCTTTTATAGCAATGCGAACGCATAGCGATCGCATTGCGTTCGCATAACCGAAAATAATTAATACACAAGCTTTTTTAAGATTGAGAGTTTTTTTATCTGTTTTAAAAAATTTTTATTTTCATAAAGTTTGCACAAAAAAAATTTTTTTTAACTCAATTTTTTTAAGAGCATAATTGCATGGATAATAAAATTTTATTAAAATTTTGTGTATGATGATTTAAAAGAAATAAGAAACGGAGATATTTATGATAAAAGTCGGCGTAACAGGTGCAATGGGCAAAATGGGTAAAGAAGTTGTTGAAGCTGTATGTAAAGATGAAAATCTAAAGCTTGTTTGCGCTGTTGATAAAATAAATATCGACGGAGAAATATGTGCTGATAAGGAAGTTCGTATTATAGGCGATTTAAAATCAGCTATAGAAATCCACAAACCTGATGTTATGGTTGACTTTACTCAGCCAAAATACGTTTTTGAAAATGCAAAAATATGTCTTGAAAACGGTGTAAGACCAGTAATTGGTACAACTGGCTTGTCTGATGAACAGATACAAGAATTAAAAGAACTCACGCAAATAAAAGGCTTGGGCTGTTTAATTGCTCCAAACTTTTCTACTGGTGCTGTATTGATGATGATGTTTGCTAAACAGGCTGCTAAATATTTTGATAATGCAGAAATTATTGAACTCCATCACAACCAAAAGAAAGATGCACCATCAGGTACGGCAATTAAAACAGCATTGATGATGGCAGAAACAGGTAAAATGACATTCACTCAAGGCAACTGCGAAGAAACAGAAACAATTGAAGGTTCACGAGGCGGAAAGTCATACTCTGATATTCACATTCACTCTGTAAGAATGCCAGGATATATTGCTTCTCAAGAAGTTTTGTTCGGTGCTTCCGGTCAGCTGTTTAAAATCAGACACGATTCTATGGACAGAAAATGCTATATGGATGGAGTAAAACTCGCTGTTAAATACATTGCCGAGCACAATGAATTTATCTACGGCCTTGAAAATATAATGTAGTTATTTTCTTGTCATAGGCACTGCGCCAAAATCTTTTGCTGAGCGGAAATATGTTTTTTCGTGCACTCTGTCTATGCTTTCTAATACACCGTATTTATAAATAGGCGCATATAAGTTATAAACATCTACCTTTACAACAGGTTCGGCGTTGTTTTCAGGTGAAAACGCTTCTACAAAAACATCTTTTTCGTAATTAGAACGAGGATCTTTGGCTAATGCGCTGATTTTTTGTTTTGCTTTTGGTGAACACAAAGCTTCTGCGCTCTTTGTATAATATACTCCCTTAAAACTTACGGGAGATACTGCATTTATCGGCATAATCCATAACCTTTCGAATGTTATTAATGTAATTCCCAGACAAGAATTATATTAAAACATAAAAGATTTTGTTTTTATAGTCGTGCCGAATATAGGATTAAAAAACTTGAATAAAAAACAGGCATGTTATGAGATTTTATTGGCTCCGGGACATGGATTCGAACCACGATTAGATGATCCAGAGTCACCTGTCCTGCCGTTAGACGATCCCGGAATGTTTACAGCTATATTCTAGCACTTTGATTTCTAATATCAATACTTTATCAAAAGCACAAAAAATGACTCCCTAAAAGTTTAAATGGCTCCTCGGGTGAAGGACTCCGTTGGCGAGTAGCAAAACGATTAAGTATCGTTTTGCGTGTGGTAAAAATATAAGTATAGCTGTAGTATTTAAGAGCCAATGGAGGGGAGAACCGTGAGGATTTTAGAATAAAATCCGAATCGTGAGAGTCCCAGCAAGCAAAAAACACAAAAAAAGAAGGCTTAACGCCTTCTCTTTTAAAATGGCTCCTCGGGTGGGACTCGAACCTACAACCCTTCGGTTAACAGCCGAATGCTCTGCCATTGAGCTACCGAGGAATATCTCAGCGGTCTTCACTGACCTTGTATAAATTATTATAGCAAGACAATATTTTTTGTAAACAGTTTTTTTATTATTTTTTTATTTTTTTTGAAAGCTCACTACTGACGGCGTTTTCACCTTTTTGTTAACAAATATATAGAAAATGCATGACAAAAAAGGCAATTTTTAGTGAAGTATATACTTTATATATATGTAAGAGAAATTAAGAGAGAAAAGCATGAGAGCATTGTTAGTAAGATTTTTAAACCGTAATAAAAAATTTAGCCCTGCTGACTTGATATAGTTCTAAAAAATTTATATAATTCCAGTATTATGGATAGTTTAAATTATTTAGGAAAAACTAAGCAAGAGCTTATAAAAGAGTTTCAGCAGTTTTATTATAAAAAAGCTGCTCCGCTATTGCCGGATTACGAGCAGAAAAGAAATCAAGATAAATACAATGTGTATGCTGTTAATGCTATATTGGTTGGGTTTATACTAATCCTAGTCGGGTTTAAAACTTTAAAATTTGTTGGTGCGCTTTTGGTTTTTGTCCCTCTACTTATAATTTTTTTAAGAAATGGTATAGGATCAACCGTTAAAGTTGAGATGGACTATGAAAACAATTTAAAATCTGAATTAATGCCTGAATTTTTGTCTTTGTTTGGTGAGTTTAAATGGTCCAAATCTTCTTCGCTAATGGATGGCAATGAATATGAACAAAGAAAACAAGTTAAAAGGATATCTGAACAGAATAAGCTAATATATAAAACATTAACAATGTTGAGGGTAATGCCTATATTCCATTTATTTTCTATAGATGATACTATAGAAGGCTTTTACCATAACGTTGGTGTTAGATTATTGGAAACCAAAATAGGTTATAAGGCAATAAATCTTCTTACAGTGCTTTTTTTTGCTTTTGTTTTTGCTTTTGTATCTCCAATTTATATTCTTATATGTAGTATAATAATTACTCTTTTTATTTCTATATTGTCTATATTTAGTCAAGCTGTTGCAGGTTTTTTTACGTTTATCACAATTTTGTTGATGATTCTTCTTCCAATAATATTAGTTTTTGCTTATTTCATTATCACCGGATCAATGAGATGTTTGATTGTTGAATTGGATATGAATAAAAATTTTCATGGCAATACTTGTGTGTATGAAAAAGCATTAACAAATAAAAAATTGAAATTCAGAAAAAGAGCTGATCTTCAAGAAGTCCGTTTGGAAGATACAAGATTTAACAGCATATATAAAGTTGAATCAACAGACCAAATTGAAGCGAGATATCTTTTAACTACGGCTTTTATAGAACGATTCTTAAAAATCAAAACAGCTTTTAAAGCTGAATATATAAGAGCAGAGTTTAAAAATGACAAGTTATATCTGATTTTAGGCGTTAATAAGGATTTGTTTGCGATGGGTAATATTTCCAAAAAGACTACAAGCAAAACCTTTGTCGAACTTTTTGAAGAATTGTATTCCGTACTTTCTTTGATTGATGAGTTAAAATTGAACCAAAAAATCGGACTTTAATTTAAATCTACAAAAGTTACACCGTTTCCGCCTTCTCCGTCTTCGCCTTGGCGGAATTTAGCAACGTATGGAGAATCACTCAAATAATCTCTTATAGCGGAACGTAATTGACCTGTCCCATGTCCGTGTACTATCTCAACATAAGACAAATTGACCATGCTGGCTTTGTCTAGGAATAAATCTAACTCGTTAAGAGCATCATCGATTCTGTAGCCTCTCAAGTCTATTTTGGGTGACATGTTTGTTCGTTGAATTGACACTTTAGATGAGCTGATGATGATTTTCTTTTTAATAATATCTTTTTGTCTCTTAAGATTTTTAGCCAGTTTTTTTATGTTAATTGTGGATTTTAGCTGTCCAACAAGAACTTGCAAGTTTCCGTTTTTGTCAGGCAAAGATTCTATTGTTACGTCTTGGTCCAAGCCTTTTATTATGGCTTTTGCGCCGATTTTAATATCTTCTTGTGTAAGTTCTTCGTACTTAACGTCCACCTGTTCAAATTCTTTTGCCAGTGCTTGGGCCGCTTTTGAACCTTTTTGAGATAGTTTTTTGTAAGAATTTATGGCGTTTTCTTTTGATTTGTGGTGGTTCAGATTTTCCAAAACCTTTTTAATCTGACCTTTTGCTTCTTGCAGATTGTCTTCATATCTGCGTTTGTAATCTTTAAGTGTTTTTCTTTTTTGAGCATTAAGGTTTTCAAATAGCTCGTTATACTCTTTGTATTTTGCTTCGGATTCTGTTTTTAGTTTTTGGGCCTCTTCTGTCAAACGGTTTAGCTCAGAGTATTTTTCCTGAAGTTCTCCCAACAGTTTGGACTCGTCAGTTCTTTCAGATTCGTAATTTAGTTTTGCTTTTTCAATAATTGATGAATCTATACCGAAGTTTTGTGCAATAGCAAAAGCGTTAGATGCACCCGGCACTCCGATTCTTAGTTTATAAGTCGGTTGCAGTGTCTCTACGTCAAAATCTACTGATGCGTTTTGAAACAGGTTGTTGTTAAAAGGTAATGATTTTAATTCGTTAAAGTGGGTTGTAATAAGTGATAACGCACCTTTTTCAACAAATGTTTCCATAACCGCTTTAGCAAGGCTGGCTCCTTCTTTTGGGTCAGTACCTGCTGCAATTTCGTCTATTAATATGAATGTTTCAGAGTCGGCGTTGTCTAATATTTCTTTTATGTTTTTAACGTGAGAAGAAAACGTTGACAAGCTTTGAACAATGCTTTGGTCGTCACCGATCTCAGCAAATAACTTTTTAAATGGGTAAACTTTTGCACTAAAACAAGGGATGTGCAATCCCGCTCTTGTCATTGCTATTGCAAGAGCTACAGTTTTTAAAACTACTGTTTTACCGCCTGCGTTTGAACCTGTAATGATTATTGATTTGTATGGTGAACCTATTGAAAAATCATTCTCGACAACTTTATCAAGTATTGAGAGTAATACAGGGTTTTTCATAGATTTAAGTTCAATAACAGGTTCTGTTGCTATTTCTGCTTCGCAAGCATCAATGCTTGTTGAATATTTTGCTTTTGCAAAAATAAAATCAAGTTCTATAAGTGCGTAAAAAGAAGACTTTATATCTTCATAATGTTCACCCATAGAGGAGGAAATTTCTTTTAAAATCCTTTGAATTTCTGCTTCTATAGATATTTCAAGTTCTCTAAGCTTGTTATTTAATCCCACGACCTGTTTGGGTTCTATAAAATAGGTTTGACCTGATTGAGAAATGTCGTGAACAATACCTTGTACCTTGTTTTTTGCTTCTGCTTTTACCTGAAAAACTATTCTGTTATCACGTACCGTATAGACAGAATCTTGTAGATACGAAGTAAAAGAGGAGTTTTTCATTAAGTCAGAAACCGTATTTTTTAGGTTTTCTGTTGTGTCTCTTTTGGCTTGAAAAAGTGATTTTAGCTCAGGCGACGCAGACTCTTTTATGTTAAAGGCAGGGTCAAATACGTTTTCAACTTTTTCTTCAATTTCTGGTAGCGGTTTTAGCTCTTGTGTAAACTTGAATAAATCCTCTTGATCTTGTGCATATTTATGCAAAAAAGATGAAAATCTTCTTGTGGATACAATTACGTCATAAACTTTTTGAACATCTTCAACGCATAATGTAATTTTGTTCTTAAGTATTGATAAGGCTTCTCTAATATCAGGCAAATTTCCTACAGGGACTGCGTTGACACTGAGACGGTATGCGTTTTGTGCTTGTGTTGTGAGCTTTTGGTTTAATACAATTTCATCAAAATCTGTGCTTAATTTGGCATCAAGACAACGCTGTTTACCTATTTCACTCAGGGCAAACGAGCTTAATATTTCAAGAACTTTATCAAATTCAATTGTTTTTAACGCTTTATCCACAACTTTGATTTTAACACAAAGATTTTTCGCAATTTTTGTTATAGTTTTGTTTTACTATATACATAGTTGTGAAGGTCTGAAATATTAATGGGTTTATTCGTAAATACTTTTAATAGAGCAATTAAGTTAATCAAAAGAGCTAACAAAACAGTTTCTTGTGAAGCACCGGCTGTTTTAGAGTCTTTTGTGGAGACTAAAAACGAATTGATTGCACGTGAGTATTACAAAGATTTTTCTATATTGAGACAAAACTCTTTTTGGCTGAAGAAAAAAGGTACGGCAGTTCCTGTCTCTTTAGACACCCAAAATCGTTCTGTTTTAACGGATAAAGATTATAAATTTTTTACAAAAAATAAAAAGAATATTCCACCTTATATTTTAAATCCTACATTGGATGACCTTGCAAATTTAAAAGACAAATACAATTGTCAATTATTTGTGAGAGAAGCAGGTCATAAAAGAAGCTACAATACAAGGGCTTTGCTTGAGGCAAAATTTGATAATCCCGAGCATTATGCTGATATATTGCAACTATTGCAACTGAACAGAATGGGGAAAATTAAATACGTTCCTCGTTTTGTTATGCCTAAAGGCAAACTAAACCCTCTTGTAAAAAAAGATATGCAAGCATTAATCGAAGGTAAAAATTATTTTGAAGAATTTAGTGCAAACACTTCAAAGCTTGAGATTTTATCAAAAACTTCCGTAGGTGATGCTTTTTCTATAGACAATGATATGTTTGTAAGAACTCCAAAAGGGTTTATCAAATTGGATTTTGATAAAAATGTTTATAAATTGTTATTCCCAGCTGTTGACAGATACGCGATAGCACAAGGCTTTTCTCAAAATTGTGGGCCTATTGCCGTAATTAACAATTTGATACAGGTTCCTCAAAATAGAGTGAAAATGTATAAAATGTTTGAACAAAAAGGAAATAAGATAATAGTTCATTCTCTTGGAAATAGCTTTAATAAATCAGTGTTTGATCTTAATGATCTGGGGGATTTAAGTGATGGAATTTTGTCTCAAACTTGTTATGGGTTAAAAATGCTTGAAAAACATTCTAATAAAAAATACCAAATTGCTCAGTATGGAATAATAAAACCCAAATCAAGCGATAAGTATTTTTGTAAAGATTTAATCTCCGAACAAGGTACAGTTTTTATGGATTTAGACACTGTGGAACTTGCTTTGATAAATCATTCTGATTGCGAAATAGAAAGATTAAAAGAAAAAATTCGCACAGTTGGTAAAACAACAACACTGATATCAGGTGGCGGGGGGTCTTATGATTTAGGAACAGGAAAACGACACTATATATCTGTTTTTGATTGTACAAATGATATTGTTAAATATTCTAACCCTAACGGTACTGCTGAATACAGAGAAATGCCGCTTGATGAGTTTATAAAAAAAGTTTACGGATCTGCATTTTTTCATAAAATTTAGGCGTTAAAAAATAGAGCCACCTTTTTGAAGAATAAAGGCAGCTCTATTGACTAGTATCTTATACTTTTATTTAACGAAGTATGATGCGTTCAGGTTAGCAAAGAGTTTTATCACGCCACCTTGAATTGGGCTTGCACTCTCTACAACAGAAGAATCTGCAGATGCACCTGCTACCATATTTTTTGCAAGCATTCTGTATTGAGGTCTTGAATCTGTTATTGAACAGCTTCCGTTAAGATTTTTAATTCCGTTTAATTGATTGCCTGCACTTGTTGCAAGAAGTTGTGCTCTTGTATAAGCCTTTTTAGCAGCTAATGAAAGTAATTCATCACATTGTTTGTCATAAGATGAGATAGAAAAGCTTATGTCATTGATGTTTGTTGCACCCAAAGAGATTGCTTTATCTATCATTTTGCCAGCATCTTGGATATTCTTTGTATGTACGATTACGTTATTTGATGCCTGATATTTAATAAGGTTCTTTTTGTCATTTTTGTAGCTGTATATTGGTGACGCATTGTAATTTGATGTTTTAACAAAGTCGCCGTTTTTCTTGTCTATCATTCCTGATAAGACTTCATAAACCTTGTCTGAGATAAGTTTATTTTCTTCTGCAGCTTTTTGCAGTGATTTTGCGTCTTCTGTTTGAACAGAAATATTTATTTCTACTATATCTGGTGGAAGTTCTGTATTTGCGGTTGTATAAACAGAAACGAAGCCTCTTTCTATAACATCTGCAGTCGCTTTTAATGCCCCTGATGAAATAAAGCCCACTGAAAGTGCAGCAATAAGTGCAGCTGATAAATATTTTTTCATATCTTCTCCTTTTCAAATAAAATATAATACCTACAAGACCATAAACGATATTATAAAAGAAAAGTTCATTTTGGGTTATTGAGCTACAGTGTTACATACTTTCGGATTGTTGAAAAATTTTAAAAATACAACGTCTTCGTTTTTCCCGACAACAGGCATGCCTTTAACCAAAACAGACCCCTGTTTGTCCGGTGACATCATTGCATTAAAATATTCCTTTTGATTTTTTTCGTCAAAATAACAAGTTGTGACGTTGCTGCCTCTCATCCAGCTGTTAGTTTCAACATATATGCATTTTCCGCTGCCATCAGGAGCAAAGCCTTTTACTTCGTAAGTACTGTTTGAGTTGTAGGCTGTGTTAAAGGTAGATTCTCGATAAGGTTTGCATTGGTAAAAACTTTGGATAAATTGTTGAGAATATTTTGATTTAGCTTCTGCTTTAGGAGCTAAATAAACTGATAAAACCAATAATCCGAAAGCTACTATTATAACTACAATAAGACTCAAGCATCCCCATAAAATTTTGTTGGCAATTTTATCAGATTTCCTTAAGGCTTCTTCTTCTTTCATTTTTAAATTAAAGTTGTATTTTTCAGGCGTTAATGATGGATCTGTTTTCTTTTCAAGTTCGTATCTTATGACGTAGGTAGAAAAGAGCTCTTTACCTATAGTTACAGTTCCTCTTAAGTTGTAGTAGTTAAGAAGCATTTTTATTTCATAACTCATATCTTTAACTACACAATCATAGCCAAAATCTTTATCTTTTTTCTTTACAAGACGATAGTCTCCGTCTTCGCACAGAAATTGAAAATAGCACCAGTAATCTTCATAGAAAAACCACTCAATTTTTTGTTCAGGTTCAAAAATAACCTTTTGACAATTTATAGAGTTGCAGCTTTCCATTGCTTTAAAGTATTCGTCTATTATATCTGTGTGTTTTTCGTTCATAAAAAAATTGTAACTGATGATGTAAGATTTTATAACTGCTAAACAGTGTATATTGGAAAGTTAATTTTAAATCCTAAAAATAAATTGTGAAAAAAATCACATTTGTTTGTTTTGAAAACTAACACAAGAAATATATATTGCGTATATTTATAAGCTTTGTATGTAGAGTTTTTCAGTTATTCATAATTTTTAATAATTGTAAAAATAACACTTGAAATTTTAGCATTTGTGTGTAATATTAATAGTGAATTATTTCACGATAAAGGAGATATTACACTATGGCAACAAAAAAGCAAGCTGAAACTGAAAAGTTGGAAAAAGCTTTTAACAGATCAACTGAGGTAAAAACTCACGACGATTTGAAATTAATCATTGAAAGAGCTAAAAAAGCTCAAAAGATTTATGCAACTTTCTCTCAAGAACAAGTTGATAAAATCTTTAAAGCAGCAGCAACTGCAGCTGATAAAATGAGAATTCCTCTCGCTAAAATGGCTGTTGAAGAATCAGGCATGGGCGTTATGGAAGATAAAATCATTAAAAACCACTTTGCCGCTGAATATATTTACAATAAATATAAAAATATGAAAACTGCTGGCGTTATCTTTGAAGATAAAGCTAACGGTATCAAAAAAGTAGCAGAACCTATTGGTGTTATTGCAGCAGTTATTCCTACAACTAACCCAACTTCAACTGCTATTTTCAAATCTTTAATCGCTTTGAAAACAAGAAACGCTCTTGTATTTTCTCCACACCCAAGAGCTAAAAAATGTACTATTGAAGCAGCTAAAATCGTTTTGGAAGCAGCTGTTAAAGCTGGTGCTCCAGACGGACTTATTGCTTGGATTGATGAACCATCAGTTGAATTGTCAGGCGCTTTGATGCACCACGAAGATATCGATATGATTCTTGCAACAGGTGGTCCTGGAATGGTTAAAGCAGCTTATTCTTCTGGAAAACCTGCTTTAGGTGTTGGCCCTGGTAACACTCCTGCTGTTATCGATGAAACTGCTGACATCAAAATGGCTGTTTCTTCAATCCTTATGTCAAAAACATTCGACAACGGTATGATTTGTGCTTCTGAACAATCAGTTGTTGTTGTTAAAGACGTTTATGAAGAAGTTAAAAAAGAATTTGTTTTGAGAGGTGCTTATATCCTTTCTAAAGCAGAAAAAGATAAAGTTGCAGCTACAATTATCAAAGACGGCAGATTAAACGCTGCTATCGTTGGTCAACCTGCTGCTAAAATTGCTGAAATGGCTGGTGTAACAGTTCCTGCTGATACAAAAGTTATCATCGGTGAAGTTACAGACATTTGCGAAGAAGAATCATTTGCTCACGAAAAACTTTCTCCAGTATTGGCAATGTACAAAGCTAAAGACTTTGATGATGCTGTACAAAAAGCATATGATTTGGTAGACTTCGGTGGTGCAGGTCACACATCTGTTCTTTATACAGATGAAAGAGATTCTGAAAGAATTGAAAAATTTGGTGTTAAATTACACACTTGCAGAATCTTAATCAACACTCCTTCTTCACAAGGTGGTATCGGTGACTTGTTCAACTTCAGAGTTAACCCTTCATTGACATTGGGTTGCGGATCTTGGGGCGGTAACGCAGTAAGCGAAAACGTTGGTCCTCAACACTTATTGAACATCAAGACAGTTGCTGAAAGGAGAGAAAACATGCTTTGGTACAAAGTTCCTGCTAAAGTATATTTCAAAAGAGGAGCTTTGGATTTGGCTCTCAGAGAATTGCAAGGCAAAAAACGTGCATTCATCGTTACAGACAGATTCTTGTTCAATTCTGGTATGACAAACGCTATTACAAACACATTGGATGAAATTGGCGTTGATTATCAAATCTTCTTTGATGTTAAACCGGATCCAACATTGTCTACTATCAACGATGCAATGATGATGGTTAAAGCTTATGAACCTGATGTATTCATCGCATTAGGTGGCGGTTCTTCAATGGACGCAGCTAAAATCTTGTGGTTAATGTATGAACAACCTGATACAGTATTCGAAGATATCGCAATGAGATTTATGGATATCAGAAAGAGAATCTGCATGATTCCTCAACTCGGACAAAAAGCTGAAATGGTTTGTGTTCCTACAACATCAGGTACAGGTTCAGAAGTTACTCCGTTTGCTATCATCACTGATGACCAAACTGGTGTTAAATATGCAATCGCTGATTACGCTTTGACTCCAAACGTAGCTATCATAGATCCAAACCTCGTTGATTCTATGCCAAAAGGCTTAACAGCTGTTTCTGGTTACGATGCTATTACTCACGCTATCGAAGCTTACGTATCAGTTATGGCAACAAACTTCACAAACTCTAACTCTTTAGAAGCTTTGAAATTGTTGTTCAGATACTTGAAACGTTCTTACGACAACGGAGCAAAAGACCCGCAAGCAAGAGAAAAAGTACACTATGCTTCAACAATCGCAGGTATGGCTTTTGCTAACGCATTCTTAGGTGTATGCCACTCTATGGCTCACAAATTGGGTGCTATGTTCCACGTACCTCACGGTATGGCTAACGCATTGTTAATCAACCAAGTTATCAAGTTCAACGCAACTGACAAACCTGCTAAACAAACAGCATTCCCACAATACAAATTCCCGAATGCTAAAGCAAGATATGGTCAAATTGCTGATGAATTAGGCTTAGGCGGTAAAGACGATGATGAAAAAGTTGAATTGTTGCAACAAGCATTGATTCAAATGAAAAAAGATCTTGGTTTACCAATGTCTATTAAAGAGTTCGGTATCGAAGAATCTGAATTCCTTGCAAAACTTGACCAAATGGTTGAACTTGCATTTGACGACCAATGTACAGGTGCTAACCCAAGATATCCGTTGTTTGAAGAAATCAAACAAATGTACTTGGATGCATACTACGGAAGAATATAATTTGAGAATAAGATCCTCAAAGGAAGCCTCGTTAGCGGAAGTTAACGAGGCTTTTATATATCTGTTTTATGACATACTGTTTAACGGTTTTATATGGGATGATTGCTTTTAGCTTCTTCGTTTGTATTCTTCTTCCCACTGCTTTTTATATTCTTCAGCTGCTTTTTTGTATTCAGGAGTGTTTTTGAAATCTGCAAGTTCTTGCTCGGAAACTTGACCATCTCCATCTTTATCTAATTTACTTTGAATGTTTTGAGCAAGAGTCATTATGTCTATAGTAAAACTACCGGTACTAAAATCGATAATTCCACCCATTGCTACAACCATTGCCATGTCTATACCTGTAATGCCGTTTGGTGTAGTTGTTTTAAATAAATCAGCAATTGGGCTTTTCCCCAGATTATCAAATATGTCATCCGAAGTTATTGGTTCTGGCCAACCTTTTGAACTTAAATCTCTACAAGGTTCAAAGATACTTGCAGGTACACCTTTAAGCTGATTTTTCGGTGAAGGTTGCTTGTAATTTGTACTATATTCAGGAATGTTATCTAAATCTACTTCATAATCATCTGATTCAGTTTCTTCGAATAAAGTACCTGATACCATTAAATCCTTCAAAGAACCTTTCCCTGTTTCTTTAGTGGAAAATCCTGATACTGCTCCCACTGAATAACTGTTTGTTACATTTTTAATCATTTTTTTACCTTTCATATAAATATACACAGTTATGTATTCGTTTTTTTTTTTAATTTCTTTAGAAAATATTTGCTATTGTAACTTTATTGTTACATTGAAAATTTTAAAAGCTCTAATTTGCATAAAACATTGATTCAAAATTTTTACATTTTATTGTGTCTGAAATCTATGCATTTTAGCTTGTTTTTTCGCAAATCGTGAAATTTTATTTCTATTATTTTTCTCAAATGTTGAGAGTGATATGACTTAAGATGCTAAAATGAATTTTATCTGCAAATATTTTTGTTACATAGGCAATTTTTAGTAATAAAAATACTTTTATTATATGTAACGGTTAGTAAGGAGTTTTTATGGTTAGTGTACCGGCAAACAGGTATTCAAATGTGTATTTAAACGGTGTTAGACAAGCTTTATCTGAAAATGCAGATGGAAATGGCGGCAAGAAAGATGGAATGGTTACTGTTCAGGAAGCGCTAAACAGTTTGGATATAGGCGGAATGTTATATGGTATCCAGCAAGGCACTCAGGAATATAACAATCTTAAGACATTGGCTGATAATATACCTCAGGCGTTGCAAAAATATGCAGGGAAGGATGGAGTTTTTCAAGCACAAGAATGGGCTGATTTTTTAAACGGTAACGAGTGGGGGCAGTTTTTGGATAGTTATAGTTCGTCAAGCAAGTGTCTAAAGCAAGAAGTGCAGAAAATTGAACAATCTCAAGAAGGTTTTAAAGACGGATTGTTATCTAAAGGTGAGCTAAAAGTCGGAATTATTAATAATTTGCGCAAAGTTGCTCCGTTTATTAATACAGCAATGATTGAATCAATTATCGATAAGCATGCAGGACAAGATGGCATATTTTCTGTTGAAGAATATGCGCAATTAAAGAAAGACCCTTGCTATGACTTGTTTTTAAAAATATTTAAAGTTTCTCCATATTAAAAACAATAAAAACGAGTTTTATTAGTTCTTTTCTTTTGCCAATTTGTATATTAAATGTTCCATATCCTTTCCTCTGACATGTTTTATAAAATGACCTTGGATTTGAGTATTTAAATTTTCTGCAACTTTACGAGAAGAAGTATTATTAGGTCGGATTTCAAATATAACTTCGTCTATGTTTAGAGTATTAAATGCGTAATCTTTTAATGCTTTTGCTGCTTCTGTCGCATAACCTTTGTGCCAGTGTTCTTTTTTCAAAATATAACCGATTTCGTAATATTGTTGTCCGTCAATTTCATCCGGCATAAGGGCAGCTTGTCCTACAACTTTTCGTGATGTGTTTTCCAACATTAAAAAAAAGCCAAGATTATATTTTTGGTATAACGAAATGTTTTTGTCTATCCAGTTTTGAACATCTTCATCACTAAAATCATATTCCCAAGCGTACATAACTTCTCCATCTTGAAGAATTGATTTTAGTTCTTGAAAATCAGATTGGGTTATATATTTTAAAAATAATCTTTTGGTTTTTAAAAATATCTTTGACATATATAGATACTAGCACATTTTTTTATTAGGTTACTAAAATTTTATGCTATAAAATATTGATTTAAATAATTTATAAATGTCACGTTTTGTGAGAGGTAGAACCCCAAATTTTTGAAGAAAATTTGCGGTTTGAATCCCATTAAAAAAGACTCCGTTTGGAGTCTTAATATGGGGCGGGTAATGACTCTGCCGAGCAAAAGGTGACTAAATGTCACGTTTTGTGAGAGGTAGAACCCCAAATTTTTGAAGAAAATTTGCGGTTTGAATCCCATTAAAAAAGACTCCGCTTGGAGTCTTAAAATGGGGCGGGTAATGGGATTCGAACCCATGCATATCGGAACCACAATCCGAGGTCTTGACCACTTGACGATACCCGCCATGTAATACACTATTCAATTTTAATTTCTCTGTGGTTCCTCATCGGAACCGTAATCTATAATGGCGAGGTCTTGACCACTTGACGATACCCGCCACAATGATTTTATCTGTATAGCAAATATATCAACAAAATAAATCTTTTTCAAGCTTTTTTATAAACATTTTTCATAACCTCCTCAAACCCGTAGTTATCAAGGATATTTTGGATGTTAGACAATCTTGTGTCGTGGTCTCCGATTATAAAAAGGCTTCCCTGTTTTAATTTGTTAGATACAATACGTACAAAATTTTCAATTTCATAACTTTCAAAGTATGCTAAAACGTTTCTACACATTAAAACAGTATTTGAATTATCTTCAAGTTCTAATATTTTTTTGAACATGTCACCTTGGCTGAAACGTATTTTCTCAGTTAGTATGCTTTTGGCTTTCAATGTCCTTTTGTTTTTGATTGGCATAACTATATCATTAGCTATTTTAAGACTATCTGTTGTTTCGGAAAAATAGTCTTCATAGTTTTCACAGTTCATCTGTAAGTTCATTCTATCGACAGTTCCTGTGTTTATTAGCCCGCTATTTGCAGCTTGTACTATATTATCGTCCAAGTCATAGCATATTATTGGGAAAAACTTGTTCGCTTCTTTTTTATTAGTTTCGCTTAATGCTTCAATCAAAGAAATTGCTTTTGTATAAGCTTCTGAACCGTCAGAGGCTGCATAAATAACAACATTGACTTTGTGTTTATCAATAAAGTGAGTGTGTTCATATTTTGCAAGTCTTTTCCAGTCAATATCATTACGGAACATCCAACTTATACACCCCATTGTTAGTCCGTCAGGGGTAAAGTATGCCCTTCCGTTGGCTTTAAAGTTAGGTGATTTGTTGTTATTTAACGGCTGATTATAGTGATAGGTGTTTCGAACGCTGTGTACTTGCATAATGCCCAAAAAACATTTAATGATATTTATAGCCTTTGTAGTAGTGTGAAATTTAAAAAATAATGATATACTATTTGCTATAGAATAATAATAAGTAAGGAGAAACAATATGTCAAAAGACGATAATTCAATAAGCTTTGGAATGGGGCTATTGGCTGGAGTACTTGGCGGCGTTGTTGCTGCAATACTTTTGGCTCCAAAATCAGGTAAAGAAACAAGAGAAGACGTAAAAAACTTTGTTAACAACTTTGCAGAAAAACATGCGCCTGAAATTAAAGAAGCAAAAAAACAAGCGCTCGAATCTCTTGATATGATGAAATATAAGCTAGAAAAGCAATATAACAAAATTAACGAGCATATAAAAGCTAAACAAATGGCAAAAGCTAAAGAGCTGGAAGATCGTTCATACGACTTAAATTAGCCGTTTGTTGAATATTCGTGTTGAATAATTTGTAATAACATTATGCACGAGTACTACAGGTCTACCGGATACGGAATGTTGTGCCGGTGACAAGCGATACTAGAAGGAGAATAATATGTCAACAGCACTAACAATAAGCCTTATAATTCTTGTATTAGTTATAGCATCATCAGTTATAGCATTAACTGTTTACGTTGCTAAATGGTTAATTGAGCTTACATTGTTAACAAAAAATCTTAACGAAACAACAACTGTTGTTAAAAATGAACTTGAACCATTGTTAGGTGAGTTATCAGCTACTGTTAAACACGTGAATGAGCTTGCTGAAAATGCAAATAGTCAAATTAATACTGTTAAGAAGATAATTTCTACTGTGCTTGGAGCATTGTCTATGTTTGCAGGCAAGTTTAAGTTCCTTTCTGGCAGCTTTATGAAAGGCTTTTTCTCTGCTTTTAATCTTTTTAGAAAAAGATAATAATTTTTATAAATGTTATGATTTGTAAATATTGTACAATGTACACCAATATAATTGTTTAGGACAATGAAAAAATGGGTATTGTATATATATAATGGAGAGAATTGTCAAAAACATTCTCATGTACATAAGTCCAAAGGAGAAAAATTATGTCAACCGGAAAATTTTTAGCAGGTTTTATAGTCGGCGGTGTTGTTGGCGCTGTTGTTGGGCTATTGCTTGCACCTCAATCAGGTGAAGAAACAAGAGAAATGCTCGCCAAGAATTCTGAAGAATTGAAAAACAAAGCAGAAAAAACAGTAAAAGAAATTCAAGGCAAAGCAGAAGACATTGTTTCTGATATGCAGAAAAAAGGTGAAGATATTATGGACAAAATTCAAACCATGATTAACACCAAAAAAGAAGAAAAAGAAGAAGCATAGTTAAAAGAATCACAAAAAAGACCCACATAAAGTGGGTCTTTTTTATTGGAAAAATTATTCTATCTGCTACAGATAACTCTTGCTGCATGTACACCTGAGGCAGATGCTTGAATCAAACCTCTTGTTACGCCTGCACCGTCACCTATAGTAAATAGGTTCTTAACTTGTTCTGTTTCGAGCTCTTTTGTTAATTTAACGCGTCCTGAGTAGAACTTAACTTCGATACCGTAAAGAAGAGTGTATCTTGAAGCAACCCCAGGAGCAATTTTATCAAGAGCTTGTAGCATCTCGATAATAGCAGTCATTTGTCTGTATGGTAATACAAGGCTCAAATCACCGGGTGTTGCGCATTGCAATGTCGGAGTGATTATGCTGCTTTTGATTCTGTCAGGTGTTGAACGTCTTCCATCGAGCAAGTCACCAAAACGTTGAACAAGAATACCGCCTGAAAGCATGTTAGCTAGTCTTGCAACGTGTTGACCATAAGCAATAGGCTCTTTGAAAGGTTCTGTGAATTTTTCACTAACCAATAGAGCAAAGTTTGTATTTTGTGTTCTTTTTTCTGCGTAGCTGTGACCGTTTACTGTAGCGATACCGCTGTAGTTTTCAGCAACAACTTCTCCGTATGGGTTCATACAGAATGTTCTTACTTCATCACCAAATGTTTTTGAGTGATAAACAAGTTTTGATTCGTATAATTTATCAGTTATGTGTGAGAATACAGGAGCAGGAAGCTCAACACGTACCCCAACATCAACAGCGTTATTAACCATGCCGATTTTGTTTTTAGCAAATTCTTTAGTTAACCAATCAGCGCCTTCTCTACCTGGGGCGATAATAAGATATTCTGAACGAATTTCTTCACCGTCAGTTGTAACAAAACCTTTAACTTGTTCGTTTTCAACGATAAGACTTGCTGCAGCTTTTTTGTTCAATATAGTTACGTTTTCACTTAAGTAGTCTTGCATATTTTTCAAAACGCCAAGACTTCTTTCTGTACCAAGGTGACGAACAGGAGAATGAACAAGCTTTAACTCAGCTAGTGTTGCAGCTCTTTCAATTTCTGCAAAGTCGTCTCTGTTAGTACCAAAAACTTCGTCTGTTGCTCCAAATTTAAGATAGATATCATCAGTGTATTTGATTAAGTCTTCGACTTCTTTTCTATCCATATAATCTAACATATGTCCGCCGACATCAGGTGTAAGAGTCAGTTTTCCGTCAGAAAATGCACCGGCTCCGCCCCATCCGCAAAGGAGTCCGCAAGTTTTACAATTAAGGCATTTTTTTACGCCTTCTCTTAGAAAGCATTTTCTTTCTTCGATTTTTAGACCTTTTTCTACAATGACAACTTTCCAGTCAGGTTTAAGTTTCATTATTTCGAGTGCCGCAAAAATACCGGCAGGGCCTGCGCCAACGATAGCAACATTGTAATTAGTTGAGATGTTCATTCTGTAATTCCACCTTTATCTTTTCATACAAGAAGATTTTACCTTAAAAATCAGAATTTTAATATGAGCTTAAACAAGATATAAAGAAAATATTTACATCCGAAGAGTTTAAAAAAAAACGTGTTATAATTTTCTAGCAAAAATAAAAATAGTGAGTTCGAAAAAAATTCGAGATAAAAAACATTATGATAAGATCGAATTTTTTGAGCAACACCTGGAAAAGGTGAGTTTTGGAGCTTCGAAGGCTCGAAGCGAGAAAACGACTCTAGATTAGATTATGACCACAAGGTCGAGGAGTTAGAAATGGAATACTTAAACGAAGTACTGGACAAATTGAAAGCAAAAAATCCTAATGAACCTGAATTTTTACAGGCTGCTTATGAAGTTTTGACATCATTAAAGCCTGTTATCGAAAAACACCCTGAATTTAAAGCTCAAGCTTTATTAGAAAGAATTACTGAGCCTGAAAGACTTATTACTTTCAGAGTACCTTGGGTTGATGATAAAGGACAAGTTCAAGTAAACAGAGGTTTTAGAGTACAGTTTAACGGTGCAATTGGACCTTACAAAGGAGGTTTGAGATTCCATCCTAGCGTTAACCAAAGTATTATGAAATTTTTAGCTTTTGAACAATGTTTCAAAAACGCATTAACAGGTTTGCCTATCGGTGGTGGTAAAGGCGGAAGTGACTTTGACCCAAAAGGCAAATCAGATATGGAAATTATGCGTTTTTGTCAAAGCTTTATGTCTGAATTGTACAAACATATCGGACAAGATGTTGACGTTCCCGCAGGTGATATTGGTGTTGGCGGAAGAGAAATCGGCTATATGTTTGGTCAATACAGAAAACTTAGAAATGCTTATGAAGCAGGTGTGTTAACAGGTAAAGGCCTTGAATACGGTGGTTCTTTGGCAAGAAAAGAAGCTACAGGCTACGGCTTGGTTTACTTTATGAGAGAAATGCTCAAGGCTAACGGACAAGAACTTAAAGGTAAAACAGTTACAATCTCAGGTTCTGGTAACGTAGCTATTTATGCTTGCGAAAAAGCTCAGGAATATGGTGCAAAAGTTGTTGCTATGAGCGATTCTAACGGTTGCATTTATGATCCTAACGGAATTAACCTTGATGTGGTTAAACAAATTAAAGAGGTTGAAAGAGGCAGAATCAAAGACTATGCAGCACGTGTTGCCGGTTCAGTTTATACAGAATCTAAAGGTGAAGAAAGACCTATCTGGAAAATTAAGGCAGATATTGCTTTACCTTGTGCAACTCAAAATGAAATTAACCTCGCTGATGCCAAAGCACTTGTTGAAAATGGCGTTATTGCAGTAGGTGAAGGTGCTAATATGCCAACTAACCTTGAAGCAATTGAATACTTCTTGGAAAAAGGTATTTTACTTGCACCAGCAAAAGCTGCTAATGCTGGTGGTGTTGCAACTTCTGCTTTAGAAATGAGCCAAAACAGCATGAGATATTCTTGGACATTTGAAGAAGTTGATGCCAAATTGGATAACATTATGACAAACATCTTTAAAGCTTGTGACAAAGCTGCAAAAGAATATGGTGTAGATAAAAACTACGTAGCAGGTGCTAATATTGCTGGTTTTGATAAGATATCAAAAGCTATGATGGCACAAGGTATTATTTAAAACTTGGTAAACCTAACCAATTCCAAAAAGCTCTTGTTTAAAAACAGGAGCTTTTTATTTTTGCATATCTAATGTCATATTTTCTTCGGTAATAGGGTTTGTAAACACAATTTTTACTGACGGTTTGTGCATACGTAAAGCCATTGTTTTGAATACAATTTCTTCTTTTGGATTTATTGTAAAAGAGCTGTCTTGTCTTTTATCATATCTTTTTGCTTCTTGGTTTGCGCCGATATTACCTATTTGATTGCTGACAATTATAAAAGGTACTGCAATTACCGAGCCTATAAGCGATAATGTTAATGTCGGAAGTGCTAAAGCTACGCCTGTGCCTAGAGTTTCTGCAGCTGCTCTTGCCCCTGTTCTTTTGACTGATAAATATGCAACTTTTGAGCTGGCATTATCCCAGACACTAATGCTTTGTACATTAATTGGTTTGTCATAAACATTTTTTAGCTTATATTCATAGCCTGTATAGTCTTTTGAAAGACGACTGTGGAGGTGTCTTGACGTTCTTTTTAAAGAAAGATAGTTGTTTTCTTCTGTTTTAGATAGTGAAAAGGCAGGAAGGTATTGAAAAAAGCAAAAAACAAATAATACGATTCCTGATACTATTTTTTTCATTATTCGCTCCGTATTTATTTTTTCGGTCTGACTCTTGTATTCATCACCTGTTTTATATAGTTAGTTTTTTGTTTGATAACTTGTATAACTTGAGGTGATTTGTTGCCTGCTGCGATTGTATTATAAATAAATAAGAGCATATTAGCAAATTGTGGTAAGTATATGTTAAGTTTATCTTTTAAAGATGTTTCAAAAGATTGTTCTGCACAGAACATTGCTTTTTCTATGTTAGATTTTGTGTAAATCATTATTTCTGCTGATAGAGCCTTAAATAAAATAACAAAGAATTCTGATGCATCTGAATCTTTTTCCAGATGTAAAATTGAGTTGTTGATTATGCCTACTGACATATCAATGTTACCGTCTTGGAATTCTGCTTTTGCGATGAGAATCCAGCTTAGGTATATTATGTTTTTTATACCTTTTTCTTCTGCTATATCAAGAATATTGTAATAGATTTGTTTCGCTTTTTTGGTATTACCAAGATTTTGGTATGCAAAACCAATCATTAAATCAGCAAAATATTCAAGCTGATGTTGATTTAAAATTGCAGCAACAAGTTTAGCATTATAAGTGTAGTTGCCTAAATTGTTCCAGTCTTGGTAATTTGCCGCAATTAAGCCTTGAATTAGTGGAAATAAAATTTGTGAGTATTTGTCTTTTAGTCCGCTATTTGCTATTTGATTCATTGGCTCAACAATGTTTTTGCCCTCTAAAAATTCGTTGAGCAAATACAATAGTTTAAAGAACGTAAATCTTGTTTTTGTTCTGTCTTCAAAGTCAATTAATACATCTACTCTGTCTGGTTTTAGAAGTATTATTCTGGAAATGCAAACAAAGAACATTGCATCACAGAGGGCTTCTTCAAATTGTTTTTTAGAAAAACCTTCCGGTAGAACATTGTCTGTAATAGTTGCCAAATCGATGTATTTGAATAGTTCGTCACCGAGTTCTATACATTCGTTTAATCTTCCAAGATTGAAGTAAATTTCAAGTGTGACAAGATTTACTAAGAAGTAATTTAGGTTGAAGTTTTCATCAGCAGGGTTAAAAGAGCTTCTTGGTGTTCTTGAAATAATTTTACCTATGTATTCAAGTGCATTATTATAGTTTCCGCTCATCAAACAGCTTTGGACAAGCTTGTTAGCTACTTCTTTAATTCTTTGGTCATCATTTTGCGCTTCCAGATTTGTCAAAAGAGTTTCTAAAAAGCTGCGTATTTTGTCCGGGTAATACTTGTACATCATTGATGCAAGTTCTGAATATACATCCATTTTTACTTGTTCTACTGTTTTGTCAGTTTCTGCATCAATTACGTTATCAACAAGTGAAAGGAATTTGTTTGTGCAGTTTAAATATGCGCAAAAATCGCCGCTTTGGCTTGATATCATAGCCAGTGCGTGCCATTGAGCAAATGCTTCTTTTTTGAGTTTTGCAAATTCAAGCAATCTTGCCTTATTGCAGTTTGGTATTTGTTCATCCAGATATATCGACTCTAAAATATTTTTCGATATTTCAATTAATTTTTCCTGAGGACAAATTTCTAAGAAGTTTTTGCTGTATATATTAAAGTCTTTTATGATGATTTCTTTGTCATCAACAACTTTTATGAATTCTTTTTTTTCAAGATATTTAACTAATTTTATGTCTTCTTTGAAACCTAGTTTGTGTATATTAGAAAATTCGTTCTTTTCACCGAGTAAAAGAAGTGATGCGTAGAACTCGTAGGCGTTTGGTTTTACTTGTAGATGATGAATTCTTTTTTGAATTAATTCATTCAAGTCTTTTGGAATTACAATCATTCTGTCTTTGGCAATTTCGTATTTACCTTCTGATATTTTCAATATTTCGTCGTCAACAAGATATTTTAATGCTGTATCAAAGTAGAAGAATGAACCTTTTGTGTTTTCCAATGCCTTTTCAACAAAGAAAGAATCCTGAATGTGTTTTAATACTTGAAGCTTTTCAGCTACTATTCGTTTATTTGAAGAAGGTTTTAGCTCTATATCGTAGTAGTTTGGCGCAGTCATTAGCTTGTATATTTTTCTGTGAAGAGAATATTTGATATCACAAGAAATTAAAAATCCGACATTGCCAAGCTTTTTATTTTCACAAAGATATTTGATAATTTCTAATGACCCTTCATCAGTATTTTCAAAATCTTCTATTACAAATATTGTTTTGTAAGGTATTGAAGCTATGAAATTTGTGAAGGCTTCATAATAACTGTATCTCAAGTCTTCGGGGTGGACTTGTTCTTTTATTTCCATTCTAAAAAGTTCTAACAAATGAACATCTGATGACACCGCATCAAGTAAGTCGTTGTTAAGCAACATACTCAATTCGTCTATGCCGCGGTATGCTAACAGCATTTCTTTCATTAATCCGTAAGCGCTGTATTTGTTATTTTTAGAACAAGAAAATCTTATTAGGTTGTAATCACTGAATACTTCTTTTAATTTGTCATTGTCACAAAGAGCAAGCTTGCCCAATCTTTCTTCGGAACGTACCGAAATAATTGGGTTAAGCATATTTTTAGCTGCAATTTTTTCAAGTTCTGTTGCTATGTTTTCTTGTTTTGCTCTTAAAAATGTACAGTTTAAACTGTCAAAGTTGATTAATTGTTCATCATCAACTTCTTCTTCAGGTTCAAAATCGATGTTTTTAGGAAGTTTTACTTGGTTAACCTCAATTGTTTTTTCTGTTTCTTCTTCCGGCTGGATGATTTTGTGTAATACCAGTTCAAAGAACATGACCATCTGGTTTTTGACAAATACTGCACTCAATGATTGGAACGGGTATTGAAGTTTGGTCTGTTGATATATGTAAGAGTCAACAACTACTTCTGTATTGTTGTACAAGTGTCCTTTTCCGCTTGAAGAGTAAACTACGTTTATGTTTAGTCCTGATTTGTACTCAGACGGTTTTGAATAAACATCTCTTTTTTGTACAGCCATTTGAACTTTTAGCTCTACGCCTTTGGCTTCAAAAAGTTTTTTATTTATTTCGCTAACAGTTTGTGCTACGTAAATTGAAAAATCTATAGCAGATTTGCAGGATTCTTCAAAACTGAAATCTTTGCAGAATCTTATAATGTATGTGTCATCAATGAATTGTACCCTGAGTTTTTTTTGTGATGCAGTCTTTTTTATTACCGAATATAGGTTGTATTTAAATTGTTCTGTTATTTTATCGCTTTTGAATGCTGTTTTGATGTCTTCAAAGTTTGTGACTTCTATTGTTAAAACAGCAAATTCTTCAATAACTGATTCTCTAAGACCGATGCTTGCGTTGATGTTAAGCCCGCATTTTGGACAATTTTCCAGTGTTGTTGAGTTTAATTTTCCACACTTATAGCATTTGTTTACAAGCACTGTGCCGCATTTTTCGCATATCGTGTTTTTGGTGATGTTGTCGCAAGTATGGCATTGAATCCTAATGACTCTTTTGCATTTAGGACATATTAAATCTTTCTCGGATATTGGGGTTTTACATTTGGGACAATTCATCAACTATATTCCGTGGGGTAAATATACAAATACATTATAATATCCCACAAAAGATTTGAACTCATCTTAATTACTGAGTTTGAAAAATATGTTTAATCTCTTTTGGTTTACACAAGAATTTTTTAGAAGATGAAATAATGTAAAATAAAAAGCCGCCGGGGTAGTGGCGGCAAAGTTTTCATCATGGAGAAAAGGAGTGGAAGAGAAAGTATAAAGAGAATTGGCTACATAATAATAATGCCCAATTTCGTATATTCTAAACATATATTTTGTATATATTTACATAAATTTACATTTTTATAAAAACAATCACCATGCAATAAAAAACAGACCTTTTTGAGGTCTGTTTCTTTTTTTTATGTTGCGATTAAATTATCCTTTTACTTTGATATCAGATGGATCAGTGTTTCTGCAATAGATATATGCGACTGCACCACCAACAAATTGCATACCTGGAATTACAGAAGGTAAGGTGGCGTAAAATTGTTCACGTTTAATTTGTTTTACTAAAGATTTGTCTTTTTCTGCATCAAGGTTGTATTTTTTAGCAACTTTTTCGTCAGATCTTAAACCGTAATACAATGTACTCCAAAAGCTGCCGAAAAATGCATAACCTGCGGCTTTTTGTCTTGCTTTTTGAAGAATTTTTTGTTTATCTTCAGTAGTTAATTCTTTTTTAGAAATTTCTACTGTGTCAGCTTTCTCTGCCGGTTTTTCTTCATTTGCTTTGAACGCTACGTTGTTTGCAGAAATTTTTGAAACATTTGATACGTTTGTTGCTGCAATTGGTCTGATGCTCATTGACATACCTTTTACCCCTTTTCCAAATTTAGTTGATAAGTACCAATATAAAACCAGAACAAGAAAATTGTTGCTAGATGCATGAAGATAGTTTACATTAGTTTACAGCATGATAACATAGACTCTATTTCTTAGAACATGTGCTAATATAAAAGATGTCAGATAGATAAGTAGATAAGAAAAGAGATAGTAATGGGTCAAACAATTGCAGAAAAAATAATATCTAAACACGCAGGTCACGAAGTTAAAGCAGGAGAACTTTGCATTGCAAAAGTTGATGTTGCTGCTGTTCAAGACGGAACAGGACCTTTGATGGTTCAAGAGTTTAAAAAATTAGGTAAAAAGACTCTGGCTAATCCTTCTCGTTCTATTCTTTTTATCGATCACGCTTCACCAAGCCCGAGAAAAGAACTTTCTAACACACATGTTGTGTTGAGAGAATTTGCCAAAGAAACAGGCGCAATTCTTTCCGAAACCGGTTGTGGTGTATGTCACCAAAGACTTGTCGAATCTTTTGTTAATCCTGGAGAAATTCTTGTAGGTGCTGATTCTCACACTTGTACGTCAGGCGCTTTAGGTGCATTTGCTACAGGTATGGGCTCTACAGATGTTGCTGTTTCTATGGCGTTGGGTAAAACTTGGATGAAAGTTCCTCAAACTTTCAAAATTGTTGTAAATGGTGAGTTTTCAAAAGGCGTTTACGCAAAAGATTTAATCTTGCATTTAATCGGAATGATTGGTGCTGATGGTGCAACATATAAGGCACTTGAGTTTCACGGTTCTACAATAGAAAATATGACAATGGCTGACAGATTTACACTTGCCAATATGGCTGTTGAAGCTGGTGCTAAGGCTGGTCTTTTTGTTACCGATGAAAAAACAAAAGCTTATTTAAAAGAGCACGGCAGAGAAGATAAGTTTGTCGAGATTAAACCTGATTCAGATGCTGTTTATGAAAGAGTTATTGGAATTGATGCTTCAAAACTTGAGCCAACTGTGTCTTGTCCACATACAGTTGATAATACAAAGCTTGCTAAAGATTTAAAAGATGTAAAAGTTAATCAGGTCTTTATTGGAACTTGTACTAACGGACGTATTGAAGATTTAAGAATTGCGGCAAGTATTCTTAAAGACAAGCAGGTAAATCCTGATGTAAGATTAATTGTTGTCCCTGCGTCTAAGACAGTTTATAAACAAGCTGTAGAAGAAGGCGTAATAACAACGCTTATTGACGCTGGTGCTCAAATTTTGGGCCCCGGTTGCGGACCTTGTGTAGGGGTTCATGCTGGTATTTTAGGTGATGGTGAAGTTTGTCTTGCAACACAAAACAGAAACTTTCAAGGCAGAATGGGTAATACAAAAGGCTTTATTTATCTGTCTTCTCCTGCTGTTGCTGCTTGCAGTGCAATAACAGGTTATATTACTGATTCCAGAGATTCTGTGTAAAACGAAAAAAGTATTAAATAAGTCAGTGCTATTGACGGTCTTAAATGTTGGAGTTATATTGAGACTATGAAATACACTGGCTTTTTTAATTTGAATAATCGTTGGTGGCGCCTGTCAGTTTAGTACAGGCTTGAGTTTTTTGCGATTATTTTGGCAATGATTTCTTAATTTAGACCTGTACATAGGGTTAAGTCAGCAGTCTAAATTGGAAGGAATCACAACAATGTCTATCAACTTAATAAACACACTATCTCAGCCCTTAAAAGCAGCAGCAAAATTTGTAAACCATAATGAACAAGCTTCAGGGCTTTCAACATCAAGGTTTATTCAAGATACTGCTACCTGTCTTGTTCCAAAAGCTACTTTTGCCCGTAGTAAGGCTGATCTTGTTGAAAACAGTTTTCTTGAACTTTCGGAAAGTGCTCTTGTGTATTTTGCACCGTTGCTTGTAGGTAAAGTTGCAAAAGATATTTATTCTCACAGTTTGACGCCAGAGGCTAAAAAGCTTGTTACTGAATCAACTGCTAAATTGTTAAACTCAAATAATCCTGCAGCTAAAAAGGCTGTTCCAGTAAGAGCTGCTATTGCGTTGAGTTCTTTGTTGATTCCTCTGACAGAATTTACCTTAAACTATATTAAAAATTTAATGACGCTCAAGGTCTTTAAAAAAAGTGATTTTAATAATATTGCTAATCTTGAGAACAAAAAGGAAGATAAAAATTTGCAAACAAAAGTAAAAAACAGTGCAAATAAAAATATAAAAAGAGCTTTGGGAATCTTTGGATTGGGAACTATATTGGCTACACTTTTATCAGCAAGAGGGGCTCATAAATCAAAACTTGTGCAAAATATAAGTGAGGCTGTTTTGGCTCCTGGGACAAAATTTTTTAAAAACAATAAAAAGGCAGAAAACTTTTTTAACAAATATTGTTCACTAGATTTTGCTACTCAAGACGGAAAGCTTGTTTTAAGCAAAGGTCAACTTACATCTTGTGTCGTTATAGGCGGTGCAGGTTATTTTGGAGCGGCTAAAGACCGAGGTAAGCAAAACTTTTTGGAAACATTATTTAGATATCCGATTGTTGGGTTTTATGTGATTACAGGTTCCGAACTTTTTGAAAAAGGGTTTAAAGTTTTGCTTAAAAAAGCAGGCAAGTGTAAAGAAACTTTGGGCAAAAATTTATCAGTACCTTCTTTTGCAGAGTTAGAAGATCTTGCCAAAAAACTTGCCGTTAAAAATTCAACTAATGTTGAGGCAGAGTTTAAAAAGTTAGCTAAGCAAAAAGTTTTAATCTCAGGTGTCCCTTTTGTTTTTAGTATTGGGTTTATGGGCTTTTTTGTTTCAGGTATTTCTAACCTGTTTACAAAATACAGATTTATTAAAGAAAAGGCTGAGGCAAGTAGCAAAAAATAGTTTTTTTATGTTTTACAGCACTCGTAATACAAAAGAAGCTGCAATTTATGGATATAAGTTTTAAAGGATTTAGAAATACCGGCATAGGTGTAGATATAAATAAAGAAAGCAAACAAATATTGAAAGGTAATTTGCTTTTTAAAAGGCCTAAATATGTGCATCTTACACTTTCAACAACATTGAATGACGTAGGAGAAAAAGATTTAAGTACTTTTGGTGAGATTTTAAGAAAGTTTCCTAATGATTGTCAGAAAAATACAATAATTTTTCACTATGATAAGTATTTTGTTGAATCTTTAAATAAAACGAAAAAAGAATTTTGGTTGAATTACAGGCCTTTGGTATTAAATGATGCCAATTTGCCGATATTTTCGAAATTATCGCAATTGTTTTCTAAATTGTCCAAAACACCTGATTCTGAACTAAAAATGGGTGAAAAATATTTGGATTCGTTTGATTGTAAATCTAATTTTTCTTATTTTGCAAAGGGAGATGCAAAAAAGATATTGCAAGAGATTCATAATCCTGAAAATGTAAGAAAGTCTGCTAAGGATATGTGTGATGAGTTTCAAAAAATAATGATTGATTATTTTAATCCTTAAGCATCTTTCATGTCGATTTTGCTGCTTAATTTAAAATCTGTCATTTTTATGGTATTATTAATCCATTAAATGCGTTACGGAGTTATGTTATGAAATCTTTTGTCAAAATGGTTTTGGCTTCTGCACTTATATTTTCCCTTCAAGGTTCTTCGTTTGCTGCTGATATAGCAGCTCACAAGCAAGCACTTAAGGATGCCAAAAGTACAATAGAATCTATTAAAAAAGAAATGACCGCATCAAAGTGGTATCCGACATATCATTTTGCATCTCAGGCGGGTTTAATGAATCACCCTGCGGCTATTGTTTATTTTAAAAACGCTTATCATCTTTTTTATGAGACTGAGTTAAAAGATTCTACAGGCAAAAAAACAACTGTGATGGCACATGCAACAAGCACTGACTTAATACATTGGAAAAATTCCGAACTCGCATTAGCAGCGTCAGAAGATTATGATAAAGACGGTATTTTTGCAGGTAGTGCTGTTGTTGAGAATGATTTGTTGCATTTGTTTTATACAGGATATTCCGAAAAAAAAGAAAATGACAAAATACTAAAACAAGAAACAGCCAATTTGTCAGTGAGTAAAGACGGAATTAATTTTGGAAAATCGGCAAACAATCCTGTCATAAAGATGGATAAAAATTTTTCTAACATAAAATTTACTGATGAATATTTTAGAGATCCGTTTGTATGGAAAAATGGTGATAGCTATTATGCTCTGATGGGGTCCCAGTATGAGCAAACAAAAGATGGCGCCGTCTTGTTGTTCAAAAGTTCGGATTTAAGAAATTGGAAGTTTGTTAATATCACAGCTATCGGGTCTAAAGGAGAGATGGGTAATACTTGGGATTGTCCAAACTTTATACACACTGATAATGCGGATGTCTTAATAATTAACCCGACTGGTATAAAACCTCACGGAAAAATGTATTTGAACAAGTATATTTCAGGCGGATTTGTCGGTAAGCTTGATTATAATACAGGCAAGTTTAAACAAAGCGGGCCTTTTGGTCTTTTAGATTACGGTTTTGATTTTTATGTTCCACAGACTGTAAAGACTCCTGACGGAAGATATGTGGTTATTGGTTGGTTGGGAATGCCTGATTCTAAATTGCATGAAGAAAGCGAAAAGTGGGCAGGCTTAATGACTTTGCCTAGAGAGATAAAGATTGTCAATGGTAAAATTGTTACTTCTCCGATAGAAGAACTTAAAAATTTGAGAGGTGAAAAAATCTCTCATACTGAAATTAAGTTAAATGGTGAAAAAGACTTTTTTAATATTAAGGGTGATTCTTATGAAATAGAGGCTACTATTGATATGGCTAAGGCTGCTTCTTTTTCTGTTAAGTTAAGAGAATCAAAAATTCAAGAGACTGTTTTGACTTATGATAAAGAAACTCAAACTTTAAAGCTTAACAGAGATAAATCAGGTCACGCTTTAAAAGGAGAAAGAGAAGTAAAACTACCTCTTGAAAATAATTTATTAAAGCTTAGAATTTTTGTAGATAAATCTTCTGTTGAAATATTTGCTAATAATATTGCTATGACTGCAAGAATTTATCCTGATAAGGCTTCTTCTAACATAAAATTTGTTGCAAATGGAGAGGCTGTAATTAAAAATCTTGATTTTTATAAGCTTAAATCAATTAAATAAGAATAGTTTTTGGATGATTACAGAACGCCGGTGTAGCCCCAAGTGGAGTGAAACGGAACGTTTTAAAAATTATGGTAGAGCCTGCTCTACCGCATACGACAATAGAATAGCATAGTAAGCCGGTGTAGCCCCAAGTGGAGTGAAACGGAACGTTTAAAAATTATGGTAGAGCTTGCTCTACCGCATACGACAATAGAATAGCATAGTAAGCCGGTGTAGCTCAGCTGGTAGAGCAGGTCATTCGTAATGATCAGGTCGCAGGTTCGAACCCCGTCACCGGCTGTGTTATTTTTTTAGCTTTGGTTCAGTTTCTTTAATGAGTTGGTTTACAAAATCTAAAGCTTTTTCATTATTCAATTTTGCAAAAATTTCTTTTGCTTCAAGCATTACAGGCATGGCTTCTTTAGGGCTTTGTTTTTTTAGAATTTTCCCTACATCAACCAAGATAAAACCAAGCATTTCTTCATAAAATTCTTTTGGTCTGACGTCACGAGATACTGATTTATAGTTTTTTGTTGAGTGTTCGTAATGGTTTATTACTTTTCTTATACTTCTTACTTCTTCTCTTAGCCATTTCAAATGTTCAAGGCTGTTTGGTACTATTTCCTGGTAGACTTTTCTTATGTCTGCTGTTCTAGCCATTATGTGGATAGGGTCGTTAGTTCTTTTTGCAATAGCAAGTTGTTTTACTGCAAGAGTTTCAACAATTTTAGGGTTTTTAACAACCTTGAGCAAAAAGCTGTAAATAACACCGGCGAAGTTGTTATTTCCATTACTTGTAAACTTTTCGGCAAACTGGTTGGCTTTTTTTACAAGAATGTCTGCTTCTGGTGTTTTTTCAAAAGCAGAACTAAACCTATACAAGTCTGTTGAAAAATCTTTTATATCTGTTTTTTGTCCTCGGTTTAGTTTTTTTTCTGTTTGAGATAAAAATATTTCAAAGTTTTTTCTTACTTTGTCAGGTGATATTTTAGGTATTTGCATATAAAACTCGCTTTCTTATGAAAGCTTTAAACACCCTAAATATTATATTTTGTTAGCGTTATTAAAAAAAGTTACACTCTGTCATAAATTTCTAATGTATAGCCGTTTGCAATTTCTTCTTTTGCAACAACTTTAACAGAAGGCATAAGTTGAGAAAGCACAACGCTTGTCACCTGTCTTATTTCCATAGGAACAATAACAACTATCTCATCGGCGTTTATGTTGTTCTTATCTATAACTTTGTAAATATTATTAACAACTGTTTTCATTTTTGAGTTGTCAATTCTAATTACAACATTTTTACCTGCAACTTTTGCAGAAAGATACTTGACCGTTTCTTCAGACAGTTCAAAAGCTTGAATGAGATTGTTTTCATTTGCTATGCTTTTTGATATCTGTCTTGAGAGTGAGTGTCTTACTCTGCTCAACAAATCTTCTTTTGTCTCTTCGTCTGCAAAATCGTTGATTTTTTCAAAAATATAAACAATATCTTTTATGGATACACGCTCTTTGATAAGGCTTGTTAGTATGTATTTTAATTCTGCAATAGAAACAAAATCAGGAATAATGTTTTCTATAAGGTAGAGGTTTGTCTCACTAACAATTTCAATGTAGTTGTTAATATCGTTATAGTCAAAGATTTCTTCTACATTTTTGATGCAAACGTATTCTAATATACGGGCGATAACCTCAGAAGGATTGTAGCCTGCGGCCCAAAAATCCTTTGTTTTTTCTTCTGGAATCCAAAGAATATTTTTTCCTGTGATAGGGTCAGAGTCTTTGATAAAATCTTTTGAGGGTTTATCAAGTTTTAGGTCATCTTGAAAATACATTTTATAACCGCAGTAAACAACACCTTTTGCTGCACATACCCCTCTTACATCGATTTCAAACTCGTTTGCCTGCAGAGTATCATCATTTTCAAATCTGATTTTAGGGATGATATAACCAAGTTCTTCTGTTAGCTCTTGTCTAACTTTAACGGTTTGAGCAACAAGGTTTGCATCCATATCAGGATTAACAAGTTCGATATTTTCTTCGCTGAGTTTAATTTTTATTTTATCTTCGCCGATTTTGTCGAGCATTATCTCTGGCGAAATTGTCTTTTGAAGCTGTTTTTTTAGTTCATGTAATTCTTCAAGGTTTTTAGACATTTCATTGTTGAGTTCTTGTCTTTGTGTTTCTGTTGTTTCATCAATAAGAGATTTTATGCTGTTAATTCTTTTTCTTTTATCTTTAATTTTTGTTTGAATATCAAGACATTTTTCAAAGGGCTCATTTTGAGCAGAAATAATTTTTTGCATTTGTGATTTGTAGCCGAATTCTATTTCTTCATCGTCTTCATCTTCTTGAGCTATTTCTGCTTCTTTAACAAAAATGCAGTTGTAGTTAAAGCCTTCGTCACCTTCGACCTCATGCATTGTGTAGAGCTCCCAGCCTTCTGAAGACATTTCGTTAAGCAGTGATTCCATTTTGTATGTATCATCACTTGGCACTGACTTTATACAGTATTGCATTCTTGTTGATTTCATATTTCAAAATTCCCGTGTTAACTAAAATTAAACATTGCCTGTAGAACTGTTTCTATCATCTTCCAACTGTTTTATATCAACATTGTAATCTGATTGTTCCTGATACAAATTGTTTGTATCTGAAATATCAATATCGATATTAACGTCAGAGTCAACCATTTCAAGTTCTTCTTTTTTGAAGTTTTTAATTTTGCCGTCTTCTGTTTTAACAGCAATTTCATTACATAAGAAATGCAATGAACAAACTCTGCCAAGACCATCAGGCGTCATAACACCACAACCGATAGGCGGCATATCTTTGGCTGCATCAATGTAGTTTTTGTATTCGTAGTTAAGACAGCACAAAAGTCTGCCGCAAGTTCCTGAAATTTTTCCAGGTGTAATCGGCATACCTTGGTCTTTTGCAAGTTTTATGTTTATAGAGTCAAATTTTCTTAAAAAAGAGCAGCAGCAAAACGGTCTTCCGCAAAGTCCGTTACCTTCTAAAATAGAAGTTTCATCTCTTACGCCGATGTGACGCAAGTCTATTCTTACACGTTTGAACGCTTGTGTTAAATCTTTTAAAAGTGCTCTAAAATCAACTCTTTCAGGCGCTGTATAATAAAATGTGATTTTTCTTCTGTCAAAAGTGTATTTTGTTTGAACAAGATTCATACAAAGGTTATGCTGAGCAACAAGACTTTTACATATTTTAAAAGCCTCTTCCTCTGCAATTTTTATTTCTTCAAGTGTTTGCATATCTTGTTTGCCTAAAACTCTTATTAAGGGTACGGCTTCAGGCATTTTCTTTTCCCAACATTTCGCAATCATTGGGTTAACGGCAAAAACCTTTGCAACTTCTTCACCTTTTTCTGTTCTCACAAGAACAAGCTGACCGTGCTCAACATGAGCTGATTCTGCTATTTGTAAGGGGTGAAAAGTGTTCTTTATTAAATTAACAGCGTATTTTATCATTTTTTATCCTATTGTACTCCCTCTTGTATTCTATCATAAATCTTTGTTTTTTTTATAGGGCTTCTTTATCTTGGCGAACTATGACAACTAAACACCTAAATTGTTAATAACAAGTCCATTCATCGTTGTTTAGGGGCACAGCCCCTTCCACAACTTAATTCTTTGAATTTTCAGTTTTTTATAGGGCTTCTTTATCTTTGCGAACTATGCCAATTGAACACCTAATCTGTAGACAACAAGTCCATTTGTGTTTTGTTTTTTCATAAGGCTTCAATATCTTGTCTGACTATGACAACTAAGCACATTAATCATTTACAACAAGTCCATTTGTGTTTTGTTTTTTCATAAGGCTTCAATATCTTGACTAACTATAAAAACTAAACATCTTAATCATTTACAACAAGTCCATTTGTGTTTGTTTATGGCTATAGCCCTGTACTCTCTTGAAGCTTATGAGTTGTAGATTTGATTATCTGCTTTGTTTGTTATAAATTTGTATTACGCAATATTATTAAGGATAGGGAATATAAAAATGACAACATTTGCTCATACATTTTCTTCTATGAAGACACATTATAACGAAGATTTAACAATTGCCGACATAGATAAAGAGGTTACTCTTGCAGGTTGGGTATCTGCTGTTCGTGACCTTGGCGGTATTATATTTGTTGAATTAAGAGATAAAACAGGATTCTTCCAAGTTGTTGCAGACCCTCAAATTAACCCATCTGTGCATGAAGTTTTTTCTAAATTAAAAGACGAATATGTTATCCAAGTATCAGGAAAAATTTCTAAAAGACCTGCAGAAACTTATAACCCTGAGTTGGCTACAGGGGAAATAGAAATGTATCCTACAGAAGTTAAAATCTTTTCAGAAGCAAAACTATTGCCTTTTGAACTTTCTTCTGACGATACAAAAGAAGATATTCGTTTAAAATACAGATATTTGGACATCAGACGTCCTCAAATGGCTAGCAATTTGAGATTGAGACATAAGATTGTTACAGCAATCAGAAATTACCTTAATAATGCAGAATTTATGGAAGTTGAAACTCCTATCCTTATTAATACAACTCCGGAAGGTGCAAGAGATTATCTCGTTCCCAGCCGTGTTCAAGAAGGTAAATTCTACGCATTGCCACAATCACCACAAATATTTAAACAATTGTTAATGGTTGGCGGTATTGAAAAATACTATCAAATAGCAAAATGCTTCCGTGATGAAGACTTAAGAGCTGACAGACAGCCTGAGTTTACACAAGTTGATATGGAAATGTCATTTGCTACTCAAGATGATGTTATCGCATTAACTGAAGGCTTGATTGAAGAAGCATTTAAAGCAGCTGGTGTTGAAGTTAAGGCTCCGTTTACAAGAATCAGCTGGCAAGAAGCTATGGACAGATTCGGTTCTGACAAGCCTGATGCTCGTTTCGGCTTAGAGCTCTTTGATATTTCAGATATCATGATGGAATCTACATTTGAGCCTGTTAAAGAAACTTTGAAAAACGGCGGTATTGCTAAAGCTATTAAAATTCCTGGTATTGCAGGATATTCAAGAAAAGAAATGGATGATGTTCGTTCTACTGCAATTTCTTTCGGTGCTAAAGGTATCGCTTGGATTACTTATATGGAAGACGGAACAGTTAAGTCTCCTATATTGAAATTCTTAACAGAAGAACAAATCGAAGCCCTAAAAGTTAAAGCAGATGCAAAACCAGGCGATGTTGTATTCTTTGTTGCAGATGATAAGAAAACAACTTATGACGTTATGGGCAGATTCAGATTGTTCTTTGGTGAAAAACTTAACCTCATCGATAAAGATAAACATGCTTTATTATGGGTTGTTGATTTCCCAATGTTTGAATACAGCAAAGAATTTGATAGAGTTATGGCTATGCACCATCCATTCACATCTCCAAACCTTGAAGATGTTGATAAGATGAAAACAGACCCGTTGAATGTTCGTTCTATCGCTTATGACATTGTTTACAACGGAACAGAATTGGGTGGCGGTTCAGTTAGAATTCACTCTACAGAAGTTCAAAGAAAAGTATTTGATGCTTTAGGACTTTCTGAAGAAGATGTTCAACAAAAATTTGGATTTATGCTTCAAGCCTTCCAATACGGAACACCTCCACACGCAGGTCTTGCAATCGGTCTTGACAGATTGGTCGCATTGTTAACTCACAATACTTCTATCAGAGAAGTAATTGCATTCCCTAAAAACTCTGCTGCAAAGTGCTTGATGACAAATGCACCAACTTATGCATCAGAAGAACAGCTTATGGAATTACATTTGAGATCAACAGTAAGACACGAAGCAAAAGTATAATGGATAAATTTGAAGAAAAAACTTTATCATCAAAAACCGTCTATAAAGGACGGATTTTTGATATTACAAGCGATGAGATAGTTTTATCTGATGGATTGAAAAGAAATAGAGAAATTATTCATCACCCCGGTGGTGTTGTGATTCTTGCAATAAAAGACGACAACAATGTTCTTCTCGTCAAACAAAACCGCTATGCAGTAAAATCAGTTCAAACTGAGCTGCCTGCAGGACGTTTGGAAAAAGGAGAAGATCCTCTTTTTGCTGCTAAAAGAGAGTTAAGAGAAGAAACAGGCTATATTGCAAAAAACTGGGAGTCATTAGGGTATATTTTTACAACATTTGGTATTTGTGATGAAAAACTCTATCTTTTTAAGGCAACAGATTTGACTTTTGATAAACCTGATCCTGATGAGGGTGAAATACTCGATTATTTTGAGCTTCCTTTAAGTGAGGTGTACAAACTCATAAAAAATGGTACAATTAATGATGCAAAGACAATTTGTGCACTTGCAAGATACAATATAGAGAGCGTTTAGGCTTACGGAATAACAACATGATAAAAATGCTGGTTCTGGATATAGATGGAACAATCTTTAGAAAAGATTATACTGCTTCTGACAGGGTCAAAAACACCCTTAAGGCTTTAGTGCAAGATGGTATCAAGGTTGTTTTGTGCACAGGCAGAATGTATGCAGCAACAAAGTTTATTGCTCAAGAACTTGGGCTTAATACTCCTGTTATCTGTTATCAAGGCGGGATTATAAAAGATTTTTTGAATGATGATAAAACACTCCTTGAAATAAACATGGATGTTGAGCTTGCTCGTGATGTTATTTCTGTTTTGAAAGAGAGAAATATCTTTTTTAACTTATATATAAATGATAACCTTATTGTTGAAAAAGATGACAGATTAATAAGAGAATATGTCGATGCCAGAAACATATCATATAAAGTTGTTGGCGACTGCGATGATATGGATTTAAAAGGGCTGAATAAAGTTTTAGCTATAGATGATGACCCTGTATTGATAGAAAATTTGCAAAAAGAGATGGCTGAAAAGTATAAAGACAAGTTGTATGTGGTTCGTTCAACTTCTCGTTTCTGTGAGTTTTCAAACCCTGAGGCAACTAAAGGAAATGCTGTTCGTTTTCTTGCCGATATGTGGGGGATAAAAAAAGAAGAAATTATGGCCTGCGGAGATCAAGATAATGACATAGAAATGTTACTTGCTGCAGGTACAAAAGTTGCAATGGGTAATGCTACTAAAGATTTGAAAAATTTAGCTGATTTTGTCACTGACTCTGTGGATGATGATGGGGTTGTGACTGCTGTTGGAAAATTTATAGGAGAAAAATATGCATTTTAGAATCGGACAAGGCTTTGATTTGCACCAATTTGCGCCGGATAGAGATTTTATTTTAGGTGGTGTTAGAATTGACCACAATAAAGGACTTTTGGGACATTCTGATGCTGATGCACTTTGTCATGCAATTATAGATGCTTTGCTGGGAGCTCTTGCTCTTGGTGATATAGGACACCATTTTCCTGATACAGATCCGAGATATTTTGGGTGTGATAGTACAGAATTATTAGCACAAACACTCTATGATGTTGTAAAAGCAGGTTATAAAATAAATAACATAGACGCAACAATTAAAACACAGTACCCAAGGCTTGCACCATATATAGACGAAATCAGAGCAAATCTTGCAAAGGTTTTAAATCTTCAGTTTTCACAAGTTTCTGTAAAAGCCAAAACGATGGAAATGATGGGACCAATTGGAGAAGGCAAATGTCTCGCTGTTGATGCTGTAGTTTTGCTTGAAGAAATTGATATATAATCATTACAATAAAAAAACGTCTCTCTCTTTGAGAGACGTTTTTTTATTTAAGAAAATTCTTATCTAAGCATTTATATTAACCATTCTGTCTATAGCTTTAATTGCTTTTTTAGAAACAGATTCATCAACAGTTATTTCATGTTCATTATTTTGAAGAGCGTTTAAGATATCCTCCAGCTTAATAAGCTTCATTGTTTCACAGATTGCTTTTTCGTTGATAAGAACAAATTTTTTGTCAGGACAATCTCTTTCTAATCTTTCAACAACGCCTTTTTCAGTGACTATAATAAATTCTTTTTTATTGCTGCTTTTTACTTCTTTTATAATTGCAGTTGTAGAACCAACAAAATCAGCCATTTGTGTAACTTCTTTAGCGCACTCTGGATGAACCATTACTTGAGCATTTGGATACAATGATTTTTTCTCTTTTACGTCATCAACTGTAATTGAGTGGTGTATTGGGCAGAATCCTGGGTAAGTAATAACCTTAACACCTTCAAGTTGGGATTCTACGTACGAACCAAGGTGTTGGTCAGGTACAAATAGAACTTCTTTGGCTTTCAAAGATTTTACAACATTAACAGCGTTTGCACTAGTACAGCAAATATCAGATTCTGACTTAACTTCTGCTGTTGAGTTTACATAACAAACTACAGGAATATTAGGATGTTTTGCTTTAAAAGCTCTTAATTGTGCCAAGTTGATTTTATCTGCCATTGCACAGCCAGCATTGAGGTTCGGTAATAATACTGTTTTTTGTGGTGATAATATTTTTGCAGTTTCTGCCATAAAATATACACCGGCAAAAACAATAACATCAGCGTTTGTTTTTGCAGCTTGTTGGCTTAGGTATAAAGAATCTCCTGAAAAATCAGCAACTTCATCTATTTCGACATTTTGATATGTATGAGCCAAAACAATCGCGTTTTTTTCTTTCTTTAATTCCTGTATTCTTTTTACTAATTCTTTATGTTCCATTTTTTTACCTAGCGTTTTTTAAAATTTCAATTAAACCATTCATCAAAAATTCGCAAGACATTGCTGCAAGTAGAATACCTACAATTCTGTTTATTACACTTACACCAGTTTTACCAAGCAATTGGCTAACTTTAGATGAAAATTTCAATATTAACCAACAAACTATTAGGTTCACTGCAAGAGCTGCAATGATAAGAGAACGTTCAAGCGGCATTCCTTGAGCGTTTTTCATACAAATAGTAAGCATTGTTATAGTTGCAGGACCTGACAATAGCGGTATTGCAAGAGGAAATACAGATATATCTGTTCTTTTCATTGATTCTTTTCTTTCCTCTTTATTTTCGTTATTCATTGCCGGTTCAGGATTGCCTAAAACGAGATCAATCGCCATTATTAAAAGCAAAATACCTCCTGCAATTTTTAAAGCAGTAAGGCTGATTCCCAACAAATCTAAAACAACAGAACCTGTATAAGCAAAAAACAGCAATATAAAAAATGCAATAACAATGGCTTTATTCATCATAATGTTGCGCCATTTTTTCTTTGAATTTGCTGTTAAAGCAATGAATACAGGAGCAAGCCCTATGCCGTCAAGCGTTACAAATAGCTTTGAAAAATAGCTTAAAAACGAATGTAAATGTTCTAACATCTAAAACCTTCCGTATTTAATGAGTGCTTATATTATACAAGAAACATAAAATGTTCGAGAAAAATTTGTGACAAGAACGTGAGCAAATTTTTGGGGTGACACATTAAAAGGTGAGTAAAGTGACACTCTGCCGAACAAAAAGTGACTAAATGTCACGTTTTGTGAGAGGTTAGTTTAGTTTGCGGCAGGTTACGACACTAGATTAGATTGATGAATCTTGAAAATATGTAAAACTCTCAAATTAAAATCAGCCCTAATATTTGTATAAACAAATGTAAAGTTCTTAAAAAGCTTGTTATACCAATATTTCAATAAACAACTATTTTTGTAGTAGCAATAAGTGATAATAAAAAGACTTTATTAAAACATAAGTGTAAAGTGTTGAAAGGAAGATCTTATGTTGGGTGTTGAAAGAATCGGGCAGTACAATGTAACAAAAATGGGGGATAATAAATACGCAGTTGCTTTAAATAATGGCAATCTTGGTGCTTTTGTTACAGACAAAGCTGGCGTAGAAGAGTTGAGACAAAAATATAACAGAGCAACAGATACAGTTGAATTTTCTGCTAAAAAAGACGATTCCAAACCTGTAAAAGAAAATAAAAAAGGTGGAAACTGGGGAAAAGCTATTGCTTCAACATTTTTAACAGGCTTAGGACAGTTGTTTGATGGCAGAACAAAAGACGGTCTGGTAGATATGGCTACTGATGTAGGCTTGTATGCAACAGCAGGAGGTCTTTCTATGGCATTTATGAATGCTTTTGCTAAAGCAACACAAACTGGTGCTAAATTGGGTCTCGGTGGTAAAGCAGCATATATTGGTGCAGCTTTAGCAGGCTTTGGATTATTGGCTAACAAAATCCATACTATTGTTGACGCATACAAAGGCGGAAAATAAGCTATTAGGAAATAATCATAAACAAAGAGTCGGTCTGATATATTCAACCGACTCTTTTACATGCCTGAAATATTAATTTTTTGTTTATTTTTTAATTTTTCCAAAAAAACGGTGTTATAAAAGAGTTAGAGTAAAATAGTTTGAATTAATTATTTATACAAAGGAGAGATAAAAACTATGGCAAAAACAATTGGTATTGACTTAGGTACTACGAACTCCGTTGTTGCAGTTATGGAAGGTGGTAAGCCAACCGTTATTGCAAACGCAGAAGGTTCAAGAACTACTCCGTCAATCGTGGGATTTTCAAAAACAGGTGAAAAACTTGTTGGTCAATTAGCAAAACGTCAGGCTATTTTAAACCCTGATAAAACAATCATTTCTATTAAAAGAGAAATGGGTACGGATTATAAAAAGAACATCGACGGTAAAGACTACACTCCGCAAGAAATCTCTGCAATGATTTTGAGAAAACTTGCTGACGATGCATCTGCATACTTGGGGGAAAAAGTTACATCTGCAGTAATTACTGTTCCTGCTTATTTTAACGACTCTCAAAGACAAGCAACAAAAGACGCAGGTCGTATCGCAGGTTTAGATGTTTTACGTATCGTAAACGAACCTACGGCAGCAGCTCTTGCTTATGGTCTTGAAAAAGATAAACCTGAAAAAGTTCTTGTATTCGACCTTGGTGGTGGTACATTCGATGTTTCAGTTCTTGAAATTGGTGACGGTGTTCACGAAGTACTTTCTACTTCAGGTGATACTCACTTAGGTGGTGACGATTTCGACCAAAAAATCATGGACTGGTTGATTGATGAATTCAAAAAACAAGAAGGTATCGACCTCAGAAACGATAAACAAGCTATGCAACGTTTGAAAGAAGCTGCAGAAAAAGCAAAATGTGAGTTGTCTTCTGTTGTAGAAACAAACATCAACCTTCCGTTTATCACAGCTGATGCTAACGGTCCAAAACACCTTGATATGCAATTAACAAGAGCTAAATTTGAAGAATTATCTTATGACTTGTTAGAAAGATGTAAAAAACCTGTAGCAGACGCATTGCAAGAAGCAGGCCTTTCTAAAGGTGATATCAACGAAGTTGTATTAGTTGGTGGTTCTACTCGTATTCCTGCTGTTCAAGCTTTGGTTAAAGAATACACAGGTAAAGAACCTAACCAATCAGTAAACCCTGATGAAGTAGTTGCTGTTGGTGCTGCTGTTCAAGCTGGTGTATTGGCTGGTGAAGTTAAAGACATCGTATTACTTGATGTTACTCCGTTAACATTGGGTATCGAAACTTTAGGCGGTGTTATGACTCCGTTGGTACCTAGAAACACTACTATCCCTGTTTCTAAATCACAAACTTTCTCAACAGCTGAAAACAACCAAACAGCCGTAGATGTTCACGTTTTACAAGGTGAAAGACCTATGGCAAAAGATAACAAATCTTTAGGTATGTTCAGACTTGACGGTATTCCACCGGCTATGAGAGGTTTGCCTCAAATCGAAGTTACTTTTGATATCGATGCTAACGGTATTGTTAATGTTTCTGCTAAAGATAAAGCTACAAACAAAGAACAAAAAATCACAATCACTAACTCTTCTAACTTGTCAGAAGCTGACATTGACAGAATGGTTAAAGAAGCAGAAGCTAACGCTGAAGCTGATAAAAAACATAAAGAAGAAGCAGAAATTAAAAACAATGCTAATAGCTTGATTTCTTCAGCTGAAAGAATCGTAAAAGATTTTGAAGGAAAAATCTCTGAAGCTGACCAATCTAAATTGGAAGAACAAAGAAAAGCTTTAGAAGAAGCATTGAAAACAAACAAACCTGCTGAAGAAATTAAGAAAATGTCTGAAGACTTGCAACAAACTATGTATGGAATTTCTCAAGCTGCTTACTCTCAAGTACAGCAAGAAGCTCCTCAGGCTGATGCAGGTTCTGCTAACTCTTCATCTGATTCATCTAACTCAAACTCTGACGATGATGTAATCGATGCAGAATACACAAAGGAATAAGGACACATTACACTTAACCTAATAAGTAAAGCCCTCAATTATTTGAGGGCTTTTTATTTTTTTATAAGGCTTCTATATCTTGGCGAACTATGACAATTAGACACCTCAATTATTGATAACAAGTTCATTTGTATTTGTTTTACGTGGTTTCAATATCTTGGTGAGCTATAACAATTAGACACCTCTATCATTGATAACAAGTTCATTTGTATTTGTTTAATGCAATGACTATCTGTATCTGTCGTAAAAAGAAGCTTCGGGTCGGGCAGAGTTTGAGAGTACAATTTCTCTGTACTCGTTTTTGTCTATATCAACACCCATATTCTTAATTTTTATTTCAGGTGCTTTTCTCTTTTTGTTCAAGTTGTTTTTATTTTCCATAGCTTAATTCTAGTACAAAAATATTTTTACAAGTATATTATTACTGCTAAAACAAGTCGTAAAAAAGAAGACTTATTTGCCAAAACAATATTGCCGGAAGATTTAATCCTACCGGCAAAGTGTGCGTAAAAGTTTGAAAAATTTTGTTTTATTTACAGCTGTTTACCCATTTGGTGTGATTTTTGAGCTGTTTTATTTACCGTTTCAAACAGAATTTCTGATATATTGCTTTCGTTTAATACTTTGTTGCCTTCTGCAGTTGTGCCGCCCGGTGTTGTTACGTTTGTTATAAGCTGTTCTGGGGCAACGCCTGATTCTAAAATCATTTTAGCTGAGCCAAGAGCTGTTTGAGCAGAAAGGGTTAATGCTGTTTGGTAATCCAGCCCCAGTTTTTCACCTGCTTTGGCAATTTCATTGATAATGTAGTAATAAAAAGCCGGTCCGGAACCGCTTACGCCTGTTATTGCATCAATATCAGATTCTTTTGCTTTAATAACTTTGCCAACACTTTCAAAGATTTTTATTACTTCTTCAAAGTCTTCTTCTGTTGCGTTTTCTCCTTTACAAACCGCACTCATGCCTGTTGCAAGCAAGGCTGGAGTGTTTGGCATAACTTTTATAACTCTTGCTTTCTTTTCAAGTATATCTTCAACTTTTTTAGAGGATATTCCTGCTGCTATTGTTATTATTAGTTTTGAGTCGTCAATTTTGTCTTCTATTTCTGTTAGTACATCTTTAACAACAAAAGGTTTAACTGCAAGAAGAATTATATCAGCGTCAGCAGCAACTTCTCTGTTGTTATGGACGATTTTTATGCCGAGTTCTTTTTCTATTTTGTGAGCATACTCTTTGTTAGGTTCAGAAGCTATTATGTTTTTTTTGTCAAACAATTCTGACCTTATCAAGCCTTTTATTATTGCTGTAGCCATTTTGCCTGCGCCAATGAAACCGATTGTTTTTTCTATTTTTTTATCCATCTTGTGTAAACCTTTATTAAATCCTTTATTATCCGCATTTGACAATCGTCTATGTCTTATTTATCATGATATAACGCGAAAAAATTAATTCAAGGAGCAATAAAAATGAGACGTACATTAGAAGGAACAAAAAGAAAAAGACAAAACGTCAGCGGTTTTAGAGCTAGAATGGCTACTCCTGGCGGAAGAACAGTTTTAAACAGAAGAAGAGCTAAAGGCCGTCATAGATTGGCTATCCAAGCTAAAAAAAGAGCGTAGTCTTTTAAAGTTTAGTTTTAGAAAGCCTGCTTTTCAAATAGCAGGCTTTTTCTGATATTGTTATTTATTTGTGTTTTAATAAAAATATGATTCCTAAAAAATACAGGCTCAAAAATAAAAAAGCTTTTGATGCTACATACAAAAACAGAAAAATCGTTTCTGATTCTATGTTGACTCTTTACGTCGGAAAGCCCAAAAAAGATTTAGACACGCCAACAAAGTTTGGTTTTGTTGTCAGCAAAAAATATCATAAAAGAGCTGTTAAAAGAAACAGAATAAGAAGACTAATGAGAGAGTGTATCAGACTTGCCCTAAAAGAAAATAAACTTGGAATTTGTGAACAATATATGTCATTTATTCTTTTGCCTAAAGAAAAAGCCATAGGGTGCAAACTGTGCGAGGTTCAGCAATCTTTTTATAAATTAATTGATAAATTGGCATTTTGCAAATCAGCTACAAAAAATAGCACGCCAAGATAAAATCACTTAATAGAGGGGGGGGTGTGCCCCTAAACACTGGACGATAATTGGAAATAGTCAGCCGAGATGGGGTAGCCCTATAAAATATTTATATTATAATTTATTTGTAACACAATAGAAATGGTGGGATTGAGAATGAGAAAACCGAATATTGCAGTTTTAGGTGCTACAGGTGTTGTAGGTAGAGAAATCTTAAAGATTCTCGTTGAAGAAAACGTTCCATACAACGAAATTAAGTTTTTGGCCAGTGCAAAAAGTGCAGGTAAAAAAATTACGTTTAAGGGCGAAGAACACACCATTGTAGAAGCTACGCCTGAGGCTTTTGAAGGTGTAAATATTGTACTTGCTTCTGCAGGCGGATCTACTTCTCTTGCTCTTGCTCCCGAAGCTGTAAAAAGAGGTTGCGTTTTTATCGACAACTCAAGTGCATATAGAATGGATAAGGATTGTCCGCTTGTTATCGTTGGGGTTAATGACGATGATTTGAAAAATCATAAAGGTATTATACCTAACCCAAATTGCTCAACTTCTCAGTTAATGTTGGTATTAAAACCGTTACATGATTATGCAAAAATTAAAAGATTGATAGTCAGCACTTATCAAGCTGTTTCTGGTGCGGGATTGGCTGCTATTAATGAGCTTAAAGAGAATACTGTGGCTGTTAACGATGGCAAAGATTTTGAAAATGTTAAGTTTAAAAAACCTATTGCTTATAACGTTATCCCGCAAATTGATGTATTCTGTGATAACGGATATACAAAAGAAGAGATGAAAGTTACTAATGAAACAAGAAAGATTCTCCACCTTGGTGAAGATGTTCCTATTTCTTGTACTGCTGTTAGAGTTCCTGTTTTCCACGGACACTCTGAGGCTGTAACTATTGAATTTGAAAAAGAAATTTCTGCACAAAAAGCAAGAGAACTTTTGGAAAATGCTTGGGGTGTAGAAGTTATGGATGATGTAGAAAACTTTGTTTATCCTACACCATTAGATGCTGCAGGCAAAGACCCTGTTTACGTCGGTAGAATAAGAAAAAATATTGCTTTTGATAATGCTATTGATTTATGGTGTGTTGCAGATAACATAAGAATCGGTGCTGCATTGAACACTGTAAGGATTGCGAAAAGAGTAATAGAAATGCAATTGTTTTAAATAGTTTAAGGACAAGGCTTTGTAAAAACAAAGTCTTGTTCTTTTTAAATTAATATTAGGCCGAAAAATTAAGAAGACGAAGTATGAATAAAATGGAAGACAAATTTTCAATAAACGAATATGATTACGAATTACCTAAAGAACTGATTGCGCAAGTTCCGTCAGAAAAACGTGAAAATTGCAGGATGATGGTTCTTGATAGAGCAAAAAAATCTGTTGAGCATAAACATTTTTATGACATAACAGATTATTTTGACGAGAATGATGTCATTGTTTTAAATAACACTAAGGTGATTCCTGCAAGATTGTTTGGTCGTAAAAATACAGGTGCCCATATTGAGGTTTTTCTTCTTAAACAAATCAGCGATAAGGTTTGGGAAGTATTGATAAATCCATCTAAAAGAGTTAAAGAAGAGTCTATTATTGAGATATCTCCTGACTTGTATGTAAAAGTTCTTACTCGTCAAAATGAGGGTAAATGGCTTGTAGAATTGCATTATGACGGCAATTTTTATGAAATTTTGGACAAGGTCGGTAATATTCCTTTACCACCTTATATTGAAAGAACAATGACAGATGAGCAGTTGAAAAATCTTGATTATGACAGATATCAAACAGTTTATGCACAAAGAGAAGGTTCTGTTGCTGCCCCAACAGCTGGGTTACACTTTACGGAAGAAATTCTCGAAAAATTGAAAGCTAAAGGTGTCCAAATTTGTTATGTAACTTTGAACGTAGGTCTTGGTACTTTCAGACCTGTTAAGGTAGATAATATTCTTGATCACAAAATGGATTCTGAAGAGTTTGAAATTTCTGCGGAAACTGCAAAAATTATTAACGATGCTAAAAAACAAGGTAAAAAAATTACGGCAGTTGGTACAACTACAGTCAGAACTTTAGAAACTTGCGCTAAAAAGTACGGTGAAGTTATTGAAACAATAGATGACTCTACTTTGTTTATATATCCAGGGTTTGAGTTCAAAGTTGTAGACAGACTTATTACAAACTTCCACTTGCCTAAATCAACATTGATAATGCTTGTATCTGCCTTTGCAGGCAAAGATTTTGTTTTTGACTCTTATGCAGAAGCTATAAAAGAACAGTATAAGTTCTATAGCTACGGCGATTGTATGCTTATCAATTAAGATATGTAACTTTAGTCTTTTAAGGTGACAAAAAAACTTTGTCAGGACTTTTGTATTAGGGTGATGTTTTTCATAAAATATTGCTTTGGTTTTATGATAATGTTTTTTAGATTTAAATAGGAAGATAAAATGGCAATTCAAAAAGTAAATGGATATGTTTCTAACATAAATAGAACAAAACAGTCTTTTAAGGGTGCTTCAGGTTCTTTGTCAGGGCCTAACGGATATAATAATGGAAATGAAAGAATGCCTAAAAAGTCTAATTTTAGTGCGGGTGATGCAATTTATTGGGCAATACTAGCAAATACATTGGTTATTAATCCTCTTTTTTATAACAAGGCTCAAAATAGTTTAGATGAAAGGTATGCTGTATATAAAACAGATGAAAACACACAAAACTTGTATAAAGAATTGAAAGAAACCTTTAAGCAGACAGAAAAAACATCTAACGCGTTTTATCAGCTAAATACCTTTAAAAATACAGAAATGCCCAAAATTGAAAAAATGGGCGAAAATTTTTATCGTGTAGATTTTTCTTTGAATGATAAAAAAGTCGGTATGACTGTTAATACAGAAAAATTAGAGGATAAAAAACTTAGTGGTGATTTATTTGTCAAAGATAAGCACGCTGTGTCCGGCTATAACTATGAGTTGGAATTTAAAGATGCAAAAAACAAAACATTTGATATTTCTTTAAAATCTCAAGACGATTTTATAGCTGTTAAAAAAACTTTTGAAAGAGATTACTATGGAAATCTTTATCTTTTAAACGGTAAAGAAAAAACTTTATTAAATGAGCAAAATCTTCAAAAGTTTCAAGAAAAAAGGGAACTTGAAAGCGAACGAGTAGATATGGATCGAGCATATAGAGATGTACAAGAAACCAATTACCTGATATGTCTTGTTGCGACAATTTTTAAATTATTGACATATACTCCGCCAAAAAGAAGAAAAGAAGACTAACGAAATTAGTCTTCGATTATAACAACTTCTCCTGTGTCAAATTTGAGATAACCTCTTACAATCTCAAATTTGCCTTCGTGGTGTGCTTCTCTCAATATTTTAGAGCGTTTAAGCAATTTTCTTTTTTTAGTTAGTGTATAATTTCTTGCTATTTCGTTGTAACATTCTGTTTCGCTATCGATAATTTCATATACAGAACGAATTAACAGCTCTAAATGTTCAGGTTCTTTTGGATATAATGCTTTAGCTGCCTTCATAACGCCACAATCATCGTGGCTTAGCACGATTACAAGAGGTACTTTAAGATGATCTACAGCGTATTCAACACTTTCTAATATGTTTTCACCAATTACTGCACCTGCACATCTGACAACAAATATATCGCCGAAGCCTTTGTCAAAAACAAGCTCTGGAATAACCCTTGAGTCTGAACAAGTCACAATACAAGCGATAGGAGATTGTCCGTTTTGAAGCGACTTTAAGTCTTCAACAGTTCTGTGGATGGCTGTTGATTTGCCGCTTACAAAATTTTTATTACCTTCTAAAAGGATATCAAGTGCTTGTTTCGCTCTTTCGTTCATTTGAGTATTCCTTTATTATTTGTTTTCTGTATCTACGTTTTTAATTTCTTTTGCTTCTACTTTTTTAGCGTTAGATACTGACTCGTCAATTTTTTTGTTCTTTTTGTTTGCTTCTTCATTATCAAGCTGTTTGTTGATAATAACTGTTTGTGCAATTTGTATAACGTTGCTTGCAATCAAGTATAACAATACACCAGCAGGAATCGGAATGAATAAAAATGTTGCTGTAAGCATAACAGGCATCATTGTTCCGAGAGTTTTTTGCATTGCTTCTTGAGCAGGGTCTGCTTGTTGCATTTTGTTTGTTGCCATCATTATTTTTTGAGTAAGGAACATAGATGCACCAAATATAACAACGAGAAGTAATACATCATAGTTGAATGATGATTTTGTTGCTGCAGTCGGAACAGATGCAATCAAGTTGTCACCTTGTTTTTTGAAAGTGATTTTTTCAATTTCTCTTGTATTGTTATCTGTAACAGTTGCTTCTGCACTTGTAATTTGTGCAAGTTGGCTGAATTTTAAATCAAAATCGTCAAGGCTGATTTTTAAATCAACCGGTTCACCTGGTGTTATGTCACCTTGAACTTTAACTGCGTTTCTTGGGTTTGTTAATTTTGCATTTTCTAATTCTTTGTCACCAATGTAAACTTTAATATTTTTATTTAAAGAGAATGTGTCTCTTGTCCCTACAGAAAATACTCCGTCATTAGAAACGCCTGCATTACCTTTTAATGTTGCATCAAGTCTGTTGATGAAAAGGAAGTTTGATTGACCAGCCATAGAAATGAACTGTGGGCTCATTAATGATGAATACAAAAGAATGAAGATTGGCATTTGAATTAACAATGGTAAGCAACCTGCCATAGGGTTGAATTTGTGTTCTTTATAGAACTCCATCATCTTTTGTTGCATCATTTGCGGATTGTTTTTGTAGCGGTCTTGGATAGCTTTCATTTTTGGTTGAAGCATTTGCATTGTTTTCATAGAACGTTGCTGAGAAACGTTTAACGGCCACATTGCAAGTCTTATAATAACAGTCAATGCGATGATACCAAGCCCGTAGCTTCCAAATATATTACTTAATTGCTTTAAGAAATCTATAGTTAATGTAGTAAAATCCAATTTATTTTCTCCCCTTATAAAAGCCTTAATGGCCAGTGATACTCTCAATATCTAATATTGTAAAACAAAAATATATTTTGCCAATTAAATTTATGTATTATAATGGTTGCAAATTACAATATAACGGAAAATATTATGAAAATAGTTGTATTTGGTGCGAGCGAAATAGGGTTGTTGATAGCAACCGAATTTTTTGAAGACCATGATGTAACAATAATTGATAAAGACGAAAACAAAACTGATGCTTTGAATAAGCTTGATATAAGCTTTGTCAGCGGTAACGGATCTAATATAAATACTTTGAAATCTGCTAATATCGAAGATGCAGATGTTTTTATTGCATGTACCGCTTTTGATGAAGCAAATATCGTATCCTGTCTAACAGTCAGCAGATTGAGCCGTGCAAAGACTGTTTGTTTTGTCAGCAAGCCTGAATATATTGAATCATTAAAACTTGTTAAAAATACAAGATATGAAATGATAGACTATGTTATTTGGCCTGAAGAACTTCTTACACAGGAAATTTTTAGAATAATTACCGTTCCGGAAGCTGTTGATGTTGAGAACTTTGCAGGCGGTCGCGCAAGGCTTTTGGAATACCGAATTAAAGAAGATTCTATTCTTTTGAATAAAAAGCTTAAAGAGTGCAAATTTGTAGAACAGACCCTTGTCGTTGGGATTACAAGAGATTCGAGCTTGTTTATTCCTGATGGGGAAACAGAATTTCTTTTAAATGACAAAGTTATATTTATGGGGTCGTCAACTTCTCTAGATATTTTGGCAAGGGATATTTTCCAAAGCAATACCAAAGTAAAGACAGCTGCTATTATCGGTGGTGGCAGTGTGGGTTTGATGCTTGCTCAAAATCTTGAAAAAATAAATATCAAGACCAAAATTATTGAAATGGATTACAAGCGTTGTGAATATCTGACAGAACACTTGAAAAAATCATTAGTCTTATACGGCGATGGTACAAATATAGAATTGCTTGAACAAGAAGATTTTGGTGATAGCGATGTTGTTATAAGTGTTACAAACAATGATGAAAAGAATTTGCTTTGCTCTCTATTAACCAAACAAATCGGAGCTAAAAAAGTTATAACAAGAGTATCTAAATCAGCTAATATTCGTCTTTTTGAAAAGGTTGGTATTGATGTTGCAATATCTCCAAAAGATGCATCTATTACTGAAATAAGAAAAAACCTTATCGAAACGGATGTTGATATATTGGCAACTGTTGAAGGCGGTCAAGGTAGAATTATAGAGGCAATTGTTCCTCAAAAATTTAATCTGGTTACTCTTATGGATTTAAAATTGCCTGAAAAAGCTGTTATTGCAATTATCCAAAGGGGGTTAAGCGTTATAATCCCTAACGGTATGACAAAACTTAATGAAGGTGATTCTTTATTGATATTTACAAGAGAAGAGTCTTCTCAAAAAATAATTGATTTCTTTAGAGGGTAACAATGAGGCTTACGTACATATTCACTTCTTTGAGATTGATATTAAGGTGCATTGCAATAGTTATACTTGCACCGATTGCCGTAGCTCTTTATTATGGCGATTATTCTTCAATAATGCCTTTTATTACACCTTCTGTTTTGTGTTTGTTGCTTAGTTTTAGCTTTAAAACACGCTCAAATACTTTTGAAAGTTTAAATGATATTAAAAAATCTGAGGCACTTTGCGTTGTTGCTTTGTCGTGGATTTTGTTTTCTTTAATGGGTATGATACCGTATTTGTTTTATGGCTTAAGCCCTATAAATAGTCTTTTTGAGGCAGTTTCAGGTATTACTACAACTGGTGCGACTATTTTGACTTCGTTTGATTTTCCAAAGGCAATGTTTTTTTGGCGTTCGATGAGTCAATGGCTAGGTGGTATGGGGATAATCGTTTTGTTTATTGCTATTTTGCCCCAGTTTGCCGTAGCAGGAAGACAGATGTTTTTTGCGGAAGCTCCAGGGCCTACTGAAGATAAAATTACACCCAGAATAAGACATACTGCTACTGCTGTTTGGACAATATATTTAATTCTTACAGTGTTTGAGATTGTTTGCTTAAAGCTTGCAGGCATGCCTTTATTTGATGCTTTTTGCAACTCTTTTTCAACACTTGCAGGTGGCGGTTTTTCACCTAATCCGTTGAGTATCCAAGGGTATCATTCTAATTTGATATGTTGGATAATAAGTATTTTTCTGTTTTTTGCTGGCGCAAACTTTGCACTTATGTATAAAGTTTATTTGAATAAAAAAATATCTTTTGCATTGAAAGATGAAGAATTTATTACGTACGCTTGCATTGTTTTTGCATTTTCTGTTGTGCTTGCACTTGTATTGTTTTTCCAAAATTCCTTTGACGTTTGGGATTCAATAACATCAGCTGTATTTCAAGTGTGCAGTATAATTACGACAGCAGGTTTTGCATCGTCTGATTTTGCATTATGGTCTTTGCCTGCAAAGCTTGTGTTGTTTTTATTACTTTTCTGTGGAGCTTGTGCAGGATCTGCCGGTGGTGGTTTGAAAGTAATCAGATGGATGATTTTATTCAAATATATGAAAAAAGAAGTTGCTCAAATTATGCACCCTAACGCTGTTTATCCTATAAAATTTAACAGATCAATTGTTCCTGTAGAAGTTATTAAACAGATTGTTGCATTTATCTTCTTTTACTTTTTGATTTTTGCTTTATCTGCTCTTGTTATATCTGTTTTAGAGAACAATACCATTATTGGTTTAACAGGTAGTATAACAACACTTGGTAACGTTGGTCCTGGTTTTGGACCTATCGGGCCGATGGGGTCTTTTGATATTTTGCACCCTGTGTCAAAGATTATTTGTATATTTAATATGCTTGTGGGCAGGTTGGAATTGATTCCGTTTTTGGCTATGTTACATCCTGATTTTTGGAATATAAAATAAAGAAAATCCACCGTCTATACGTGTAAAAGCCTTGTTTATCTGATACAATAGTTTGGTAAATTATGTATAGAGGTAGTCAGGTGGAAAATATTATAAAAAAAGAAATAAATTATCCGTATTTGACTCGTCCTGTAGAAATATATGAACGAGAAAACGGACATAAAATAGTCCTAGCTCATAAAGAAGGCGGACTTGTTAATGTTTCAAGCTGGGTTAAAACAGGTTCTATAAACGAAAATGATGAGAACAACGGTATCTCTCATTTTTTGGAACACCTTATGTTTAAAGGTACTCATAAGCATAAAGCAGGATACTTTGATAAAACATTAGAGGCTAAAGGTGCAATTGTTAATGCTGCAACTTGGAAAGATTATACTTTTTACTATGTAACATTACCAAAAGGTCCTAATGACGCTTATTTAAAAGAAGCTGTAGAATTACATGCCGATATGATGCTTGATCCTGTTATTCCTGAGGATGAAATAGGGCCTGTTTTTACTTTGGGTGACGATAATGTATCTCAAAAAAGAGAAAGACACGTTGTTATTGAAGAAATCAGAATGCGTCAGGATCAGCCTTGGACAAAAATTTATAACTCCACTAACAAAAATATGTACACAAGTCATCCGTACAGACGTGATGTTATTGGTTTTCCTGAAACAATTGCTTCAATACCGAGAGAAACAATTTTAGATTATTACAGAACACACTATACTCCTAACAATATTACAACTATTGTTGCCGGTGATTTTGACCACGAAAAAGTACTTGAGTTGTTGTGCAAAGAGTTCGATTTCAAAGGAAGAGAAAATTTCCAAAACCCTCAATATCAATTGGACAAACCTGTTGATGAAGCAAAATATATTGAACTTAAGGGCAAAATTAATACTGGGTTTGCTATTACAGGTTGGTTAGGCCCTATTGCAAGAGATTTAAAAGCTAATATAGCTCTTGAAATTATAAATATTATTTTAGGCGAAGGTCAAAGCTCCAGATTGTATCAAAACCTCATAGAAAAAGTTGCAGAACCTGTTTTCAACGTTGTTGCTACAGATTTTTATAATTTTAAAGATGGCGGAAATTTCTTTGTTCAGGCTAATTACAAAGCTGATAAAAAAGATGAGGCATTGGAGCTTATTAAATCCGAATTGGAAAAATTATTAAAAGGCGATATGACAGAGCGTGAGTTTAATAAAGCAAAGAAAAAATTAAAAGCTCGCTTTGCTGAATCAGCAGAAACTGTTTCAGATATAGCCGAAAATATCGGTTATTATATGACTGTTTGTGATGATTTAGATTTGGTTGAACAGTACTCTGAAGCACTTGATTCAATAACTATGGCAGAAGTTAACGAAGCTGCCCAAAAGTATTTGGCTTTAAATCACTCTGTCACTACTGTACTATTGCCGGAATAAAAAGGAAGAACAATGAACAAAATAGTTTTAGATAATAATATACCTTTGATTCTTAAAGAAAATAAAAATACTCCGCGACATGCATTGTGTTTTTACTTTAAGATATCTGAGCCTGAACAAAAAGCAGGTATTTATACAATATTGAACAGACTGTTTTTGCAGGGTACAAAAAATCGATCTGCAGAAAAACTCGCTCAAGAATTGGATGAAAACGCTATTGATTGCTATAGCGAGATGAAGCAAGATTTTATAAGATTTAAGCTTCAATGCTTGAATGAAGATTTTGAAAAAGGTCTTGAGATTCTTGCTGATATTATTAAAAATTCAACTTTAGATGATTTTGAAAAAGAAATTATTAAGTTGAAAGGTGAAATCCAAGCAGAACTTGATGAGCCTAAAACTAGAGCTTTAGATGGATTCTATTCAACGATATACAAAAATCATTCTTACGGTCATACTTATACACAAATTTTGAAAGATATTGATTGTATTACAAAACAAGATGTTGAAAAGGCCTATCATTCGTTAATTGAAAAGTCTTCAAAAGTTATAAGTATAGCCGGTGACTTTAGCAATGATTGCGTTATTGATTTGTTGAAAAAATATTTTTCAGATATCAAAAATGTTGTAGATTGTAAAATTGAAAACAGACCTCAGGACTTGAATAAGGCAGAAGTTGTTAAAATAGAAAAAGATGATGCTTCTCAAGCTCAAATTATTCAAGGTTGGAGAGTTCCAAGTATTTTTGATAAAGACTACCCTGCAATAATGGTGATGAATACTATGCTTGGTTCCAGCGGGCTGTCTTCAAGACTGTTTTTAGAACTTCGTGACAAAAAAGGCTTGGCTTATGTTGTAAGAAGCAGTTATGAAATTTATGATCAGAGTGCTTTGTTTAATGTTTACATTGCAACTGAACCTAAAAACATAAAAACTTCTTTAGAAGGCTTTAAGGTTGAGCTTGATAAGATTAAAAATATTCCTGTTTCAGAAACAGAACTTGAAAATGCAAAAAATAACCTTATAGGTAAAAGACAATTCTTTTCAGAAACAAACCTTCAACAGGCAAGCCTGATTGCTTATTACGAAGATAAAGGTCTTGGCGCTGATTTTGAAGAAAGATTTATTCAAATGGTTCAAGACGTGACTGTTGAAGATATACAAAGAGTTGCTAATTCTTGTATTACTGACAATTATGTTCTAACGGTGCTTGCTCCGTCTGAATATTTGAAAGGACTATAGATATAATGCACAACAGAGCTGTAAAGAAAGGTCAAAAAGTACAAGTAGAGCTAGATACAGGTATTAGCAAAACCATTATTGATTGCTATATTCTTGAGCCTGAGTCTGATCGTCTTGTGCTTTCTTTTCCTGCTTCTCAAAAGGAATATATTCCATATTTGAGTGAAGGCACTGAAATAAAAGCTTTTGTTTACAGCTTTACCGGCATTATGATTTTTGATTCCATTGTATTTGATTCACCTTTTAACGGGGTGTTTGTTATAGAGTTTAGCAATCACCATCAGGTTATACAACGCAGACGATACTTAAGAATGCCGTTTATAACAGATTTCTTTATTATTGGTAAAGATGAAGAAGATAACATAAAAACCGCCACAATTGATTTAAGTGGTGGTGGCGTCAGATTCTTGTGTGAAGATTCAATAGAGGTCGGAAAAGAGTACGAAGCAAGATTACGTCTTGATGAGTTTTCTTCCTTGATAAAGGTATCAGGGATAATAATTCATAAGAATTTTTATCGTTCTAATGAATATGTTATGGAATTTTTAAAGATTACGGAAAAAGACCGTGATAAGATAATCCAAAAGTGTTTATTGATAGAACGTGAGCAAAATGCAAAATCCAATTCTTGAGATATTTTGTAAGTTTGCAAAAATAATATAAATAATTTAATATAAGACTAGAGTTAAAAAATAAGTAAACATGTTTAGAATATTACAGTATAGAGATAGAGATAAGAATAAAAAAGATTTTAAGGTTAATAGCAGCTTACAACGTGCTATTGAAAAGTGTCAGCTCGAGTTGTCTAAAGACCCGACTAATGCTGAGTTGCATGTTAAGTTAGGTGATTTATACATAGAGTGGCACTTGGATATTCGTCAGGCTCGTCAGTATATTGATGAGGCTATTACAGAATATCAGCGTGCTCTTGAGTCTTATATTAATTCTGATGAAATATATTTCAAAATAGGTATGGCTTTTTATTATAAAAATGAAATCGATAGAGCCATTAACTATTTTAATCTTGCTGTAGAAAAAAATGACAAAAATGCTCAAGCATACTATATGCTTGCGTGTTGTCATACTAAAAAAGCTCATTTCCCTGATGCAATGGATTTTGCTCAAAAGGCTATTAAATTAAAGCCATTTACGTCATCAAGAGCTCATTTTTTGAAATACAATCTCTACAGAGTAATGTCTGTTAAGAGTTTTAAAATATCTTTGTTAAGACAAAAAGAGTTGTTCCTCTCTTTGCTTACACTGCCTTTTGATAAGCATGCTTTAAAAAGTGTGTTTAAGGTTCTTTCTTATTTGCAGTTTATGCCAATGTTGTTAAAAGGATGGTATCTGGTAGCAAGAAACGGTATAAATGATGCGGTCGATTTGTATAGAGATGCCCTTGATAAAGCTCCGGGGTTTGTTCTTTTGTATTGCCTTTTAGGTGATATTTATAGAGCAATGGGTCGTTATGAAGATGCCATACTTGAGTATAAAATGGCTATAATTGTTGACAGTCTTAATATAACAGCTTATCGCTCATTGTGCTCTGTATATGAAGAGTTGGGTGATTTAGACAGTGCTGTTGAGTCTTATTTAAAACTTATTGAAATACAACCTAATGCAGCTGAGTTCTACAGCAATCTTGCAAATATCTTGTACCTTAAAGGAGAAACTAAGGCAGCAATCTCTTATTATCAAAACGCTATAACCTTAAATCCAAAACCTGAGTGGACAAGTGTTATTGCTCAGACTTTGGGTTATGTTTTTCAAGAAGCTGAGAAAAACACAGATGCGGCAATTAGTGCTTATCACAGCGCATATCTTTTGACCCCTACAGATATTGATATATTTATCAATTTGGGTAGTGCTTTTTACGACAAGCAAGAGTATAACAACGCATTGACTGTTTATAGAAGAGCTTTGGAACTTGATCCAACTAACGCCAAAATTCATTGTAATTTGGGCTTTTTGCATTGGGGTAAGGGAGATATTGATGAAGCTATAAAAGAGTATGAATTGTCTATAAAATACGATCCTACGTACGATATTGCTTATAATAACCTTGGCGTTATTTATCTTGATGATTTAGGACGTGTTCAAAATGCAATAGAACTTTTTGAAAAGGCTATTAAGTTTAATCCAAACTATGCATTGGCTCATTATAACCTTGGACGTTCCGTTGCTATTAAAGGTGACAAGGTTGAGGCTGCAAAACTTTATCAAATTGCAATGGATTTGAATAATGTTACAAACGAGCTTGATCCTCAAGAAATTGCAGATAAAATCCAAGGACTTTTTGATTCTTAGTTAAAGTAGGTTTTTTATGAAACACGATAATGAGATAAGAGTATATTATGCCGATACAGACGCTTATGGTGTTGTTTGGCACGGTGCATATTTAAGATGGTTAGAGGCAGGCAGAATCGAGTTTACCGATAAAGTATTGGGGCTTGACTTAAAACAGATGCAAGAAGAAGGTTGTGTTTTGCCTGTTGTTGAGCTTAATGTAAAATATAAAGTTTCTGCCAAGTTGGATGATAATTTGATTTTGACTACAGAAATTGAAGAATTACGACCAAGCGCAATTATCTTTAAGCAGACTCTTAAAAATAAAGATACTGGCGTAGTGAATATAGTTGCTAACGTGACTTGTGTTGCTGTTAATACTACAACTAATAAAATGTTTAGACGCTTGCCTGAATGTATAACTATTCCGTATCAAAAGTTGATTAATTCTTAATTACCAACAAGAACCTACTGAACCAGCTCCGCATACAGTTCCGTCTGTCCAGATTGCGTATTCAAGTTCTGTATTTTTAAAGTTTACATTTTTTATGTTGGCATTCAGTAAAGAGGTTTCTTCAAGGTCAGCGTTTTCAAAGTTTGCACCTTCAAGGTCAGCTCCTTCAAAAGTGGCTTTTTCTATGTCTGCGTCTTTAAAGTTTGCATTTTTTAGGTTTGCATTTTTGAAGTTTGCCTTATCTAACTCAGCATTTTCAAAGTTTGCACCTTCGAGGTTTAGGTTAGAAAAATTCATTCCTTCAAGCTTTGCTTTTTGATAATTTTTGGGACTTTCTGCACATGCGAAATGTGAAAATGATATAAAAACAAAAGTTATAAAAGCTGCTGATATAATCTTTTTCATCACAAATTATCTCCATTAGTTTCTTTTTCTTTTCTTGCCGGTTCAGGCAGTACTTTTCCAACATATTTTGATATCGATACAGAAAAAGCAAGACGGTTTTCGTCTGCGTTTGGAATTATGACAGCTGTTGTTATAGAAGTTGTTGGCTCAGGTCTTATTTTTAGCCCTGCTCCAAGGGCGCCCCAAGATTCATCTCGTGACATCCAATCAACTGCTATACGGAGTTTGTTAGGGATAATTGTTTGGTCTATACCAAGCATAACACCTGTTAATGAAGGCATTTCTTGTTTTCCGCCGACAAAACCGCCTGCTGTTATTGTTGTTTTTGTTTTTTTACAAAGATATGAGCCATGAGCGTATATCATACTGTCAGGTTTTTGACCTTCTGTTAAGGAAGGATTTATAACTCCACCAACCGTGAATCTGGCAGATTTTTTTATTTTAAAAACTTTTTTCGCTGTAATGTTCATTTTTACAGAAGTTGTATCTTCTATGTTGGTGCCTGCTTCTACTGAAATTTCTGTTCCTTTGCCTGTACCAACAATTATTTGAGGGGTTAGTGATACATATTTACCGTCACCAAAAGGTCTGAATTTGTTTGACTGTTTAAGTATAACTTCTCCGTATGGCAACACATCTGATGATGGCACGTTAATAATAGTTTGCTGAGCAAACGCTGTTTGGGGAATTATCATTAAAATTGTTAATATTAAGGCTCTGTAAAAACGATACATCGGTCCCTTTTAGATAAAAAAAGTATCTCATATTTTATTTGAGATACTTAAATTAAATAACCTTTCATAATCATTATAAAAATTTTTTTTAATTTTATCAATATTGTTTGAAAAATTTTTGCAGTTAATTTACACTTGTATAGCCGGATATTTTTATGAAAGTTAGAAACATTAATAACAGAGTAAATAATACGAGTTTTAAGGCAAAAGAGTTTGCTGTAGTTGATGTTGCAATAAAAGATGTTGCACATTCTTTTAAAGTATACAGTCTTGATTATGATGACAGAGTATTTTTGGATAATATGGCCTCTAATATAAAATTGAAATCGCTTACTTTAGGTAGTGGTTTTAAAGACAGTATTTTAAGAACTTGGAAGCGTATTATTAATAATGCTGTTTTAATGTCAGGGTTTACTACTCCCCAAAAGTCTTTTTTGTTTGTTGAGGGCAATAAACCTTGTGGGATTATTACATATAAAGACATGCAAGATTGTTATTTGGATAATATTGCTTCTTGGCCTGTTTCTCAAAACAAGTATGTTAAGTATACAGGTATGAGTATGTTAAAATTTTTATTCCACAATTGTGAGAATTCTAATGTAAAAAGAATTGGTCTTGATGTAGTCAGCAATAGTCGTATAGATTTGGATAGTTTTTATTCAAAATTTGGCTTTATAAAAAATCCGAGTTCAGAAAGAACTTTTATGACAGATTTATATATACCAAGAGGCAGAATGATGGAGTATTCTAAACAGTTAGATTCTTTTATAAAGATAAAAGAAATAGAATCTCCAAAGTCTGTAAACCTAAAGAAAATAACAAATATAAACTTCACGTAGGGTAAAACAAGCAAAAAAGAGGCAAAAAAAAACGAGGGGTTTTGTAATCTCACAAACATCTTTCGATGTTTAAATCTTACATCCCGACCCTCGTAAGGTTTTTACACTAGCCGAAACATTAATAACATTATTATTATAACACTTATTATATAACTTTGCAAATACATGGTTTTATATGTTAATTAATATTACGGTTTTAGTAATAAATATTATATATTCCGGATGTTAGATTGTTAATTATTTGAAAATATTGTTTATCTTAAATAAGATAGAGTCATGGAAATTTTTGAAAAATTAAATCATAATCCAAATTTATCAATTTGCCTTGGCTTTTTTGACGGTGTTCATCAAGGGCATAAAGTTGTACTGAAAAATACAGTTAACCTTGCAGTGCAAAATAACTTGAAATCTGCTGTTATAACCTTTAAAGAGCACCCTTTGTGCTATTTACAAAACAGAACACCTCAATACATAATTCAGCCTCAAGATAGGCTTGAGTTGTTCGAAAAACAAGGCATTGACTATGTTTATATGTTAGATTTTGATGAAGAAATTGCGGATTTGATTGCAGTTGATTATTTAAAAGATGTTTTGGTAAAGAATTTTCAACCTAAGTTTATCACAACGGGGTTTAATCACTTTTTTGGTGCTAATAAACAAGGCGATTCTACAATGCTTAGGGCTTATCAGTCTGAGTTTGGTTACAAGTATTATGAAATACCGCCAATTACTTATGATAATACCTTGATTAGCAGTTCTAAAATTAGACAAATGGTCGATCAGGGCTCTGTTGATGGAATAAAAAATTTACTAGGTGAGTATTTCTATGTAAAAGGAAGAGTTGTGACCGGCGACAGAATAGGTCGTACAATATCTTTCCCTACTGCGAACATAAAATATCCTCAAAATATTATTAAGCCTTCAAGAGGTTCGTATGTTACTGTGGTTGAAATTGATGGTGTAAAATACAAAGCTATAACAAATTTGGGCAAGCGCCCTACTGTTACTTGCTCTAATACCTTGCTTTTAGAAGCTCATTTGCTCGATTTTAATGAAAATATTTATGACAAGGATATTAAAGTATCTTTTGTGAAAAAAATTAGAGATGAGAAAAAATTTGATTCGTTACCTGATTTAAAATCTCAGATTGTTAAAGATGAAATTTTTGCGAAAGAATTTTTTGATTCAAACAAAATTATTTAGCAACAAAAAAGCCTGCTAATTGTTCATCAGCAGGCTTTGTATGTGATGAAAAACCTATATACCAAGTTCTTGTTTAGCTTTTGGTATAAACACTTCTTTCATATCTTTGACAAATCTTTCTACTGTCATACCTGAGTGTTTGTCCATTTTTGTTACGTCTTTGGCAAATTGAGTCATTCTTACACTAGCTTCAGCTTCAGGCATTTGAGCATACATTTGAGCAAGTGCAGTGTTTTCTTTGTTTACTCTGTTGTAGATATAGTTTAGCATGTTGTTTCCGTCTCTAAGATCTTTTGCTTTAGAGTATGCTTGTTTATATGCTTCTTCTATCCAAGTAGCTGCTTGATGGAATCTTTCCGGTTGTGTTTTATCAGCTGAGCGCATTCCTGCTGCTTTATCGATTACTGGTAATTTTATTTCCCCAAATACTGTGTTATCTGCAATAACTTTGTTTGCTTCGTTAATACAGCTAGCTTTAATTCTGTTGATTTTATCAAGGATACTTTTGGATTCTGATACCAATGCACCGGATACTTTTCCGAAAAGCTTGCCTCTGTTTGCATATATTCCTGCTCCAATAGCTGCTAAAGCTATTGCACCAACAACAATTGGTGTTTTGTTTTCAGAAATCGTTGTTTTAAAATCTTTTTTGACTGGTGCTGCTACTTTGGGTTCTGCTTGTTTTGTTGTTTGTTGAAAATTAACAGATTTTGAAAAATTGTTGAACGCACCAATACTTTCTACTGCCATGATTTAACCCCTTCTCTTTAATATACACATATAAGACCTATTTATATTAAATTCAAAAATGTTGATTTTTGCTATTTTGTAACGCAATCTTAATATTTAAAGCAATGTTGTTATGAAAAAGATAATTAAGCTGTAGATTAGTGAAATGTATGCAATACTGAAAAGCAGTCTCCTGTTTCTTTTTAAATAATACATTTTTATTCCCCAAATTCTATTTATAAAAATTTTTACCTACAAGTGAAAATTTTTGTATTAGTCTTTTTGTTCTCACTGTGGATAATTGTAAACAAGTCAAAATAATTACTTTTATTAAAAAAATATGTATTGTATATTTTATGTAAAGACTAAACAGGAGAATAAATAATGGCAAATGTTATTCAAGGCGGATATATCACAAATAATGAAAAATTTTGTATAATAATCTCAAGATTTAATGAGTTTATTGGGTCAAAATTGCTTTCTGGTGCAATTGATGAACTTGTAAGACATGGGATCAAAGAAGAAACTATTGACGTTATTTGGACTCCGGGTGCTTTTGAAATTCCTGTAATAGCTAAGAAAGCTGCCAAAAGTGGTAAGTATGATGCAATTATTACACTAGGTGCTGTTATAAAAGGATCTACTGGCCATTATGATTTTGTTGCTTCTGAAGTTTCTAAAGGTATTGCACATGTTTCTTTAGAAACCGGTGTACCTGTTATATTTGGAGTACTCACAACTGATAATCTTGAACAAGCTATAGAAAGAGCAGGAACAAAAGCCGGAAATAAAGGCTCTGAAGCAGCTAAGACTGCAATAGAAATGGCAAACTTGACAAAGCTCCTTTAAAAATTGTAATATTCACTAATATTGATGGTATTAGATGAATAGGAGTTTAGTATGAGTATGGATTTTGTGAAGGCTTTAAAAGCGCCTGCAAGTATTGACGGGTGGTTTGTTAAGCTGCTAATTGGTGGTTTCTTTTTGATGATACCAATTCTTAACTTTGCAATTATGGGCTACGTTGTAAAGTATCTTGAAAAATTTATGAATAAAGACGGTAATTTGCCTGGCTCACCAGCGTCTGATTTAGGTGATAACTTGGTTTTAGGTTTTAAATGCTTTATTGGATGCATCGTTCTTGGTGTTGTTTTTTCTATTGTTTTGCTTATTATGAGTGTTTTATTCGCAAAATTAAAACTTGTGTATGTTATTTTGACGATTTTGTTCCAGATAGTTGCAGGTATATTGACATTGTTAATGTCTGCTAATTTTGCTATTGATAAAAAAATCTTGTCATTTATCGGTTTTCCAAGAGCCGCATTGCTTGTAAAAGATAACCCTAATACTTTGAACTTTATTCTTCAAGTAGTTGGGGTATCTGCTATTTACATTTTACTAATGGCATTATTAGCTGTAACTGTAATTCCATTGCCATTTTTAGCTTACGCATTTACATTGTCTTCGTATAATTTGCTTGGACAGTATATTCAAGATGCTCCGCATTTAGCTGAAGCTAGAGCTCAAGTTAAATAAGTGTAGTTGAAACGCTAAATATATCTGAATATTTTGACTAAACACACTACCATTTTGTAGAAAAAAGTGCTACAATGGTAGTGTGTTTATTTTAATTTAGGAGCGTGCTAATGGGTATTAGTCTGAAGCAAGCATTTATTTTCGTGCCGCAAGATAAAAATTGGGTAAGTAAAGTACTTATAGGCGGCTTATTGTTGTTTTTCCCTGTTTTTGCTTTTATCTTTCCGGGTATAAAGCGAATGATTTTTGATCCTATAAACTATTATATGGTGACAATGTATTCATTGCTTGTTTTGGTTTGCTTGTTAGCAATATCCGGATATTTCTTTAAAGTGGTTCATAACAGAATCGTTCATGAGAACGGAAGAATGCCATCGTGGAAATTTATTGCCTACTTTATTCATATAGGCTTTAAGTCATACGTTGGCGGATTTATATTCTCTATACCGTTTCTTGCAGTTATGGGATTATTATTGTTTATATCTCCTTTGACCTTTAATGGAGTTTCTGCTGCGTTGCTTGTTGTTGGCGCTTTTTTATATGTTATTTATACAGCTATGTATATTATGCTGGCTCTAAACTTTGCTATTGATTTTAAGATTAGTTCATTCTTTAACATAAAGAAGGCATTTGCTTTGATTCAGCATAATTTGATTAATTATGTAATACTTGTTTGCGAATGCATACTTGTTTCTTTGTGTATGCTTATACTTTCTGTATTACTGGTTAACGGACAAATTTTAGGATTATTGCTTCCGTTTGTAAGTTTTTATATTTGTCTTGTCTTTGCTGATTTATTTGCTCAGTTTGCATTAGGTATGGGCAACGAAATTTACAAAGAAGCAAATTGTTATCTGTAATTATCTATAGTCTTACGGTCAATATTTTTGTATTTTCTATTACTTTGAGCGTATAAGCGCTTGTTTTAGGAATAAGAATCATATTGTCTTTTTCTAAAACAAAACTTTTATCATCAAAATTGATTTCTAAAATGCCTTCAAGTGAATAGAACAATACATCTTGCGGCGAAATTTGTGTTGGGATTGTTTGTTCTTTTGTTATAGCAAACAATCCTATTGCTCTATTGCCCTCATTTATCAGGTATTTATTGTCTATACAATCTTGTCTGTATTCTATTTCATTTTTTGGTATGATTATTTTTTTGAACATTCTTTTCTCCAAATTTCTTTTAGTTTAATTTTTTTATTTAAGTTTGTTTGTTACAATCCCCGGTTGTTTAATTTTCTTAATTTTTAATGAATAATATTTTTTAGCAAATTATAATATTGCAAAAGGAAGGTACGGGTCTGATTGCAAAACAGTTTAGTAAAAACTAATGAGGGAAAAATATCAAAGCTTCCACCTCAAAATATTGATGCCGAAGAAGCTATTTTGGGCGCGATTTTGACGAATCCTGTTTGTTTTAACAGGGTTGCTGATATGCTTAATACAAACAGCTTTTATAAACCGGCTAACAAAGTTATTTATGAATCTATTGTTGAATTATTTAATAAAAATCAGGCTATAGATATTGTTACTGTATCTGAACGTCTTAATGAAAAAGACAAGCTTGAGCTTGTTGGTGGTCGTGCTTACATTAACGATTTGGCGTTGAATGTCACAACAACTGCTAATATTGAGTATTATGCAAAGATTGTTCAAGAAAAAGCTATTAAAAGAGAGTTGATTAATGCAGGTTCTCAGATTGTTGAGATGGCATATGATAATACGACTACAGAAGCTACTTTGGATAATGCAGAAAAATTAATTTTTAATATTGCTCAACAAAAAACATCTTCTGATTTGGTTTCTGTTAAAGACTTGGTTTTAACAAGTTATGAACAAATTTCATACAGATATGAGCACCGTGATGAGTTAACAGGTGTTCCTACAGGATTTTATGATTTTGATAATATGACATCCGGATTGCAAAAATCTGACTTGATAATTCTTGCAGCTCGTCCTTCTATGGGGAAAACAGCGCTTGCCTTAAACATTGCACAAAATGTTGCATTAAAAGCTAAAAAGACAGTTGCTATTTTTTCTTTAGAAATGTCAAAAGAACAGCTTGTTCAACGTATGTTGTGCTCAGAAGCCGAGGTTGATACCCAAAAGCTTAAAACAGGGAATATGCACGCTTCTGACTGGGAAAAGCTTACTACCGCGATGAATCACTTTGCAGATGCTCCTTTGTATATTGATGATAAACCTGGGGCAACCGTTATGGAGGTTAGAGCAAAGTGCAGACGTTTAGCAATGGAGCAAAAAGAAATAGGCTTGGTTGTTATTGACTATTTGCAGTTGATGGAAGCTTCAGGTAACAAAGAAGACCGTAACCAACAGATTTCTGGCATTTCAAGAGGTTTGAAAGGTCTGGCAAGAGAATTGAATGTTCCTGTAATAGCGCTTTCTCAGTTGTCTCGTGCTGTTGAATCTCGTCCAGACAAACGTCCTATGATGTCAGACTTGAGAGAATCAGGTGCGATTGAACAAGACGCTGATATTATTATGTTTATTTATCGTGATGAATACTACAATAAAGAAGACACAGAAAATCGTGGTAAGGCCGAAGTCATTATCGCAAAACACAGAAACGGTGCTGTAGGCTCTATTGATTTATTGTTCCAAGGCAGTATTACTAAATTTAAAAATATTACAAAAACTAACGTCTTTTAAACTATTAGGCAATTTTGTATGTTTAGGTGTTTTGTCACACTGTTATGATTAGTATTCATCAGTTACATTGTAATACTGCAATACGTAGCCGTGATAAGAATTGTGGCAATAAAAATGTTCAGTTTGCAACTCGAGTGCCTGAACTTAATGCTGATGTTATATCCTTTTCCGGTAGAGAAAAAGATTTGCTTGAATTGCCCAGAAAAAGAATTTTTGCAAAAATTGATGCAGCTATAGCCGATAATAAGAATTTTCTAGGTGAAGGCAGTGAAGCTAAGACTTATAGAATACCGGATACTCCTTATTGTGTGCGTGTTGTCAAAAAGAATAATGATAACGATTCTTTAGTTGATTATCAAAATTTGTTATCTTTTAAGATTGACAAAAAGGACGAAATTAACCATATAGTCGCAAAATTAAAAAATGGTTCTAGTATAATGAAGTATATCGAGGGGGAAGGCTGTTTTTTATCAAAACGTTCAAAGGAACTTTTTAATCTTCCTGTCGAATCGTATTACAATTTGTATAAACAAATACGTTATGCAAAAGATAATGATATGGTTTTTGACTGTTGTCCAGGCAACATTATCTATAACCATAAGGATAAATCTTTAACTGCAATAGATTTTTATGTACAAGACAATGAGTTCCCTGAAGATGTACGCACTTTACCTGCAATATTTTCGGCAATTGCTATGTCTGCAGAAAATTCGGATTATCGGTTGTATAAAAATTTGTTGGGTAAGTTGATACAGGTCTGTTTAGTACAGATTCAGTCTGACAAATGTACGCCTAATGATGTTGCTAATCTTGATATAAATGCATTGTTTAGAAAATTCGAGAGTTATTGTGAGGCTGGTTTACCTCCACAGTATGAATTGTTAAAGGCTAAACTTGTTGATATTCAGTGTCTAAAATTGAAAGAACTTTTAGGAGAAGATGTAAAACTTGAATTAGATGGAAATATAAAGGTTGTAAATGCACTTGTGAAGCAGATATTGCTAAAAGATGATAATTCGTTATTGAGCAAGCTAAAACTTTGGGAAGTTTTTTAATCAGTTAGAGAAAACTTCTTGCTAAAACAGCAATTTATAGTACAATTGGGGTATGTGTAGAAAATGGTCCTTTTGCGATGGAAAGAGGACAAGGGAGAAAAAGATGGCTAACTTAAAATGGTCCGGTTTGCTAAAAGGCGGTGTCTTATCTGCGTTCGCAACACTTTTGGCAGCCAACTCTGCATTTGCAGGGGAAGCCGATTTGGTTGTTCCAAATTTGGCAGCCGACCCACACAGCTTTAATCTGTTGTTGTTGGGTATCGGTATTTCCGTATTGGGCTTAGTTTTTGGTTTGATCGAATTCATCAAAGTTAAAAACTACAAAGTTCACTCAGCTATGGCTGAAATCGGAAACACTATTTTCGAAACTTGTAAGACTTATCTTATTCAACAAGGTAAATTCTTACTTGCTTTGGAAATCTTAATCGGATGCTGTATTGCATTCTATTTTGGCGGATTACAACACATGGGCTTAAAAGGTGTATTGATTATCCTTGCTTGGTCTGTAATCGGTATTTTAGGTTCTTATGGTGTAGCTTGGTTTGGTATTAGAATGAATACTTTAGCTAACGCAAGAACTGCTTTTGCTTCTTTAGAAGCTAAACCTTTAAAAGTTTTAAACATTCCTTTAAAAGCTGGTATGAGTATCGGTGTATTGCTCGTTAGTGTTGAGTTAATCATGATGCTTATCATCTTGTTATTTGTTCCAGGACATTTAGCAGGTGCTTGCTTTATCGGTTTTGCTATCGGTGAATCTTTGGGTGCTTCTGCTCTTCGTGTAGCTGGTGGTATCTTTACAAAGATTGCTGATATCGGTTCTGACTTGATGAAAATTCAATTCAAAATCAAAGAAGACGATCCGAGAAACCCTGGTGTTATTGCAGACTGTACTGGTGACAACGCTGGTGACTCTATCGGACCTACAGCTGACGGTTTTGAAACTTACGGTGTAACTGGTGTTGCTCTCGTTTCTTTCATCTTGTTAGGTGTATTCCCTGAATACCAAATCCAATTGTTAACTTGGATCTTTACAATGAGATTCTTAATGATTGTTACTTCAGTAGTTGCTTACTGGGTAAATACTGGTTTAACTCAACTTTTATTCGGCAAAGCTGAAAAAGTTGATTTTGAAAAACCTTTAACAAACTTAGTTTGGATTACATCAATCTTGTCTATCGTTATGACCTTCGGTGTATCTAAATGGTTATTGGCTTCAATGGGCGAAAACCTCTGGTGGGTATTAGCAGGTATTATTTCTTGCGGTACTTTGGGCGCTGCATTGATTCCTGAATTTACAAAAATCTTTACAAGTCCAAATGCATTGCATACTAAAGAAGTTGTTACTGCTTCAAGAGAAGGCGGTTCTTCTTTAACAATCCTTTCTGGTATTGTTTCTGGTAACTTCTCTGGATTCTGGATTGGTATGGTAATCGTATTCTTAATGGGATTGTCTTACTACTTCAGTACAATGATTCCTGATACAGTTATGATTTATGCATCTGTATTTGCTTTTGGTCTTGTTGCATTCGGTTTCCTTGGTATGGGTCCTGTTACAATTGCTGTTGACAGCTATGGTCCTGTTACTGACAACGCTCAATCAGTTTACGAATTATCATTAATCGAACAAAGAGAAGGCGTTGCTGAAGAAATCGAAAAAGACTTTGGTTTCAAACCAAACTTTGATGTTGCTAAACAACAACTAGAAGAAAATGATGGTGCTGGTAACACATTCAAAGCTACATCTAAACCTGTACTTATCGGTACAGCTGTAGTTGGTGCTACTACTATGATTTTCTCTTTGATTCTTGTAATCAAAAATACTTTGGGTATTCAACCTGAACAAGTACTCAACTTGTTAAACCCATACACTATTTTGGGTCTTTTAGCAGGTGGTGCTGTTATTTACTGGTTCTCAGGTGCTTCTATGCAAGCTGTTACAACAGGTGCATACAGAGCTGTTGAATACATCAAACGTCACATCAAAATTGATGACGAAAGCGTAAAAACTGCAAACGTTGCTAACTCAAAAGAAGTTGTTAAAATCTGTACTCAATATGCACAAAAAGGTATGGTTAACATCTTTATCGCATTGTTTGCATTTGCATTGGCATTTGCTTGCTTGTCAGCACCTGCTTGCAAAACAGTTGCTCCTGTAGCATTCTTTGTAAGCTACTTGATTGCAATTGCTGTATTCGGCTTGTTCCAAGCTGTATTTATGGCTAATGCTGGCGGTTGCTGGGATAATGCTAAGAAAATCGTTGAATGTGACCTTTGCGAAAAAGGTACACCATTGCATGATGCTACTGTTGTAGGTGATACAGTTGGTGACCCATTCAAAGATACTTCTTCAGTTGCAATGAACCCAATTATCAAGTTCACTACTTTGTTTGGTTTGTTGGCAATGGAAATCTCTATCAATGAATCATTTAGACATATCGCTCCTATTGCAGGATGGATATTCTTAATCATTGCATTGGTATTTGTATGGAGATCTTTCTATGCAATGAGAATTCCAGAAAAATCAGCTGATGAAGCTGCTAGTGAAAACTAATAACTTTAGTTATTAATAAAGTTGAAGCCCTCTAAGATTCTTAGAGGGCTTTTTATATGATATTATTCGATTATTTTTTTGATTTCATTTCGTGTATTTTGCTTTGAGCTTCTTTTGCTTTTAATATGTTAAATATTCCCATTAATCTTTGTATGGAAAATAGCCGTTCGTCGACTATATCTGTCTCGTATTCAGCTGTTTTTTTGTTGTCTCTGTAAAGTTCAAATTTGTCATCACCGTAATGATCGCAACCTTTTATAAAAACAACTTTGTGTTTTGTGTCTGATTTTGTTCTGCTTTCAAAAATTGTTTTTAGAACATCTGATGACATTCCTTCAAACGTTGCTTTGAATGATACAGGCATATAGTCTCCTTCTTTTGTCAGTTTTAAAAACTATAAAAATTTTTTTTGTTATTTGAAATCTTTTTTGTAAAGAAATGTAAAAAAAAACGAAAATTTTTCTAAAAAATGTTTAGAAAACATAAAATATGGGAACTATATAAGTAGAGGAAACAAAAAAGTTTTAAATTTTCTCTCTCTCTAATTCCTCTCTCTAATATGTGGTAAAGTTTAACCGGCGCAAGTCGGTTTTTTTTTGACAAAGCGAACAGCAGAGCTGTGGCGATGCTAGTGAGCCTGTCAGCGGAACTTAACGAAGTTAAGTGTAGCAGACAAAGCGAACAGCAGAGCTATGGCGATGCTATTGAGCCTGTCAGCGGAGCTTAACGAAGTTAAGTGTAGCAGATAAAGTGAACAGCGGAGCTGTGGTAATGCTAGTGGGTCTGTCAGCGGAACTTAACGAAGTTAAGTGTAGCAGACAAAGCGAACAGTAGAGCTGTGATGATGCTAGTGAGCCTGTCAGCGGAACTTAACGAAGTTAAGTGTAGCAGATAAAGTGAACAGCGGAGCTATGGTAATGCTAGTGAGCCTGTCCCCACTCTGCCGAAAAAACGATTGAGTATCGTTTTTGAGAGGGCGAAGCGAAGGTGAGGACATGGTGATGTCTAAGAATAGGAAATCGGATTAGATTTATAAAGATATTCTTTTTTGGGTTTCTACGTCAAAGAATAAAAAGTCATTTGTATTAAATTGTAGAGTTATTTCTTTATCAAAATCTTTTTGCGTATCAACTTTTGCGCTACACTTAGATCCGTTTATGTTAAAGTAAACAATTTTTTCACTGCCAAGCATTTCTGATATTTCAACAGGAACAGTAAAGTTGTAGTTAGAATTTATGACATCCATTTTTTCTGGTCTAATACCGACTATTATGTCTTCTCTATTTCCTATAATCGATTTTTGCTCGTCTGTAAGATACACAATATATTTTTCGTTAAATGTAACAGTGCCGTTTTGAACTTTGCAGTTAATAAAATTCATTGATGGTGAGCCTAAGAAACCTCCTACAAAAGTGTTTTCAGGATTGTAATAAATTTCTTCAGGCTTTCCTGCTTGTTGAATAACTCCTTTATCCAAAACCACTATTCTGTCACCCATAGTGAGAGCTTCAGTTTGGTCGTGGGTTACATAGATAAATGTAGTTTGCAATTTTTCGTGTAATTTTTTTATTTCTGAGCGCATTTGAACTCTTAATTTTGCATCAAGGTTAGATAATGGCTCATCCATTAAAAAAACTTTTGGTTGTCTTACAATTGCTCTGCCAAGAGCAACTCTTTGACGTTGTCCGCCTGAGAGTTGTTTGGGCTTTCTGTTCAGGTATTCTGTTAGGTTAAGAATTTCTGCTGCTTCTTTTACCTTTTTGTCTATTTCTTCTTTTTTGAAGTTACGCATTTTTAGCGGAAAAGCAATGTTTTCATACACTGTCATATGCGGATATAGTGCATAACTTTGAAAAACAAAGGCAATATCTCTGTCTTTCGGGTGAATATTGTTTACACAAGTATCACCTATATAGATTTCTCCGCTTGTGATGTCTTCTAGCCCTGCAATCATTCTTAAAATTGTAGATTTTCCGCATCCTGATGAACCGACAAGAACCAAAAATTCTTTATCTTTTATGTCTAAAGATACATTGGCAATAATCGTTTTTGTATCATATCTTTTAACTACATTTTTAAGAGTGACGTTAGCCATAGACTGCTCCTGTTTTTATAAGTTGATTTTTTCTGTAGGAATTACAAATGCAAAGCTGCATCCTTTTTCTTCATTTGATTCAGCCCAAATTCTACCTTTTAAAATTCTTGTCAGGTTATAAATTATGCCCATTTCCAACCCTTTGTTTATAGTCTTTTTAGCTATGTACTTGTCTATATTTGCATAAGGGTCAAAAATGTTTGACAAATCTTCTTCAGAAATAGACTTTCCAGTGTCTGTTATTTGTATCATTACATAAGGATTTTCTTGCAGATTTGTTGAATTAACTATGCCTGCATATTCCAAAAAATTGTTGTCAGGGTGGCTGACTGTTAGTTGAATCGAACCTGTTTCTGTTCTTTCTAATGCGTTTTCCAAAAGGGTTTCAATTATTCTTTTTAAAACGTTTTCATCTGAATAAAAAGTCCTTTTAGTTAAACTATTAAGGTTAAAGTTAATGATTAATTTCTTTTCATCTGCTTTTTCTTTGTATTGATTGAATAAATTAGTTATCAATGTTACAAAATCAAAGTTTTTGAATTCGTAATCGTAAATACCAGATTCAAGTTTTGTGTATTCAAGCAAATCATTCATAAGCTCTAAAAGCTGAGTTGAGTTTTTGTTTATTATTTTTAGGTATTTTTCTTGTTTTTCGTTAACATCACCACCGAGACCTTCAAGTATTGCTTGAGAAAAACCGTTTATTGAATGTATCGGTGATGTTATTTCGTTTGATATTTTTGCTAAAAACTTGTTTCTGTTTTTTGTGATTTTGTTCAGATATTCATGCTCAAAAAGCAGTTTGTTAAGCATTTTTTGATTGTTAGTGACATTACGAAAAGTGATAATGATTTTTTGTTCAGAGTCTTCATATTCAGAGGCTCTTATTTCTAAAATTAACTCTTCATCCGTATTGAATTTAGATTTAACAATTGCAGAATCTTCTGATTTTGCAAGGTTGTCTATAAGGTTAAAACCACCGTCAAACAAATCTAAAAGTTCAAGACTAAAAAGTTCATCGCTTGAGATATTGAATAATTTTAACAAATTTTCGTTTGCGTATAAGAGCTCTCCTGATTCTGATACTATTAGCACTGCGTCTGGATAGTATTCAAGTACATTTTTATATTTTTTAGGTCTAAATAACCAAGAAAAAAAGTTCATATGTGTAAAAATCCTCCACAAAACTCCCCTAAATATAATTTAATCTAGTGTCGCAGTCGTCGCCTCGAACCTTCGAGCCGCCACTGCTCACCTTTTCAACGTGACACTCCAAAAATTCGTTCACGTCTTCCTCTCGCAAAACCTAACATTTAGTCAGTTTTTGCTCGGCAGAGTGCTCCTTATCACGAATTTTTCTCGGACACTCTTAGGATAACTCTATACTAGCATAATCATCAAAAAAAATAAAAATAAAATGCGGCGTATTTTTATTAGGCCGCATAAGTCAAGAAAGGAATGGTTAGACTATTAATAAACTCATTATCACAACTTTTAACATGCCGTGCAAATTTATAAACAAATGTAAATATTTAAAAAAACTATGATGTATTCTTTTTCCAATATCTGTTTTAGTAAGCTTTGTTTTTAATTGAAATTATATGTATCGATAATCTTTAAAATATCATTTTATGTATCTTCTACATTTTCTATTTTTTATAGTTTATTTTGCTATTTGGTAAAGAAATGTAAAAACAGTTATAATTTATGCACACTGGCTATATAAAAAAAATATACTAAGTGTTACGATAATTTTAAAATTAGAATCATGGTAGTCAAGAAGGGGTAAGAAATTTATGATTTGTTGTTGTTTAAACAAAACAGACAAAGATGCAAAGAAAATTAAAAAGATTTGCCAAAAAGCTCTTAAAGAACTTGGGAAAAAGAATTTTGCTTTGATTATTCATGGAAACAGTTTTCCTGCAATTCCGGGCAAAAATACAGGTTTTGGTACTCCAAATTCAGAAGCAGGTAAAAAACTTATGGATTTTGCTTCAGGTCTTTTCAATGCAATACAGCTTGGACCACAAGGAAAAACTAAGGCATGTGATTCTTCACCTTACACAGGTACAATTTTTTCTTTGAATCCTTTGTTTATCGATTTAGAACAGCTGACTACTAAAGATTGGGGTAATATTCTTTCAACATCAACTTATAACAAGGTTTGTAATGAAAATCCAAACAAAGATATAAATAAAACAGCTTATTCTTATATTGTTAAAGCTCAAGATGAAGCTTTAAAAGAAGCTTATGTAAACTTTAAACAATGGAATAATCACAAACTTAACAAAGAGTTTGATAAATTTAAGCAAGAAAATGATTTCTGGCTTTCTAAAGACGCTTTGTACGAAGCTTTAGTTATTGAAAATAACAATGATTATTGGCCATTGTGGAACAGCTCTGTTGACAGAAATTTATTCAACCCGAAAAATGATGAAGAGAAAAAAGCTGTATTTTTAAGAGAAAAAGAATTAAGACTTAAATACGCTGATGAAATTAATTATTATTCATTCTGTCAGTTCGTTGCTGCAAAACAGAATGAACAAACTAAAAAATATGCGTTAAAGCATGATTTGAAACTTATTGCAGACAGACAAGTTGCATTTTCTGACAGAGATAGCTGGGCTTATCAATCATTGTTCTTAGATGGTTGGATGCTAGGTTGTCCTCCTGACTATTTCTCTAAAGATGGTCAAGCTTGGGGATTCCCTGTCGTTGACCCTAAGAAAATGTTCAACGAAGATGGCTCTCTTGGCGAAGCAGGTAAGCTTTTAAAACAACTTTATAAAAAAATGTTTAAAGAAAACCCGGGTGGTGTGAGAATTGACCACATTGTTGGTTTGATTGACCCTTGGGTATACAAAGCAGGTAAAAAACCTCTTCCTCAACAAGGTGCAGGCAGATTGTATTCATCTCCTGAACATCCTGAGCTTGCTCAGTACGCTATTGCTACTATGGATGACTTGAATATGGAGCTTGAACCTGATAAGGAAAAAAGAGTTAAAAAATTATCTAAGGAACAAATTCAAAGATATGGTGCGATGATAGAAAAAATTGTTATCGCAGCTGCTAAAGAAGAAGGACTTAATAAAGATTCTATCGTTTGTGAAGACCTTGGTACTCTTACATTCCCTGTAGAATCTGTTATGAAAGAATACGACTTGCAAGGTATGAGATTGACTCAGTTTGTTAAGTACGACAAACCGGAACACCCATACAGATGTTGCAACATTGTTCCTAGAAGCTGGGCTATGGTTGGTACTCATGATAACGAGCCTGTTTCTATGTGGGTTGACGAAATGATTAATACTCACGTTGGATATTTGCATGTTGTAAACCTTGTTGATGATATGTATTCAGAACTTCAAGGCAAAGAAAGAGATGATTTAATTGTTAAATTGACGACTGATCCAAAAGCTTTGATGAACGTCAAATTAGCAGAAATCTTTGCTTCTAAGGCAGAAAACATTCAAGTATTCTTTACAGACTTCTTCGGTTTGAAAAGCACTTATAATACTCCTGGTACATCAGGTGACAAAAACTGGTCTTTAAGATTGCCTGATAATTTTGAAGAAGTTTATAAGAATAATATTAAACCTGAAGGTCTTGCTCTTAATATGCCGTTGATTTTAAAAATGGCTATTGAAGCAAGAGGTAGCGTTTTTGCTAAAAAACACGAAAAACTATTGAAAGAATTGGAAAAATTTATATAATAATACTTGAATAGTTTTTCGGGTAGTTATTATGTATGATAATCAATCAGTAGATAATTTAATTGAAACTAAAGCCCTCATTGAACAACACATTCATGGGGGCTTTGGTATAGATTTTGCAAATTGTTCTAGTGAAGATTATTTGGAGTTTGCAAAAAAAATATTGAAACATGGTGTTTGTGGTTTTTTCCCTACTTTGGCAACGGATACCTTAGAAAATCTGCAAGTTCAAATTAAAGAAATAAAACATGCTATGCAATTGCAAGAAAATTTGTCTCAACCTATGGCAAAGATTCTTGGAGTCCATCTAGAAGCTTGTTTTATTAATCCTTTAAAAAAAGGAATTCATGACGAAAATCAATTAATTAAACCTACTATTGAAAATTATAAATTGCTAGAAGATGAGGCAATAAAAATTGTCACCCTTGCTCCAGAGCTTGATGACGATAACTTATTGAGCAAATATTTGAAGTCTAAAGGGGTTAGGGTATCAGCAGGACACTGCTTGGGTTGTGATTTGTCTTGTGTTGATCAAGTTACTCATTTGTATAATGCAATGGGAAATTTTTCTCATCGCGAAAAATCAACTGTTGTTTCGGCCCTTGTTAATGACGATATTTATACAGAGCTGATTGCTGATATGGTTCACGTTCAAAAAGATGTTTTAAAAATAACATTTAGAACGAAGCCTTTGAGCAAAATTATTTTAATAAGTGACGCTTTGCCTATTGCTCATAGTAATAAAGAATCAATGGACTTTTGCGGAAAAAAAGTCTTTTTAAAAAATGGAAAAGCCGTTGATGCCAAAGGTACAATGGCCGGCAGTACATCTTTTGTTAGCGATATAATAAAAGGTCTTGTTTCTGAAAATATGTTGGATTTAAGAACCGCCGTTTCAATGGCATCTGAAAATATAAATTATCTTCCTGAAATTAAATCTCAAATATATTGGGATAAAAATTTAAATATCTGTTCAATTAATATTGATGGAAATCTTGTTACGCTGGCTTAATTGCTAAAATATTAAGATTTGTTAAGAAAAGTATATACTAATTTGGCAATTTTTATATACTTTTTGTTTTTATATATATGTGAGTTAAATAAACAGAGGTCAGAGATAAAATGATTAACGCAACTAATCCATTCGCAAACTATACATTAGCAATCGCAGCACAATATAACGAAACAAGACACGGTATTGAAGAAGCTGAAAAAGCTCCTGCTAAAAAAATCTACAGAAGCCTCGATTCTATGTTAGAAGAATGCGTATTCTTAGGTGCAACAAGATTCGGTACTAACTTCATCGCATAATAAAATTTTCATAAAAGAAACTGATACGGCAAAACTAGACAATTTTAATATAAAACCTGAACGAGAGTTCAGGTCTTTTTATTTTTCACAATTGTGTTTATCTGATTTTAGTATTTGAATGTTTCTTGTCTCTGAAAAATCGTAGCGAGCTGCTTTGATTTTTTCTCTTGTTTCTTCATCAAGGCTATGACCGTTAACTAGTCTGTCTACAAATCCGTTATTAAGTTTTACGGCTTTTGGAAGTGCGCCTATATCATCCAAAATATCTTTGATTTGAACAAAATCATAAGAATAAGACTGTTTTGATTGATATACAAGAGTTTCGCCAGTCATAGAAGTTACAGGCTTGCCTCCTTCGTCAAAATAGAGTTTGAATATTGATTTTAAGTCTTGTAGCTCTGACTGCATAGTCTGCACTGCTTGTTGTATGCGCAAGTATCTTTCAAACAGATATTCAATGTTATCTATTTGTTTCATTTGCCAGTCATATTTCTTTTCGTATAACTTTTTAAGTTTTGGATATGCTTGAGCCAACCCTACTGTATCGGCCATTGCTCTGTGTCTTGTGTCAAATTCTACACCGAATTTGTTCATAAGATTTTCAAGACCATGCGATTCAAATTCTGGATAGACTTCTTTAAATAAGAATTGAGAGTCTATGCGTTGATTTTCGATAGGCTTACCGTAAAGTCTTTTAGATGCTTCGTTAATAAAGTTATAGTCAAAGATTGCATTGTGAGCAACAATTGGATATTCTCCGATAAATTCTAAAATTTTAGGCATAACTTCTTCTTCAGTAGGTTGGTCAGCAACCATTTCTTCAGTTATGCCGTGTACAGCCATACTTGATTTTCTTATGTGCTGTTGCGGATTAATCAGAGTTTCATAGCTGTCTTTTATAACTCCGTTTTCGAGTCTTACTGCTGCAAATTCTATAATTCTCTCTTTTTTATAATCGAGTCCTGTTGTTTCAACATCCAGAACAATTTCAATACATTTTTTTCTTGGCATTCAAATCTCCCTTTACTCTATATTATCACAAACGAATATTCCGTCATCTAATTAAAAAAACTTATAGTTTGATTGAGAATAAAAATGCTCTAAAAACCGCCAATAAATGGTGATACAGGTGGTAAAAGAGCACAGGACTTGACTTTTTGTCTTTATGAAGTATTATGTACAGGAAGCTGGTTTTTTAATCAGATGTGAATGTCAAAGCAATCAGAGTAAAAAATTAGTTTCCGGGGGGCTCCCGTTGGATTTCGGAGAGGGGGTGGAAGAAGATTCCACAGAAACTTAGCCGAAATTTAGAGCCAAAGCAGAAGCTTTTTCCCCGCTTCGATTTACAAAACAGAGGATTAACATTTGATTAGAAAGTTACTAACACTAACCTTACTACTCATTTTTTGCATTTTAGCGAATCCACAACAATCACAAGCATCAACTTCTAAGTCCACAGTCAAAGATTACATTGTAAAACATTCTTTGGAAATGGGCGTAGATCCTGCTATCGGATTGAGCATTGCAAAAATGGAATCGGGTTTTGTACACGAAAAAAGAAGTTCGTACGGAGCCGTAGGGGTATTTCAGTTAATGCCCTCAACTGCCAGAAGATTAGGGTATAACCCATATCAGCTTAGTGATAACATTCGTGGCGGTTTGATGTACTACAAGATGATGTATCAAAAATTTGGCTCTATGGAATTAGCCTTGGCTGCATATAATGCCGGCCCTGGTAACGTCAGCAAGTATAAAGGAGTTCCTCCTTTTGCTGAAACAAAACGTTTTGTCAGCGGAATTATGTCTGAGTATAACGCTCAGAAAATCAATCCTGACCCTGCGATATTGAAATACAGACAGACAGGTGTTGTTCGCGGGCCTTTATCAATAGATAGAGAAGCAAACGTTTTGAGAAATAATTCTTTAGATAGCCTTCCAATAGTTACATTATCTGGTGCTATTTAGTAATTAAATTAAAAAATTAAGAAAGCATTTTGTAAAGATTTATCAAAAACTTACAAAATGCTTTTTTTTATTTTAAAATATAAATAAGTTATAAACAAGCCGAGGATTTATGTTCAAAGAAACAAAAACGCATGAGGTCACGACTGACGTAGTTATTTTAACTATCAAAGATGACAAACTTAAAGTATTGTTGGTTAAACGTGCTAACGAACCGTTCAAAGGTAAGTGGGCATTGCCAGGTGGTTATGTACGTATTTCTGAAACTCTTGATGATGCGGCTTTGCGTATTTTGAAAGAAAAGACAAACGTTCAAAACATTTATCTTGAACAGTTGTATACATTTGGTGATCCGTTGCGTCACCCTGCTGCACGTGTTATCACTTGTGCTTATTTTGCGTTGATTCGTTCTGATGACATTGTTCTTTCATTTGAAGAAAATACTGAAATTACAGAAGTTAAATGGCATCCTGTTAACAGCTTGCCGGCTTTGGCTTTCGACCACAAAGAAATTATTGAGTATTCTTTAAAAAGAACAAGAGAACGTCTTGAATTTTGTCCTATAGCGTTCCAGCTTTTGCCTCAAAAATTCACTTTAACAGAGTTGCAAAAAGCTTATGAAATGATTTTGATGAAAAAACTTGATAAACGTAATTTTAGAAAAAAATTCTTGTCTCAAGCCATTTTAAAAGAACTTGATGAATTTACAAAATCAGGTTCTAAAAGACCGGCAAGATTGTACTCTTTTGATAAAATTACACTTGATTCTAAAAGAGGTCATTTCTTCTCATAGTTTTGTAATGTAAAAACTTTTTCATATTTCCATTCGTTTTAGCAAAAAGTTCTAAATTTTTGTTTTTAGAATGTTATCGTAGAATGCAGGTGGGGTGTGAAAATGTTTAAAATTAATCCTTATGGCTCAAATTATTCAAATGTTAATTTTAGAGGCAATACTAAAAAAACTGATACAACTCAAGATGTTAGGGCTGAAATATCTAAATTAGAAGAAGATTTAAAGTATCAGATGGCACATCCTCCAAAGGGTCGTGACAATATTGAATGGGGCTATTATGAAATTGGTATGGATAAAATTCAAGCTAAAATCGCTGAATTGAGAAAAAAATGCCCTGTAGACAGAACAAATAAAGAAGAAGTTCTTATGTCTAGACCGTCTGATTATTTTAGACCTCAAAAAGCCGATAATATCAAAGGTAAAGGTATTTCTTTCTTGCCTTATGTCCCACAAGATAGTGAGGCTTTGAAAAAAGTTACTTATAGAGCTGTACCTGTATTTACAAATGCAAGAACTATTGAAGAAATGAATAGAATTGCAGAACGTGACGGCATAAATATCGAAACTGTAAAATTTGCGGATGACGGTGAGTACCATACTGCTATAAAAAACATTTGGCATCAGGGTGCATTAGATGATCGTCAAGGTTATTTTGAAATTGATAAACCTGCAGTTGTTATGAAATACGGTAAATATTCAGCTGATGACGAATATGTAAATAATGAATGGGCTGCTGTAAATAAAGACGAAAACAATCAAATAGAAGATTGTGCTGTTGTTGCAAATTCTCCTGATGTTGCTATTTTGCAAAAATCTTATGTCCATGAAGGTGGAGATAGAATTACAGGCTCTGATATGCATAATTGGAACGGTTTCCCTGTACATAAAGACGGTCGTGCTCCAATTAATGCTGTAGCATTTGACGAGCCGAGAGTTCTTAACACATTAGAAGGACCTATCAAAACTGATGTAACAATGGGTGACGTTGAGGGCTATGTTTATAACAACTTTAAAGAATTGAAAAAACAAATTCTTAAAAACAAAATAGTTGCTAACCCTGACGATGCAAATTCAAAAGCTTTTGTTGATTTAATTAAAGACGGCAAAGATGACGAAGCTATTGCTTTGTTAAACAAAGTTACTAAAGAAACAATGTAGAAATTTTCTACATTGTTTCTTCTTAGAATTTCTTTAAATTTGCATAAAGAGCATCTACTGCTTTTTTGCCTTGCTTTCCAAAATCTATTACATACATTGATGATGAACCTATTTGTTTTATTTCATCAATGTGGCCTATACCGAATTTTTCGTGAAAGACTCTGTCACCTTGTTTGAAACCTGATGAAGATTCTTCTTGTGCTGCTTGTAGTGCAGCTTCTTTAGCTTTCTTTTCTTCAAGCATTCGTTTTATAGGGTTGTCTTCGAGAATTTTTTTAATTCTTTCTTCGTCTTTTGCTTGGTTTTGAGCATTTTTAACAACAAACGATTCTCTTTTTACAAAGTTGTTTGGCTTAGGTTGTTGAGGTGCTTTATATGCTGTTTGACTATAGTTGCTTTCTCCGTTATAGACAGGTTTTTTCTTTACAACCTTGCTTATGCTTTGTGTGTTTGTAAGACCGGCAGAAGGTGCGATAAATCCTTTGCCAAAGCTTGTTGTTTTTTCCACATAACCAGAGCTGTTTGTTTTTGCTTGTGATTTGATTTTGTTGACAGCTTGGCTGAACGTGCTGTTTCTACCTGAGCTGTAGCTGTTTTCTTCTGATGTATTTCTGTTTGTCAGGTTGTATGGAATTTCTTCTAAAAATCTGCTTGGGGTATAGTATCTTGTTTCTCCCCACATTTGGCGTCTTTTTGCGTAAGTTATGTACAATTTTTGTTTTGCACGTGTTACTCCAACATACATAAGACGTCTTTCTTCTTCCATCTCTGTGTTGTTGTTTAACGAACGGCTATGAGGGAAAATACCTTCTTCCAAACCTGCAAGGAATACGGTTTCGAACTCAAGGCCCTTAGCTGCGTGTAGTGTCATTAAAGTAACTGCATTGTCTGCATCAGGTGTTTCGTCAAGGTCACTGACCAATGCAACCTGAGCAAGGAATTCACCGAGAATATTTGTTTCATCCTCTGCAGAAAAGTCTCGAGCTACGTTCACAAGCTCTTGAAGGTTTTCTATACGAGATTGTGATTCTTCGGTGTCTTCCTGTTTCAGTTCTGCAAGATAGCCTGTTTCTTCAATTATAAATGCAATAAACTCAGGCAATGACAACGATGTTCTGTTTTTATCGAGTTTGTCTATAAGCTCGACAAAATTTTTGAGTTTTGCTTTAACTCCCGCAGAAAAATCATCGTATTCTTCGATGTTTTCGATTACTTCATACACGGAGTAATCCATCTGAGAGGCTATTTCTTGCAATTTTTTAACTGTTGTATCCCCTATTGAACGTTTGGGGACGTTAATTATTCTTTTTAAACTTTGTGAATCGTGTCTGTTGTAGATAAGCTTTAAGTATGCGATAAGGTCTTTAATTTCTTTACGGTCGTAGAATTTTAGGCCTCCAACCATTCTGTAAGAAATTCCTTGAGATATTAAAGCTTCTTCTATTGCACGTGATTGAGAGTTTGTTCTGTATAAAACGGCATAATCATTAAGGTTTCTTGCGTATTGTTTTATACGGTTAGCTATGTAGTAAGCTTCTCCGGATTCGTCTTGAGCTTCATAGATATCAATTTTTTCGCCTTGACCTTTGGTTGAATACAAGTTTTTGCTTACACGTTCAGTGTTGTTTACAATGATTGCGTTTGCTGCATCTAGAATTGTACCTACTGAACGATAGTTTTTTTCCAGTTTAATAAGCTTTGCATTTCTGTAATCAGTTTGGAAGTTCAAAATGATTTTGTAATCAGCTCCACGCCAACTGTAAATAGATTGGTCAACATCACCTACAACACATAAGCTTCGGCCTTTAAGCTCTTCGTCTGTTTTTCCGTTAGAGTATAGGTGTCTTATTAGCATATATTGGCTTATGTTTGTGTCTTGAAACTCGTCAACCAATATGTGTGAAAATCTTTCGTGGTATTTGTTTCTAACTTCTTCGTTTGTTGAAAGCAGGTTTACTGTTAAAAGAAGCATATCATCAAAGTCTATAGCGTTGTTTGCAAGAAGTTGTTTTTCGTACTCGTAGTAAATTTCTGAAATTTTTTGGCTTCTGTAATCTCTTGCTCTTGTTGCAAATGTATAAGCATCTTGCATCTTACTTTTAGCGTTGCTTATTGCTGCTTTAACAAGTTTTGGTGCAAAGGTTTTTTCATCAATATTTAATTTTTTTATTGCATTTTTTATGATTGTATTAGTGTCTGTTTCATCATAGATAACGTAGTTGTTATCCCATTTTCTTCCGTCGGGGCTTTTGTAGTTTTCTATATCAAAACGGAGTATTCTGCCGCAGATGTTGTGGAAAGTACCTACCCACATTTTTTTTACGACATCTTCGCCTATCATTTTAGAAAGACGTTCGCGCATTTCTTTTGCCGCTTTGTTTGTAAATGTAACGGCGAGGATTTTATATGGGTTTACACCTGATTTTACAAGGTTAACTATACGTGTAGTTAACACTTTTGTTTTGCCGCTACCTGCACCTGCCAGTACAAGCAATGCACCTTCTTTTTCTACAACAGCTGCCCTTTGTTCGTCATTAAGACTTTTAAGTAATTCTTCCAATGCTCCCCCGACTTGTTTGTGTTTCAGCCTGTTTTTATGAAAACACTTTTAATTTTCATAATTTATGATATTATTATGATAATCAAAAAAAATTTTTTAGTAAAATATTATATTTAGGAAACGACTATGTCAGACGAAAACCAAGAAAAACAAGAACAACCTACGATTATGGTTCCTACAGATGACCTTGATAAGGTTCCTGAGGATGAAGCAAACACTGTAGATCAGCTTGCTATGGAGCTTGCTACGATACAACAGTCTGCTAAGAGAATTGCTATTATCGGCAGTCGTAATTTGCCGATTACTCACCAACAAATTATTGAAACGTTATCTTATGCACTGGTTGCTCAAGGTAATACAATCATTACGTCAGGTGGTTCTTCAGGTACTAACGCTGCAACTATCAGAGGTGCTATGAAGTCTAACCCTGATAAATTGAAAGTTATTTTACCTCAGACTATTGGTCAGCAACCTTCTGACGTACAGGATCAGTTGATTGGTGTTCCTAATATTATTGAACACTCTGACAGAGCTATGATGACTCTTGCTGATGCCAGCCGCATTTGTAACAGAGAGATTATCGATGACTGTCAGCAGTTGATATGTTTCTTGTCACATACTTCAAATACTTTGCACAAAGCTATTGAGTATGCGGAAGAATCTCACAAAGTTATTACTGCATTCTACTTGGATTAGAATATAAAGTAGAAATTAAATTTAAGGATCTGATACAAGAGTACAGATCCTTTTTTTTGTGATTATGCTTTTGTGAAAAGAGCTTTGTTTATTATTAGTTGCGGATATTTTTCTTTAAAATAATTAATTTCTTCTTGTGATAGCTTTTCTTGCGGGCGAAGTATCAGCTCTATTTTGTCATTTGGGGACAATTTTCTGAAATATTTTGCGTAAATACTTTTGTATTTTGTAAGCATTTCTGATTCCAATCCGCAGTCTTGCAACCAAGGGTCAATGATTATATTTTTTTTAGGGTTGTTGCTTGTTTTTACAATTACTGCACTATGGTTAAGAAGTTTTCCTTCTGCATTAGTTAGAGATACTTTTGTACAGTTTTTGATTCCGTTGAGACGTAAAACAAGTTCTGTCAGTACAGAAAGGTCATAGCAGGCAGCAAGTTTTTCTTTTATTGCGCAGTATAGTATTTCTTTGTAGCGGTTGAACGGTTTTTGTATATGTCTTTGGTCTTCTCTGTATTCTTTTAGTGTTTTTTCTCTTTTGAGGATAAAGTTTACTATATCTTTGTTTTTTAATATTTCAGTGCTTGCTTCGTGTGCAGCTTTTGCGTGGGAAACGTAAGGGAATGCTGTTCTTACTTTTCTACACACCAATCCTGCGTCTTTTACGAGACTGTTTCTTGATTTAAAAGATATATTAGACAAAGTTTGCATAATTGCATAAAACGTCTAAAGCGTAAAAATTGCCTTTTATTAAAACGGACAGGCTCTATAGTATTTGCAATATTTGCAGGTGTCTTTTTTGTTGCAAAAGTATGTTGTACTTTCGTTGATTTTTCTTATTATTTCTAAAATTTCTTTTTTGTAGTTTATGTATAAATCACTATCAAAAGGTATTTTTATTTTACTGTTAGTTGCAAGGTTTAGATATTGCATTGAAAGTTCTTCTGGGGTGTTGATAAGCTTTTTAAGTTTTAATATTTCATACAAGCATACAAGATAGAATTTTGTTTGAAATTTTACATTTTCGGGGGTAAAGCTTGAGCCTGTTTTCCAGTCTAAAATTATATAGTTTCCGTCAAATTCAAACAGGGCATCGATTCTTCCCGTTAGCCAATGCTCATCAATCTTTAAGTTGAATGCGTATTCACTTTCAACTATTTTGTAGTTTTTTATCTCGTTAGTTTTAAAATTGTGCCACAGAGCTTTATCGCTTGGTGGGAGTGCTTCGATAAGCTTTGTTACATCCATTCCTTTGAGGTAATAATTTATTATATTATGCAGGTTATTACCTGTTTGTGTTTGAGTGTTTAGCTCTGCAATATGTACTTTATCTATGTAGCATAACTTGTACTTTTGAGGGCATTCGTCATACATTTGCAATTTTGAGAGGGTATATGTTTGTGCATTATTAGTTTGCATTTTTTTCTCCTAAAAGCATATTGTCGAACAAAAGTGAAATTTTAGTATCTTTTAGTCTTGAATATTTTTTGTATTTTTTAGCACAGCTTATGTAGAGTTTCTTCTTGGCTCTTGTTATTGCTACGTAGAAAAGCCTTAAGTTTTCTTGTGCAATAAATTGTTTAAGCTGTTGCTCATCTTTTTTCTTGTATTTTAAGTTTAAGCTTTTTACTGCTTCTATAAAACGCTCTTTTGATTTAATTTTTATTTGATTTAAGTCTATTGGCAGTATTTCTTCGCTTAGTCCGGGGATAAACACGTAATCAAATTCGTCACCTTTTGATTTGTGGTATGTCATTATTTGTATAGAAGATTCTTTAAGGTCTGACTTTTCTTCTGTATCTGTAAAGAATTTGAATTTGCTAAGTATAGGACGTTGAGAAAGCTCTTCAATTCTTTCAAGTAAGATATCGTGTGTTTTGTATTGGCTTTCCATTCTTTTTAGCAGTGTAGCTATTATGTAGATATTTGATTTTTCTACATCTGTGTTGTAGTAATAATTTCCCATTTTTACTACAGTTTCTTCTATTGTAAGATGTGTGTTTTCAAGCCAGTAGTTTAAGTCCCACAACAGTTGTGATAGTTGTGAACTTTCTGTTTCGTCTGCTTTTTGTAATATAAATGGTGTTTTTAAATCTTTTATAAACTGTAAATCTTCGTTTGTTATTTTTAAAATCTTTTGTTGTTTAATTGTTTCCGCTACGTTTAAGACTGTTTCATTATTCCAAGGGTGAGAGCAGAATTTTAGCAGAGCAAGTATTAACGCAAACACAGGTTGGTTTTTAAGACAGTCGCTTTTTGTTATTACGTTGTAACCGTATTGTCCTAAAAATTGAGAATACTCTTCAATTATGTAGTTATTCCTTACAAGTATAGCGATACTTGCTTTTGAGTCTTTATTAAATATATTTCTTATTTGTTCCAGAAGGTAGTTATTTTCTTCTGTGTAATTGTCGAATGTTTGTACATTTAATCCGTTAGTAACTACAGGGTTTTTGCCTGTAACTTCGTTCATTTTTATGTCGAAAAACGAATTTTTTAAGTTTTCGTCTGTTTTAGAAAAGTCTATAAGTCTGTTCGCTGTTTGATAAACATCTTTTGAACATCTTTGAGAACGGTTCATTGACACGTTGTTGCTGTTTGATATGAATGTTTTAAACCCTTCCAAGTCTGCGTTTGTAAAAGTTGTTGTGATTGCTTGGTTTATATCTCCACAGCGAATGAGGTTTTTATGCTTTTGGCATAAAAGTGACAGCAGTTTTTGTTGAATAACAGATGAATCTTGAGCCTCGTCTTCTATAACGTAGTGACAGATATCTTGATAATATTCTGCTATGTCTTTGTTTTCTTCAAGAATTTTTACGCAATATGAAAGCATATCATCGTAGTCTATAATGTTTCTGCTTTTTAGGTAGTTGTTATAGGCGTTGTAAAATTTTATGAAAAGAAAGATTTCTCTGTCTTTGATGTAGGGGATTTCTTTTACGTCAGAAAGTTTTAGTGCTGATATAGCTTTGTCATAGCGGTCAAACTCGTTTTGGTCAATTTGAAGCTTTGACATAATTTCTCTAATGATTTTTTGTCTGAGGTTGTCGTCACAAACCTCAAAATCAGCATTAAGCCCAACTCTAAGATAATTTGAGTTTTCTTTTAAAATTCTTAATGCAAGTCCGTGGATTGTTGAAATATTAGGCATTTTTTCAAGGTTTGGACAAGCTTTTTTTATCCTTTCTTTAAAGTTTTTGGCTGCTGAATCCATATATGTCATAACAAATATGTTGTCACTTTGTACCCCGTCAGATAGAAGTTTTATTATCAGTGCAAGAAGTATTGTTGTTTTGCCCGCTCCCGGCACTGCAGATATAGCCATATTTCCGGATTTATATTCCAGAACAGGCTTTTGGTCGTCACGAGGTGTAAATTTAAAATCAAAGTCCTTTGTTTGTTTTTCTTTAGGCAGTATGTATTCTTCTATACCTCCAAAGTTTTCATTACCTTCTGTATCAAAAAGGCTAGAGTACGCATAAATTTTATCTTGCGCTAATAAAGAAAGTTTGCGTAACTGTTTTTTGGTCTTTAGCTTTGCAAGTTCAATACTGTCTTCATAGGTAAATTCTTCTTTATTCCAAGACTTTTGAAACACCCAGGCATTATAAAGAGTACCCATATCCTCTTTTGTCCACTCGGAAGAACTTATATCAAGCCAAAATTGGTATTTTGTTTTTAGAGAAAAATCTATTATTTTTTGTGCTGTTGCTACAATTATTGATTTTTCTTCTATTTCGGGGGCAAAAGCGGGGTTTTCAGATATAATTGAGTTTTCAAGCTGGTTTAAGATCGCTTTTTGTAATGCTTGGTTGCATTTTTGGCTGTGAAAAACATTTTCAAAGTCTTGTATTTGTTTTATAAAAAAGTTCACTTTCTCCAGCTGGTAAAATTCATCAAAGTTTGGATTAACAAGGTTTTTGTATATCTCAAATGTCTTTTGAGACAAGGTCATCTGTTCGTTTGTTATTTTGTCTATTGTTTCTTTAAGCTTTTTTATTGCTTCTGTATAAATTGGGTTTTCAAATTCTGTAGCTTGTATTGAACCTGTTTCTTTATATTTCACAATGACAGGCATGCAATATTTAACAGGAATTTTTAGCATATTGTTTAGTACTGACCTTACGCTAAAAACATCTGTTTCTACACCTAAAGACATATTTAAAACGGTTAGTATGTTTTTTACGAGAGGAGTGTCTTTAAGCTTTTCACTACCGGAATAATATGAAATTTTTATATTTTGCGGTAAAAATGCTTCTTCAAATGTGAATTTTAATGTTGTGTCAATAATTGGTGTTATTATGCTTATTTCATCAGGTGATATTCCCTTTTTTATAAGTTCTGATATTTTTTCAGCTGTTTTATTTAACATTTCCAAACGTCTTGAACAGTCATTGTGTTCTACTTGTGGTGTGAAATTATCTATGTTATCAAGGTTAACTTTTTCTTCGTTTGAAAAAGTTTTTTCAATTTCTTTAACTGTCTGTGTGTCAGTGTTTAGAAAACCTATTCTGCTTGAACCGTATTTGTCATATCCTATAATAGCTTCTTTAAGTTGTGGTTTTATGCTCTTTATAAAATCCAGTTCAAGTGTTGTTATTTCGTCTGCATCGTCAAGTATAAGGTATTGTATATCCTTAAAACAGTTATGCTTTTTGTAGATATAACTAAATACGGCAGCTTGTCTTATATAGTCAAATGTTCTGTATTCGAGAGTCTTTTTCTTGTAATTTTCTATTGCCGATTTTGCGTCTGTGGCAAATACTTCTTTAAGTATTTGTGAACGTTTTTCCACTTCTTGTTCAGAAAGGGCGTTATTTACTATAAGCGAGTATCTTCTAAACATCTGGTGGATTAAGTTTATCTTTGAGTTGTAATCGCTAAAACCTGCTTCTTTGACTGCTTGTCTAAAGAAAAATTGCGAAATTTCAAGACCCGTAAGATTTGGAGTAACAACGTTTTCTCCAATGTTTATTGTGTCTTGGATTATAGGCCAAAAATTTAGTATTGTGTTGTAAATTAAGCCGTAAAATGTGTGTATTTGTGGATCTTCGTAATGCCGGATTTTTAGTAGTTTTTTTACTTCTGCAATGAATTGATTTTTTTTGTAGGAGTTTTGTAAAAGCACAAGTATTTTGTTTGCCTCAATACCACTGTTGAGCAAATCCGTATATTTTTGTATTAGTAGGTTTGTTCTGTCGCTTTTGCAGCTGCCTTGTATAAGCATTTTCTCTCCAATTTTACTATTTTATCATTGAAAATTGTTAACAAATGTTAAGAAAAATTTTTGCTTTAAGCAATTATGAAATCTAAATTGTTTTTATATAAGTGTAAGGTTAGATTAATAAGGTTATGTACTCGTAAGAGTAATTTCGGAGGTCGGTTATGAACGGAATATCAGGATTTTATGGTTATCCTAATCCTTATCAGATGTCGGCAATGGCAACTGCATCAGGAAATGGTTTAACTGAATTAAATGCAGGTTTCTACCAGCATTTTGGCTTAGGTAATGTTCCTGTATATGATATGTCAATAGCCGGCTCAATGGCAGGTATGGGTAATCCTTATGCAATCGGTGGTATGGGTATGGGAATGTACGGTATGAATCAACAATACTGGCCTCAGTACCTCAAGTATATGAATATGGATTACAAAGACCGACTTGCTTACGATTATGACCTTAGAAATATAGCCAGAGAACAATACTATCAAGAAGGCAAAGATGCTAAAAACTATGCATCTGCAACAGACGGATTGACAGGCTCAATCAGAGAAGCTTGTAACGCTCTTCAAACGGTTGTAATCGAAGGTGAATCTGATCAAATTGTTGCTCAGTTTGAACGAATTGTTAACACTCTAAGACAATCACCTCTATACACAAGATTGCAACAAGAGTTCAAGGATGATCCAGCAATGCTTGAGTTGACATTGAAAAACTGTGCTAGAGAACAATTCCACGCAGTAACAGGTCAAGATTTGAAAGCATTGATTCAACAAAATTGCGATGGCGCTTTAGGTAACGCCTTCTGGAATACAATCAGCTTTGGTAATGCTCAAACATACTCAGCAGAAGACATAATTGCTAAAATGGAAGGTTCTCAAACACCAAAATCTACAAGAACAAGAGAAGTTGTTGGTAAAGTTGGCGGTGTTACAGCAACAACCGGTACAGGTGCAGCAATCGGTGCTTGTGTTGGTGGCCCTGTAGGTGCAATCGTTGGCGGTATCGCAGGTCTTATTGCAGGTGTAATCGGCGCAAATTGCTAAGTTTTTAATATACATTTATTTTATATATATCCGACTATAACTAACCAAAACAAAAAGCCTTTACTATTACAGTAAAGGCTTTTTGCTATAGTCGTTATATTGTGTATAATAAAAGTAATAGAAAAAGGGTTATATTTATGAAAATATTGATAGTTGGTTCAGGGGCTAAAGAGTATTCTATTGCAAAACTTGTTTCTCATTACGAGGAAACAGAATTGGTTTTTGTTGCTCCGGGCAATGATGCTATTGCTGAATTCGCTAATTGTATTGATATAAAAGCGGATGATGTGGAAAATCTTTTGGATTTTGCAAAAGCTAATGATATTGATTTGACTATAGCTTCTTCAGAAAAAGCTATTGCTAACGGTATTGGCGAAAAATTTAATGAAGCAGGCTTGATGATTTTTGCTCCTGTTTCAGATGCTGCAAAGATTGCTAATTCTAAATCTGTAGCCAAAAAATTTATGTACAAGACAAAAATACCTACTCCAAAATTCGGTATTTTTGATAGAGAAAATATGGCAATAGACTATGCAAGAAAGTCTAAATATCCTGTTATTGTTAAGACAGATTGCCATATGCATGGTGAAAATGTTTTTGTTTGTGACAATTTTAAAATAGCCAAAAGAACTATTGAAGATCTATTTGATGCCGGTCATAAAAAGGTTGTATTAGAAGATTATATTGCAGGTCAAGAATTCTCTTATTACGTTATTACAGACGGCTACAATGCTATGCCTATAAATTCTGTAGTTCCATATAAAGCTGTATTGGAAGGTAATGGCGGTTCTTTGACATCAGGATTGGGGGCGTTTGCTCCTTTTTATATGATTGATAGAAACTTAGAAGGCAGAATATTTAAGGAAGCAATATATCCTGCTTTAGATGAACTTGCAAAAAGCGGAAATCAATATGTTGGTATTTTAGGTGTGGATATAATTCTTGATAGAAATGGTGGCCTCAATGTTATTGAGTTTAACCCGTTTTTTAAAGAACCTGATGCGCAATGCGTCTTAAATCTTTTTGAAGAAAATCTTCTTAGAGTTATGTGTGCAGCAATAACAGGATCATTGGTTGATGAATATTCTGAACTTCGTGCAAAACCTTTATATAGTACATCAGTTGTTTTGAGTGCAGGTGCTTACCCTAATAAAGGTGAATATGGAGAAGTACTAAAAGGTTTTGACGAAGTAGAAGAACATTGCGATGTTGCATATTTTAATACAGTAAAAGATATTAACGGAAATATGCTTACTAACGGTGGTCGAGTTGCTGTTTTAACTACAGAAGCATCAACTTTGGAAAAATCAGCTCAAAAACTTTATGAGTGTGTTGATATGGTTAGCTTTGATTCTATGAAATATAGAAAAGATATCGGTAAAACATTATTAATTGGTTGTTAATATGGCTGATGACAAGATATTTAGAAAGTGCATAGCGTGTAATCAATTAAAACCACGCAATGAATTGATTAAGATTACTTTTAATAAGTCTTTAGACGAGGTGAAAGTTAATCCTGATTCAAAGTTTTTTGGTCGGTCGGTTTATATTTGCAGGTCTTTTGATTGCTTTAACAATGCTTTTAAAAAGGGTAAATTGTACAAAATACTTAGGGTAAAAGAATCTGATATCTTAAAAGAAAAAATCAGGGCTGTACTTGCAGATTAGATTGTGTTACAAATATTATATGTAGAGCAAGAATTTGGAGAAATATACATATAATGACAGATACGATTAGAGTGTACGATTTAGCAAAAGAACTTAATAAGTCCAATAAAGAGATTATAGAAAAGTTGGATACGCTGCTTGGCGTAAAGGTTAAGTCACATTCAAGTGTAATTTCTTCTATTCAAGCGAATAAGTTAAAAGAGTTATTATCAGGGCCTAAGGTAGAGTCAACTAAAAAACCTAAGGCTTTTGTTGTTAAAAAGGCTAAACCAAAAGTTGAGGAAGCACCGGCAGCAAAAGAACCAGTTGTTGAAGAAAAGAAGCCGCAAGAAAAGATTAAGTTAGGAAAAATTGAACAACCTGTTATTCAGCCTGTTTCAAGACTGAAATTAGGAAAAATTGAACCACCTAAGCCTGTTGTTAAACCTGCTCCAAAACAATCTGCTTCTGATAAAGTTTCAACAAAACAAGCTGACAAAAAGAGTGATTCAGCTAAAAATGATTCTCAAACTAAAAAAGCTGCTGATGCTAAAAAAGAGCAACGTCAAGATAAAAAACCTATTCAACGTCATATAATTCCTCAAGAAATATATGAATCAAAAGGAAACTCTAAGAAAAAAGGTTCTAAGAAAAAAGAAAAATCATACAATTCAAAAGAGGAAGAACAAGAAAGAATTAGTTTAGAAAAGGCTAATGCTCAAAAACATAAAAAAAGATCTCATGTTGAAGAAGCAGCAGAAGAAGTAAAAAGCGTTGTTATTAACCAACCTCTGACTGTTGGTGAGTTGTCTGAAAAAATTAATAAAGCATCAGCAGAAATTGTTAAATTCCTAATGATGCAAGGTATTTTGGCTACAGTAAACCAAGTTATTGATGTTGCTACAGCTAAAAAAGTTTGTGAAAGTTTTGAAATTGAAGTTCTTGAAGAAGACCTTGAAGCATATATGGAAGAAGAACTTCAAAAAGAAGAAGAAGCAAAAGAACTTGCTTCTATTGATCCAAAATTATTAAAAAGAAGAGCTCCTGTAATCAGTATTATGGGGCACGTTGACCATGGTAAAACAACTTTGTTGGATTCTATCAGAGCGTCTAAACATAAGATTGTTTCAACAGAGGTTGGGGGTATTACTCAGTCTATCGGTGCTTATACAGTATATTTGAACAACAAAAAAATTGTATTCATCGATACTCCAGGTCACGAAGCTTTCACTGAAATGAGAGCAAGAGGTGCAAAGGCTACTGATATTGCAATCCTCGTTGTAGCGGCCGATGACGGTATTATGCCTCAAACTATCGAAGCTATTAACCACGCAAAAGCTGCTGAAGTTCCTATTATTGTTGCTGTTAACAAAATAGATAAACCGGATGCAAACCCTGATAAAATATTGCAACAGTTGACTGAACACGGACTTGTTCCGGAAGAGTGGGGCGGAGATACTGTTTGCGTTAGAGTTAGTGCTTTGCAAGGTACAGGTATTGATGAACTTCTTGAATACATCTTGTTGTTGGCTGAAGTTCAAGATCTTAAAGCTAATCCGGATGCACCTGCATCAGGTGTTGTTATTGAAGCAAACCTTGATAAAGGTAAAGGCCCTGTTGCTACACTGCTTGTTCAAAACGGTACTTTGAAAACTGGTAACTGTGTGGTTGTAGGTAACGTTTGCGGTAAGGTTAGAGCTTTATTATCCGACTCAGGTGAAAGAGTTAAAAAAGCTACACCTTCTACTCCTGTTGAGATTTTAGGTTTGACAGAAGTTCCTCAAGCAGGTGATAAATTTGAAGTTGTAGAAAATGAAAAAATAATGCGTTCTATCGTTGCAGAACGAAAAGAAAAAGAAAGAAATTCAAGATTAGAAGCAATGCTTCCTAACCATATCAGAAATGAGATTGTTGGTGAAGGTGAGGACGGAATACAACATCTTAACCTTATCATTAAGGCAAATACAAATGGTTCAGCTGAAGCGTTGTCACAGGCTATTGGTCAGTTTAAATCTAAAGAAATTGTTATAAAACTTATACACGTTGGTGTTGGTGATATTTCTGAGGCTGATGTTATGCTTGCTGCAGCAAGTAATGCTATTATCTTAGGCTTCACAGTAAAAGAAGATAACAACGCAGAACTGGCAGCTGCCAGAGAAAATGTTACTATTAAGAAATTTGATATTATCTATCAAATACTTGAAGACCTTGAAAAGACAATGCTTAGCTTGTTACAACCTGAAATTAAAGAGGTTTCTCTTGGTAAAGCTGAAGTTAGACAAGTATTTACTGTTGGCAAAACTTCTAAAATCGCTGGGTGTTATGTTACTGAAGGTAAAATACTCAGAGGTAAAACAGCTGTCGTTGTTAGAGACGGTCAAGAAATCTTTAAAGGTACAATTGATCAACTTAAGAGATTTAAGGATGATGTTAAAGAGGTTGCTACTGGCTTTGAGTGTGGTATCTCATTCGCTAAGTTTAATGACATTCAAGAAGGCGATATTATAGAAGTTTCAACAACTGAAGAAGTAGAAAGACAGGTTTTGGTGTAATTATGTCATTACGTAACGAACGAGTCAGAAAAACATTAATGAAAGAAATTGCAGATATCATTCAAAAAGATATCAAAGATCCTCGTATAAGTGGTGTTGTGTCAATTACTGATATAGAATTGGCTCATGATAATTCTTTTGCTAAAGTTTACTTTTCTGTTTTTTCTACTAATGATGAGGCTAAAAAGCAGACGATTGAAGCTTTGGAAGATAATGTTTCAAGAATAAGATATGAGGTTGGTAAAAGAGTAAGATTGAGACTTACTCCTGAATTGCGTTTTATTCCTGATGATTCTTTGGAACGTGGTACTAAAGTTATGGATTTGATTGATAAAATTTCTAAAGGTGAAATTTAATTAATCGGTGTATTTATGTTTGGTTTTTTAAATATTTATAAGCCTAAAGGTTTAACTTCGCATGATGTTGTCGCAAGACTACGTCGTGTCTCTAAATTTAAACAAATTGGACATACCGGTACATTGGATCCATTGGCTGAAGGCGTTTTGCCTATTGCGTTTGGTAAAGCTACACGCTTGATAGAATATCTAAAAGAAGATAAGGCTTATATTGCTGAGCTTGAGTTTGGCAAAGTTTCTGATACTTATGATACAGAAGGTGTTGTTGAAAAATTTTCTGATAAAAAAGTTGTAAAAGAGCAGATTATTCAAGCTTTGACTTTTTTTGAAGGAGAGATAGAGCAGATTCCTCCTGCTTATTCGGCTGTTCATTATAACGGCAAAAGATTATATGAACTTGCAAGAGAAGGTATTATCCCTGATGATATTCCAAAACGTAAAGTTGTCATAAATAAGATTCAACTTATAGATTTTAATGAGTCTTTACAGACAGCGAAGATAGAAATTGCATGTTCTAAGGGGACGTACATTCGTTCTATTGTTAATGATTTAGGGCAAAATATTGGCTCAGGAGCAGTGATGACAGCTTTAACACGGACAAAATCCGGTCTGTTTACGTTGGATAATTCTGTTCAATTGGATAGTATCTCTGATGCTGATGTTGTTAAAAGTTTTTTGATAAATCCTGTTGATGTTTTATCCTACCATCAGTACGAGTTATCAGAAGAACAAATGGACAAAGTTCAGCACGGTCAGAGTCTGCTTTGTGAATTATTTGAGCAAGATGAGTTTGTTTGTCTGGTCTTCAAAAATAATTTGTGTGCATTGGCTCAAAAACAAATTGATAAGTTAGTTACTAAAAAAGTATTTATATAAAAGGGGAATTTTATGAATAAAATAAAATATATATTAACTTTGCTATTATTATCAGCTATGCCTGTGTTTGCTGAATCTTCTACTTCAGAAGCTTTGAGCATGTGTCCTGCTACGCCTGTTGTTAACGGACCTATTTCTGCTGCGTTGAGTAAATATTCTGGAATGAATTATCTTGTTTCTACAACATTGGAATCTCAAGTAAGACGACAAATGAATAAGGCTCTGTCAGGTAATTTTAAAGTAGATATAACTCCTTTTGGTGCAATGAGTATGCTTGAAGGTAAATTTAAGAGCATAGATGCTCATTCTGATTCTGCTATTATTGACGGATTGTATTTGTCTAATGTTAGTGGTCAATCTTTGTGCGGATATAACCGTTTTGTTTATAAAAACGGGGAAGTTTTGACGGCAGAAAACTTTTTGCTTGGTTTTAGAGCTGAAATTACTTCAAATGACTTGCAAAAAATGATGAATACTCCTGAGTATACAAGGTTGTTAAATTCTTTGAATGTGAACTTTGGAAATGTTTCTGTATTGAAAGTTTTTGACCCGAAAGCAGAAATTAAAGACAACAAACTTATTATTACTGTTAGATATATGGCTCCTTTAGCTATGCGTGAACCTAAAAAAGCTTCTATAAAAATGGGGATAATTGCTCAGGATGGTAATATTGAGTTTACTGATATAGAAACAATGAGCGGTCATTCAGCTTTTAATGTAAATGGATTGCTTCCTATTCTAAACAAGCTAAATCCTCTTGCTTTTAATGCTGATGTTTTAAATAATTCTAAAAGTATTATTAAACTCAAGGATGTTGCTATAATTAATGATAGAATTATTATAAAAGGGCTGGTTATTGTACCAAAAAACTATTATAATAATTAAAGTTTATGAGTGAATTATTTGGAGCTGAATATAATGGGATTCTGGTCAAAATTAGTAATATTAACTCTTGCAGTGTTGGCGTTTTTCTATGTAAAAACTAATTTTTTTGATACGCCTCACGTAAAGGTTGAAAAAAAGTTGGTTGCTGAAGAACAGGTAGTTGTACCGCCTCAAAAAGCTGAACCTGTTAAAAAATCTGCAGCTAAAACAAAAGAAAAAACTGCTCCAAAGACTTATGTTACTGTATATTTCTTAGGTATGGATAAGAATGATACAGGTGTTTTCAAAAAAGTTCAAAGAGAAGTTCCGGCAGGAAAGTCAAAATTAAAATTTGCATTAAGTCAACTGGTATTAGGTCCATCTGAATATGAAAAGAAACTTGGTGTTTATTCGGAAGTCCCTAAAAATGTACAAATTTTAGGTGTCGTAGAAGGAAATAAAAAAGTTATAATTGATATTTCTGGAAATATTCAAACAGGTGGCGGTGCAGATAGTTTGTATAGTAGATTAAAACAGGTTATTAAAACAGCATTGGCTAACAACCCGAGCAACAAGCCTATTTATTTGTACATAGACGGAAAACAAGCTGAAGTGTTGGGCGGCGAAGGCATAATGATATCACAACCGTTAAGCGAGAATTCATTAGATGGATAAAGATTTAGAGTATTATTTAAATTTGGATTGGACTTTAATTGAAGGCACAGATCTGGACTTTAATGGCAATCCATATCACTATATTGAAATAAAGGAATTCCCCAGTTTTGCGTATTGTGCAAAAACTAGGGAAATTGCTTTGGCTAATTATAAAAATCAGTTAAAGCTTATGCTTCAAATAATGTTAGAAGATGGAGAAAGAATTCCTGAACCTGGCGAAGACGATGATGACGGTATAGATTGGGAAAGCATTTGTCCTTAATATTAGTCAGTGAGATAAGCTGAAAGAAGCACATTTGTGTCAGTCATTTCTCTTAGCTTCTTAATTGCTCTGTTTTCTGTTTGGCGGATGCATTCTTTTGTTACGCCATAGAGTTTGCCTATTTCTTCAAGTGTTTTTTTGCCAAACTCATTGAGTCCGAATCTCATTCTGACAACGGCTTGTTCTCTTTCTTTAAGTTGAGAAACAACTGTTTCTATATCTTTTTTAAGGTTTTCGTATTCAGCGTTGCCGTAAACTGATACTGTTGTGTCTTCTATGATGTCTGAGAGTGTAACTTCGCTTCCTGTATTTAATTCGTATGCAGAATCCATTGAAATAGATTTTGTATATGCACCCAAGAATGCGTCTATTTTTTCTGCTGACATATTCATTTGTTTTGCTACATCCTCAGTTTTAACTTGTGTGTTGTATTTTTGTTCAAGTGATGTTTTTATTTTTGAAAATTTAGAAAGTGTTTCTTGTATATAAACAGGGATTTTTACACAGTGTGATTGTTCTGATATTGCTTTAAAAATTGCTTGTTTTATCCACCAAGCTGCATAAGTGGAAAAACGATATCCGAGTTTGTAATCAAATTTTTCTACTGCTACCATTAAACCAAGATTGCCTTCTTGTATTAAATCAACCATTGGCAGATGTGATACTTGTACTGTTTTTCTTGCAATATTAACAACAAGTTTTAGGTTTGCTTGTACAAGTTTTTGTTTTGCTTTTAATGCTTCTTGTTCATTTCCTTCTTTTGCAATTTTTGCTGTTTCTTTTTCTTCTTCTGCAGAAAGAACTTTTTGAGATGAAATCTTTCTTATGTATTGATTTAGTGTTTCATCACCTGATTGAGGCATAATGTTGTTTTCATTTGGTTTGGTTGAGGCTGCTTTTGATGAGACGAAGTTTTTAGACATACACTTACTCCTAATTTATTAAATATCCTAATTTTTGCATTAAAAATACACAGCAAAGATAACTATATCTGCCGCTTGTCGTTTGGCTTATAGACTTACTAACTAAACACAAAACTTATGTATATACTTAATATATCATCGAGTATATATTAATGCAAGTCTTTTATTAAGAAATATTAAATTTTTATTAAAAAAAAATGATTTTTTGTAATATTTTGTAATAATATGTTGCTGTTATGGACGTCAAATTTATGCAAAAAGCTTTGGAAATAGCACGTTTGTCAGGTGATGACATACCTGTTGGTGCTGTTATTGTTAAGGATGGAGATGTCATTTCTTGCTTGCATAATCAAAAAGAAAAAAATAACGATGTAACGGCACATGCCGAGATGTTAGTTTTAAAAGAAGCATCTAGTAAGTTAGGTACTTGGAGATTAAACGGTTGTGATATGTATGTTACACTTGAGCCTTGTCCTATGTGTGCTTGGGCGATATTGCAGTCTCGAATAGATAATTTGTACTTTGGGTCTTTTGATTCTTTATATGGTGCATTTACAACTATGCCCGAGCTTGTGAAAAAGTGTAGTTCTGGGTTGTCTTTTAAAGGCGGTATATTAGAACAAGAATGTGATGAGCTTTTGAGTACTTATTTTAAAAACATGAGAAAGTAATTTATGGTTGTTGCAATTAAAGAATATTTGGATGATTTGGTTAAAACTTATGAAGTCCCTGCTTTTATAGGAGATGATCCTGTTCAGTTTCCTCATAGATATGCAAAAAAAGAAGATATAGAGATTGCTGCTTTTATTGCTTCTATTTTTGCATATGGTAAAAGAGAGGCGTTTATTTCTAAATTAAAAATTTTGTTTGAAAGAATGGGAAACAAACCATACGAATTTGTTGTTAATTTTGATGAAAATTCTACTGTAGTTGATGATATTGATTACCGGTTTTCAGTTGGGATTGATTTAAAGCAAATTATTATAATTTTAAAAAACTTATACAATGAAGGCAGTTCTTTAGAATCTTTATTTGCCTACGGTTGGGAGCAATCTAAAGATGTTGGTCGTATGTTGCAGGTTGTAGTTGACTATTTTTATTCAAAAGTGACTTTGCCTGTTACAAAAGGTTTTTATCATCTTTTGCCAAATCCTTCTAAAAAGAGTGCTTGTAAAAGATTAAATATGTATTTGCGTTGGATGGTAAGAAAAAGTTCTGTAGATTTAGGTATATGGGGCTTTATGCCAAAGTCTGAGCTGCTTATTCCTTTAGATGTTCATGTTGCAAAAATCTCTCGTCAATTAGGTTTATTGTCTAGAAAACAGAATGATTATACTGCTGTTATAGAACTAACGGGCCAGCTAAAAAAGCTTGACCCGTCAGATCCTGTTAAATATGATTTTGCAATGTTTGGTTATGGAGTTTCTTCATCTGTTTCTTGAAGTAATTCAGAACCTGTTTTGCCGCCTTCTTCTGCATATTCACAACCGCCTGGTTGATATGTCTGCATAGAACCTCGTGTTCCTGTTAATTGTAAAGAGAAGATGTCAAAGCCCCATCTGTTTGGACCTCTTAAACCATTAACATCAACCCCTATTATTGATGCTCCGTCTGCTGCAGAATATTCGAAGTAGCTTATGCCATCAGTTGTAACAAATGCCTTTTTCTTTGCTAAATCATTCCAACCTTCGCAACCGGTTGTTTCTGCGTATTCTGCAATACACTCACCACCAATAGGGTCTTCTTTACAATATTTTTGAACTTGCATTACGTTTTTTAAATATAAAAAGAGGTCTTCACATTGTGCTGTTTGACTGCTATCATCTGGATCAGGCGCATTTTCTGCCAAAACATAGCATTTTGGATTTGGTTGAAATTTGGGCTCTGTTCTTGCTATATCAACAGCTTGATCTAATGCAGACATTGCTTTTTTTAGCCCTACAACGGCCTGTTTTTCGTCTGTACTAAACATTAATGAAGGAATTGTTAAAGCTGCTACTACCCCGATGATTGTCAGGGTAATCAATATTTCTGCCAAAGTAAACGCTTTTTTTTGTTTCATCTTATTATCCTTTTTTAGTCCTTAGTATAATAATACCCATTTTTTAAATTTTTATGCATCTTTTTTCTTTTTCTTCTTTTTTGATGCATTCTTTTTGTCTTTTAATTCTCTTTTTGCATTATCTATAGAAATTTTAGCAATAGGTTTTCTTTCCATTCTATCATATATTACAAGCCAATGCTTTCTTTTTATGTTGTCTACTGAAAAAGAAATTCTGCCTGATAATCTGTCACCGGGCTTTATTTTAGAAAACATTAAAGTAGTATCACCAAAGACTGAAGGATAGAATGATGCATTTAAATCATTTACCATTGATATATCAAAACCCGTAAAATATTTATCTGTAAGGTTTGTGATAACAATCGCAACTGTTATTGTGTTCATTTCTCCAAATGGGTCTTCTCCAAAGTCAATGTTTGTTATTTTGATGTTTAACCCATCACAGACGAATTCTTCTTGCATTAAGGCTTCTTTTTTGAAAACAGGTAAATCAACTGCCTTTGTTATTTTTACTCTTATTTCATCACCAGGAGATATAAGAACGTCTTTGCCTTTTCTATACAAAGCTATACCCATACCAACAGCACCGCCAACTGCAGCACCTCCTGCTAACGTGTAACCTTGGCTTACAATAGCTGCAGGTAATCCAAACATATTGAGGGCTAAAAATCCGCCTACTACGCCTCCTACTGCTGTGTACCCTGCACTTTTTGCTATTACCTTTGATGTTCCAACAACAGGATTAAGTTTTGTACTCATATTTCCTTGAATTGGAATTTCTCTACCATCGGGTGTTATCAGGTAATCAAAATTTACTTCTATCCATCCATCTCTGCCAAGACGTTTTGAACCTTGTATTTCTTTTACTGTTCCGTGAGCAATTGTTCCAGCAGGAAGAATTACACCTTTTTCACCTTCAACTTCGCTTGAAATTTCTGCAAAAAATTCGTCGCCCTCTTCTGTATAGCCTGAGCTTAAAACTTGCGAAACTGTCATTTTTATTACGTCTTTTGCTTCAAGTTGGTCTATTTCTCCTGTAAACAGCTCTTTGTTTTTTTCTTCGAGCTTGTCTGTAACTTCAGCTCTACCTTTAAAAACCTCGTCTGTAGCTGTGTCTTGCACTTGAGTATTATTGGTAGAAGCTTTTTGTTCTGCCTTTACAATCGTGTTTATACCTGAATGAGCAAATATAAAAACAGATAATAATATGTATGTAAGTATCTTTTTCATAACAAAAGTTTATCCTATGTAAAAAAGAAAATCACGTATGTAACAAATGCTATTTTCTTTTTATTTCTTTATTACTAACAGACTTTAGCTTTTCTTCTTGATATTTTTGTCTGATTTTTGCTCTCTCACTTTTTGTTGTTAATAGAAAGTTTTGGTAATAAATATTTTTTTTGTAGTCATTGTACACAAGATATGCAGGGTATTTTTTGTATATGTATTCATAAATATTGGCAAGTCTTTTTGTTCCATTTGAACGACTGCTTGCAAAACAAGGTTCTCCCGTTGTTTTGTTTAAAACAATAATTAATGCTAGTGGGTTGTAACCTGCATTTACTATTAAATCTACAGCAACTCGATCAGCTTTTTGCTCATATTTAATAGGTCTCAATTTCATTGCTGTTCTTCTTGCTAGTCCTTCGTGCAAATCTAAGCCGTGAGCTATTTCGTGTGCAATGATAGCTGCAAGTTCGTCGTCATTATCTATGAATGGGATTAGCCCTTTGTATATGTATATTTTCTTGGTTCTACTTAGGATTTTTGCATTAACATCTTGGTCGTTTTTGTAGTAAAACGTCATTCTTTTATCTACACGATTGGCGTTTAAAATTCTAAACCCTATTTCCATAAGCTTTTTTTGATATGGAGCATCTTGGTCTAATCTTGGCTCGTCTGCGCAGCAGAATGATGTCGAAAGTAGTATTGATATAAATAATAAAATTATCTTTTTCATTTTAACCTCGTTGCTTTAGTAATATACTACGTAATTCTTTTTAGGAGATACAACGGCTTGTCCTCCCGGCAATACCCTTAGTAAAGGTACTGCTAAGCCGAATAAAAACGGTGTTGTTGCAAGTTCAGCGAGCCCAATCCAAAAGGAAAGGGAATATCCGCTACTTGCGATTTCTCCATCTAAAGAAATCATATTTCCGTCTTTGTCTTTCATTTCAAAATTTTCAAGAGTCATTTCTGCAGGAGCTCCACCCATTGCTCTTGGGGCAACTTCTCCAACACTTGCATATACAATTGTCCCTTTGGGGATAACTATTTTTCCGTCTTTTTTGACATCTTTAACTACTTTAAACGCAACTTTGTCACCTATTGAAGGGAATGGAACTCTGTATTCTTCTTCACCTGTATCTTTTTTTATTTTTATTCTTTTACTTTTTGTTGATATTCGTTTTACAGGTCTTAAAATAACCTCGGAGCCGTTTTCTGTTTTTACTTGTTTTACATAATCGGAAGGTTTGTATTTTTTATTTGATTTGCTAATTACAACTTTTTCGTCATCAAGAATTTCTTCTTTATATATTCTTTTTTGTACTTTTGTGTCCACAGGTAAAATTGCAACTGCATCGTCTTTTATTTCAAGTTTTTTGTATTTTATCTTTTGTACTGACTGAGATTCTATTTCTTTTGCCAACTCGTCTTCTATGATTTCACTCTCATATTTTGTTTTGGGTTGGTCATTTTTAATTTCTTTTTTTATTGTAGCTTTGAGTACTGTCTTTTTGGTTGGCTGTGCTTTAGCATAACATAACGGACCTGTTATGTTTGTTGCATAAATTGCAATAATAAATATGCTTATTATTTTATTAATTATCTTCATTTCTATTTCTCTGAATCTTGTATTTTTATTCGTTCTTGTTGTATAAAACGCACTTTTTTTCTTGCTTTTGGAGTTACTCTTAGGAAGTTTTGGTATTCATATTCTTTTAGATATGTGTTATTGGCTATATAAACGGGATATTTTTCGTAAATATATTGATAAATGTACGTTGCTCTTTCTTTGCCCTTGTGGTGCATAATATTATGCTCAAACCAGTTAGGTTCTTCTGCTGTTTTATTCATAAGATTTATAAGTGCAACAGGGTTATAACCCGCTTTAGCCATTAAATCTACAGCTTTTTTGTCTGCTTTTATCTCGTATTTACGTGGTGAGAAACTTATAGAAAATTGTCTGAAAAATCCTGCTTTATAATCCATGAGTTTGGCTATGTCCAAGCTTAGCAACGCTGCAAGTTCGTTTGGATCTTCTATGTATGTCAGAGTCCCTTTATAGACGTATATACGATTAGTTCTTTTATTGATTTTAGTTTTTACTTTGTTTTGAGGTACTAAATAAAAGGTTATTCTTTTGTGGTAATTACTGGAGTTAAGAAGATTAAAACCCGTTTGGTTTATTTCTTGCTGTATTTTTACGTTTTCAGGCACATTAAAATCTTTTGCAATAACAGAACCTGTTGCAAATAGCATAAAAAGAGTTATTAAAAGAACTCTAAATATTCTCATATCCCTCCACTTCCAAGTACAATTATATCTAGCTGAAAATAGCCATGTCAACGTGATTTTATTAAAATTTTATAAAAAAGCCTTCTTTATTTTTTGCAATAAGGAAGGCTCGAAAAATATTATGAGTGTTTATTTTCGGGTATTGTATGTTTTATTTTTGAGGAGCTTGTTGAGGGAATTTGGCAGGTTTTTTATGACCGTTACGCTTTTTCATCATGTGCATTTTTCTGCCTTCTTCTTTCATTTTGTTGAATTCAGCTTTTTGTTCAGGTGTCAAAATAGCTTCAAATTCTTTTGCGTTTTGGATTCTTACTTTTCTTGCTTGTTGTTTAAGTTTTAATATTTCTATTTCCAATGCATCTATTTTTTTAGTTTTTTGGTCTTCAGAAAGTTTTGGATTGTCTGCAATTTGTCTTATTTCTGCTTTTTTAGCCTTAATTTTATCAAATATAGGCTTCATTTCTTTATGACCTTTCATTCTGATTTCATGAGCTTGTTGTTTTTGTTCATCAGTAAGTTTTAGTCTTTCATCTATTGGTGAACGTTTCATTTTTTTATCACATTTTTTAGGTAATTGTTTTTCTACGCCTGCTGGCTGTTTGTCTGTATTTGCAGGAGTTGTTGCTGCATTTGCGATTGTAGACGTAAGCATAATACTTGCAGCAAGACCTGCAATGATTAATGATTTTTTCATATTGTATATCCTTTCTAAATTAAGTGTTCAAGCATTACTGCCAGTTCTTTTTTTGCATTGTATAAACGAGATTTAACCGTTCCTATAGGACATTTTATTTTTTGAGATATTTCTTCGTACGATTTGTTTTCAATTTCATAAAGCATAATTACTTCTTTAAATTTAGGTTTTAATTTGTTAATTGCTTCAGAAATTTCTTTTTGACGTTCTTTTCTGATTAAAAGAGATTCCGGACTCTCTTTTTGATCTGGTACAAATGACATTACTGTTTCGTCATTTGTTGTATTGTCGGATAATTTTTTTTGTGAAGATTTTAGGTAATCTTTGGATAAATTTGCACTGATTGTTTTTATCCACGCCTGTATGACCCCTCTTTCTTCATATTTGTCTGAGTGTTTCCATATTTTTGTATAAACCTCTTGTTCAAGGTCTTCGTTTTGTTCGTTTGTTATTCTTTTTATTATGCTTCTCACGGTATTACCGTGGTTTGTTATTATATCTTTTAAATCCATTACCTATTCCACATACAGCAACCCGTACTCATCAACAGGAAATCCAAGTTCTTGGGCTGTTAATGTGTTTTGGGCAACCATGTTATCATACATATTAGCTCCAGCCATATATACAGGGATACTTAATGTTGCAAATGCTACCACAAAGAAGGCTGCTGCACTTTTAAGTATTCTGCTTTGTTTTTGCTTTTCTTTTATATATGGTTTAGCTTCTTGTATTAGTTCGGAAACTCTTTGCATTCTTGCGTGTTCTTTTGCACAAGCTTCACATACCTCGAGATGTTTGTTAAAATCATCTTCGCTTAGGAATGTGTACATTGCTTCGTATCCGTTACATGTTTTTTCTTTTTTTTCGTCGTTCATATCTTTTTTGTCCTTACATCTTATATAACGATGTAAAACTTTTTTTGTTCATTTTTTGTTTAATAATATATAAATCTTTGTTTTGAGCGGTTATTACGTATCCTTTTTCTTTAAACAATTTTTCAAATTTTGTTCTTTCGTATTTTTTAAAATTATCAGCTACATATCTGTCAATTACAAGAGTATTATTAGATTTTTGTAGGTAATCAAATACCTTTTGATATTGTGCTTTATCACACCAATCAATATAAGTGTTAAATTTTAGGTTATCGCTCCTTTTTAGCATGGAGTATAACGTATCTGCATCTATTGTAAGTATATCAATTTTTTCGTTATCAGAAGTATTTTCTTTTATAAATAGATAATTATTTATGCATGATCCGTTTTGTGAAACATTTTGTTTTAGCAGGTCAAAATACGGAACAGGACTTTTTATAAAAACCGAATTGACTGTAGATATTGAAAAGTACAGTACTGGCAAAAGTAATAACGTGATTTTTGCTATATTGATTGAACTATGAATTTTTTCAATATTGTTATTAAACGCATTTTTAATGAATGTGTTGCATAGCAATGCTGTTATTATCAAAGCAGGAAAACTGACGCCAACCAGATTAAGAATATAGCTTCTTCCTTGATAATATACAAATATTCCTAAACCACAGAGAGATAATAACAAAAACATTGCAGTATCTTGTTCTTTTTTATTTTGGTTGTCAAATAGGTAGTTTATTGGCCTTATCAATGCTATTAAGTATGCTAATATAACTAGCAGCCACGGATGTTTAAAAAGAGGCATCGGGAGCATATAATATCCGGCTTTGTAAAATAATGTTTGATAGTAAAAATTGCTGTTTGTATTTGTCCATACTCCACTTTTGGCAAATGTTATCAGTTTTATAATTGCCAAAAAGCTTAAAATAACAATGATTGGTGCAACAACATAGATAGAAAACTTATTAACTTGTGTTTTTGTACCTTTTTGAATATCTTCTTCAATTTGTCTGTAAATTAAAAATAGAGTCCAAGCAAACAGAACAATTAATCCTGATTCTATATTCCAAAGTATTGATAATAAAGATATTAGATATCCTATAACATTCATTATATTTTGAACATTAACTTGTTTTATTTTGGTATACAAAGAAGCAAATGCCATTATAAAAGTTATGAAAAATATTCTATGTGGCATGAATTGGAGAAAATAAAGTGTGTGTGTCGAAAAAATATTAGCAAAGTTGTATAAATAAACGTATGTGAGAAAAAAGTTAAAAGCCAAAACTTTATTTTTTACATTTAAAAATATAGTTATAAATACAAAAAACGTTGATAAACATACTAGCAAGCTGTTTATTAAGCTAAAAAATGGCACTGAGGCATTGTTGAAAATCTTGAAAACGATATTGTAAAAATATGGATAGTATCCGTACAAATTAGTAAAATCAACACCTATTGTCTGTCCTGAATATACTTTATAAACAGGACTAAAGTATGAAGCAAAATGCATAATTGATGCTTCAGAAAAATCGTATGTTGGGGTGTAGTATAGCTTTGCAATTGTGTAAAATACAGCTGCGCTGATTAGTCCTATACCTGTGTTTATTGTGTACTTGAGTTTTTTATTTGCTTTTTCATATAAGTATATTAATAAAAGTGATATTATTGCCCATGCCAAATATAAAAAAGGGCTTTTTATTCCAAGGTACAAAATATTCAAAGCATCATTATCTATATTTACACAAAGAAATACAGTTAATAATAAAGGAAATGTAATTTCTAAAAAGGCTATGAGATTAAATAGTTTATTATTTACATTAACTAATGCTTTATCAAGTATTTTCATAAAAAGCATGTAAATTAGTGGGAAAAATATCAAACATCCAAAAAACTGCATTTTTTCTGCATTTTCTGGTCGAAAATCCATCACATACAGATTAAAATGTTCTGTTATGTTTGCTGGGACACAATCATGGAAAAAGATGCCTGCTATATACTTAATTAGAAATGCAAAAATAATTGTAAAATTAACGCTGAAAATAAAAGCCAAAAACCTTTTAAGGTAGCTTTTTTTTTCTTTTTCAAACGTATTGCAATCCATTTTATATCCCCGACTAAAACAAAGACCCACATATAGTGGGTCTTTAAAAGTGGTGCCCTGAGCCAGACTTGAACTGGCACTGGGGGTGAGCCCAATCGGATTTTAAGTCCGACGCGTCTACCGATTCCGCCACCAGGGCAAATAGTATTTAATTTTCAAACGTGTATTGTGGCGGAACACTCCGTGTGTTCTGAACGCCATGTCAAAAACAATACTTAATTGTTTTTGTAGCTTCTTGCCCTATTGGTTCCTGCCACCAGGGCAAATAGTATTTAATTTTCAAAATGTGATCTTTCGAACACATTTATTATATTCCTGTAAAAACCTTTTATTGTCAAGCGAATATTGATATATTGAATTTAAAAAGGTAAAATCTATTTATGGATAGTCAGTCTAAAATTAACGAATTAACTAAAAAACTGGAAGAAAATCCGACTGATTTTGCGGTTAGAAGAGAACTCGTTGTTGAGTTTTTAATTAACGGTTACAACGAGGATGCTTTAAAGCAACTCTACTATCTTTTAAAAAGATTTCCTGAAGATCCTCGTCTTCATTATAATGCAGGGATTGTCCTCGAAAATTTAAAAAATTTTGATAAGGCAATAATTTCGTACCAAAATGCATTGAATATCAAACCAGATGAACCTGATTACCTATACAATCTTGGGTATGCTTATTTGCAAACTAGTGATTATGAAAAGGCAATCCCATACTTTAAGAGAGTTTTGCAACTGGAAGAAGACGATGCGAACAGTTATTTTAACCTTGGATTTATATATTCCAAGCAATCAGAACATGACCTTGCTATAAAATGTTTGAATGCAGCTATAGAACTTAACCCTAATGATTATTTAGCATTGTTTTATCTTGCTTATGAATATGATAAAACAGGCAAGAGAGAAGATGCTAAAGCCTTATACCAAAAAGTATTGGAGTTGTCTCCTGATTACAGTTGGGCATGTTTTAATCTTGCTTCAATATACTATGATGAGGGTGATAATAATTTGGCAAAAATGTACCTGCAAAAGACATTAGAGCTTAATCCTAAAGACGATAATGCGGCTGTTATATTGGCAAAAATTCTTGCCAAAGAAAATAATTATGAAGATGCAGTCATGCTCCTTAAAAATTCATTGCTGAATAACCCATATAACGGGGATGTTAACTATACGATTGCTCATCTGTATAAAGAAACAGGCAACGACGAACAGTATAAATACCACCTAAAAGAAGCTATGAATAATCACGATACTTTGTCGGTTGATATTAAGCAACTGCAGATTGAATACCGCCAGCTAAAGGATTTGAAGTAGCAACAGTGTTTTGTGTTCCGTATTTTCTGTCGAGTGCATCCAATATATTTTGATTGATTTTCATGTCTTTTAATACTGCCATTGCTTCTTCGTGAGTTTTTGCTGTTTTGTATGGACGTTCTTCTCTCATTGCAGAGTAAACATCAGCGGCTCTTACGATTTGTGCCATTTTATTAGTTGATTTTGGGTTGTGGTGGTCTCTTGCTATTTCAGCAACGTTAACACCATAACCAGCAGATTTTAATATTTCATAGCCCAAAACAGAGTGTAAATTAATTACAGCTCTTTCATCGCTGTCTAATTTACCGTTTTTGTTGAGAATTTCTGATGGAATAAGTGATTTGCCTGTGTCATGCAATGCTGCACCAACTTCCATTGTTTTTATATCGCTTTCGCTCATTCCAAGTTCTTCGCCAATTGCTCTTGCAAACTCAACTGTTGTTGCAATGTGCGTATGTTTAATTGTTTTTAAGTTGTCGTAGTTTACTTTTACTGGCAAGCCGTTTTCTGCAAGAATGGCTGTAATTCTTGGGTTTGATTCAACAAGTAATTGTAAATCAGATGCGCTTGGAAAATAGCTTAAAGCTCCTTTAATAGCTGCTTCATTGCTTTTTCTATTTGGCTGAGTAACTGTTCTATTTGTAGAGAACAGATTTGCTTTATCTGTTGTTACTTGTGGATTAAAAGGCGATGTTGCCTTGTTAGTAGGTACATAAGTGTTGTACCAACCAATATTTGTATTTTTTAAACTATTAAACCAGTTATTGCTTTGAACTTGTTGTTCATTCTTTGTATTTTCACTGATGATTTTATTGCCGAATAAAGGAGTTTCTTTGGGTGCAACAGGTTTTTGCACATAAGAGCTATCTCCGGTCATAAACGGATTTATTTTTGAACTATTAAAGCTATTATTCTCAACTGCTTTTGATTCAGAAGCTGGTACGCCAGAATCTCCGACAGGTTGATATTTAATCCCTGTAACTGTCAAAATTAACTATTCCTTTTTTCCCTTCGGTTCCTTATATACTTATAAACAAATTTTTTTCAGAAATATTTCCGTTTTTTATAAAATTGTTACAAATTTTTAACAAAAAAATACATAATATAAGATGTTTTTTGGGTTTTGATTTGTTACAAATTTGTAAATTTTTTCAATTTTTTCTAAAGTTTATAAGTTTAATTGTCGATTTTAGAAGATAGTTAATTGTTAAACCGAAGGATTTTATTATGGGTAGAATTGATAATAATTTTTTAAAGATATGCGTTGCAATAGGTGCTTTTGCTTTGTTGGCTCAGCAAAATGCTTTTGCAAATGATGTGCCTCTACCTAAAAGTGATAATAATGCTTATACCCTGACAAAGGTCGATCAAGCAGGCGAAAACACAATAACAAAATATGAATGGTCAGATACTGAAAATAAGCTTATGCCTATAAATTATCGCATTGATTTAATGAAAACAGAATATGGTCATAAAGATGTAGCAGATTCTCAAAATAATTATACAATTACAGGTGTTGATACCAATAAACCCGATAATCATAATTTTGTTTTTAATGTTAAATACTATGTTGATAACAAACGTCTTTCTTCTAGGCTTGATAATTTTATTCTGGAAAACGGTGAGCTTCATATTAATAACGATTTTATTGGTAATACAGGTGCTACAAATGGTGGTGCGATTAATCACTATAATACAGGTGCTACAAAAACCACAATAATTGGTGATTTTATTGAAAATAATGCTGCACCAAGTGGATATTATATTAGTGGTGGTGCAATTTTTAATAATGGTGGAGAGATAAATCAAATCCAAGGTGATTTTATTGGAAATTACGCTTATTCAAAGTACAACTATGTTAGAGGCGGTGCAATAGCAAATGTTGCTAATGGTTGCATAGACTTTATTGAAGGCGATTTTTTGGGTAATTATGGATATGCTGAGTTTTCCCAAGTTCAAGGTGGGGCAATCTCTAACTCTGAAAACTCAACTATTTTGGCTATAAATAGTAATTTTATTGGTAATAGAGCTCTTTCTGTTTCAGTTTCTAATTTTGCCGAAGGTGGGGCTATTTATAATAATCAAGGGAAAATAGGTAACATAACAGGAGATTTTATTAGTAATTATTCATCTGCTAAAGGTGGAACAAGCTATGGTGGTGCTATTTATAATAGAAGTACTATTGGAAATATTAAAGGTGATTTTATTGGTAACTATGCTTTTTCCAAACCGTCTTATGCTATAGGTGGAGCAATATACAACAATGGTGAAATTGGTCAACAAGATGATCAACAAAATTTAATAGGTGGTATATACGGCTCTTTTATAAATAACTATGCAAAAACTGAATCTGACAATAATTTAGCTATTGGAGGTGCTGTTTACACCTCAAAAGATATGAACTTTATAGCTGACAATCAAACAAATGTATTCTCTGGAAACTATACAGAAGACTATAGAGGTAAGATTCCTAACGCAATATTTGTGGAAACCGCAGAAGATTCATCTCCAACAATTAAACTTCAAGCACAAAATAAAGGTTCAATAGTCTTTGATGACCAAATAGATGGTGGTGTCTCTAAGAAAAATGCTGAAACAGGTAAGTATGAAATAGACCGTACAAACTCATACAATCTTACACTAACAGGTGATAAAACAGGTACAATTTATCTTAATAACTCTGTAATAAATGCAAAAGTAACAAGTGAAAATGTTAATTTAAATCTTGGGAAAAATAATGTATTTCAAAATTCTGATTTTACAATAAATTCAGGTACATTAGGATTTATAAACGGTGTTGCAGAACAACAGATTATGAAATCGGCAAACATCAACGGAAACATTAACATGGCGGTGGATGTTGACCTTCAAAATGAAAAAATGGATACATTACCTGATAATGTTGTAGTTAGTGATTCTGCTAAAATCGGTGTTAACAATATAAATCTTATAAATGATGCCACAAAAGATTTAACCAATATTCAGTTTGCAACAGATGATTATAAATCACAAGTAAGCTACACAGGAGCAAGTCCGATAGCTTACTCACCGATATACAAATACGAAGTAAGCTACAACCCTGATGAGGGATTCTTCACATTCAGCCGAGGTGGATCAACATCTGATGGTGGAGGTTCTTCAAATCCATCTGATGCATTTAACCCTGCAGTATTAGCACCTAGCGTAGCAACTCAAGCAGGCGCATATACAACCCAACTACAAACATTTAACTATGCATTCCAACATTCTGATACATTTATGAACATACCATATCTTGAACGTGTAGCAATGAAAAACACAGGAAGATATGCAGTATCTCCAACAGGAGACGCAACAGATGTAGGAACATTCTCCCCACTTTTAACAAAAGAAGATACATCAGGCTTCTGGGTAAAACCATATGCAAGCTTTGAAAATATCCCGTTAAACAATGGCCCTAAAGTATCAAACATCAACTATGGAACATTAGTCGGATACGATAGCTCACTCACACCGGTAGCTAAAGGCTGGGAAAGAGTATTAACAGGATACGTAGGATACAACGGAGCGTCACAACGTTATAGCGGAGTAGATGCATATCAAAACGGTGGTATCTTAGGCGGAACAGCAACAATGTATAAAGGCAACTTCTTTAACGCAACAACATTATCAGTTGGAGCAACAGCAGGAGATGCAAGTACAATGTATGGAAATGAAAACTATGCAATGTTGTTAGCCGGAATAGGAAACAAAACAGGATACAACTTTGAATTTAAAGATGGAAGAATAATCTTACAACCAAACTTCTTAATATCATATACATTCGTAAATACATTTGATTATACAAACGGAGCAGGTGTAAGAATAAAAAGTGACCCGCTTAACGCAATCCAACTTGCACCGGGATTAAAACTTATCGGAAACACAAAAAACGGATGGCAACCATATTTAAGTGTAGCAATGATATGGAACTTACTAGATGATAGTAAGGTAACAGCAAATGATGTAAGATTACCTGAGATGAGTATAGACCCATATGTACAATATGGAGCAGGTATTCAAAAAAGATTTAAAGACAGATTTATAGCTTTTGGTCAAGCAATGATACACAACGGTGGTCGTAACGGTGTATCACTCACTGGTGGTATTAGATGGTCTGTTGGTAAGTGATTTTATATGGTTTCTATATCTTGGCTAACTATGTCAATTAGACACATAAATTGTTAACAACAAGTCCATTGGTATTTGTTTAGGGCCACAGGCCTTCCCACTACTTAGTACTTTTTCATATGGCTTCAGTATCTTGGCTAACTAAGCAAATTGGACAGCTTAATCACATCAAACAAGTTAATTTGTATTTTTATAGGGCTTCAATATCTTGGCATACTATAATAAATCATTGTTGTATGTGCAGTGTCACAGGCTATGTGAAGTATTTTTCAAGTGCTTGCTTGTCAAATACTTCAACACTTTCTTTGCTATGCAAGAATATCATACAAGTCAGCATTGATTTAAACATTGAAAATTCACTTATAGAGAATTTTTTCATTAAGTCTGCAATGTTTTCAGCCAAGAACTCTGTAATAAGTGTTTTGTTTTTGAAAACAAGTGATGTGAAGTAATCTAAACCTTCTTTTGTGTTTATTCCTTCAAAATACAATATATCGGGAGATTGAAACTCAATAAATCTCATTGCTTTATCAAGGTTAAAGCCAATGTGTTCGTTAAGCTCGCACTGGTTAACATTTTCTAAATTGTATTTTGTTATGGATTCTATTGTCATGACATTCTTATTTTCTGATGCTATTTCAGAAAGAATGGAGTATATCATGTGCGTTTTTCCGCACAAAGCAGAACCGCAAACAAGAATTATGCCCGGTTCATTTATTGCTTTAGATATTATGTTTATTTTTTTGTCGTCTAAGCCACATTCAGTAAGCTTTTTAGGCGGTTTATATATTTTTATGGATATTCTTTCTCCATGTATAGTAGGGAATGCTGAAATACTAGCAATTAATGCTATATCATCAACTTTAAAACTTAGTTTTCCAAGCTGTGGAAGCTCTGAAACAGTAGGATCAAGATTTGAAAGTGTTTTAAGCCTTGCAATGAATGAAGAAACAAGAATTGACGGTATTTCTCCGGTTAATATGTTTTGTGAATTTTCTCTAAAAATTACGCTCAAACCGTTAGGAACGTGCTCAAAAAACAGCTCGTGTATGTTTTGAGATATTGCCTGTTTTAGTATTGCCCTAATCATTTTTTGAATATGCTCATCAGAGAGGCTGTTGGTTAAGTCTTGGTTGCTTAAAACTTCTCTCCAATCGTATTTTGGCTTGTTTTCGTCAATGTAAATTTGTCCGACAGAGCTTGAGCTTGTGTAATATTCTTCGATTTTCTTTATAATTGCGTTTTCTGATGAAATAACGGGCTCTATTTCGCATTTTGCGTCTTCTACAATTTTGTCTATTGCGAACAAATCCAACGGGTCTGACATAGCAACTGTCAAAATGCCCTCAATCTCAAAAAGAGGAATAACTTTGTATTTCTGTGCGTTATTTAAATTTATGTAGCTTAAACATTTTTTATCAAGCGAGTAATCTTCAAGATTTACGTATGGTATGTGGAGTTTGCTTTCAAGAAACTTGAGCAAAGTATCTTCTTCAATTAGCCCTGATGATATTAAAACTTGACCTATGTTAACGTTTTGGGCAGCAGCAACTTGTTCTGCAGTTTCTAAGTCCTCGTATTTGATAAGATTGTCTCTTACAAGGTCATATTTTAGTTTTTCAAGTGTTTTATTTCTTACAAACTCCATTTTTGATGGCTTCCTGTTAATCTAAGTATTCTTTAACTTTGTTTATTACTTCGTCTAATTCAAAAGGCTTTGTTATATATTCGTTTACGCCGGTTTCTTGTCCGATTATTTTATCATCTTCTTGTGAACGAGCTGTTACCATTATGATAGGGATATCTTTGTATTTGTTATCGTATTTTAGCAGTCTGCTAATTTTGTAGCCGTTAATTTTAGGCATCATTACATCAAGTATCATCAAGTCTGGCATTATTTCTTTAGCCATATTGAGGCCAGCTTCGCCATCGTATGCGCAAAAACATTCATAACCTTGTGCTTCGAGCATAAATTTTAGAGTCTCTACGATGTCTTGCTCGTCATCAACTATGAGAATTTTTTTATTATTATCCATATATTTATACCTCCGCCAGGTTGTTGTGCTTTAGTGATTTTTCTACAGTTTCAAATAATTCTTTTGCATCAGTTCCACCTTCTGGAAAAGTCGCTGTTGAATACAATATATCATATTTTACAGTTTGTTGTTCTGATGACGATATTGTGCTTTCTATTTTCTTTTCGATAAAGCTTTGTGCAAACTTGTCGGCTTCTGGAATCATAACTGCTAAATAGTTTGCATTATTTTCTGAAAAGTATGCTTCTTTGGTGTTTGCTGTTTTTCTTATAATTGAGATTTTTCCTTCTTGCATGTCTTTTAAAAATTCGCAAGATTCAGATTCTTCTTTAATTAATACAAGCAAAAGGCTTTGGTTACAGGTTTTTGCTTTGTTTATTTCTTTATCCAAGTCAATTATGAATTTTTCTTTTTCACTTAATATCGGAATAATGAAAGAGAATGTAGTACCTCTGTTAATTTCGCTTTCTACCCAGATAAAACCTTTGTGTGCTTCAATAAGTTGTTTAGCAATAGGTAACCCAAGGCCTGTGCCGCCGTTTTTTCTGTTAAGAGAGTTTTCTATTTGCTGGAATTGGTCAAAGACTTTTTTCTGATCTTCTTCTGCTATACCTATACCGCTGTCTTTAACTGAAATTTTTATGTAATTTTCATAAAATACAGGGTTTTCGTATCCGAGAAGTTTTGTTTTATCGACGTCTGCAAGTTTAATATTTTCAACTTTAACAACGATATTACCGTTTTCGTTAGTGAATTTTATTGCATTAGAAATCAGGTTAGACATAACCTGTTCTATTCTTTGATTATCAAAGTATGTGAGGTAAGTGTCTTGATCTTTTTCTAATATAAGTTCTATATTCTTTTCTTTTGCAACATTTTCAAAAGTGTTTTTGATAAATTCAACAGGAGTATTGATGTTTGCCTTTTCAAATTTGAAGTCCATTTTTCCTGCTTCTACTTTTGAAAGGTCAAGAAGATCGTTAATAATTCCGGAAAGTCTTGTAACGTTTCTTTTGGCCATATTCAAAAATTTATCCATAATCGAGCTTACATCGCCAGCTTTGCCGCTAAGACAGATTTCTAAAGAGTTTTTGATTGCTGTTAGAGGTGTTCTTAGCTCGTGTGAAACTATTGATATAAACTCTGATTTAAGGCGTTCGAGTTTTTCCAGTTTTGTATTCGTTTTTTTGATTTCCTCATATAATGACGCATTTTCTAATGGCAAAGATACCTGTCGTGCAAGGGTTTGGAAACAGGTTGTATCTTCTTGTGAAAATTCGTTTTCTCTAAAGACTTCAATAAGACCAAAAAACTTTTCACCAACGTTTATCGGAGCAAAAAGGTTATCAAACTTCAGTATGTTAAGGTCGTATTCTTCTAAAGGATGTTTGATGTGCTTAGTTACTTTTATATCGTTGATATTTAAGTCATACGGGATTCTTTTTTTGTCAAAAAGGGCTCTATAGCTTAAAATTGCTCTTAGCTTAAGTGAATGTTCCAGTCGAGGTGATATTGCGTATAGTGAGTTAATTATCAGATCAATATCATGTTCATCATTAAAAACTAATGTTGAGGACAGAGAAAAACTCAAGCTTTTTTCCAATCCGTCTATCATTATGTTTATGAGCTTTTGTTTGTTTAATGAACCTGCAAGTTGTGTTGATGTATTATAAAGTACATCGAGCTGGTATAAGCTTTTTGCAAGTTCACTGTTGTTCATAGACAAAGTGTCAACAGCTTTTTTAAGCTTTAAATTAGAATTTATTGCGGCTGCCAATATTTTCTCATTTATGGGCTTTGTTATATATGCATTTGTAAGCTTTAATAGCTCTGTATTTTCTGTATCTTGTTTTAGAAGTGCTATTATTGCAATGTTTTCTTTTAATGTGTATGACTGTAGTTTTTTGCACAATATAATCGGATCGCAGTTTTGGTTTTCTTCGTCAACTATAATAAGCGATACAAGACTTTTTTCTGCATAGTTTAACACTGTTTTTTCTTCTGTCGCTGTAATAATAGCAACAGAATTTTTTGATATTGCATGAGATATTATTTTATTTTGATTTTCGTTGTCCGATACTAACAATATTTTTGGCATGATGACATGTTAACACGCTGTAAATAATCAGGCTAATTATTAAACTTTCTTTTAAATTTATCATATAATAAGAGGAAGATGTTTGCTAAAAATATTGTTTAAATATAAATGATAAGGCAAATTTTATTAGAGATTGGGGAGAATTATGGTTTACTCTTTTGAGATAATAACCGGGCCGATGAGTTGCGGAAAGACAGAAGAACTTTTAAGACGTGTTAAAAGATGTATAATTGCACAGAAAAAAGTTAAAGTTATTTCTCCCGAGATTGATACGAGAGCAAAAGGGGATTATATAGAGTCAAGAAATGGTCTTTGGCTTGATGCAATTACTGTAAAAAACGCCAGAGACATACTCAATTATATTTCTTCTGATGATGAAATTGTTGCCATTGATGAGATTCAGTTTTTTGATATGGAAATAGTTCCAGTAGTTCGTAAATTGGTAGAACACGGCAAAAGAGTCATTGCCTCCGGATTGGATTTGGATTTTAAAGGTGAACCCTTTGGTGCAATGCCTGAACTTTTGTGTCTTGCAGATAAAGTTGATAAATTGACGGCTGTTTGCATGAAATGCGGATCTGACCATGCTACAAGGACGCAAAGACTTATTAATGGTGCACCTGCGGATAAATCTTCACCATTGATTATGATTGGCGGGGATGAAACTTATGAAGCCAGATGCCTAAAATGCTACGAACTTCCCGACAGAATGGCAGAAGAAAAGAAAAAGACATTCAGGCTTTTAAATTTTACTAAATAATTAAGACTTAAAGTAGTCGCAAATAAGCTTTTTCTCTTTGTTGTGAGAGAATTTTTTGAGCAGTCTTTCTAAAAAAGGCGTTTTGGTTTCTTCAAGTGCTTTTTTACATATAGCTTTTTTTACAACTAATTTGTTGTATCTTATGTTTGCTTCTTCTGAATAAACCAAATCTTCTTTGAGCTTTAACATCTCAGTATTGTATTTTAATATTGACTGTCGGAGCTTTTGTTCCTGTTTGCTGCTCATTATTTATCCTTTAATATTCTGTATGGGGTTTTAATTCAAATTTGTAATATCTGTGACGATTTCAACTCTCATATAATAATAAATATATTAAATTTATGACTCCACCAAAAAAAGTAAAATGGATTAAGATTAGTAAATCTTTTGTATGGTATTGTTTTTATAAAGTAATACAAGTATTTTACATATTCTAATAAATAGTAGTATAATGACTCAATAACGGTCTTTTAAATAGTTTAATCGGTAACACATGGATTTATTTAAAAAGCTAAAAGAATATACAAGAAAAGTTAATGAAATAGAATACAGCATCTCTAATAATAAAAAGGAGTTTCTTGAAATATATGAAAGAAATCTCGCTTTAGAAAAAGAGATAGTTCAGCGTACGCAAGAGTTAGATCAGGCTAATAAGGCTTTTTTAACATTAAAGCATGTATGGGAATTGATGAACTCCTCAGAACCGTTATCCAGCGTGCTGCAAAAGCTTGTTAATTCGTTACATGGTGAAATGGGCTATATAAATAGTACTATCTTACAGGTATGTGACGATGAAAAGGGTAAATATTATAAGGTTAAAGCTTTTTCTGAAAGCCCTATCTTTAAAAAACTTGTCCAATTTTTACAAGAAAAAAACATTGATATCCATGAGTATCACCTTAAGTATGACTCAAAAATGCTCATTACAAGAGCAATAGAAGAAAAAAATATATTACATACAACTGATTATATGAATGTTATTAATAATCTCTTGTATGATTTTACGCCAGAAAATATTGAGTCTATTAATAAACTGGGTATTAGTAAGAGCGTTATATGTATTCCGCTCTCTCCGTCAAATAAGCCTTTTGGGGTTATGATGGTATTTTCTCCAAGAGAAGAGGTTACTGATAAGGAGCTGAACTTTTTAACTTTGTTTGCTAATCAAGTTGAAATGGCTATAACTATCGCTAATCTTTTTGAAAACTTGAAAAAAGAAGCCGTTACTGATTCTTTAACTGAACTTTATAACCGCAGATACTTTAATCAGGCTCTTCAAAAAGAGTTGGAACGTGCGCAACGTCTTCAACAGCCGTTTTCTTTGGTTAGTTTGGATTTAGACTATTTGAAAAAAATTAATGATACTTATGGTCACTTTTTTGGTGATTTGGCTATTAGGACTATTGCTGACATTTTGAAAAAAAATGCACGTTCTATAGACGTCCCTTCTCGTTTGGGTGGTGAAGAATTTTCTGTTTTACTACCCGGTGTTGATTCTAAGGGGGCCATGGTCGCTGCAGAAAGAATCAGAGCTGCTATTGAGGCACAAGAGTTGGATACTATTGGCCATATTACTGCTAGTGTTGGGGTTGCTACTTTCCCAGAACACTCTATAAAATTGGATGAATTGCTCGACATGGCTGACCAAGCTATGTATAAGTCTAAGATTAACGGTAGAAATCGGGTTACACTGGCGAAAAGCTCTCAAGACGAGTCAGAATGGCATGAAGTTGCCTTTGGCGCATTTATGGACATTTTAACAAAACAAAAAGTGCCAATACCTGATAAAATTGCAAAAGAGATTACTTCCAAGTTAAAATCTATTGATACCGCAGAAACTAAGGATACTCTTTTTTCAGTTGCAGATACAATAGCTCAGACCTATAATGCTCATTATAAAAGAGGTGTTACTAAAGAAAAAGTTTCTTTAGCAATTGAACTTGCAAGAAAACTGGAATTACCTAAAGAAGATATTGATAAGCTTAAAATAGCTATGATGCTTTATGATATCGGTAAATTGATGATTCCTGAGGATATTCTGAACAAAAAAGAACCTCTTTCTGAAGATGAAAAACAAAAAATTAAAGAACATCCTCTTATTGCTGCAAGAAAGATTCTGCAACCGATTAGTTCGATTGCAGATATTGTCCCCATTATTGAGGCACATCACGAAAATTGGGATGGAAGCGGATATCCTAACAAACTAAGTGGAGAAGAAATTCCTTTGTCTTCGCAAATAATTTTGTTAATTGATTCATACTTTGCATTGATTCAAAGCCGACCATATAGAATTGCAAGAACAAAAGACGAGGCGTTGGAAATAATTAAGCTTGAAACAGGTAAAAAGTGGAATGAAAAGCTTGTAGATGAATTTGTGAGATTGATGAATGAAAGAAAACAATAATAAAACTGACGAAATAATAACAAAATTGTATCGTTGGTGTACTACTTATAAAGACCAAGCTCTATTAAGAGATACTACTAAGCTTAAAAATACTAAGTTTGATGCTTTTATCGACAGCAATTTGACTACACCGTTATCTTTTACTGTTTTTGAATTATCAGACAAGGGAGAGTTGTTGATTGATAGCCAACAGAAGGTTATTGAAAGTCAAGCTGCATTCTTTCTTTTTGTCAACCCAAAAACCGGCTGGATATTTGCAATAAAAAATAATCTGGAGAACCAGAAAAAACTTTTAACAAATCAGCCGATTCAAAATTTTAAAGTAAAAATTGTTCAGTAATAAGACTACTCGTCAATTTCAAAGTTCATATTTGAGTCGTCTTTTGCTGCCATTTCAATTAATATATATGTCATGTATGCGCCTAGAGCAACAGCTTTTGGATCTAAATCTGTATTGTTGGCTGCTTCGATAATTGCACTATTGATTTCGGGGTTTTCGTCCTTTATGTAGTGAATCATTTTTTTACGCCAACCGTGTACATCTTGGAATATTTCTGCAAATGCCAGTGATGTATGTTCTTCGGTGACTATAGGTAACATAAACTCTCCTTATATCATGACTTATATGTAATATTATATACTAAAACATTGCTTTTTTATCCACTATATCAATTAGGAACAAACTTTGTGTATATAAATTTTAAATAATTTGTATATATTTCTTAACATTTGCAAACAAATTAGGCAATTTTCTTCTCAATCATCACTTTATTAGAATATAGAGTTTTAGAGGAATTGAAAATATGCAAGAACATGAATTAAATACAATTATGGACGTAGTTTCAGACCCTATAAAGAATGTTTATGACATTTCATCAAGAAAAAATTTAGCAGAAATTCAACGTATTATTAGAATATTTAAAATAAATGAAGAACAAAATATGAAGACAAAACTGTTTGCAATTAAAAATCTTGCAACTTTTAAACTTGTGACAAGTAATAACTAAAGAATAGAATAAAGACTATTCGTCATAATTATCGTCATCATCAATGTACTCGGTAATTATGGCGATATTTTTTTCTATTTTCTTCAATTGTTTTTCCATGCTAAGAATTTTTTGAGTAAGTTGTTCATTTTCAATAATTTTTTCGTTTGTAACACTTACTTGTGAAGCTACATATTCAAGTAAAGACTTCAATTCTTGTGATTCTGACTGTTGAGCCAAAATTTGGTTTATTTTATTTTCTTGCTCGTCTAATCTTTGGTTGATAGCTGTTATCGCACCTTCAAATTTGTTTGCAAGGTCTTCGTCGCCTGATAGCAAATTTTTCTTAATTTTTGTAATATCACTTTGCAAGTTGTCAAAAGAGTCACTTGCTGTATCTATCCATTCTCCCATGTAGACAAAAGCTTCATTAACAGCTTGGTTTGAACTAATTAAAGCTTCTGTACCTTTAGTAATAACATCTACTTTTTTGTAAATATCTTTTAAAAATGTAGAATTGTAGAATGATTTGCTTTGTTTTTCAAATGTGTTTATTAGTGAAGTAAAAGCTGTAATATTAGATAGCAATTTTTTGTTTACTTCGTCTGAAGAAATAATTAGCTTATTTGTTCTTTTGCTTATGCTTGATATATCTTCAGTGAGTCCGCTAAACATGTCTTTAATTTCTGTTACTTCTTGAGTTATCGGACTTTCTTGCATTTTTTGTACTGCAGATTTTAAGTCACTGATTCTTGTTACTATATCAACGCTGTAATCTTCTGTCAGACTGTTTGGATTAATTAAGATATTCTGCAGATCTGCTAAGTCTTTTCTTATTTTAGCTATATCTATTTCAACATCAGGTAGAGTGTATGAATAATTTTCATCATCTCTTAAGCCGTTTGTCATCAATCTGATTTTTGAAGTCAGGTCTTTTATTTCTTCTGCTACATTGGCTTTTAACGTTTCATCAAGTCTGTTTACACTCGTGACAATCTCTTTACTGCTTTCAGCAGTATTTTTTTGTACATCATTGATATCATCTTTTAATTGGTCAAGTTGAGATGATATTTTTGTTGAACTGTCATTTATTGTGTTTAATGCAGTTTCTGATGTTGATAAAATATTTTCGTTTATTTCATCAGCTTGTTCTTCAAAAGATATATTGTCAGCTATTTGTACAAGTTGTGTTACAAACTTTGTTTGCAAGTTTTGTAAGGCTATTTCTATCTGTTGTCCTTGTTCTTCTAAAACAAGCTTGTTGATTTCTGATTTTAAGTTGTCTATTGCTGATGCAACTTTTTTTACTTGTTGTGAAGATTCTTCGCTTTCTTCAGAAATAATTTTGCTGATGTCTTCTTTTACAGTATCTAACTTTTCAGAAACTTCTGTTAGTTGTTGAGAGGCGGCAACACTTTCTTCTGAAATTATGTCTGTTAACTCTTCTTTTAATGTGTTTACTGCTTCAGAAACTTCTGTTATTTGTTGAGATGTTGCAACACTTTCTTCTGAAATTGCATCTGTTAAATCTTCTTTGACAAACTGTATACTTTTATCGAAATAATCTCTTTTTAAAGAAGTTGAATCAATTGTTTTAACAGTATCTTTTATTCCCCAAACTTCTTCTTTAAGAACTTCTGTACCTTGGAAAAATATCTTTTCAGCGTAATCTTTAATGTCTGTGATATCTGCAACATTTAATTTTGAGAAAATATTGCTTTCAAGTTCTGAGATTAATTGCAAATTATAGCTTTTTATATCTTCTTTGTTTTTAGAAGAGTTTTCTATCAATTCATCTCTTGTTGCAATTTGTTTTAACGATTCAGATAGTAACTCAGTTTTTGCTACTATATCGGCAACATCTGTTTTGAGTTCTTCAAATGATTCGTCCTCAAAAATATTGCCAACAACTTCTACCAATGTTGATAAGTTGTTGTTCAAAATTTCAATACTTGAGTCAGATTCATGTATTTTTGTTATGACAGAATCAATTCTGTCAGCAATAAATGTTTTTGTATCGTCTGATTTTTCATCAATTTTTTCTGAAAGATCTTTTATCTTGAATATAACTGATGAAATTTCATCGATAAGTTTTTTGTTGTTTATTTCAACTTCTTTGTTAAACTGTTCGAGCTGATCTAACTTATCTTTTATTGTTGTGTTTTGCTCATTTAAGATAGCAAAATCATTCACAATTAATGAATTTGTTTCGTCTAATGAACCAAAATCTTTTATGTGAGAAATTATCGAATTAAATGTTAATTTTTGGTTTTCTTGTTCATCAGTAAGGTAATGTATCTGGTTTTGGATTTTGTTAAAAGCAGCTAGTAATTCAGGTGTCTTTAACGATTCAAATAAGAGTTTGTTTAGGTTGTCAAATTCTGCTTTTATTGCTGCAAATTTTGCGTCAAAAATCTCTTGGCGACTTTGCATTAGCTGCCCAATTTCAACACCAAGAGTCTTTATTTCTTCTGTAGTATCGTTGCTTGAAAACAAATCAATCTTTGTATTAATTTTTTCCAAGATTTGTGCATACGTAATGCGAAAATCTTCATCAGATTGTTCTTTTTGTATTATTTTGTCGACTAATGTATCTAGTCTGTTTTGTATAACCTCAAAGTATGTATTATTTTCTGACATAAAAGATTACTCTCTCGTTAAAGCTCCCTAGTCTATTGTATCAGACTCAAAAACGCATGTGTAAAATGTAACTTTCTGTTACATATTTTACATTTTTGTATAAGATTTTTGAAGATTTAATTTATATTGACAATTTTCGTTGTAACATAGCGGCAGACTCTTCGTATCCTGCTCTGCCCATTAATGCGTACGTGTAGTTTTTAGCTTGTTCTACACCGGGTTGGTTAAATGCATTTATGTTGTACAACGCTCCTGCTATTGCTGTTTGAACTTCCAGCATATATAATAACTGACCTATGTTGTATGGTGATATTTTATCAATTGTAATTGTTACGTTAGGTCTTTGGTAATCAACCAGTGTTACTTTTGTTGCATCAGCTTCAGCGTTTAACAAGTCATTTATTGTTTTTCCGCCAAGGTAGCCGATACCTGTGTATTCAAATATTTTAGGTATGTTAAGTGTATTATCAAACTCTTTTACTCGAATAAATGTAATAAGTTTGTCGTTTGGACCTTCATTGTAAAGTTGTATCTGTGAGTGTTGGTCGGTTGCACCAAGTGCTTTTATTGGGGTTGGGCCAACACATACAGGCTCTCCGTCAAGGTTTTTATTTTTTCCTAAACTTTCTGCCCATAATTGTACAAACCAATCAGAAACATACTTTAATCTACTTGAATAAGGCATCATTACTGCAAGATTTTTACCTTTTTGGGTATCAAGCAGGTAATGAATTAATGCGTTTTGTGCTGCAATGTTATGTCTTATATCTGTATTTTTAAGTGCCAAATCCATATCCTTGACACCTTGCATAATTTCTTCAATATCTATGCCGACAAGTGCAAGTGGTAACAAGCCTACTGCTGAAAATACTGAGAATCTGCCCCCTACATCGTCTGGGATTACAAATGTTTTATAGCCTTCTTCATTTGAAATTTGTCTTAAAATACCTGTTGTTTGATCAGTTGTTGCAACAATGTGCTTTCTGTAATCATCACCAAGTTCTTCTTGCAACCTGTTTTTGAGTATCATAAATTGAGACATTGTTTCTGCAGTAGAACCGGATTTTGTTATTACATTAACCAATGTCTTTTTTAAATCTAATACATCCAACAAACCTTGCATTTGATCCGGATCAATGTTGTCTAAGAAGAATATTTTAGGAAATTTATTTCTTTGTTCGTCAGTCAATATGTTCCAGTATGGCTTTAGTAGCGCTTCACAAACAGCCATACCACCAAGAGCAGAACCTCCAATGCCGAGAACAAGGATATTTTCAAAACGTCCTTCTGTCATAGCCGCATATTCTTTAACCAGCCAAACTGTTTCTTCACTATAGCCAAGATTCATCCATTGCAGCCATTGACCTGGTTTATCTTTTTTGGAGTTTAAGTCGCTTATGATTTTTGCAATCTGTGCGTTATAATTGTTGAATTCTTCTTCAAGATTTAATCCGTTGCCTTCACCCACAATTTCGGCACTGACATTCTTGCAGTTAAATTCTAACATCTGTATCTCCTCTGAAAATATTATATAAAAAATTTATACACTATATCTATTCTACTTGCTGACATCTAAAAGAACAGATTATGTATAGTTGTGTGTGTAATATTTCTTAACAATATCTTTTATGATAGGCAATTTTGATAAAGCGATTGTTTTTATAAAAGTAAGGTTAGAAAAATATAGTTTGGAGTTTAGGTTATGGCAATGAATTTTGATACATACAGCACAAGTTTTCAAAGCTTGATGAAGCCAATGTATAATGTAAATGCAAATTATACTATGGGAATGGGTGGTTACCCTGGTGCAGCTGGTGCTGGTGCTGGAATCGGTGCAGGTTATATGAATCCTGCTATGATGGGTATGTATGCAATGGGTCCAATGGCTAACGTTGGTATCGGTCAATTCAGAGCTGATTATCTTTTAAAAGGCGAAGATCAACTTAATAACTATTACGCTAGACCTATCGCTGTTCACAAGAAAAAAGATGAACTCCCAACAATTCTTGGTATTTTAGGTACTGCTTTGGGTACAGCTGCTTTACTAACAGCTTTGGCTAAGGGTAAATTTAAACGTTCACCAAGACCTCTTCCTCCAGCAGGAACTACAGGTGGTGCAGGTGCTACAGGCGCTGCAGGCGGTGCAGGTGCACCAACAGGTGGCCTTCCTACAGGCGGTCTTCCTACAGGTGGCGCAAATGCTCCAACAGGTGGTATTCCAACAGGCGGTAATTCACAAGTAGCAGGTTTATTACCTCATAAACCAATTAATCCAAATAGTTTACCTGCTCCAATTTATAATAATCCTACAATTGTTAATACTGGTGCAGCAGCTCCAATAACAGGTTCAACAGCTCCTATTACTGGTGCAACAGCTCCTATTACAGGTGCAACTACTCCTGTTACTGGTAATGGTGCTCAGTCAACTATAGCAGGTTATTTACCAGCACATACTTCAAGAGTACAAAATGCGTTGAATAAACAAGCAGCAGCAATGAACTTGCCATCATCAGGTAATGTTTATACAACACCAAGTGCTCAACCAGCAGGTTATTTACCAGCACATACTTCAAGAGTACAAAATGCTTTAAATAAACAAGCTGCAGCAATGAACTTACCTTCATCAGGTAATGTTTATACAACACCAATTGCTCAACCGGCAGGTTATTTACCAGCACATACATCAAGAGTGCAAAATGCGTTGAATAAACAAGCAGCAGCAATGGACTTGCCATCATCAGGCAATGTTTATACAACACCAAGTGCTCAACCGGCAGGTTATTTACCGGAACATACATCAAGAGTACAAAATGCGTTGAATAAACAAGCAGCAGCAATGGACTTGCCATCATCTGGTAATGTTTATACAACTCCTTTGACTGCTAGCCAACAAACACCTGCTATGAACGCTAATAATAATTTGAATGCAGTTAGACCTGACTTAGCTTCTAATGGTTCAGTTGTTTATACAACTCATACTCCTGAAACATTAGCTAACGGTTACAGCATTGGTCAAAATGCAAAAGGTGCTGACAAACTAGCTGAATTATTAGCTCAAATGCAAGCGTAATAAATTAAAAAGATTTATAATTATTTATTTAAGTTTATTCTTAAATTAAACATATAACCTATTATAAACAAACTAAAACCTAACCAATCCCCGTTAGCAATATAGCTACGGGATTTCTTTTTGTTTGAAAAATTTTATTTTGCTTTTTTTCTGGCTTCTAATTTTTCGCTTAAGTTATTGGCTATAGGTGTTGCGATAACAGGTGAAACAAATCTGTATATCAGCGCAAATACCATTAATGCTTGTGCTGTTTTAAATCCGTTCATCATTCTTGTAAGTTTTTGTGTTGAGTCGGTTTTTGCAACAAGCTTGATTGCGTTGTTCATAGTTTCTCTATTGAAGGCTGCTTGCATTGCTTTACTGTTTTTCATTCTTTCAATATAAAGCTTTTTCACTATTTCTGCTTTGTCTTGGCCTTTTTCAACAACAACTCTTTTGATTTCTTTCAAGAAATCTTGGGCAACCTTGTCGCCTTTTTGCTTTTTAATTTCTTCTTTCAAGTAAACTTTTACGTTGTTTGTGAATTCAAATTTACTTTTTAATGAATCTAGTGTTTGTTTTAGAACACTGTTTTTATTTGCAGCTCTTTCAACTACTTGAGCATATTCAGGATTTGCTTTAAATTTCAAGAACTTGTCTTGGATTTTTTTATCCGGAATTTTCGCTATGTGGAAAAGTTCAGCAACGTGGTTGATTTTTTTATTTAAATAGTGGTTAAGTGTGTATGCACCAGCTGTGGACATTGCACAAACAACCCCTTGATTTATTATTAAAGGTGTTTTTTGGTCTTTTTCTATTGTTTTTGAACGCGCTGTATCAAGCATATAAAAGCCTGATAATGTGCAACCGACAAAAGCAGCAAGGTGTTCCTGATAATTTTTGTTTTTTAGCCAATCTACCAGGTTTTGAACTCCCTTAAATTCAGCGAGTTTTCCTAATGCATAAGCAATACCGTCTGTTCCTTTGTTACCGGCTTTATTAGCAAGGGTTTTTGCTTGCTTAGCTGCATTTTTTACAGCGGTTAAATCATAACGTTTGAATGAATTTCTTTGTTGTGGGGTGTATGTATTAATGCTTCTTATTTCCATTATTCTAGCCCCCCTGTAAAATTCTGGAATGTTTTACTTGCTTTTGCATTGTTCTTAAAGTTTATAATTGAGTATTTGTAAATTGGATTTTGTAACTCTTGTTTTTCTATTTTTTTATTATTTTGTGGTGTACCAAAAATTTTATTAAGCAGGTACTTGTCGATAAATGGAATCAATGCAATTGTTATTGCTGAACGAACACTTGCTGTTAAAGCTTCTGTTGATTTGTTTACTAACATTGTGAACGTTTGAGCATTTTTTGTTGATCCCATAAATTTAGCTGCTTTTTTAGCAAAGATTTCAGGATGCGCTTTGAGTTTGTTTAATCCTGTTTTGATTGGTGAGAATATTGCAACAGCAAAGCCGTATCCTATTAAACCTGATGAGATTGAGTGAGATGCGGCTTTTTTGTTTTTCTCTTTATTCTTTTCGTTTGACTGGGCCATAATAGCTGCCGGTCTTAAAACACAAGTTATACCTAAAGCAAACACAGCATCAAAAATTGTTTGACTCGCATCAGCCATCCCAATAAATTTTTCAAGCGTTTTATTGTTTAAAAATTTCCATAATTTGCTTTGTTTTATTTTATTAACTTCAGATAAAGAAAGACCGCCAAATGAAACATTTTTAGCGGTCTTTCTGAAAATAAAATTATCTGTTTGTTTTGATGACTTATCATGTAACGAATCATATAACATGAATTGAGAAATTGATTCTCTCGTTGTCTCCTTCGACAACCCTGTGAACTGCTTAGGTGCTATATTTACGGTATTAAGCTGTAAATTTAACATTTTCCTCTTTCACAAGTCTTTTTTGCTTCCACATTTATTAGAAGTTCAAAAATCTTATCTTTTGCTAGTGTATCATATTAAATTTACAATTCAATACATCTTTTTAATGAGATGCAAAAATCTTACTGTCTGAATACCTGAATTTAAGTGTATTTTTGACAATTTAATTTCTGTTCACATAACTTAATATTTGGCTTTATGGAGTTAACAAAACTTTAATAGCTTCGCCTTTATCATGAGCCAAAATAGCTTCTTTAGCTTGAGAAAGCGGCATTCTTTTGGTGATAAGTTTTGTAACATCCACATGACCGTCAGCAATAAGATCAAGTGCTTGTCTAAAATATTGCGGTGTATGATGGAAAACGCTTATTATTTGTACTTCATCGTAATGTAATTGTCGTGTATCAAGAGTAACAGTACTGCCTGATTTGCAACCGCCAAACAGGTGTACTTTACCGCCTTTTCTTACAAGGTTGAACATCTTTTCCCAAATTTCGGGCAGTCCGACACATTCGACAGCAACGTCTAAGCCTCTTCCATCTTGAGTGAATGATTTAAAGATTTTGTCTGGATGTTGATATTTTGTTAAATCTACAACTTCATCAGCAAGTGAAAATTCTTTAGCAAGCTTAAGTTTTAAAGGATTTCTGCCTGCTGCTATAACTTTTGCACCTTTTAGTTTAGCAAGTCTTGCAAACATTAGTCCGATAGGTCCAATACCTATTACACCAACAGTATCTCCGGGTTGAATGTTTGTTCTTTCAACGCCGTGAACAACGTTTGCTAAAGGTTCACAAAAAGCAGCTTTTTCAAAGCTTAAACCATTTGGAATTTTTAAAAGGTTTTTTTCAACAATACGTTGCGGAATTGTTATATATTCAGCATAAGCTCCGTTTAACAGGTCAAGATTTTCACAAAGATTGTATTGTTTTTTCTGACAGAAAAAACATTTCCCGCATGGTGCAGAATTTGCAGCAACAACTCTGTCCCCTATTTTAAAATCAACTACGTTATTTCCTACTTGTACTATAGTGCCTGCAAACTCATGACCAAAGCCGGATGGCGTTTTTTTTATCAAAACAGGATGTCCTCTTCTAAAAGTTTTTACATCTGTTCCGCATGTAAGAGCAGCTTCTATTTTAACAAGTACTTCGTTATCGTTTGGCTCTTTTACTTCAACTTCTTCGTACCGTATGTCCTGAGGCGCGTAGTACCTTATTGCTTTCATTTTCATAGTTAATCTTTTTCTATTTTTATGTATGCCTTGAGTGTTTTATTTGTTTGCGTATCTTGTATAGCTTCACCGAGTTCTTCTAATTTATATGGTGTTGATAAATATTTAACAATGACTTTTTTCTTAGCCAGTAAATTATGCGCTAATTCTAAATCTTTTGGAGCCGGCGAATAGCTGCCTAGTATTTTTAATTCTCTATAATATATTTCGTTGTTTGTATATCCTGCGTTATCGACTGGAACAGATGAAAATACCAGAATTGTTCCTCCGTCACGTACTGACTTTATTGCAAATTCCAGAGCTTTGTCTGAACCTGATGTCATAAAAATAATATCTGCACCAAGACCGCATGTCATTTCTTTTATTTTTGCAGATGTCTCATCATTGTCAGTAAATTTTATTGTTGCGTCAAAGTTAAGATTGTTAGCTAAAGCAACTCTTTCTTCTATTAAGTCGCACCCTATAACATCGCCTTCAAATGCTTTAACAGCTTGCCCCATCAGTAAACCAATAGAGCCTAAACCTATTACAAGAGATGTCGTTCCTTTTTGAACTTCTGCTCTTTCAACCGCTCTTATACAGCAGGCTAATGGCTCCATAAATGATATTTCCATATCATCAAGGTTTTTAGGAACTTTGAACACGGTATTTTTTAAGTGTAGCGCAGATACATATATGTATTCTGAAAATCCACCCGGAAATATATTGGTTTCTTTAAATTGTCTGCACATAGAATAATTTCCGTTTGCACAGTAGTCGCATTTCATACAGGGAACGTGGTGACCTAAAACAACTTTGTCTCCTTTTTTGAAGTCCGAAAAGATTCCGTTTTTGATTTCAATGATTTCACCTACGACTTCGTGTCCAAGAACTTTAGGGGTTCCGTCATGAACAAACTTAACTATATCAGAACCGCACAGTCCGCAACCGAGAACTTTTACTATTGCCCCTTTATCTCCGTATTCTGCAAGTGTTGGTTGTGGTCTGTCTTCAATTGTTATTTTTTGATTTTCTGCTACTGCAACTTTCATTGTTTTACATACCCCTGTGTTCTTCAATAATTTAAAATTCTATCACTAAATAATTCTTTGTGAATATAATAATGTAGTGTAGTAAGTAATTTGTATTACCAATTTGTCTATGAAAAATTTACAAGACTTTGAAGAAGAGATATATAAGTGTTCCCGTTGCGGGTTGTGTCAATCTGTTTGTCCTGTTTTTAAGGCAACGATGAATGAATGTGCTGTTTCAAGAGGAAAGTTTAATATACTAAACGGGATTATCAAAGGTGACTTAAAAATGACTGATAATGTCAAGTCATACCTTGATTTGTGTACAGGTTGTAATGCTTGCAAAGATTTTTGTCCGAGTGGTATAGATGCAAGAGAAATTTTTATAGCAGCTAAACAAGACTTTTATTCAAAAAATGAAATTTCTTTTAGAAATAAGCTTATTAATTCTTATGAACTGTTTAAGTTTTCTCTATTGTGGGCAGGTTTATTTGGCAAAATTTTAAAAATTTTTAAAATTACAAGATTGATAAAGTTATTGGAAAGTGTCTTTATAAAAACAGGGTATTTAGGAAAAAGACTTGTACTTTTTAATTCATTATTTTGCTTTTCTGTTAAAAACAGAACTAAATTTGCTCCAAAAAATGCTTTGAAGACTGCTATATACTTTGATGGCTGTTTTAATAAGTACATTGATAATGCTACTAAAACTGCAGTTGTTAATATATTGGCAAATAGTGGTATTACAACAGTAAATAAAAAATTTGAATGTTGCGGAGTTAGCTATCTGCATGATGGTGATATTAGAGGATTTAAAAAACTTATCCAAAAAAACTTGCAGCAACTTGATGTTGAATATGATTATCTGATAACTGATTGTTCTTCTTGTAATTATGTATTGAAAAAATACAGCCAGTATGATGATTCTGAAAATTCAAAGATATTGAGTAATAAAGTAGTTAGTGCTTTAGACTTAATGAAGAATTTAAAATTTACTGCAAATAAAAAATACACAGTAGCTGTACATAAACCTTGTCATGATGATTATGATTTTATTGATGTAGTAAAAAATATAGAAGGAATTAACTTTGTTGAAGTAGATGACTTTGATAAATGTTGTGGTTTTTCAGGTAAATTTGCAATTCAAAATCAAGATGTTTCAAGAAAAATTTCAACCTCAAAAGTTCAACAATACGTTGATTCTGGTGTTGATTACATTATTACAACTTGTCCGGCATGTTTACTTGGGCTTAATCAAGGGTTGGCAGAAATTGACTGCCAGCGCAAGCCGACACCGATTAATTTGTTTGTGTTTTTAGCTGAATATTGTAGACAATCTTCTATTTGATATATCTTATTGCTGCTAATGACAATAATGAAACTACTGTGCCGATTACTGGCCATTTGTAGCTAGGGGTGTCATCAGTTGTCAGATATGTGTATGTTTTGGATATATTATTTCTTTGTGTATCGTAACAATAGCTTGCTATATCTTTTGTTACTTTTGTTGCACCTACCGCATTTGATGGAAATCCTTGATACGGAATTTGAGAAGAATAAACACCAATTACCATAATTTTACTACCTTACGTTCACTACCTATATATATAAAAACAATTTGTAAATAAAAATTGCTAAATTTTTAAAATTTGTTCAAATAATGTTATTTTTTGCAATTTTGGGGAATTATTAATATAATGAGAATGAATTCATTATAGGAGTTTATAAAATATGGAATATCGCAAGAAATATTTGAAAATAGCTTTTACGATGGCTGAGGCTATTCTCACGTTAACAATAATTGGTGTTGTTGCTGCTTTAATGATGAGATCTATTAACCGTATTAATCCAGATAAGGATAAAACCTTGTTTTTGCGTTCTTATCACGCAATTGAGGCAGCAGCTGGTGAGGTGGTGAATGATACTTCCTATTATGATCCTGACTTGGAAACTGTTTCTGACTTGTCAACAAAACCGCTGCCTACCGCGAGAGTTGAGTTAAATTCAAAAGAAGGCGGATTGCTTTGTTCTACTGATTCTAGATTTTCTGATTGTAAAAAAATTCTTTCAAATACAAATTCGGTATGTTATCTTTTAGCTGGAAGATTAAATCTCACAGGCGTTGTTAATTGTGATGCTGGTGAAGAAGTTCTGAATTTCAGGACCGGCAATGGTGTTTGTTTTTATGGTTTAGCTGGAAGAGTCGCACCTTTTGATTTTGTAATTGATCCTGGTTGTAAAGGTGCAAAAAATGGCTATGCTGCGTATATTTACCCATCTGGTAATATGACAGTTAAAGAGTCTTCTTCTACTTATGAAAGCATTTTTGAGGATAAAGACGGTCAAAAGAAAGCGTTTAAATGGATTAATGAACAGACTGATGTAAAACAAAAAAATTATAATTTTGATGAAAAAACTGACTAACCTTTCTTGTCTGTATTAGAATGTATACTTTGATTAAATATATAGGAGACAATAATGAAAATGAATAAACAATCTATAAAAAAAGTTGCTTTTACCCTAGCAGAAGTTTTGCTAACTCTTACAATAATAGGCGTGTTAATGGCTATAATGTTGAGATCTATTAGTCGTGTTAACCCTGATAAAGATAAAATTTTGTTTTTAAAATCTTATCACTCTGTAGAAGCTGCAGTTGCGAATATAATCTCTGACCCTTCTAAATACGACCAAAATACAGAAGAAAACGGTGATTTCTCAACAATTCCTTTAGCTACTGCTTTTGCAAATATCAATGGTACGGTTTATTGTACTCCTGCTTGGCAAAATCCTGATGCCTCTAAAGGAGAAACAGGGGTTCAATGTTCGAATACTGAAATTAATCAGTCTAATGCATTGTGCTATTTTTTAGCTGAACAGATTAACTTTATTGGTGGGTTTGATTGTTCAGCCGGGGATAAAACTTTAAACTTTAAATCAACTAACGGTGTTTGTTTCTATGGTTGGGGCAGCTTTGGCTCTGACTCTATAGAAGGTATGGTTGATCCAACATGTAAGGGTGAAGAAGGCTATAAAATAAAAGTGTTTAAAGAAGGTAAAATGACAGTTGAAGATGGTGCAGATGGATCTCTTCAACATGACGCTTATAGATGGATTCAAGATCAAACACAAATTAAAAATTAATGTATAATTGATTAATAGGTAAATACTTGGGGAGAAATAAAATGGAAAATAAAAAATTAGCAGATATAGGTGTTTTTGGTGGTTCTGGCTTTTACAAATTCTTGGATAATATCGAAGAAGTAAAAGTCGAAACACCATATGGTTCACCTTCTGATAGTGTATTTATTGGTGAAATAGGTCAACACAAAGTCGCTTTTATGCCAAGACATGGTAGAAGCCATACACTTCCACCACACTTGATTAACTACAGAGCTAACGTTTGGGCTATGAAATCTATTGGTTGTACAAGAGTTATTTCACCTTGTGCTGCAGGTAGTTTGCAAAAGCATGTTGCTCCGGGGCATTTTGTAATTTGTGACCAATTTGTAGATTGGACAGACGGTAGAAAATCAACATTTTTTGATGGACCTATTGTTACGCACGTAAGTGCAGCAAATCCTTATTGTGAAGAAATGAGACAGTTGGCTGTTGCTACTGCTAAGGAATTGGGTATTACTGTACATGAAACAGGTACTGTTGTTGTTATTAACGGGCCTAGATTTTCAACAAAATCCGAGTCTAAATTCTTTACTTCTCAAGGTTGGGAAGTTATAAACATGACTCAGTTCCCTGAAGCATATCTTGTTAAGGAAATGGATATGTGTCCTTTAAATATTTCTTTAATCACAGATTATGACGCAGGTCTTGTTGGTGAAGTTCCACCTGTTCAGCATGCAGAAGTTATTAAAGTATTTAACGATAATAACGAAAAATTGAAAGCACTCTTGTTTAATCTTATAGAAAAATTGCCTATGGAAAGAGAACATTGCGATTGTGCTAATACAATATCTCATTCAAGAGTTTAATTAACGGAGAAATAATGAGTATTGCATATATAGTTAATAGTTTATTTAATTTTTATTTTTGGTTTATCCTTGTCAGAATTTTTCTGACTTGGATACCATCAATAAACTGGTATTCTCAACCGTTTAGAACAATTGCTGCTTTTGCTGATATTGTTTTGAATCCGTTTAGAAGAATAATTCCACCTATGGGAGGTCTTGATTTTTCTCCTATTGTGGCACTTTTGTTCTTACAGTTTCTTCAATTCTGTGTTGTAAGAATGCTTTTAATACTAGGGTTGTAACACATTTACACCAAAAGACGGATGTAAAAAAATGTTAATATACCTTAAAATATTAAAGATGGACTAGCAAAAAATATTTTGCTGGGCTTTAAAATAATATGAGGCAGTTTTTATTGCCTTGGTTTAGTGTAAGAGAGAAACTCAGGAGAGTCCATAGTGGTCGATAATCGTTCAGCAGGATTTTTCGGAATTGGTGGCAGCTTTAATTTTAAAAGCGGCGACATATCCGGTACTGCCGCAAAAACTGCTGATGACCGTCAAAGCCCTGGAATGGAATATTTTCAACAGGGCGAGTTTGCTGAAGAAGCTAACCAATTTAGTGAGTCTCAGTTTGTTGACAGAAGTGCTCAACTGAATGCAACTTTGAATTCTCTTGCAATGATGAATGTTGCTAATCTTATAAAAAAGAATAAAGAAGAAAAATCTAAACTGGAAGATTATAAAAACGAGAAAGAAAAAAAAGAAAAGCACCTTGATTCTAAAATCCCTGTTTGGGAAGACTATCAAGATGAGAATGAAGATTTTTTGTATGTAGACTGATTTATTGCTTTATCTTTTTTTGTGTTAATCTGATTTTATGGCTATGTTTTTAGATAAAGCTAAAATAAAAATACTTTCAGGTCGTGGTGGCAACGGCGCTGTTGCTTGGCGTAGAGAAAAGTATGTTGACAAAGGCGGCCCTGCCGGTGGTGACGGTGGCCGTGGTGGTGATGTCTATTTTGTTGCTGACGAAGATATGACTACATTGATGGATTTTCAATACCAGTCTATATTTAAGGCGGAAAATGGTGAAAACGGACGTCCAAAATCTCAACACGGCAAAGGAGGGAAAGACTTATATATTAAAGTTCCTCTCGGTACTGTCGTAAAAGATCCTGAAAATGATAAAGTTATTGCTGACTTAACTCAAGATGAGCAAACTGTTTTGGTCGCTAAAGGTGGTAGAGGCGGTAGAGGTAATGCTCGTTTTGCTACTGCTCAAAAAAGAGCACCGCAATTTTGTGAGCCTGGTGAGCCTGGTATTGAGCGTAACCTTGAGTTAGAATTGAAACTTATCGCTGATGTAGGGCTGTTGGGTATGCCTAATGCTGGAAAATCAACATTTATAAGCGTTGTCAGCTCTGCAAAACCTAAAATAGCAAATTATCCTTTTACAACTTTAGTTCCTCACTTAGGCGTTGTTAAAAAGCCTTCAGGTGATGGCTATGTTATTGCTGATATTCCAGGGCTTATTGAAGGTGCTAGTGAAGGCGTTGGGTTGGGACATGAGTTTTTAAGACACGTTGAACGTTGTAGATTTTTAATTCACGTTGTTGATATAACTGACGAAAATCCGATAGAAAATTATTTGAAAATTAATGAAGAGTTAAGAAAACATTCTCAAAGACTGGCTGATCTTTATCAGGTAGTTGCTTTAAATAAGATTGATTCTGTTGAAGAAGAAAAGCAACAAGAGTATTTGCAACTTTTTAAAGCATATGCTGATGATGTATTTTTAATATCAGCTGCTACAAAACAAAATATTGATACTTTCTTGAATTTTGTTACCCAAAAGGTTGATGAGATACCGAAGCCTGAATTCAAGATTGATATTGATGAGGATTTAGCTGCTTTTGATAATGATGATAGTTCTTATTCAGTTTATAAGATTGATAAAAATACATACTCTGTTGAAGGTGGGAAGCTTATAAGGCTTGCAAACGTAACAGATACTAGAAACATTGATCAACTTTACAGATTCCAAAACATTTTAGCTTCTATGAATGTTTATGAGGCTCTAAAACAAGCAGGTATTAAAGAAGGTGACATTGTAAAAATCGGTCACATTGAATTTGACTATTATGATTAATTAACTTGCTTTTGCAATCTCGTGTTGAGTGTTAATCAATTTCTTTATTATTGTTTTTGCCTTATCAAGTTGTGGGTCTTTGTCATTCAGAAAATCTTGAGTTGTATATAGTACTTCGTAATCAGGCGTAATACCTTTTTTATTTATGTCTATTCCTTTTGGGGTAAGGTATTTAGCGATTGTTAGATTCATACCTGTTTGGTTAGGCATTGGATAAATTCTTTGTATCATGCCCTTTCCATAGGTTCTTTGACCCACAAGTATTGCTTTTTGATTATCTTTTAAAGCTCCGCTTAAAATTTCAGATGCACTTGCTGTACCTTCATCGATAAGAATAACTAGAGGTTTGTTGATTGCATAAGGTTTGGCTTGAGCGTTTATATCAGATTTTTGTTTGTCTCTGTCTACCACACTAACAATGTGCCCTTGAGTGAGGAACATATCAGCTATTATAACAGCATTCGGCATTAATCCGCCTGTGTTACCTCTCAAATCAATTATTAAACCTTGACAATCTTGAGTTTTGTTGAGCGCATCTATAAATTCTTTTGTCATATCAGAGCTTATAAAGCTTACTATCTGTATGTAACCTATGTTTTTATCTATGACAGAGGCTTTTATGTTTTTAATTTTAATTTCTTGCCTTGTTATTTCTTTTGTAATTTTCTTTTTATCTCTGAGTAATTCAATTTTTACTTTAGTATCGATTTCTCCTCTTATTAGAGCGGCTACATCACTTATTGTTTTTCCACTTACGCTTTTTCCGTCAACGTTTAATATTATATCACCGGCTTTGATACCTGCTTTGCTTGCCGGTGTTTCGTCAACAACACTTATTATTATGATTTTTCCGGCAACTGACATTATGTTTACGCCAATACCAACAATCTTGGCATCTATGTTTGTATTTTGTTCTTTGTATTCATCTTGGTTTAAAAATCTTGAATATGGGTCATCAAGGCTTGCCAACATTGAATTTATTGCAACATAGGCGTCTTCTTGAGTTTTTATTTGGTCGATGTAATGTCTGTTCCATTTTGACCAATCTTGCCCGTTTAGAGTTGGGTCGTAATATTTGCTTTTTATAATCCTCCAAGACTTTAAAAATAATCTTTTAGGGTCTGTTGTTTGTTTGTTGATTAGTTCTTCATTTTCAAAACTTGGAGATAAAAACATTTGTGAGTTTTGCATATTCAAATAGTTGTAAAGTGCAAAACTGATTAGAAAAATTATAAATATGTAAACTACTCTTGATAATATTTTTTTGTACATAAATTCATTTAACAGCTTAAATAAATTTTAATCAATAATACTATTGTTTAAAGATTTGACTATTTTGCAGGTTTACCGTTTGGTAAAAGTCTATATCCACCGCCGTAAATGGTTTCTATATATTCTTTTCCTTCAGAAACTTTTTTGATTTTAGTTCTAAGGTGTCTGATATGGACTCTGATTGTTTCTACATCGTCTTCAGGCCCATATCCCCAAATATCTGCAAGTAGTTTTGATGACGAAACCATGCAGTCATGATTTTGCACAAGCAAGTTTAAAATATCATATTCGATAGGTGTTAATTTAGCTGTTTTATCTTTAATTTTTACACTATATGTTTCCGGTAGAAGAGTTATATCGCCGATAGTCAAAATTTCTTTTGTTGCAAGTGATTCAGGTATTGCATTAACTCTTTTTAGTAATGCTCGTACTCTTACTTTTAATTCTTCCATTTCAAATGGTTTAACGAGATAGTCGTCTACCCCGATATCGAAACCTTTTACTTTGTCTTGGAGCATATTTAGTGCAGTTAGCATTAGGATTGGAATATCTTTTGTTGTTTGGTTTTCTCTGACTCTTTTGGCTACGGTGTAACCGTCAACATCGGGCATCATTACATCAAGTATGATTAAGTCAGGTAATTCTTGCTTTGCGAGAGTAAAACCTTGTATTCCGTCATAGGCGGTAATTACCTCATAACCCAAAAGTTCCAAGTTAATTTTTATAAGTTCGTTAATCGCTTCGTCGTCATCAACAACTAAAATTTTGCTCATAATTTTAGCCTAAAACTCCATCAAATGTAGAATTCATCTATATGTATAATAAACAAAAATGTAAATATATTCTATTATGTTTAGAAACTTTAAGATATTTTACTAAATTTAGCAAAAATTATGATTTTATGATTTTTGTAGTATTATATTTTTAATTGTAAAAATTACACTGTAGTTGTTAGAAAAGGAGATAAATGAATTGACTAAATCTATGACAGCTTCTAACGTTTATCACGTTGATACAAAAGCGAAGTATCTTGGACAGCACGTTTTGGCTGAATTTTTTGAGTGTGATCCTAATATTTTAAACAATTCTCAAAAAGTTGAGAGTTTGATGATTGATGCAGCGTTAGAATGCGGTGCAACAATTGTTCAAAAATGTTTTCATATGTTTAGTCCGCACGGAGTTAGCGGTGTAGTAATTATTTCTGAAAGTCACTTGGCTATTCATACTTGGCCAGAGCTTGGATATGCTGCTGTTGATTTGTTCACATGTGGTGACAAGTGTGACCCTAAAGTTGCTTATGAGTTTTTGAAAAAAGCTTTTCATTCAACTAAAGCATCTTTTTCAGAATTAAAAAGAGGTAAAATTGATGCTGCTTCTCATGTTTCAGAAACTCCTTTTGAAATTGCGAATCAGTTTTAATAATATAAATTTTTAACAACAAAACAAGAGGCTATGTTTTAGCCTCTTGTTTTTATATATGAAATTTGTTTTATAAGTAAAATCGTTTAAAATCCTTAATAAAAAGCTGATGTTAGCGTTGACATCGGCTTTTGTTTGGGGTTTGATATAGTTGTATCTCTATCGGGAGTACCAGGTTTGTGCTGAACGCTGATTTTCGGTATGGGTATGACGCACGGAGCGTCGTTGCAAACTCCGTAAAAGGGCTAAGGTGTGTTTGCCTAACCTGAATTAATAATAATAAAAATTTATATACAAGGAGAAATCATGCCAACAATTGCACAATTGGTAAGAAAAGAACGTAAAAAATTAGTTGATAAAACTAAATCACCAGCTCTTACAAACTGTCCACAAAGACGTGGCGTTTGCACAAGAGTCTATACAACTACACCAAAAAAACCTAACTCAGCTTTGAGAAAAGTTGCAAGGGTTAGATTAACTAACGGTTTTGAAGTTACATCTTATATTCCTGGTATCGGACACAACCTCCAAGAACACAGTGTTGTTCTTATCAGAGGCGGTAGGGTTAAAGACCTTCCTGGTGTTAGATATCACATCGTAAGAGGCACATTGGATACAGCTGGTGTTGCTAACAGAGCACAAAGCAGATCTAAATATGGTGCTAAAAAAGCTAAAGCAGCTAAAAAATAGGCTGATTCGTTAAGTATTTAAAGAAAAGGAATTATAAAGATGTCAAGAAGAAATAAACCACCAAAACGTATTCCGGCACCTGATGCAATTTACAACAGTGTCGATATCGCTAAATTCATCAACAGATTGATGAGACGCGGTAAAAAATCTATTGCAGAAAGAATTTTCTACGAAACAATGGAAGCTATTAAAGAAAGAACAAAAGAAGATCCTATCGAAATCTTCAACAAAGCTTTTGCTAACACAACTCCGTTGCTTGAAGTTAAAGCTAGAAGAATCGGTGGTTCTACATACCAAGTACCTGTAGAAGTTAAAGCTGACAGAGGTAAAGGTTTAGCAGCTATTTGGATGATTGATTCTGCTAAGAAAAGACACGGCAAATCAATGAAAGAAAAATTGACTGCTGAATTGATTGATGCTTCAAACGGACAAGGTGCAGCTTGCAAAAAACGTGAAGATACTCACAAAATGGCTGAAGCAAACAAAGCTTTTGCTCATTACAGATACTAATTCTAAATTTATTAGAAAGAAAAGAGTCCTGCAGAGCAGGGCTCTTTTTTCTATATGGGATTAGATTTAATTATTGAAGTATTCTTAACAATTATTTACAATTGCTTTTTTATGCATTTAGTATATACTAAATTGCTGTTTTTTATTCTTAAGCGTGTGAAAGTATATACTCTTTTATGTTTTTTGTAATAATTCTTAATATTTGAATTTTTTGCATAACTCTTGAGAGGCAATTATTTCTTTTTTATATACTTTATATAAATGTAAGAAATAAACAAACCACTAAAGAGATAAACTAGACTAATTGATTATAATAAACTTAAAACTATAAGGAACGGGAAATAGGTATTTAAAACACGGGGCTATTTAAAAAAAGCCTCTTTTTTTTTGACAAAATGAACAGGCGCAGCGAAGCGAGCCTAGTGAACTTGTCTGCGGAGCCAAAGGCGAAGCTAAAAATGAACAGGCGCAGCGAAGCGAGCCTAGTGAACTTGTCTGCGGAGCCAAAGGCGAGCTAAAAATGAACAGGCGCAGCGAAGCGAGCCTAGTGAACTTGTCTGCGGAGCCAAAGGCGAAGCTAAAAATGAACAGGCGCAGCGAAGCGAGCCTAGTGAACTTGTCTGCGGAGCCAAAGGCGAGCTAAAAATGAACAAAAATATATGACTAAACAATTAATATTATTTTATTGTTACTAGCTCCAACCCAAATCAAAGTGCCATCTTTCTTTTACTTTTGAAAAATCGCCACCCCAACGCATACCTATTGATTTTGCGTAGTCACCAAGTTTTTTATAATCAGAATCTTTTCCACCCGCTATACTTATATCTATAGCTTTTCCCTGACAATGAAGCGAGTTTTTGGCAGCGTATTTACCCCTTGTCCTTTGAAGTTCCCTTTGTTCTTCTTGGGTTCTATATCCGCTATTTATTGTCACAGTCATTCCTTGTGATTTTGCATAGTCGAGCAACTGCATTGTTTTTTCTTGCATTTCTGGAGTTAATTTTGAAATTTTGTCTCCGTTTTTACCGTAGCTATTGTAGTCATACGGCCTTATATTGCTTAATATGTCCGGTGTTGGGATATGGTTTATATTTGGATCCATTAAGATTGCCATCAAAACTTGGAAAAATTCGCGTTCCATTTGTGCGTAATCGCTCATAATGTTTGTGCAAAAATTATCTATAGGATCTGTTTGGAATCCCATTAAACCGATATTTGGTATGCTTGTCGAGGTTATTGACGGCATAAAACCAATGTCGGTCATTCCAAAACCAAAGTTGGTATTGAATCCAATATTAAACATATTGTTGTTTAAGCCAAATGGTAAAGACATAACATTCCCTTTTATTATCCTTATATTAATAAAGTATTTTTGTTGAAATATATTGCCTAAAATGAGATAATGTTAAAAAATATTAAGAAAATGTTTGCAAATCATTCTTAAACAAACGAACATATAAGTATGAATAAAGTAAAAAGATTATTATTTGTTTTGATTTTATTTTGTTCAACACTCGTTAATCCTGTGTTTGCTCTTGATGTTGTCTATCCTGAACAAACTGACTCAGAAAATATTGTTTCTGATAAAAAGGCTGTAGAAGATGATATGTTTGCTCCTGTAGATTTGGATTTAACAGATTATTCTTATATGAATAAGGAAAATAAGACTTTTAAGTTATCTGCTGAAAAAGAAGGTAAGCCTTCTTACGTAAAGAATAATGGTCAGATTTGGGATGAAGATATGTTGTTTAGGTATAATTTCTATTCTGACGATACAAACCTTCGAGTTTTGCCAAGTTACGGTTCTTTAGGCAGCTATGTTACAAGGGATTTGGATGAAAATACTTCTGTTATGGTGGGTCAAGACGGTATATCAGAAATTAACGGTGATACGGTAAATTTTGCTTATGAACATTATTCTTACTATAGCAGCGGTGCAAGGATTGATGGTAAAACGAATTCTTTTAACTATTCTGTTGGGGCGTTCAATGAAACAGATACTCTTAACCAAGAGTTGGGTGCTATCGTTACGACTAAGCCGCGAAGTATTTTGAACTCTAAGGGTAAGTTTTATGTTGGTGGCGGAACTTTTTCTACTTTAAAAAATGATCTTAACTTTAATACTACTGGGGTTTTTGCTCAGTATAAAAATGATAAATTTTCTTTTGGTGCTCAGATAGCTAATTCATCATATAGTCAGGGGGGATATGATGATTATAGCAAGGCGCATTTTCTAACAAAATATAAGGTTAATGATCATTTGTCTTTGAAAAATAAAATCGTGAAAAACTTTGGAATTGATGAAATTCAAGGTGAAGTCGGAGTTGTCTTAAATCCGCTGAAAGATACAGACAAGTTGCAGTTTGAGGTAACAGCTGCAAACTATCAATCACAAAATGTTATTACAAGACAACGTTTGAAATTTTCCACTTCTTTTAAATTTTGATGTGATTTATGTACTCATTTCTTGAAACATTTATTTGTTCGGATGTATCAAGATTTTTTATAGTTACGGTATTTGTTTTTATTTCATCGTCCATCAAGATAATTGCATATTTAGCAGTTTTAGCTGCTTTATCAAGCTGTTTTTTGAATTTTCTGTTTGCGTAATCAAATTCAGAGCTAAAACCGTGCTCTCTGATTTCTTCAACAAGTTTAATTGCTTGTATAGAATCTTCTGAAATAACAAAAGTATTTAATTTTTCAGCTTCTACTTTGTTTATTAATGAGTTGAGTCTTTCCATCCCCATAGCCCAACCCACTGCAGGTGTTGGCTGACCGCCAAGGGTTTCAACCAAAGAGTCATAACGTCCGCCACCGCAAACGGCATTTTGAGAACCGAGGTTGTTTGATTTTATTTCAAAAACAGTTCTGTTGTAATAATCTAAGCCTCTTACAAGTTGTTTGTTCCTTTTGTAAGGAATGTTAAGGGCTGTAAGATATTCTTGTACCTTTTCAAAGTGTTCTTTACATTCTGGACAAATGAAATCGCCAAGAATTACTTTTTGAATATCTTCTCGCTCGAATATTTTTTTACAAGAATCCACTTTGCAATCAAGTATTCTTAACGGATTTTTTTCGTATCTAAAATTGCAATCTTCGCACAACTCGCCCAAGTGAGGTTTTAGAACTTCTTTAATAGCTTCACGGTATTTTTTTCGGCATTCAGGACAGCCTAAAGAGTTAATTTCTATTTCTAGATCATTTAATCCAAGTTCGTTTAAATATTTAACAGCAAGATTAATAACTTCTGCATCTGCGCTTGGCTCTGCAGCTCCAAACATTTCTACGCCTATTTGGTGAAATTGTCTTTGTCTGCCTGCTTGAGGTCTTTCGTATCTGAACATTGGTCCTTTATACCAGAGTTTTACTGGTTGTGGAGCTCTGTGAAATCCATGTTCTATGTAAGCTCTAACAACTCCTGCTGTGTTTTCCGGTCTGAGAGTTAGTGAACGTTCACTTTTTTCAAAGGTATACATTTCTTTATTTACAATATCTGTAGAATCACCTACACCTCTTGCAAAAAGTTCTGTTGCTTCAAAGATAGGTGTTCTTATTTCTTTAAAGTTTGCTTTTGAAAAAACTTCATAACCTGCTTTTTCCATTCTGTGCCAGTTGGAAATTTCTTCAGGTAGTATATCTTTCGTTCCTTTTTGTGCTTGTATCACTTTTTACCTCTCATTCTCTAGTTAATTATATATTAAAAATGGCTATTTTAATATGTCAAAATTTATAGTAGAATCAATTGTGTGTAAATAATGGAGATTTTATATGGATTTTAAAAGTGTTCTAACCGCAAAAAATATAAGTTTTACTCTGTTAATTCTTTTTATAATTTTTTTGTTAATAAAAATGACTGATATTGCACTTTTGCTATTTTGTAGTTATGTGATTTCTTGTGCAATAAATCCTTTTGTAGATAAAATGTCTGAAAAAATGCCAAGAAGTTTAGCAACGGTTTTGATGATAGTGTTAATCTCTATTGTTACAATGGGGGTTTTTATTCCTATTGTAATAATGTCTGTAAATGAAATAAGTGACTTTTTAAGTCAGCTTCCAAAGCAGATAGCTAATCTTCAACAGTTTATATCTACTTTTCAAATTGGTGGACATAATGTTTCTCAGTATTTTAATGTTGATACTGTTTTAAATAATTCCTCAAGTATTGCTAAAGAAGTTATTGATAAATCAATTAACTTTACGATTGGTATTGTTGGTGTGTTAACAATACTTGTTACTGTGGGTATTATCGTTTATTTCTTGACAAATGATAGAGATGATATTAAGAAATTTTCGCTAAAACTTTTCCCTTCTCACTTAAGACCTAGAGCCTCTGAAGTTATTGATGACCTCGAAGCTAAAGTTGGTGGGTATGTTACAGCTCAGATTTTATCAATTTCAATAGTAGGCATCGTAGTTGCTTTGTTTTTACTAGTTATGAAAGTTGACTATGCGATATTTTTAGGACTTATTTCTGCAATCTTGGATTTAGTTCCTGTTGTAGGTCCACTTTTATCAGGTGTGTTGATATTATTGATAGCTTTCCCAAAAGGTTGGATTGTTTGCGTGATTGCTATATTCTCTCTTTTATTGGGACAATTTCTTGAAAATAACTGGGCAAAACCATATTTCTTTTCAAAATTTATGGATTTGCACCCGTTAGTTGTTATATTTTCTTTCGTCGTAGCAGCTAAGTTCTTGGGTGTAGTTGGCGTTCTTATCGCTCCAGCGATTGCAGCTGTTGTTGTTACCCTTTTTGAAGAGATTTATGTTAAAACTATGAATGACGGAAATGAAGGTTAAAAAAGTGTCTGATATTGTTCTATATGATATTCCTAAGAAAATACCTGAAATAAATATATGGATGGCATTCCCTGCTATGACATCATTTGGGATGTCTTCTTTGGGATACATGTCTATCGTTAAAAGATTAGATATGAGAAGTGACTATTATGTAGAAAAAATATTCACAGATACAACTAAAGCTCATATTAAACCATCAGATGTTGATGTTTTAGGATTTTCTGTATCTTTTGAAATTGATTTTTTGGGGATTTTTAAGATACTCGAAAATTTTAAATTTCCGTTAAAATCGTCACAAAGAGATGAAAATACTCCTATCATATTTGGTGGAGGCCCTGTTTTGACGGCTAACCCTGAACCTTTTTGTGAGTTTTTTGATTTTATTATTATTGGTGATGCTGAAAATATTGATACACACATTATTGACGTTATAAAAAACAATAAAGATTTAACAAGAAATCAAAAATTATTTGAGTTGTCTAAGGTTGAAGGTGTTTATGTTCCTTCTTTAACTAAGTTTGATGAAAAAAAAGGTGTTCTTTCATTAAAAGGTGAGCCTTATTCTGTTGAAAAAATATCTTCTCAGCTTGAAGAGTGTATAACAACACCGGTGCTTAGTGAAAAAAGTTTTTTCTCAAACACTTATGTAATAGAAGTTGTAAGGGGCTGTCCTCAGCGCTGTGGTTTTTGTATTGCATCATATTTGAACTTGCCTGCACGTTTTTGTGATGTAGACAAAATTATTGAAAAAATTGACGAGGGTTTAAAGTATACAAACAAGATTGCTTTGTTGGGCGCGTTGATTACTGCGCATCCTCAATTTGATAAAATTTGTGAACATATTCTAAAAAGAAAAGAAGATATACCTGATTTAGAGCTTTCTGTGTCTTCGTTAAGAGCTGATTCTATCTCACCGATAATAATTAAAACTCTCGTTGCTTGCGGACAAAAACATTCAACAATTGCTATAGAAGCAGGATCTGAAAGATTAAGAAAATTGATAAATAAAAATCTTAAAGAATCACAGATTTTTGATACTGTCAGAACCGCTCAGGAAAATGGATTGAAGGGGTTAAAAATTTATGCAATGATTGGTCATCCTACAGAAACTAAAGAAGATATCGATGAGCTGATAAATCTTGCAAGAAAACTAAAATCTGAATTTAAAACTTTTGAATTCACATTTTCTTTTTCTTCTTTTGTCCCAAAATCTCACACGCCTTTTCAATTTTGTGAGAGAGAATCGATTAAGGACTTGGAAGCAAAGTATGAATATTTGAAAAAAGAATTCCATAAGTTAGGTGTAAAAATACGAACATCAAGCGTAAAGTGGGATTACTGGCAATCATTGCTTTCTCGTGGTGATAGAAGACTTGCTGATTATTTAATAGAAGTTTATAATAACGGCGGTAATTTAGGAGCTTTTAAATCTTCTTATAAGAATGTAAAAAAAGATTTGTCGTTGCCGTCTTCTGAAAAAATTGCTTTAGAAAAAAGAAAAATTTCCGATATTTTGCCTTGGGATTTTATAAAAATCTATCCATATAGGGATTCTTTAAATAAAGAATACACAAGGCTTTTGGACGATTATAACAAAATGTAAAATCTTTTTTCAAATTTTATATATAAAAGGGTTGACATAATTTTTTCTTATGGCAAAATAAAATATGTAAGGTTTAAGTGTAGTCGAAACACTAAATAGCATTGATAACATTAATAACCCCGAACACATATAAACTCCTAAATAATAAACACAAAAGAGACCATTAGGATGCAGAAAACAAACCACCCAGAATTCAAAAACTGAGTGGCTTTTTTTTATTCTTGCAAAAAAACTTATAAAGTGTATATCTTTTGATATCTATTAAGTGTAATAATGACAATAAATAACGATTTGATTTTAAATCGTGAAAAGTTTATCATATTTGAATGGAAGTTATGAATTCAAATTTGATAGAACAAGCTGTTTATAATTTGTGTATAAAAGCAAATACTGAGTACTCATCCGGTTTGTATGACGTTGTATTGGCTAAGTATAACAATGTACAAGATTGTGATTTAAAAATAAAATATGCAAATATTTTGAATAATATCAAACTTGCTTTTGATTCCAAACGTCCTTTGTGTCAGGATACGGGACAAGTTCTTGTTTTTGTTAAAATTGGTTCTGATATCTTTATTGAAGGTAAAAATATTGTTAATGCTGTCAACAGCGCTGTTTCAAAAGCTTATTCTGAAAATTTTTACAGAAAATCCGTTGTTGCTAATTCCTTATTTAACCGTGTAAATACTGAAAATAACACACCTGCTATAGTTTATACTGAAATAGTTGATGGTGATGAAATTTTTATAGATTTAATGGTAAAAGGTGCTGGTTCTGAAAACTGCAGTGCTGCAAATATGTTTGTGCCTTCTGCCCAAAAAGAGGACATTTTTAAATTTATTAAAGACACTATTGTTAAATCAGGTGAAAAAAGTTGTCCGCCTTTAGTTATTGGGGTAGGAATAGGCGGTACAATTGATTATGCAGCTTTGTTATCTAAAAAAGCTTTTTTCCATAAAGAATCCGAGGCTGAATTAGGTTTTATTGATGAGTTGAAAAAATATTTGGGGCCTGTTTGTGATTCAATTTTGGATGTGCATTTAATGTCATCTTCAACTCATATTGCATCTTTGCCAGTTGCTTTAACGATTAATTGTCACAGTTGTAGGCATAGTTCTTGCAAAATTGTTAATTCACAAATTGTTTATTTAAATAAAAAATGTGAATATCAATATGTTGATTCAAATAACATTGATTATAAACGAGTTCATACTAGTGACATAAATGCAATAAGAGATTTAAAACAAGGAGATAATATTCTTTTGTCAGGAGAAATTTATACAGCAAGGGATGCTGCTCATAAACGTATTAAAGAATATTATGAGCAAAATGGTTTATTTCCTTTTGATTTAAAAGGCAAAGTAATTTTTTATGCCGGTCCTTGTCCTGCTGCAAACAACGAAGTAATCGGCCCCATAGGGCCTACTACTTCAGCAAGAATGGATGAGTATTGCGAATTAACTTATTCAAATGGTGTTGTTGCAACTATAGGCAAAGGTGAGCGTTCAGAAAATGCATTAAAGACAATAAATAAATATAACGGTAAGTATTTTGTTGCTCAAGGCGGTATTTCTTGTTTACTTGCTAAATGTGTAAAAAAATCAGAGATGTTTTGTTTTGAGGATTTAGGAACCGAAGCAGTTAGAAAACTGTATGTCGAAAATCTACCTTTAAAAGTTTTTTGTTAGTATGTAGCAAATTATTTTTTCTTCTGTTTTATTCCTTTTACAATGAGAATTAATAAATTACCGCTAATTAAGCAAACTGTTATAAATAAAACTAAACAAATAAAACCTTTATTATGCACATATTTTTCTAAAAATGTGGATACTTTAACTACCTCAAGTGATGATATTAGCTTGTCTATGTCTCAAAAATTATTGTTGTCTTCTCAAAAAGCTTTAGCAAAAATTTTTTTTCAATCACATAACCCTGATTTTTTTAGTTTGAACTTGTTAGAAGGTATTCAAAGAGATATACCTGTATTTAAAGGCTTGTCTTTAAAAGATATTTCTTTTATTGGTAAGGATTTACACGCTATCATTGCAAAGCAAGGTTGTTATTCAAAATGTACACATTGTTATGCTAATGCTCAAAAACCTTTAAAAGAAAATGCTTCTTCTGTAAACAGCGTTTTATTTGATGATATAAAAGCTTTAGCTGATGGTTTTAATGTTTTGAAGCATCGAACTGGTATAAATTTTGTTAGAAATTCCGGTATAAAATATAATGCTTTTGTATTTGATTCTGACTGTATGGAGATTGCCGCAAAAGATTCATTGGGTAATATTCATTTGTTTTCTGAATTAAATAAACTTGTATTAGACGGTTTTGATATTAAAAGTGTTTTTGATACTTCAGGTTGGAATCCAAAGAGTAAAATTTATCAACAAAGAGCTGAAAAAATTATAGAATATTATAGACAACCAAACAAAATGGATGAATTGTATCAATTTAATGTTTCTATTAATCCATTTCATTCAATGTATGAAAAATCTCTTGAGTTAAAGCAAAAAGGTTATATTGAACTATCTGAAAAAATTTATAAAGCATATGTTGATAGAATGTCTAACGCTTTATTTACATTTATTCCTCTTATGAGCAATAAAAATTTTGGCATAATTACACGTGCTTTGCCTGATTCGATTCCAAACATGCATGGGTATAATATTGATGCTTTACGTAATCTTATAAATGATATATACGAAAGTTTTAGTAAGAGATGTATAGACGATCTATCTTCTCATAAAACTTATATAAAAAATGAATTTGATTTAAAAACCGTATTAAATATCTGTGAGGCTCAACTTAAAGGTTTTGATATTGATACAAATATTGTTCCTTCTAACAAAATAAAAAAATTGATTTTAAAAAGAAATCCCGATATGGATATGGAATCTTTTAAAGATATTTTTCCTAAAGCATACTTTGTTGATGAACAATATGTCGATTTAAAATTAGGTAAAAAAAGTGATTTTTTTGATGAACTTTATGGAAAACTGATTGATATAACAGGTAAAGTGTATTTATCAGATAATCAAAGAGTTATTCCAACAGACATACAGCTAAATTATATCAACAGGAATAAATCTTCTGACAAGTTTCATACATTAGATAATAGTTTTGTTTATAAGCTTCATAAGCGTAAATAAAAAGACCTCTTTTGAGAGGTCTTTTTTATTTTAAGATATTCTTTGGAACATATAACCGATACCGCGTGCTGTAAGAATCAATTCCGGATTAGCCGGGTCAGTTTCGAGTTTTGAACGCAATCTTGAAATATGAACGTCAACAACTCTTGTATCGATTCTATGATCTGGCGGATAAGCCCATACATATTGAAGAATTTCGTTTCTTGAATATGCTTGACCAGAGTTATTAACAAGCAATTCAAGAAGGCTGAATTCCATACCTGTAAGTCTGATTCTTTCATTTTTTCTGAATACTTGACGTCTCGCTGTGTCAATTTTGATGTTACCTGTTGTGATAACGTTTTTAGTAACTTTACCTGTTGAAGGAGCTATTTCTCTGTTTGTAGCTCTTCTTAAAACAGATTTTACACGAGCTTCAAGTTCTTTAGGGCTGAAAGGTTTAACAACATAATCATCTGCACCCAATTCAAGACCTGTGATTCTTTCAGAAACATCACCAAGTGCTGTTAATATAATGATAGGAACATCAGATGTTCTTCTGATTTCTCTACAAACGCCATAACCGTCCATTTTAGGCATCATTACGTCTAAAACAACTAAGTCAGGGTTTTCTTTGTTGAAAACTGCTACAGCTTCTTCACCATCTGCAGCTGTAACTATATCATAGCCGATCATACTGAGTCTTGTTTCAAGAATTCTTCTGATACTGGCTTCATCATCAGCAATTAATATCTTTTGCTTAGCTTCAGTTTGTTCATTAGGAATTTCACTATTTGGACACATGTTAAAAACCTATCTTTCTTTACCCTATTTTGTAAACCACATGTTCTAAATAAATTTGTAATAAAAATATTACAAAATATTGATTTTTTTTAAATTATATTACAATTTTTTCATATAGTCAACTTAACATAGGCGGACAATTGACAAGTTTGCATTAGTTTTTTGCTGGTGTTATAAAGTTATTAGGATAATTAAAAAAGGGGATAAAATAATGTCTAACATCGAGGTAATTTTACCTGACAACTCAAAAATTTCATTACAAGAAAAAGCTAACGGTTTTGACTTAGCTAAAACAATCAGTGAAGGTCTTGCAAAGAATGCTGTTGCACTTGAAATAAATGGTGAAGTAAAAGACATTAGAACGACGTTGTCTGATGGTGACAAAGTTAAAATCCTTACCTCTAAAGATCCTGAAACATTGCATATAATGAGACACTCAACTTCTCACGTTATGGCACAGGCTGTTATAGAACTGTTCCCTCAAGCTAAGCTTGCAATAGGTCCTGCTATTGAAAACGGTTTCTATTACGACTTCGACTTGGATGGTCATACTTTTACTGAAGAAGATTTGAAAAAAATCGAAGATAAGATGAATGAGATTGTTAAACAAAATCTTACTTTTGAAAAATATCTTATTCCGGATGTTGATGCTCAAATAAACGAATTTAAATCTCAAGGCGAAATATATAAGGCTGAACTTTTAGAAGAACACAGAAATCATAAACCAACATTGTTCTTGACTAAAAACAGCGAAGGTAAGTCTTTATTCAATGACCTTTGTGCTGGTCCACATTTGCCAAATACTTCTTTCATCAAAGCTTTTAAATTGATGAAGGTTGCAGGTGCTTACTGGAGAGGCGATGCTAAGAATAAAATGCTTCAAAGAATCTATGCTACAGCATTTTGGTCAAAAGATGATTTAAAAGCATACTTAACAATGCTTGAAGAGGCTGAAAAACGTGACCACAGAAAATTAGGAGCTAAACTTGATTTGTTCTCAACCAGAGAAGAATTAGGCGGTGGTCTTGTATTGTGGCATCCAAACCTAGCTGTTGTAAGAGAAGAAATAGAAAATTATTGGAGAACAGAACACAGAAAAAGAGGCTATGTAATAGTCAATACTCCACATATTGCTAAATCTAAATTATGGGAAATTTCAGGTCACGCTGATCACTACAGAGAAAATATGTTCTTTATTCAAAAAGAAGACGATTCAGAAGATCAATTTATTTTAAAACCAATGAATTGTCCTTTCCATATTTTGATTTATCAAGCAAACAGACATTCTTATCGTTCTTTACCATTGAGAATGGCTGAGTTGGGTACAGTTTACAGAAAAGAACATTCAGGCGCTCTTGCAGGTTTAACTCGTGTACAAGGCTTTACTCAAGACGATGCTCACATTTTCTGTACACCTGAACAATTAGTTGATGAAATTAATGAAATTATTGATTTTGTAGCTGATACAATGGCTATCTTTAAAATGGATTTTGAAGTTGAATTGTCAACTCGTCCTGAAAGCTATGTTGGTGAAATTGAAAACTGGAACAGAGCAGAGGCAGGCCTTAAAGAAGCTATGGACAGACGTGGTATGAAGTATGAAATCAACGAAGGCGATGGTGCTTTCTACGGTCCTAAAATAGACTTTAAGGTAAAAGACGCTATTGGCAGAACTTGGCAATGTGCTACCATCCAGCTAGACTTCAACCTTCCTGAAAGATTTGAAATTAAATACCAAGATAAAGACGGACAAATGAAAACTCCTGTTATGTTACACAGGGTTATATTCGGTTCAATGGAAAGATTCCACGGTATTTTGATTGAACACTATGCCGGTGCGTTCCCATTATGGTTAGCGCCAACTCAGGTTGCAGTTGTTCCTATTTCTAACGAAAAACATACTGATTATGCGGAAAAAGTATATAAACAACTTAGAAATGCAGGTATCAGAGTAACTCTTGATGATCGTTCTGAAAGTATGAATTACAAGATAAGAGAAGCATTGCAAGATAAGAAAATTCCTTATGTTGTAGTTGTAGGTGATAAAGAAATGGCAGATGGTACAGTTGCAATAAGAAAACGCGGTGAAGGTCCTGTTGGAACTAAATCTGTTGATGATTTTGAAGCTATGCTGTTAGAAGATATTAAAAATAAAGTATAGGCACTTATGACAAATAAACTTGTAAAAGAATTCAAAAAGCCAATATCAGGTGAGTCTGTTTTTATCGGCCCTGATGTTGACGAAGATATTATCATAATGGCATTAGAGTCCAGCTGTGATGAAACGGCGTGTGCTATTGTCAAAAACGGTAGAGAGGTTTTAGCTAACGTTGTAGCTTCTCAGATTAAGACACATCGTGAATTTGGCGGTGTTGTTCCTGAAGTTGCAGCAAGAGAACACCTTGATGCTGTTAACTTGATTATAGAAGAAGCTTTTGAACAATCAGGTTTAAAACCTGCTGATATCACAGCTATAGCTGCAACAGTAGGCCCTGGTTTAGTCGGTTCTTTACTTGTTGGTCTTAATGCAGCTAAGGCTTTGGCTGTTACTTATGACAAACCTTTTATCGGTGTAAATCATCTTAATGCCCATGTTTGTGCTAACTATATAGATACTGATTTAAAACCGCCGATGATAGCATTATTGGTCAGTGGCGGTCATACTCAAATTATTAAGGTTGATGATTATTTAAATCAACAAATAATTGGAGAGACAATTGATGACGCAACCGGTGAAGCTTATGACAAAGTCGCAAGATTGTTAGGTTTGCCATATCCTGGCGGGTTAAATTTGGATAGAATGGCTCCAAACGGTAATCCGAAAGCTTACAAACTTCCTGAGGCAAAAGTTCAAGGTGAGTTTGATTTCAGTTTTTCAGGTTTGAAAACGGCTGTTTTGAATCTAACAAGAAAGCTAGAAAAAGAACATGGTGCAATTCCTAAAGAAGATGTAGCAGCTAGTTTTCAAGAGTGCATAACTTCGACTTTGTTTAAAAAGACAGTTAAGGCTGCAGAAAAATACGGAATAAAGCAGATTGTTCTTGGTGGTGGTGTTGCTGCTAATTCTGAGATTAGAAAGAAATTTTTCGCTCTTGAAGATAAAGGGTACAAGATTTTTGCTCCTGCGATGAAATATTGTACCGACAATGCTTCTATGATAGCAAGTTCTGCATATTTTCTTGCTAATACAATGGATTCGTTGGAAATTGAAGTTTTCTCAAGATGCTAAAAAAAAGCGTTTTCTTTTTAATTTTGCTTATTGCAGGCTTACCTGTTTTTGCTCGTTCTAATGCAGAAATTGGCAGGCAGCTTTATTCTGTTGCAAACAGTATGGCAAAGTATAGCCAATCAAGAAGTGATGATATGAAGGAAAATGTTGCTTCTTTCTTGATTGATGCTAATATGTTGCATTTTAATGAAAATACTGCTGTTTGGAAAAAATTACCTAATGGTTGGTATTATGATTCCAAGTCTTTATGGAGCTTGTATAACAGACATATGGGCGTTTATAAATCACCAAATGGCCTTGTTATGGGAATTTTTGATTTAAATTGCGAAGATTTTAATGATGTACAAGAAAGACAATTTGGTTTTATTATCAAAACTGAGGTATATTTTTCATTAAGTTACAGACCACCAAGAGGAAGGTCTTTTGGGCTGTACAAAACTTTTTGTAAATAATGTATAATACTTGCAAATAGCTGATTATAGTGATATATTTGAAGAGCTATAGTATTTTATGGATTGGGTATGGGTTTTAGTAATAAAAATTTATCGGCAAAAGACAGAATAGTTTTGGCACTTGATACAGATTCTTTAGAAGAAGTTGAAAGATTAGTTACTTTATTAAAAGATTATGTAGGTTGCTTTAAAATTGGTCCGCAATTGTATCTTTCTTGCGGATATCAGGCTGTTGAATTGATTAAGAATAATGGTGGTAATGTATATTTTGATGCTAAATTCCACGATATTCCTTCAACAGTTGCTAAAGCTGCATCAAATCTCGTAAAAAGAGGTGTTACTACATTTAGTGCACATCTTGCAGGTGGTTCAAAGATGTTAAAGACAACTGTTAAAGTTGCAAGAGAAACTGCCAAAAAATTCGAACAGCCTAATCCTACTATTTTAGGTGTAACATTACTTTCAAGCTTTGGTCAACGTACTTTGACTGAAGAGTTAAACGTAAAAATGAATATTGATGAGTATGTTGCACATTTAACATATTTGGCTAAAGAATCTGGCATCGATGGTGTTATTGCAAGTGCATCTGAGGCTAAGAAAATAAGAAAAGAGTTTTCTGATGAATTTATAATTTTGTGTCCTGCAATCCGTCCTACTTGGTCTGTTGTTAACGACCAAATAAGAGTTGTTACACCTGCTGACGCTATTCGTTCAGGCGTTGACTATATGGTTGTCGGAAGACCTATTACAGCTGCTGATGATCCTATTGCTGCAGCAAATTTAATAATCGATGAAATTGAAGAAGCATCTAAAATGTTGGAAGTTTAATTAATCATTTTGATAAGGAGGTATTAATGATTATTGGTGTTCCTAAGGAAATTAAAAGCTGTGAAAACAGGGTATCGTTAATACCGTCTTCCGTAAAAACATTGATTGATAATGATAATGTTGTCTATGTTCAAAAAGATGCAGGTAAAATGATTGGTTTTACCGATGAGGATTATCTTGCTGTAGGGGCTAAAGTTGTTGATTCTGCACAAGAAATTTATGAAAAGTCAGAAATTATAGTTAAAGTTAAAGAGCTTCAAAAAGAGGAGTATGCTTTACTAAAGAACGGGCAAACAGTTATAACTTATTTTCACTTGTCTGTAGAGCCTGAGCTTGTTGATGTTCTTTTGAAAAAGAAAATAACATCTGTTGCGTATGAAACAATACAAAGAGAGGATGGCTCAAGACCTGCGTTGTTCCCAATGAGTGAAATTGCCGGAAAAATGTCTGTACAAATTGGTGCCAGATACTTGCATAATGATTTTGGCGGTGTTGGCAAATTGCTTGGCGGTGTGCCAGGGGTTTATCCTTGCAGAGTTTTAATTATTGGTGCTGGTATTGTAGGCACAAATGCGGCTAAGATAGCTGTTGGTATGGGTGCTAATGTTACCGTGACTGATGTTGATCCTTCAAAATTGATTGAAATTGAAAGAACTTTGAATGGAAAAATAAGTACGATTATTTCCAATCGCTATAATCTTGAAAAATACATTCAAAGAGCAGATATTGTTATTGGCGCAGTGCTTGTTCCTTCTCAAAGAACGCCTATATTGATAACAGAAGATATGGTTAAGTCTATGAAAAAGGGTTCTGTTATAGTTGATGTATCTATAGACGAAGGTGGTATTGTAGAAACGATAAAAGAACCTACAACTATAGATTCGCCTGTGTTTGAAAAACACGGTGTTGTTCACTATGCTGTACCTAATATGCCTAGTTGTGTTGCAAGAACTGCAGCTATATCTTTAAATAACTATACTATGCCTTATATATTGAAACTTGCTACAAAAGGATTTATTGCGGCTGTTAAATCAACACCAGAGTTATATAAAGGTATTAATACTTTCCAAGGTAAGCTGACTAATGCTGATGTTGCAAAAACGCTTGGGCGTCCATATTCTGAGCTTTCAATGCTTATCGGTTTTTAATTGATTGTAAAATAACGTAAATTTTGTATACTCATTAGCAAAAAATAAATTTTACGGTTGTTACTCTTGTGTGCAATAACAGATAGGTCTTTTGTATGGAAATAGGTAGACAAAATATTTCATTTGGAAGTAAATATCTTGTAAAGGGTAACGACATTGATTTGCAAAATCCCGATCATTTAATTTCGCTTGGTTATTCTATTGCTATGGCTGATAATGAATTGGAATTGTTATGCAAAATGAACGCAAAGAATCAAATTGACAAAAACAACTACGTATTTGACATTGATGACAGTAGAAATTTTGAATTTGAAGACTTATTAGATGAGGTCGGTTTGAAATTTAACAAGCTCGCTTAAATCTCAGTGATGATTCTTTTTACTCTGTCTATACAAGCTTGAGAGCTGTGCTGCCATTCACGGAAAGAAATTCTTGTGACTTTGTAGCCGGCTCTTTCGAGTATTGTTTGTTTTTTAGTATCTTTTATATTTGTTTTTATATTGTCTTCTACGCCGTCAACTTCAATAATTATTTCTTTACCGAGTTCATCTTTGACTATTAAATCAGGAATTACACCGGCTGCTTCAATACCTGCTTTTATTTCAAAGCCTTCCATCATTAGTGTTTGTGCTATTTCCTGTTCAAAAGAGTTTTTGAATTTATTCTTTTGGAATTCGTCATCTTTTGCTGATTCAATATATTGTTGTATGTATTCCAGATAATCTTTTAATAAGCCTGCCGGTAAACCTTTTGGATCTCTTGAAATGAAACAAATAAGTTTTTTTCTTGCTCTTGTAATTGCTACATTAAACAAATTCGGCTTTTGCAAAAAGGTTAAACTTTGTACAAAGCTATTTTCGGCAACTGCCCAAGAAAGTATCATAACGTCTCTTTCATCACCTTGGAAAGTGTGAGCTGTACCGACTTCTATTTGATGTTTTCTTATTGTTGTTTCTGTTAATACTTGTCTTAATGCTTTTGATATTAAATCAACTTGTCCTCTAAAAGGTGAAATTATACCAATAGATACAGGGTGTTCGTCATTACCTTCGTCAGCAAGTATAAGTTCGTGTACTCTTTTTAATACAGCTTCGACTTCAGGCATGTTTCTTGTTGCATCTGAATCAACTTTTCCATCTTTTACAATATGCAATTCCAACACATCATCAGAGCCAGTATCTTTTGTCATAATACGGATTCTGTTTCCGTAAAATTCTTTATTACTGAACTGAATAATCGGATAACTGCTTCTAAAGTGTTCATCTAACAGAACTGGATTTGTTGAATAATAATTAGCCAAATCAAACATTGAGTTTGTTCTAAAACGCCACATTAATTGATATTTGTCAGGTATGTTGTATTGGCTTAAGAATGACTGTTCTTTTGCTTTTTCCAAGAATGAAAGGTGAGGAAGCTGTTTGTCATCACCAACTATTACCGCTTTTTTCGCTCTAAATAAAATTGGGAAGCAACTTGCTATATCGCATTGAGAAGCTTCATCTATAATTGCAACGTCAAACAGACCCGGTTTCATAGGTAGTGAGCCTGATACAGCGTATGTTGTTAAACACCAGCAAGGGAATGCTTCTAAAAGTGGAGTGAAATCTTCTTCTTCCAATAATCTATTTTGAAGATTTTTCTTTCTTTCAACAATAGCTTTAGTATGTACAATAAGTCTTTGACGTTTTATTTGATCTCTTAAAAGACCTTTTAAAGATTCTCGTCTTTTGTTTTTTAATATATCTACTGCAAGACCTCTTTGTTTTTTCTTAAGCTCTTTTATTTGTGCAAGAATTTGATGTATGTTACCTATTTTGTGTATTCTTGTTTCAGTAATTCTCGCATTGCAATCCATTTCTTCTGCTTGAAGCTCTAAAGATAAACGCATTATAGACTCAGGATCTGACGGTAATGAGCTTATATTTAATATCTTTTTCAACTTCATAGCAGACATTGTGTTTGCTATAGATGTAAATAATCCTGATTTTTCAAGATTTTTTTCTATGCTAGAAAGAACTTTTTTTATTTCATCAATTTCATCTTTTTTGAGTTTATGGTTGATGAATTCTTTTTCTCCTAAATCGGCTTCTAATGCAAGTTTTTTACCGATAATAGTTTGCCATTCTTTTTCAAGTTCAATAATTTTTTCACACTTGTTTTCAAGCTCTTTTATAGCGTTTAATAGCTCATACATATCATCAACATCAACAAAAATTGCATCTTCATAGCCTGTGTCGATATCGATTTTATTAGCGATTAAATCCTGCAGTTGAAAACTTAATTGTTTTTGGTAGTTCAAACGACCTGCTCTAAGAGCCAAAAACGGTGCACCCAGTTCGTTTAAACGTTGAGCTACAACGTCAACTGCTTTATCCATTCTTGATGCAACAAGGACTGTTTTTCCGTTTGCAACAAGGTGAGCAACTAAGTTTACAATTGTTTGAGACTTTCCTGTCCCAGGAGGTCCATAAACTGCTAGTAGTGTATTTTGTTCAATTTTTTTAATAACGTCTTCTTGTGAGTCACTCAAAGAAAGTGGTGTTACTGCAGCAAAATCATCAGAGTCTTTCTTTTCTTTATTGGCTTTATCAAATAATTTGCCTATACCTCTTAAGTACTCGTCGTTTACAACTGAAAGGGCAGTTTCTCTAAAAACACCGCTTGGTTTTTCTGCAATTTGGGTTAATTCATGCAAAACACCTGCCGTAATTGACGGTCTTTTTGTTAAAATAACTGCGCTTTGGTTTGTTATTGTAACTTTGTCTAACTTCATTACCGGTCTTGATGAATGAGCTTCTTCTATAAATTCATCAAGATTTTCAGAGTCTATTTTTTGATTATAGAAAGATTCTGCTTCATCTTTAACAAAGTTTTCATTGGCATCATCTTCGTGATTTAAAGAAACTTCTACATCCGGTAATATTGATTTTAAAGTTGTTAAAAATACGTTTAGTTTTTCTTGTGTTAGAGGTAACTCTGGAACAACTTCAAGCAAACCGTCAAGCATGTGTTCCATTTCGTCTTCGTCATCGCTTTTTCTCATAAGTGCTGTAAGGGCACCTGTGTTTAAAGACAAAACGTCATCTTGCAGCGTGCAAGTGATATTCATTCCTTCACGTTCAAGCTTGCAAGGAGCGTACAAAAGCGGAGTTAAAAACTCGTTACTTCTTTTAGTTCTTGAATTTTTCCCAACCAAGAATAAGTGACCGTAAATGAGGTACTTATCTTTTTGGCTCATTTCACTTTGAATCATCAGTTCCGTCAAGTCGCTGTCAGAACCGTCTAGGTTTAACGGTTGGTCAAACTTTGTAAAAAGAGATTCATCTCCTTTTATAAAGAGCCATTTGTTGTCTTTATCCTGTTTAAGATTACGGAACGTTGAACTTTGGACTTCTTCCCTAACGCAATCGTGTAAATATAAACTTAATCTTTTAATAAAACTGTCGTGAAATGCCGACTGAATAATTTTTGTAGCTTCTTGTAACATAGTACTTTAATTATACATTATAATACTGCATTCGTATCATACGAAATAATGAGAATAATTGTAATATTGTTTAAAACAAAGGAGACTATTCTAATGAATGCAAAGTCTGTTTTTTTTAGGGTTGTTTGCTATATTCTTATTGTCACTGCGATTTCTCCAGTTTTGGGTTTAATGTTTAAAAAACAGTCTTATAGTCCTTTAATTACTAAATATGAAGAAGCTTATATACCCATTTATGAAGAAAAAAGCGAAAATAAATCCAGTTTAGAAATGGGATTGATAAATCTTGTTGTAAATCCGGTTGCAGATTATAAATCTATGACCAAACAAGATATTTATGAATTAAGAAAAAAATATGTAGCTGAATCTTTATTTAAAAAAAATGATTATGTGCCATCAGAATACGTATTTGGGCAAATCGCTGATAAAGCCCCTTGGTATGGGCTTGATTACAGTGGATGTATTTCACGTGTTATAGGTACCAAAAAGGTTGTGCAAGGCCCTTCCGAAGAAAGCAGGTTTGTTAATAATCCTAATATGTTAGTTGGGGTAATTTCTGGTTCTCAAAATATTGAGCCTGATTCGGCAGGTTGTTTTGATGAAAAATATTGGGTAATACCCTCATCTTTTACCTACAATCCAAAGATAAAGACGATAACAGCAAAATATAGTTGGAAGTACCTTGGCCCAATGGCGTTAGTTGGTATAAATGCAAAAGATTTGGGTTATGATTACGCCTTTGTCTCTGCAGTTAAAAATGTAAACTTCAAAAGTGTACCAAATATTTCGACAGCCGTTTACCAATTTAGAGACTTTATTCATCTTGGCGGTACTTGTAGATATAAAAATGGTTGTAATAATGCATCTCCGTATCAGAGTGAGTTGGCTTACAGTTTCAGTGATTTTCCTGCTTCGTTTACAATAAAGTTGTGGAAAAATAAGCCTAAAGATAAAAATTCTTTAGCGGATATAAATTATGTAATTATTTTTGAATAATATTTACGTAATAAAAAAGAGAGCCTCTGACTTTTGTCAAAGACTCTCTTTTTAAATCTTTAAAACTACTTAACAGCTTCTTTGAATTTTTTACCAGCTGAGAAAGCAGGAACTGTTTTAGCAGCGATTTTGATTGTAGCGCCAGTTTGTGGGTTACGACCAGAGCGAGCAGCTCTTTTTCTTGGTTCGAATGTACCAAAACCAACTAAAGTAACTTTTTGTCCTTTAGCTACAGTTTTTGTAACTGTTTCTAAAGTAGCAGCGATAACATCAGCAGCAGCTTTTTGAGAAACTTTTGCTTTTTTTGCAACTTCTTTTACTAATTCTTCTTTGTTCATAAGAACCTCCTTTTTGTTAACATAGATTATTATATCTATTTTCCTTATTTTAGCAAGACTTTTTACTGTAAAAATAATCATTTTTTTTATTATAACTACTTTTACAAATATAACAGTTGGTTAAAGCTAATGTTAACAAGGGTTTGAGGTTGTAAGCTTATAACGCCCATGATGGATCAAGTTTGCCAAATTTTACGTTATTGTAATAATAGGTTAAGATTTGATAAGCATTATAGCCGCTTTGAGCCATTTTATTTGCTCCGTGTTGGCTCATGCCAAGACCATGCCCGTTCTTTTTTACTCCTTCGTCAAAAGAAGGAACAGACTTTAGGTATGGTAAATCTTTATTCCATACAGCACCTGCGTTAACAGTGTGCCCTCCTGCAGATGCAGAATAGTATGCAGGTATGACCTTCTGGTTGTACGTTATAACGACACCTTTTGTCTCTATCACTGCACTATTAGTGGTTGCTGTTTCTGATGATGCACCACCGTATGCTTGGTCTTCTGGTGTATCTTTAAGATCGTAGCCTCTTGACGCTCTTTTTCCTCTGTTTGCAATGGCGTAACTTCTGGCTGCAATTGCTTGTGCTTTTAGTGCTTCGTAACTCCATTTTGATGGCATTTCTGCAGGAACTACACCTAACAAATAGTCTTCCAGTGGAAGATTATTTATAACAACCAGATTTCCACCTCTATTTTCTATAATAAATTCACCTCTATACCATCTTCTTTTTGTTGATATAAAGCCTTTTTCCGCAGGCTTGATTACTAACCTGTTGATATTGAGGTTAAACCATTGATTTTGAAGCTCGATAGAAATTGTGTTGCCAGTTGCTTTAAAAGGATAAGCCTTCATTGCTGAAAGTTTGTAAAAAGACTTGTTGTGTAAAGGGCTTATTAATTCAGCGTCTTTACTTGTTCCAACGCTGACTTGCGAAACTCCATCAACCAATCCTATTTTCATTGCTAATGCACTATTAGAACTTATTAACGGTGCAATGAGCAAACTTAATGTAACAATTATATTTTTTAATTTCATTTTCATTGTAGTGTTTCTGCTTTTTCAAGAAATGCAATTATTTCCATTGCTATTTGTTTTCTTGTTTCTTCATCTGCTTCTTTTAGATAGCAAAATGCTTCAGCAAGTTGCTCTTCTGTATCGTACCATCTGTTCAATACATAGTTAAAAGCGCCAAGAAGATTTGTTTGCAAAACAATTCCGTAATTTTGTGCTTGGCTTTTTATAAACTCTGCACATTCAATTTGTGTTTCTTTTTTAGAATTCTTTATCAAGCTGACAGCCAAGCTTATTGTAGGCTCTTGGTCATACCAACGTTTATTGTTCATGATATATCTCCCACGCTTAATATTATACCATTAAAAATTTTTTGTGATAAAGATTGCTGTTTTTGTATTATAATTATTGGTACACATTACATTGCAGAGGGAAGAATCGTATGAATAAATATTTGTTGGAAATAGGAACAGAAGAATTACCGTATAAATTTGTTAATAGCGGAATTGTTCAACTTAAAAATTCTTTTGAGAAACTTTTAAAAGATAATCAAATAGAATTTTCTCAAATTAAATATTTTTCAACTCCAAGACGTCTAACTTTAATTATTGAAGGGTTTGAAGAAAAACAGCCAGATACTGTTAAAGTTGTTAAAGGTCCTATTTTAAACATCGCATACGACGAAAATGGAAATCTTTCTAAAGCAGGTCAAGGATTTGCAAAAAAGAACGGTGTTGATGAATCTGCATTGTACAAAGAAGATAACTACGTTTGGGCTAAGGTTGAGCAAAAAGGTAAGGAAATCAAGGATATTTTGCAGGAAAACATTGAAAAAATTGTTTTAAAAATGCAAGGTCCTTATTTTATGCGTTGGGCTGATTTGGATGTTAAGTTCCAAAGACCTATAAGATGGGTTGTTTCTCTTTTAAATGATAATGAATTAAAAATTAAAATAGCAGATGTTGAATCTTCAAGATTTTCAAGAGGTCACAGATTTAAGTCTGATAAGGTTGAGATAAAAAATCCTGATTCTTATGAACAAGCTTTGTTAGATAACAATGTTGTAGTTGATTTTAATAAGAGAAAGAATCTTATTGTTGAATCTGCAAAAAAAGAAGCTCAAAAAATCGGTGCAGAAGTTTATTTTGACGAAGATTTGTTGGAAGAAGTTACAAATATCTGTGAATGGCCAGTACCTGTAATTTGCGGATTTGATGAAAAGTATTTGAGTATTCCTGAAAAAGTTACAGTCACTGTTATGGCTGTACATCAAAGATACTTCCCTCTATACAAAAACGGAAAATTACTCAACAACTTTATTACGATTACAAACTATATTGGTGACAATTTTGAAAATATCAAAGCAGGCAATGAAAGAGTTGTTGTTGCAAGATTGGACGATGCAATTTTCTTCTTTAACGAAGATACTAAAGTTCCTTTTGATAGCTATGTAGAAAAATTAAAAGGAATTACTTTCCAAAAAGGTATGGGATCTGTTTATGATAAGACAGGCCGTATTGTTAAGTTGGCAGAGTTTTTAGCTCAAAGAGTTAATGCTCCTATGGATACTGTTAAAAGAACTGCTTTATTGTGTAAAGCAGATTTGGTTACAAGTCTTGTTTTTGAATTTACAGAGTTACAAGGTTTCATAGGTTCTGACTATGCTTTTAATGCGGGTGAAAAACCAGAAGTCGTTAAAGGTATAAAAGAACATTATTATCCTTTGGGTGCAGATTCAGAGCTTGCTGAAGGCATTGAAGGCCAGCTGGTTGGTATAGCTGATAAGATTGATACTATTGTTGCTGTCTTTGCAGAAGGCAAAAAACCTACAGGTTCTGCTGATCCGTTAGGGGTTAGACGTGCAACTTTGGGTATTATAAAAACAATTACTCAAAAAGGTTTGGATATTGACTTGTTAGCTCTTATAGAAAAATCAATAGAACTTATGCCTGTAGAAATAAAGGATAAAAAAGTGTTATTTGAAGATGTTAAAAACTTCTTTGAACAAAGATTGAATATTTTCTATACAGAAAAATACAGACATGATGTTGTCGATGCTTGTATTTCAAATGGTGAAGTGTTATCAAATCTTAAAGATTTTGCTGATAAAATTGAATTTTTGGCTGATAAAGTTAAAACCCCAGAGTTTGCAAGTTTGAATGAAGCTGCAAACAGAATTATCAGAATTACGAAAGATTATAAAACTGAACAATTGCCTGATAAGGCATTGTTCAATAATGCTTCTGAATCACAACTTTGGGAATGTACATCAGTTATAGATATGGATAAATTAGATTATAAGGAACTCTTCATTGAGTTATCCAAAACAGTAAAATGTATTGATGAATTCTTTGAAAATGTTCTTGTAATGGATAAAGATGAAAAAGTAAAAGAAAACAGACTTGCTCTTCTTTATTCATTAAAGAGAAAATTCGACAAAATTGCCGATTTTTCAAAGTTTGTAATCTAATAAATCTATCTATGGTAAATGGAACTTATTAAAATTTTTCTGGGCATATTACTTGTAATATGCCTAATTTTAAACATCAATTTTAAAGCTATACGTGATTTTTATGAAGAGCAGAATACTTTGCATGAAAGTATCGAAGCATCATCTCCTTTTGGTTTGTATGTAAAAGACTATAAGGGAAAGGTAAAAATAGTTGATGTTTTAAAATATACACCTGCTATGAATGCAGGATTAGAACCTGGCGATAGAATTTTAAAAGTTAATGATATTCAAGTTAAAGATGTTAAAGCTTTTTTTGAGGTGATGGAGTCTGTAAGAATTGAAAGACCTGTTAAACTTTTAGTTTACAGAGTGGATAGTTGTTCGACTTTTTCCGTTGAAATAAGGCCATTTGAAAGAATTTGCAAATAAATTTTATTTTTTTATTGCATTTGTGCTATGTTGTTGGTATAAATTTAACTGCACATGGTGCGTATGGTAGATTAGTGATGAAAAAGGAGAATTATGGGATTACCTAAAGTAGCATATTTTTCTATGGAAATAGCATTAGACCAATCTTTGAGTACTTACTCAGGTGGTTTAGGATTTTTGGCAGGTTCCCACATGCTTTCAGCGGGTTACTTACAGCTTCCTATGGTCGGCGTTACAATGTTATGGTCTTACGGCTATTACAACCAAAGAATTAATGAAGAAGGAAATGTTGATGTAGCTTACATCAGAAAACACTATGATTTCTTGCAAGAAGTTGATGCTGAAGTTATTCTCGATATCTTTGGTGAAAAAGTTATCGTTAAAGCTTTCCGTGTAGATCCTGATTTATTCGGTTCTTGCCCTGTTTACTTGTTAACAACAGATGTTGACGGCAACTCAGATTGGGCTCGTTCAATTTCTCACAAACTTTATGATGGAAATGAAAAAATCAGAATCGCTCAAGAAACAGTTCTTGGTATCGGTGGTGTTAGATTACTTCAAGCTATTAAATACGACTTTGAATGTGTTCACATGAACGAAGGTCACGCACTTCCTGCAGCATTTGAATTGTTGAGACAAAACAACGGTGATTTGGAAAAAACAAAAAGACAAGTTGTATTCACAACTCACACACCTGTTGCTGCTGGTAACGAAGTTCACTGGGTTGATACACTTCTCGAAGGCGGTTTCTTCGCTGGTTGTTCAAGAGAAAGAGCTATCGAACTTGGTGGCGAACACTTCTCTTTAACAGTTGCAGCTTTAAGAATGAGCCGTATCGCAAACGCTGTTTCTCAATTGCACGGTCTTGTTTCTAACAAAATGTGGAATTGGGTTGAAGGCAGATGCCCGATCAGAGCTATTACTAACGCTGTTAACCTCCACTATTGGCAAGATCCCAGAATGGCTAACGCTAAATCATTGCAAGAGTTGTTAGACGCAAAAATCGAAATGAAAAAAGAAGTATTCAGCTACATCGCTAATACTACAGGTAAAAGATTTGATCCTAACGTTTTGACAATCACTTGGGCAAGAAGATTTGCTGATTACAAACGCGCTTGGCTTATCTTCATGGATATGGACAGAATCTTAAAACTCTTAAATGCCGACAAAGTTCAATTGATTTTTGCAGGTAAATTCCATCCGGATGATGCTAACGGTCGTGAAATGTTTAATAACATTCTTCACAAATCTTACAATATTAAAAACGTTGCAGTGCTTGCAGGTTACGAACTTGAGTTAAGTGCTAAGTTGAAAAGAGCAACAGATGTTTGGTTGAATACACCTATCAGACCTCTTGAAGCTTCTGGTACATCAGGCATGTCTGCTAACGCAAACGGTGCTCTTCACCTTTCAATCTATGACGGTTGGACAGTTGAAGGTACATTCCCTGGAATCAACGGTTACACTGTTGAATATCCTGGCTTGGATGACGATATTCCTTGGGAAGAAAGACACTGGAAAGATCATGATTGCATAATGGATATCATCGAAAATCAAATCATTCCTACATATTATGACAACAAAATGGAATGGGCTAGAATGATGAGACAAGCAATCAGAACTTCTGAAGCTTACTTTAACTCAGACAGAATGGTTATAGAATACTTCAACAGAATCTATAAACCAATCGCTCACGAAAGTCCAAAAGAAGGCGGCTTGAATACAAACGCATCTGATATGACAGTTGATCCTTCTCAAAAAGAAGCTCCTAATATGGATGCTTGGACTTATTCAAATATCAAGTAAGTTTGTATAACTTTTGATAAAAAGGCTCTCGATTAGTCGAGGGCCTTTTTTATTACAGTTTCTTAATATTACCTTAATTTTGCTAAAGTTTTTGTTTTTTACTGTCGATTGATAAAAGTGAGTGTTAAAAACAGAGGATTCTTTTATATGGGTAAAGTTAGTAATAAAAATCTTTTAAAAATTTGCGCTGTAATAGGAGCATTTACCTTGCTGAATGCTCAAAGCTCACTTGCAGACGTTCCGACTCCTACATTAGATAATGTAAAAGCACAGCAATCTGCATTTTTAAATACAGATTATTCAACAAATAACTTAACTGAAATCACAGCAGATGTGACAGCTCCTGAGGGGGCAATAACAGTTAATATCGGTGGTAAAGAGTATTTCTATACCCCAACGGATAATAAAGATGTTCTTCAATTGCTTTCTTCAACAGGAAGCACAGCGTTAATAGAAACAACACAAGATAAAGCTTTATACACAACACCTGAGGGCAAGTACTACACCTATGATTCAAGTAAATTAAAAGATTCTGCTTATACACTGACAGAAGCAGCATCTGCAGACGAACCCAATACTATAACTCTTTATGATAAAAAGGAGGTAATAAAGTATTACGACCCAACAACAGGCAAGGAAGTAGCAGAAGCAGACAGATTGCCTGATATTGAATATAAAGAAGTAACAACAATTGAAACCACACCAAAATACTACACGGTGAACCTCAATAAAACCCAATACGGCGACCCCAACGGCACAACTACACTAACCTACGGCTGGGAAAAGAATGCAGATACAGGTAATTTGGAATTCAAGCAAGACCCTGCAGCCTCTGTAGGACAGACAATAACGTATTCATATAGTGAAGATTCTTTTACCCAAAAAATAGAAGGTCAAACAATTAATAACCCTACGGTAACTAACCCATCCAATACGTCTAGCAATCAGTATATATTCAACAGCGGAGTAGGTTTGAATAACCCCGAAGGTCGTAAAGATAGCATAGACAATGTACTTTACATAGGCAACAAAGTAACCGGTACGCTTGAATCTACAACTTATTCTGATAAATACGCACAGGTCTTAGGCGGTGCAGTATACAATGCCGGCGAGTTAACATCAGTAACCGGAGCATTTATAAACAATGGCGTTGAGGCAAATAGTACAGGTTCTTATTCCAATAGTGCGTATAATTATGCTTATGGCGGTGCATTATATAATTCCGGCACAATAGGAGATATAGCAGCTGATTTTATAGCTAACTATGCATTTTCTACAGAATCTTCAGCTTTAGGCGGAGCGATTGATAACTATCGTGGAACAATCGGAGATATAACAGGCGATTTCATAGGCAACTATGTTACTGCAAATAGTTCTGCCTTTGGCGGAGCGATTTGTAACCGTGGAACAATTGAAAATATAGTCGGAGATTTTATTGGCAACTATATATCTGCTAGTGCGCCCTATGGCGGAGCGATTTATAACAGTGGAACAATTGAAAATATAGTCGGAGATTTTATTGGCAACTATATATCTGGTCTTAATCCCTATGGCGGAGCGATTAATAATAAAGAAAAAGGAACAATCGGCAATATAACAGGCGATTTCATTGGCAACTATGTGTATACAATTGATGGTTATAGTCTTGGCGGAGCGATTTACAACTCCGATAATGCAGAAATTGGAAATATAACCGGCGATTTTATAGGAAACTATGTACGAACAGATTTCGGCAATGCCTATGGCGGAGCCATTGATAACTCTGCTGGTTATAAGTATACAGCAACAATCGGAGATATAACAGGTGATTTTATTGGCAACTACGCCTCAGGCTATTCGTCTGCCAATGGCGGAGCGATTTATAACAGTGGTTATTATGCTATTTTTGCAGAAATCGAAGATATAGCAGGTGATTTCATAGGCAACTATGCCTATTCAAGCTGTTTCTCAGCAAATGGTGGAGCGATTTATAACAAATATGGAACAATCGGCGACATAACGGGCGATTTCATAGGTAACTATGCATCTTCTGCAGGTACTGATACTTATTCATATGCCTATGGCGGAGCGATTTATAATTTCAATTCAACAATCGGTCAGCTTGACGATGAAGGCAACCTCACAGGCGGCATATACGGCTCTTTTATCAATAACTATGCAAAGACAGAATCTGATTCACAATTAGCACTCGGCGGTGCTGTTTACACAAGTTCTGATATGAACTTTATAGCAAACAATCAAACAAACTACTTTTCCGGCAACTACACAGAAGACTACAGAGGCCAAATCAACAACGCTATATTTGTTGAAACCTCGTCCGGTTCTTCACCAACAATAAAACTTCAAGCCCAAAACAACGGTGTAATAGTCTTTGATGACCAGATAGACGGCGGTGCGTCAGTTGAAAATGCAGAAACAGGCAAATATGAAATTGACAGAACAAACGCATATAACCTGTCTTTAACGGGAGATAACACCGGCGCAATCTACCTCAATGACAAAGTTATAAACGCAAATATCTCAATCGATAATACAAATGTCTATGTAAACGAGGGCACAAACCTCGCCCCATCGAGAACATTAGCAGTCAACTCAGGCATTTTAAACATCCAACATCTGAACAACGAAACTGTTAACTTTGAAAGATTTTCTAACGCAGGTACAATTAACCTTGCCTCTGTTGATGTTGACCTTCAAAAAGAATCCATGGGCCGTATTACCGCAGATGAATACGGTGAATCAACCGGAAAAATCAATGTTCAGGGCGTTAACCTTCTAAATGACGCAACAAAAGACATAACAAATGTTCTTTTTGCAGATGAACAAATTTCAAGCAGTGTTGCATACACTGGTGCTTCACCCATAGCATACAGCCCGATTTACAAATACGAAGTATCATACAACCCCGACGACGGTTTCTTCACCTTTGCCCGCAGTGCAGGTTCAAGCGACCCAAACGGTAATATATCAGACGCGTATAACCCTGCGGTTTTAGCTTCCCCCGTTGCCCAACAAGCAGGCGCATACACTACGCAACTTCAGGCATTTAACTACGCATTCCAACACGCAGATACCTTCATGAACATACCATACTTAGAACGTGTTGCAATCATTAACTCGGGCAAATATGCATTATCCCCCACAGGTGATGCAACAGATGTGGGAACCTTCTCACCACTCTTAACAAAAGAAGAAGATGCCGGCTTCTGGGTTAAACCATATGCAAGCTTTGAAAACGTACCGCTCAAAAACGGCCCGAAAGTAAGTAACATCAATTACGGTACTTTAATAGGCTACGACAGCCCATTAAAAACAATAAGCCATGGCTTTGAACGAGTATTAACAGGCTATATCGGCTACAACGGAGCATCACAAAGATATCAGGGCGTTGACGCATACCAAAACGGCGGCTTAATCGGCGGAACAGCAACATTGTATAAAGGCAACTTCTTTAACGCAACAACATTATCAGTAGGAGCAACAGCAGGCGATGCAAGCACAATGTACGGAAATGAAAACTATGCAATGTTGTTAGCCGGTATAGGAAACAAAACAGGATACAACTTTGAATTTAAAGACGGAAGAATAATCTTACAACCAAACTTTCTCATAAGCTATACATTCGTAAATACATTTGATTACACAAACGGAGCAGGTGTCCGCATCAAGTCAGACCCACTTAACGCAATCCAACTTGCCCCCGGATTAAAACTTATCGGAAACACTAAAAACGGATGGCAGCCATATTTAAGCGTAGCAATGATATGGAACCTGTTAGATGACAGCAAGGTAACAGCGAATGATGTAAGATTACCAGAGATGAGTATCGACCCATATATCCAATATGGTGCAGGTATTCAAAAGAGATTCAAAGACAGATTTATAGCTTTTGGCCAAGCAATGATACACAACGGTGGTCGTAACGGTATAGCCTTAACCGCTGGACTTCGTTGGTCAGTAGGCAAGTAGTTTTAATATAATGTTTGTTTATAAAAAGCTCTTATTTTGATAGGAGCTTTTTATTTTTGTTTTCTACACTAAATTGACTAATTTTCGCTCCCATGCTTTATTTATAATACTTTTATAATATAATTATTTTACGGAAATATGTCGTAACGTTATTAAGGAAAATAAGGATAAGAAGATGGAAACAAAAATTGAAAAATTAGAGCATAATATGGTGAAACTCGATATCGAGATCGATGCCGAAACTGCTGAAAAAGAGTATAACAAAGCTTGCAAAAGATTGGCTCAAAGAGTTAATATACCAGGTTTTAGAAAAGGTAAAGCACCTAGAGCTATCTTAGAAAAAAACATTGGTTCTGAAAATATTAAACGTGATGTTTTAGAATACATTTTACCTTCAGTATTTTCTGAAGCTATTTCTAAAAATAATTTGACAGCTATCACTGAACCATATCTTGAATCTTATGAATTCGAACTTGGTAAACCAGCTAAAGTTGTTGCAAAAATTGAACTCAAGCCTGAGGTTAAGTTTGAACAATACAAAGATATGGAAATCGAAGTTGAAGAATTCAAAACTGCAGAAAATGCAATGGAAAAAGAAATTGAAGATTTAACTAAAAAATTTACAAAATTTGAAAAAGTTGAAGGTAGAGCTTCTACAGATAAAGACGTTGTTGTAATGGATTTTGAAGGTTCTGTTGATGGTGAATTAATCTCAGGCGGTTCTGCTAAAAACTACATGTTAGATTTAGAAAACAGCAACTTTATTCCTGGTTTTGCTGAACAGTTGGTTGGCAAAAATGTTGGTGAAGAGTTCGTTATCGATGTAACATTCCCAGAAGTTTACCACGATGAAAAATTACAAGGTAAACCTGCTCAATTTAAAATCAAAATTAATGAAATTAAAGAAAAAGTTAGACCTGAGCTTAATGATGAATTAGCTAGCAAAGTTGGCAACTTTAAAACAGTTGACGAATTAAAAGCAGATATTCAAAAATATCTTGAAAGTACAGCTAAAATTGAAAATGATAAAAGATGTGCAAACAAATTGTTTGAAACTATCATTTCCAAAATGGATGTAGATGTTCAAGATTCTATGATTGAAAGAGAAAAACAAGCTCTTGTTTCTGATTTTAAACAAAAACTTGCTCAAACAGGTATGACTTGGGAACAAGTTCTTAAAAATGATGGAGCAGAAAAAGTTGATGCTGAGTTGAAAGAAGAAGCATTGAACAGAATTAAAAATTCATTGATGATTTCTGAAATCGCTAAACTTGAAAATATTCAAATCGGACCACAAGATTTGGAAGAAAAATTAGGCGAGTTGGCTATGATGTATCAAACAGATAAATCTGCTATATTTAAAGAAATCAGCAAAAATCCTATGATGATTCAATCTTTGTCACAACAAGCTTTGAGTCAAAAGGTTACTAAATTCTTGCTTGATAACAACAAAATCAAATTCGTTGCAGGTGAGAATAAATAGTCTATAATATATAATATTAGTTGATAGAATAAGAAGAGCGAAAGGGCAAATTTATGAGTTTTGTACCAACAGTAGTAGAACAGTCAAGCCGTGGTGAACGTGCATTTGATATATTCTCAAGATTATTGAGAGAAAGAATTATCTTTTTAGGAACTCCAATTGATGATATGGTTGCAAACTTGGTTGTTGCACAAATGTTGTTATTGGATTCTGAAAACCCTGAAAAAGACATCATGTTGTATATCAATTCACCAGGTGGTAGCGTTACTGCAGGTTTTGCTATTTATGATACTATGCAACATATTCGTTCAGATGTATCTACTATCTGTTTAGGTCAGGCAGCATCTATGGGTGCATTCCTACTTTCTTCAGGTACAAAAGGTAAGAGATTAGCTCTTCCTCACTCAAGAGTCTTGATCCACCAACCATTAGGCGGTGCTCAAGGTCAAGCTACTGATATTGAAATTCAAGCAGCTGAAATTTTAAGAATTAAAAAAGCTTTAAACGAAATTTTGGCTTCTAATACTGGTCAATCTATCAAGAAAATTGAAAAAGATACAGACCGTGACTATATCATGACACCGGAAGAAGCTTTAGAGTACGGTATGATTGATAGAGTTATTACAATGGATAAAACTCACAAGGCTGAGTAATAATCAGGAGAATTTGTAATGGTTAAACATGACGACAGTCGTTTAAAATGTTCATTTTGCGGTAAAACTCAAGACCAAGTAAAAAAATTGATTGCTGGTCCTGAAGTTTATATCTGTGATGAATGTGTTGAACTATGTAATGAAATTTTGGACGAAGAATTCTTTGAAAATAAAGAAAAATCAGAGAAAGAGGCAGTTAAAGAAACTGATATTTCCTCTGTGCCAAAACCTCATGAAATAAAGGCTTATCTTGATGAGCATATTGTTGGTCAAGATGACGCGAAAAAAGTTTTGTCAGTTGCTGTGTATAACCACTATAAACGTATTGCTCATAACTCAAAAGAAAAAGACAATACAGGTATAGAAATTCAAAAAAGTAATATTCTTTTGGTTGGACCAACAGGTTCAGGTAAGACATTGCTTGCTCAAACACTTGCAAAAATGCTTGATGTACCTTTTGCTGTTGCTGATGCAACAACTTTGACAGAAGCTGGTTATGTAGGTGATGATGTAGAAAATATCTTGTTAAGACTTTATCAAAGTGCTGAATTTGATGCACAAAGAGCTGAAAGAGGTATTATTTATATCGATGAAATTGATAAAATAGCAAGAAAATCAGAAAACCCAAGCATTACAAGAGATGTATCAGGTGAAGGTGTTCAACAAGCCTTGTTAAAGATGATTGAAGGTACTGTTGCTAATGTTCCTCCACAAGGTGGAAGAAAACATCCTCATCAAGAATTTATTCAAATTGATACAAAGAATATTTTGTTCATTGTTGGCGGTGCATTTGTTGGCTTGGATAAGATAGTCGAAAGAAGGGCCGGTGAAGGTACTTCTTTAGGCTTTGGTGCGAAAGCCCCTGCAACTGCAGCAGAAAAAGAGATTGCTGCTCAAAAAATGTTGAAAAAGTTGCAGCCTGAAGATTTACTCAAATTTGGTTTGATTCCTGAATTTATCGGTCGTGTTCCTATTTATGCTGTGTTAGATCAACTTGATGAAGCAACACTTAAGATGATTTTAACAGAGCCTAAGAATGCTATTATCAAACAATATCAATGCTTGTTGAAAATGGACAATGTTGATTTGAAATTTGAACCTGAGGCTATCGAGTTAATAGCGAAAGAAGCTATTAAACGTAAGACTGGAGCTCGTGCGTTGCGTTCAATTGTAGAAGAACTTATGCTTAATATTATGTATGAAGTTCCTTCTCAAGAGAATGTGAGCGAGTTCACTGTTACTGCTGAAATGGTAAAAAAACGTGACAACGTTGCTGAATTAATTAAACTTCCTCAAAAGCATAATGATAATTCAGTAAGTACTATAGAAACTCACGAAGAAATAGCATAAAATAAATATACTTTAACTTTATAATTGATTTACAATGACTAATTTTTTAAAAATTAGTCATTGTTTATATAGAGCAAGTTTTTGAAATTTTAATGCAAGAATAATGAAATTATCATATTAAAGTAACTTTATAAATTAGCAAAAAAATGTTTTTTTATGTTTTCTATACAACGTGATAATATATTGGAAAAAATTATGAGAATATGTTTTAGAGATTTGCAACCTAAGCAATATTTATATGATCGTTTTACTCGTTCTGGTATAAATATTGTTAAAAATAAACAATTAGAACAATTTAAAAATTGTTTACTAAAAAAGAATTCAGAAAAAAGTGTTGAGGGGTTCTTTATTGTTTTAAACGAAACCCCTGTTAATAAAAGCAATCATAATGGCATTAATTTAGAAATTATTAATCACTTTGATTGTAATAAGAAAAATTTAACACCCGAAAGCATCAGATGTGCTATATGGCGAGATGATGACGATTTAGGCACTTTCTTTGATGTTGTACTTCAAACTTTTGGTAAAAAAAATCCTAAACGTAAACATTACACCAGTATGAGAAAAATTTGTACTCAAATTTTAAATGAGTGTAAAAAATTGTCTGATGGTGATTATGACTTTGGGTTTTTCGAATTTAAAAATATGTTAGATAAATTGTCTAACGGTCATAACTGCAAATGATATTAATCCCGGTGTTAAAATACAGTAACTTATTTAAAGTTAAAGACATATTTTAATTTGTTTTGTGTTATAAGAAAGATATGTTAAACAAGACTGATGAATTTGCCTCAAAATTTTTAGGGAAAAAAGTTGAAGGAAGTACTACTTACAATCCTTCTTTTTTGGTTGCGGTTCCTCGTGATGAAAACCGCAAGCAGTATAATATTTTAGAAAATGATTTGCCCTTTGATGGCTGTGATGTTTGGCATGCTTATGAATTTTCTACTTTGACTGAAAATGGATTGCCTGTCACTCGGTTGCTAAAATTAAAATATAGTTGTACTAGCAAATTTATTGTTGAATCTAAGTCTTTAAAGTTATATTTAAATTCCTTTAATATGTCAAGATATGGTTGTGATATTACTGAGTGTTTAAAACTATGTAAGGAAATAATTGAAAAAGACTTATCTGACTTGTTAAAAACTAATGTGTCTGTTTGTTTTATTGATAATAATGTTGATAGAGTTAAAATTTTTGATAAATTTGAAAATATTTTAAATTTTGTGGATGAAAAATCTTTGACAATAAGTAAATTTAAAGAGTCTCCTGAGTTGCTACTGCTTGATGATACTAATTCTGAGCGTGAGTATTTTTTAACTTTTGATTCTCTACGTTCTAATTGTAGAGTTACTCATCAGCCTGATTTTGGAGATGCTTTTATATATTATAAGTCAAACAAACATATTACCGAGGATAGTTTGTTAAAATACCTTTGTTCGTTTCGTTCAGAGTTCCATTTCCACGAAGAATGTTGCGAAATGATTTATAAGAGGTTATTTGATTTGTTGGATATTCAACAAGGCGGCGAATTATTTGTGTCTGTTTTATACACTAGAAGAGGCGGAATCGATATATGTCCTTCTCGTTGGAGTATGAATTGCAGCACTAATGAGCTTGTTGATTTAATTGATATTTCAAAATACGCAAGATGTTGTATTAAGCAATAGCAGAAAATAATATATATTATTCTTAGCTGAGGTTTTGGCTGGGGAGTTTTGTATGTTAAAAAAAGTATTATTATCATTTGTTTTGGTTTTAATTTTTTTGTGTGGGGCTGTCTTTTACCTCGTTAACCCTAATGACCAACAATACAAGTCTTATTATAAAGAATTAATCGCTTTAGAAAGTTTTGATAAAGGTGACATGGAATCTTTTGTTGATAATATGAACAACCCTGTTACCGTTAAGTATCACATGCCATTTTCTTTGTATTTGGCTTTAATTAATATGGGTAGATATGATGAGGCTTATAAGGCTATTAATGCTTATGTAAAATATTATGATTATAGCTTTTGTGCTCCACATAAAATAGGCATGAAGCTTTTTTGCAGGATAACAAACATGTTTTGGAGTGTTAATGCCCCCGATTTTGATAAAAATTATTGGTTATCTTTGGTTGCTTTTGAAAAAGGTGATTACAAAACTGCAATTGATTATAATTTAAAACGTGAGAAACAAAATGCTTGTTATAACGTTAAATTATATTCAGCTATAGAAAATTTTGAACTTGCTGATGAAAATTTAAAAGAATGTGAAAAGAAATTTTTTGAGAAAAAGAATAAATATAATTTGTACCAAACAATGGGGTATTTCTATTTAAAACAAAATAAACTGAAAGCCGCTGAAGATTATTTGACTCGTTCTGTGAGAAAATCGTCTAAAAAAGATAGTTCGTACAAAGGAAATAATACAACATATTTATTGCTTGCAGAGTTATATGAAAAGTTAAACAATCAAGACAAGGCTAGAGATTATTATGAGAAAGTAATCAAGACCGATCCTTATAATTATAAAGCTCAAAAAGGTCTTGGTTTGGTTTCTGAATAATTCATTCATTTGAATTGTTGTCATGTTGTATAAAAAATAGTAAAATAACTATACTTGTCTGAAATATAATCTGATATTAGAGAGGATATGATATGAAATTACATATGCAGATTTTAATTGCACTAGGATTAGGTATTAAACGTAACGGACACATTTTCCTAGGTTTGATTGCCGGTATTATTTTGGGTATTGCAATGCATGCTTATAATGCTTCGCATGAACCTACTGCAATATACAATGCTTTATACACTATTTTGAATTTCATAGGTCAAGCTTTTATCAGATTGATTCAGATGGTAATTATTCCATTGATTTTTAGTGCTATTGTGATTGGTATATCAAGTATTGGTGACAATAAACAGCTGGGTGCATTTGGGATAAAAATGGTTGTTTATTATTCAATTTTATCTGTTGCCGCTGTAATTATTGGTACTACACTTGCGCTAGCTTTCCATCCTGGAGATGGTGTTCAATCTTTTATTAGTGCAAAATCTGCAGCTGCTACTCAACAAATTGTTAGTGATGCAATTGCACAGCAAAAAGGTCATTTGGATACATTATTTTTGAATCTTATTCCTGCTAACCCCATAGAAGCTTTTTCTAAAGGGGAAATGATTCCTATAATTGTATTTGTGTTGATATTTGCTATCGCACTTGCAAAAGTTGGTGAAATTAACAGACCTGTTGTGTCTTTCTTTGAATCTATTTTTGCTGCAACTATGAAAGTTACTGACGGAATTATGTATTTAGCTGCACCAGGTATTTTTGCTTTGACGGCTACTGCTATTTCTTCATTCGGTATGTCAGTATTCTCTAGTATTTCTAAGTATTTCTTAGCAATTTTAATAGGTTTTGCAATACAATTATTTGTTGTTTATCCGATATTGATGAAAGTATTTTCTAAAGTTCCTGTCAGATTGTTCTTTGCCGCAATCGCAGAGGCAATGATGGTAGGTTTTGGTACAGCAAGCAGTTCTGCAACTTTGCCATTGGTTATCGCTTGTTGCGAAAAACGTGGTATTTCTCATAAGGTTTGCAGTTTCGTATTGCCGCTTGGAGTTACTTTGAACTTTGATGCAACTGCTATGTTCCAAGTTATAGCTGTATTATTCTTAACTCAGGCTTACGGCATCACAGTTGCTCCGTTGCAAATTTTACAGATTGCTGTTCTTGCAATTGTTGCTTCTAGTACTTGTGCAGGTATTCCTGGCGGTGGTATTATCACTATTGCTCTTGTATTGAACGGTTTGGGCTTGACTCCAACTCAAATGGTTGAAGGTTTTGCTTTCTTATTTGCTGTTGACAGAATTGTAGATATGTTCAGAACAATGCTCAACATTACATCTGACGCTGTTGTTACTGCTGTCATTGCTGATAATGAAAATGAGCTCAATTATGATATGCTCACAAGTGAAGAGTCTTACAAAGATATAATATAGTCGAAAACATGAATTTAACTGTTAATAAATCAAAAGGTTTGAAAGGTGAGGTTGTAATACCTGCCGATAAATCAATAAGCCATAGAAGTGCTATGTTCTCAGCTCTTACAGAAGGGGTTTGTGAGGTTGAAAACTTTTCAATGGGTGCTGATTGTATCAGTACGTTGAATATTATTAAGGAATTGGGTTGTCAGGTTGATTTTATTGCTGACAAGCATATTCGTATTGATTCAAAAAATGCTTTTAAAAAAGATAGATATAAATTGGATTGTGGCAATTCAGGCACCTCTATGAGACTTTTTTCAGGGATTCTTGCTTCAAGAGATATGGAATCTACCTTATTTGGTGATGAAAGCCTTAGTAAACGCCCTATGAAAAGAGTTATTTTGCCTCTTGAATTAATGGGGGCAAAGTTTAAGCATAATGATTACAAAGCTCCTTTGATTATTCAGGGTGGCGAACTTTTTCCTATTGATTATAAAACACCTATGGCATCAGCTCAGGTTAAATCTTGTATTTTACTTGCTGGTTTAAATACGTACGGTGAGACAAAAGTTACTGAACCTTATGTTTCTCGTGACCATACAGAAAGAATGCTTAAGTACCTAGGCGCAGATATTGTGTGCGAAGGTGTAACAGCAAAGATTAAAAAATCCAAACTAGAACCAAAATCATTAAAAGTTTGCGGTGATATTTCATCAGCTGCTTTTTTCTTGGTTGCAGGTGCTATTGTTCCTAATTCTGATATTATTTTAAAAAATGTTGGTTTAAACCCGACAAGAACTGGAATAATAGATGTCATGCAGCAGATGAATGCTGATATAGAAATTCTTGATAAGAGAGTTGAATGTAATGAAGAAGTAGGCGATATTCGTATAAAAACTTCTGATTTAAAACCGGTCACTATCGAAGGAGCTATTATACCAAGGTTAATAGATGAGCTTCCTGTTATTGCAGTATTAGCATCTCAGGCAGATGGTACGACAGTTGTTAAAGATGCCGGTGATTTAAGAAACAAAGAATCTGACAGAATTAAATGTCTTGTTAATGAACTTAAAAAAATTGGTGTAAATATAGAAGAAACTCCTGACGGATTTATCATCGAAGGTAAAACTAATTTAATAGGTGGTAGTGAGGTTGAATGTTATCATGACCACAGACTTGCGATGAGTCTTTATGTTGCTGGTTTAGTCTGTGAACAGCCTGTTATGATTAATGAATTCCAATGGGTAGATGTTTCTTTCCCTGAATTTTTACCAATGATGCAATCATTATTTTAATCTTGGCAGTTCTTGTTTTTAACTGTTTCAACCCAAGCATACGTTTTGTTTTGTTGAAAAGCAAAAGGATTTGAACTGTAGCATTTTGATTTAGACAGTTCTTTTGTCTTTCTGTCTATTTCTTCTATGCGTTTTTTTAAGTTTTTTAGCAGGTTCATTATTTTCATTGTCTTTACTTTCGCATTTTCTTTCTATCTTATCATTGCAGATTATTCAATATATTTAATTACGCTAAAGTATTGTTTTAGTTTGTTACCATTATGTTTTAATTTTTGTATAATAAACCTATGAGCAAAATTGTAAAAAGAATTTTAATAGCTGAAGATAGCTTTGAATGGCAAAGATTTCATGCATCTTTACTTAAACAGTATGATAAATGTGATTTAGAGTTTTTTATATTTGATAATGCAAAAGATGCGTTAAATAATCTTCAAGACTCAGTGAATAATCTTTATAATTTGATTATTACAGACTTGCAGATGGAAACGGATTTTTTGCCTGAATTTGCCGGTGAGTGGTTTGTAAAGCAGATTAAGAATATTACTGAATACAAAAATGTTCCTATCGTAATTGTTTCTGCTGCTTATAATATTGCATTTATTGCGCATTCTCTTGGGGTTGGATATTTGTCTAAACGTTCTCTTGTTAATAATCCCGACTCTTATTTTTTGATGCTTGATGAAAATATTTTGTGATTTTTATAAGTTTTATTAAATTAATGCTTTGCATATTTTATGTTTATTGTAATATATTAATACAGCTCAATAAACGCAAAGAATAGAATGAGGGAAAAGACGCATTCTATGAATCTTGCTTGAAAAGAAAATAATAAGAAAAGGAATAAAGAAGGTACACACAATGGGAATCAAAGGCAAAAACGATAAAATGGTAGTTCTCGCTTGTGAAGAATGCAAAGAAAGAAACTACACAACAACTAAAAACAAAAAAACTAACAAAGAAAGAATGGAACTTAAAAAACATTGCCCAAGATGCAATAAACACACAGTTCATAAAGAAACAAAATAACTTTACTAAGATTTATATTTAAAGAGCGTCCTTAGTTCAGTTGGTAGAACGTCGGTCTCCAAAACCGGATGTCGAGGGTTCGAGTCCTTCAGGGCGCGATTTAAATAAAAGAGGGATTTTAATGGCTAACCAGACTAAAGATAATATAGATATGAAAGAAGCTTTAACTGCTTATTTTAAAAGTGTTAAGCTTGAGTGGGGAAAAATTACTTGGCCCGGAAAACAGCAGGTTATCGTTGAAACTGTTTATGTAATAGTAATTACAGCTGTATTTACTATCGGCGTTTTAGCAGTAGATACCATTTTTAATGCTATCTTTAAAGGTTTGGGATTGATTCATTAGAAGTATAAGATTTGTTATTTAATTACAGGAATTAATATAATGACTAAAAAAGACGACGAACAATTGGAAGTTAATGCTGAACAAAATGATATTGAAGTTTTTGAAAATGAAAAACATCAAATCATTGAAGAAAAAGAAGAAAAGTTAAAAGCTGATTTTCAAGCTTCTCACAGCAAAGAACCACAAAAAAAATGGTATATTGTTCACACATATTCAGGTTATGAAAACAAAGTAAAAGTTAACCTTGAAAAACGTATTGAATACATGAACATGGGTGACAAAATCTTCCGTGTAGAAGTTCCTCAAAAAACAATAACTAAAGTAAAAGACGGCAAAAAACAAGATAGAGAAGAAAAAATCTTCCCTGGTTATGTTCTTGTTGAAATGATTATGGATGATGACAGCTGGTATGTTGTAAGACACACTGCAGGTGTTACAAAATTTGTTGGAACATCTAAAAAACCTATACCTGCTAAAGATTCTGAAATTAAGAAAATTATTCACAGAGTTCAAACTCAAACAACTAAGATTGAACTTGACGTTAAAGTCGGTGATAAAGTTAGAATCATTTCTGGTCCGTTTGCAGACTTTATTGGTAATATTACAGAAGTTTATCCTGATAAGTCTAAACTTAGAGCTATGGTTTCTATCTTTGGACGTGAAACACCTGTAGAACTCGAATACAAACAAATTCAAAAAGTATAATAATATAAATAGTTAAGTGGAAGGGGTTAGGCCCCGCTATACCACGAAAGGAGAACAAAATGGCAAAGAAAATCGTTGGAAAAATTAAGCTTCAAATCGAAGCAGGCAAAGCAAATCCGTCACCACCGGTTGGTCCTGCTTTAGGTCAACATGGTGTTAACATCATGGATTTTTGTAAGCAATTCAACGCTAAAACTCAAGATCAAGCAGGTTATATTATCCCTGTTGTTATTGATGTATATGAAGACAGAAGCTTTTCTTTCATACTTAAAAGCCCACCGGCAGCTGTATTGATTAAAAAAGCTATCAATCTTCCAAAAGGTTCTGCTGCACCGAATAAAACTAAAGTCGGCAAAATCACTGTTGCTCAGTTAGAAGAAATTGCTAAAATCAAAATGAATGATTTGAACGCAACTACCGTAGAAGCAGCTGTTAAGATGCTTAAAGGTTCAGCTAGAGCAATGGGTGTAACAGTAGAAGAATAATTATAAGTGGAAGGGGATGCCGTATGGGACATACCTTTATAAAGTCCGAAACGGATTAGAACCCGATATCACCACAGAAAGGAAATGAAATGAGTAAATTAACTAAAAGACAACAAAAAGCTGCTGAAATGCTAGAAGGTTTTGTACAACCTGCTTCTGCAGCTGATGCATTAAAGAAATTACAAGAAATATCTGAAGCAACAGTGAAATTCGATGAGACAGTTGAATGCCACATGCGTCTCGGTATCGATGTAAAAAGAGCAGACCAACAAATCCGTTCAACAGTAGTTTTACCTGCTGGTTTGGGTAAAGAAGTTAGAGTTTGCGTTATTGCAAAAGGTACTAAAGTTGATGAAGCTAAAGCAGCAGGTGCGGAAGAAGCTGGTGCTGAAGAAGTTATCGACAAAATCGCAGGCGGTTGGTTTGAATTCGACACATTGATTGCTACTCCTGATTGTATGGGTATGTTAGGTAAACTCGGTAGAGTTTTAGGTCCAAAAGGCTTAATGCCTAACCCAAAAACAGGAACAGTTACTCTTGATGTAGATAAAGCTGTTAAAGATGCTAAAGCTGGTAAAGTTGAATTTAGAGCTGATAAACAAGGTATGATTCACTGTCCTATCGGCAAAATTAAATTCTCTTTCGATGATTTGATGAAAAACTATGCAACTTTAGCTGATGCTGTATTAAGAGCTAAACCTTCTGTTGCAAAAGGTGTTTATGTTAAATCAGCATATTTGACAACAACAATGGGTCCTGGTATCAAATTAGATACTAAGAACTTAGCTGCAGAAGTTAAAGAATATGTATAGAAAATTATTCTAATATCTATAAAGCCCTCAATTACTTGAGGGCTTTTTTATTTTACTTTTGTGAACATTGTTTGGCTTCTTTAATAGCTGAATGAGTATTTTTTATTATTCTAATATATTCTTTTGTCGTATTTATTACCATATTTGCCATTGCTTTTGCACCGGCTCCCAAATCTTTTACTCTTTCTTTAAAGTTTCTTGAACATATTTGAGCTTTTTGGGTATTATACAATACCAGTTGTTTTTGATCTGTTCCCAGTACTTTATTTATATCAGGCGTAAAATTTTGTGCCAACTCATTAATGACACCTTTGTTAATATAAATGCCATCATAACCTGCTTCGGTAAATATTTTTCTTACTAAAAGTTCTGTTAATGCTGAACTTTGTTTTCTTTTTAGTAGCAGTTGCATTGGATCATCAACTATTTTAGTAAGCAATTCCGGCAAGTTTTCTGTTATTTTTTGAACTGCTTCTTCTGTTATCATTCCAAGTTTGGCATTTTCTACTTTTATTGGTATTACTTTGCCAGTAATGTGAGTAAAATATTGTGCAACTTTTTCACTTGGGGTTAGATAGAGTCCTGCACCAAGCTCTCTTGATGAATATAACAATTGCTTGCTTTCATATGGGTTAAGACCATGTCTATATATTCCTGAACTTTTTCTTGTCCCGTGATAGAATATAGTTTCTTTTTTTGATAACTCTTCAGGAAGTTCTTTTATGTATTGTTTAATGTTGAGATTTTCAATCCAGTCTTTAATTGTTGAATCTTTTTTCATTGAATTTTCAATAATTTTTGATGCATTTTTATAGGCTTTTTTTCTCATATTGAGATTGCCTGTTAGGTATTTTGCAGCCTTTGCAGGGTTACGTCCTATACCTATGGCTAAAATTGTTGTTGGTATTGCTATAGCCGCTGTTGTTGTAATGATTTTTTTTCTGTCTGATTTTTGTTTATCTGTTTGAGGGTTTAAAATTGTTTGTTTTATGCCAGTTATATTCATCGAACAATCCTTTCAGTCAGATAAAACTTGTAAATATTGTGATTTGATAGTTAATACGTGTTTTTTTACTTTTGTAACAAAAAATCCCGCCAAAAATTTGACGGGATTTTTTTATTATTTTTTATTGTTTATTTGCAAACTGATTTTAAATATTCATCCATTGCTTTTGCTGCACGTTTGCCGGCGCCCATGGCATTAATAGCGTTAGATTCGCCTGTTGGTGCAACGTCACCACCAGCGTAAACTCCAGGGATAGAAGTTTCACCTGTTTCTGCATTTACAATAATGTAGCCTTTGTTGTTAGTTTCAAGTTGTAAACCTTCTTTTTCAGCAGATGTTTGGATAATTGGGTTTGGTCCAGTACCTAAAGCTACAATAACAGCATCAAGTTCCATTGTTACTGATTCGCCTGTAGGAACAGGTCTTCTTCTACCAGAAGCATCAGGTTCACCAAGTTCCATAACATCAAATTTCATTGCTTTTACATAGCCGTCTTCGCCTATAATTTCAGCTGGCGCATGTAAGAATTTAAAGATGACGCCTTCTTCTTTTGCGTGTCTGATTTCTTCAAGACGAGCTGGCAATTCTGCTTCTGTTCTTCTGTATGCGATATAAACTTCTTTGTAGCCAACTCTTACTGCTGTTCTTGCTGCATCCATTGCTACGTTACCGCCACCGATGATTGCAACTTTTTCACCAACTTTAAGTGGTGTTGGTGTTGATTCTTCGTTAGCATGCATTAGGTTTACACGAGTCAAAAATTCATTTGCTGAATAAACACCATTGAGGTTTTCTCCAGGTATATTCATCATTTTAGGTAAACCTGCGCCTGAACATAAGAAGATTGCATCAAATCCGTCATCTTTTAACTGGTTGATAGTTATAGATTTACCGACAATTACGTTCTTTTCAAATTTAACGCCTATGTTTTTCAATCCTTCGATTTCTCTATCAAGCACGGTTCTTGGTAATCTGAAAGGAGGAATACCGTATCTTAATACACCGCCAAGAGCATGTAATGCTTCAAATACAGTTACATCATAGCCAGCTTTTCTTAAGTCAGCAGCTGCTGTAATACCTGCGCAACCTGAACCTACAATAGCAACTTTTTTGTTGCAGTCTTTGATTTCTCCGACTTTTGCATTGGTTTTATCGCCGACATATCTTTCTAATGCGCCGATTGCAACAGGTTTACCTTTGATGCCAAGTATGCAGTTGCCTTCGCATTGGCGTTCTTGCGGGCATACACGACCGCAAACTGATGGAAGCATACTTGTTTCTCTGATTATGTCACCTGCTTTTTCAATGTTACCTTCTTTAATAGCTGCGATAAAATCAGGTATTTGTATATTTACAGGACAACCTTGTACGCATTTTGCGTTTTTACAATGTAAGCATCTTGATGCTTCTAAAGAAGCTTGTTCATCTGTGAAATTGCTTTCTACTGCATCAAAGTTTGTTCTTCTTATTTGTGGGTCCTGTTCTACAGGGTGTTGTCTTTCCACCTTTTCCATATTAAATTTCTCCGTTCATTCTCCCTTACTACAATGATTATAATATAAAATCGATTTATACGTCTAAATATTTTTTTAGTTCCCAAGGTGTTACTTGTTTTCTGTAATCGTTCCATTCTTTCCTTTTTGAATATAAGAAATTTTCAAAAATGTAGTCACCAAGGGCAACTCTTGCCAGATAACACTTTTCAAATTCTTCAAGTGCAGTAAAAAGATTTCTTGGTAACGATTTGATTTTTCTTTGTTTTATTTCGTTACTCGAAAGTAAAAATAAGTTTTTTTCTACAGGTGCTGGTGGGGTAACTTTATTTCTTAAACCGTCCATGCACGTTTGCATTAAAACAGCAAAAGCGATATACGGATTCATACTAAAATCAGGTGATCTGAGTTCAAATCTTGCTGCTTCTTCTTTTTTAGCCGGGATTCTAACAAGTGCGCTTCTCGTTACAGCCGACCATACTATGTATATGGGAGCTTCGTAATCTTTAACCAATCTTTTATAACTGTTTATTGTCGGGTTAAATACAGCAGAAATACCTTTTATGTTTTTTAACAGTGAGCCAATGGAATACATTGCTATTTCTGAAAGTTTATAAGGTTTGTCTTTATCATAAAAGACATTTTTTCCATTATTATCAGTCATAGATATATTCAAGTGTAATCCTGAGCCGTTTTGTCCATATATTGGCTTTGGCATAAATGAGGCTGTAAAACCGAATGCATCTGCAATAGTTTTTGTAACAAATTTAAATGTGATTAGCTTGTCTGCTGTTTTTAAAATTTCATCATAACCTAGGTCTATTTCATGTTGAAATGGTGCACCCTCGTGGTGTAGTGCTGATATTTCAAAGTCCATTTCACTCAATGTCATTATCATCTGCATTAATACGTCATTGTATTGGTGTGATTGGTTTGCGTCGTAATAGCCTGTTTTTTCTTCGCTGCTTAAGTTTATTTCGCCATTTTTTGTTTTAAATAGAAAAAATTCGACCTCCGGTCCAATCTGCATTTTGTAACCATATTTTTGCGTATTTTCTATAATACGTTTTAGATTAGAACGAGGACATCCACAGAATGGAGTGCCGTCAGCATTGTGAATGTCGCAAATTAATCTTGCAGCGTTTTTTAATTTTGAAATTTTAAAGGGAAATATTAAAAATGTTGATTTGTCGGGGAATAATCTCAAATCAAGCGTTTCATTATCTCTGTATCCGCTTATTGATGAGCCGTCAAACATAATTTTGTTTTGTAATATTTCATCAATCTGATGAGATTGCATTTGCAAAGCCTTAACATTGCCGTTTATGTCTACAAACTGCAAATAAATTGTTTTTATGTTGTTGTTTTTTATAAGGTCTTTAATCTCTTTATCAGACGGCATATATGCATTATCCGTCAGCTTTTGTATTTTGGTCAAGTAAATCTTCTCTTAATATTTGTTAATAATTTGTATATAATTTATCAATATTTTGTGTAGCTTTTTTTTTATTAATGTACGAGGGATAAAACTAAAAGCAAAACTAGAGAGAAAAAGGGATAAATTATGATGACTGAAGAGAAAAAAGACGTATTTTATTCTTATTGTGAAAAGAACTATGATAACTTTTCGTATTGTTCTGTTTCAATAGGAAAACTTCCAAAAATTAAAATGACATTGCCAAAAATCAATATTAAAGATTTTGATGAATTGTTTTTGGCTGCATAGAAGTTTAGCTAATAAGTTGAATTCCGTACATAGGCTTAACTTTTACCAGAAATTCATTGTTTTCTGCGCTTAAAATATTTTCTAAGTTTTTTAGCGCAGTCTGTTCGCTATTGCCATAACTGACAATCTTTTTGGTTATACAGTTTGCTATGTATGTGTTGTTTTTAGCTTTGTATATTAGTGCCGGATATTCTATTATTGTGTTTGTCATTCTAACTTTATCGGTTAGTTTTTGTTTTTATTTAATTAAATTTTTGTAATTCATTTTTTTAGCGTATATTTATGAAAAGATATACTTGTGCTAATATATTACAGAAGTTTATGGTCGAGGTTTGATTGGAAGAATTTATGAAAAAAATATTTTTGTCTTTATTCGTTTTATTAGGTACGGCTAATTTGTCATTTGCTGTTGAGTTACCATCTGTTATGAAACAAACAATGGCCCAAGATCCGATAGGTATGCCAAGTCTCTTAAATTTGGTTTTATCAATGGTTTTTGTTATTGCATTGATTTATTTTACAGGTTGGGTTTATGCAAAATTGAATGTAATAAACAAAGATAAATTAAAAAAAATAACTTCTGACAATACTGATTGCAAGCGTTTTGCTGTTTTGCAATCAATGCCATTAGGTCAGCAAAGACATCTGTATTCAATTGAAATGAATGGTAAGATTCTTCTTGTTGGTTCTACACCAAGCCATATCACTTTGTTGAAAGAATTTGACGCAAAAACAGACAAAGATGAAGTTTCTGTTGATACAGTAATTAATAGTGAAGATAATGATGAAGATGATAATTCACCAATTCAAAAATCTTTTGATATTGATGAATTATACAAAAAATATAAAAACTAATTATGGAGTGGTAAGTGAGAAATAATGTTGTTATAGGTAATAAGACGGTTGGGGATGAGTTTCCTTGCTTTATTATTGCGGAGATAGGGATAAACCATAATGGTTCTGTTGATTTAGCAAAAAAAATGATTGATGAAGCAGTTGAAGCAGGATGCGATGCTGTTAAATTTCAAAAAAGAACGGTTACTAAGGTGTATACACCTGAAGAATTAGATGTTTACAGACCAAACTATTATGGTAGTACAAACAGAGATTTAAAGCTTGGTTTGGAATTAGGGTATGATGAGTATTGTGAAATTGATAGATATTGTAAATCTAAAAATATAATGTGGTTTGCATCTTGTTGGGATTTAGATTCTGTTGATTTTATAGAACAATTTGATGTTCCTTGTCATAAGGTAGCATCTGCAATGCTTACCGATGATAACTTTTTACTCAAGTTAAAATCTATTGGAAAACCAGTACTCTTGTCTACGGGCATGAGTACTATGGAAGAAATTAGACATGCTGTCGATTTGTTAGGAGAGGATAATATTGTTTTATTCCATTGTACGTCTACTTATCCAACTGCCCATCATGAAATTAACCTGAGAGTAATCGAAGAGTTAAGACGCGAGTTTTCTTGTCCTATTGGCTATAGTGGACATGAAAGAGGTCTTTTGCCTTCAATTCTATCTGTTCAGCTTGGAGCAAGTGCTGTAGAAAGACATATAACAACTGATAGAACTTTATGGGGCTCTGATCAGGCTGCAAGTCTGGAACCTGAAGGGTTAAGGCGTATGGTCAGAGATATAAGAGAAGTTAAGATTGTTCTTGGTGATGGTAAGAAGGTTGTATATGACTCTGAGATACCAGTAAAAAACAAGTTAAGAAAAACAGGTAAGGTCGTAGTTTAAAATGTATAAAACTTTAGATTTGTCGCAAAATATAAAGATGATAGTGTCGGATTTTGACGGCATTTTTACAGATAATTCGGTTTATTTTTTTGATTTTGATAATAAAGTTAAAAAGCTTAGCTTTAAAGATTTGATGGGGGTTTCTGTTGCAACCAAAAATGGGATTATTGTTGGTATAATTTCTGGGGAAAAAAGCAAGGAAATTGATTATATTGCCGAAAAATTTGGGTTAACAGATATCCATCAGGGCATAAGACAAAAATTACCTGTACTTGAAGAAATCAAAAACAAATATGGCTTTAATGATGATGAGATTGTTTATATTGGTGATGATATTAATGATATAGACTGTCTTAACAGTGTTAAATATGCAGTAACGGTTAATCAAGCTAATTATAGAGTAAAACAAGAGGTTAAACATATTCAATTTACAAAAGCAAATGCAGGTGATGGTGCATTTCGAGAAGTTGTTGATAATATTGTTGAATTAAAAAATCATGGATAGTTTTAAAAATATATTTTTACATTTTGGTAAAGAGTTGAAGAAAAATATAGATAAGTTGGATATTTTTGTAAAAAAATACAAAGATATATCTCAGACAGCTCAAATTCCTTCTACTGCTTATATGAATTGGGGGATAGAACTTGCTCAAAATGGTAATGTTGACGAGGCTATTGATAAGCTGAGAACAGCTTCTTTGATGGCTAGTCAAAATCCTGGTGTTTACATAAATCTTGGTATAACTTTTTTAAGACAGAAAAATTTTGAAGAAGCTATAAAAAACTTTCGTCAAGCAGTAAAAGTCGATAAATACAATGCAAAGGCATATGCTTTATGGGGATCTGCCCTTTCTGAAATAGGCGATTTAAAAGGTGCTATTGATATTTATCAGTTAGCGCAAAAATATGATTCTAGAGATCCTGATATTTATCTTAATTGGGGGATTTCTTTAGCCAGAGCTGGTAAAAAGCTTGAAGCCAGAGAAAAATTTAAAAAATCAGTTTCTTTAAATCCGATAAATCCGATTACTTCTTTTTTATGGGGATTGATTTTGTATGAAGACGGTGAGTTTGCAGAGGCAATCAGTAAATTTAGTCATTCTTTAATATACTCACAGGACAAGTATGATTCTTTGTATTATATTGCGTTGTGTTATTTGAAGTTAGGCGATTATAAAAATTCATTGTCATATGCTTTGAAAGCATTGGATGTTGATAATACTCAGACGGATGCTTATATTGTATTAGCAGATTGCTATTTGCACACTGGTGAGGAAGATAAGTGTTTACAAGCTTTTGAAGATGCCAATAGATTGGCTAAGCCTAATACTCAATTTTTTATAAATTGGGGTTTAGCTTTTCAACATTATCACCATATAGATCAGGCAAGGGAAAAACTCTATCAGGCTTTAATGCTAGAACCCTCAAATCAGGTGATTTTGTTTAATCTTGGCGTGAATTTTTTGTTAGGCAAAGAATTTACACAGGCGGAAGAATTTTTTAAGAAAGTATTAGATGTTAATCCTGAACATTCTCAGGCTCTTTTTAATCTTGGGGCATTAACCTTTGATAAAGGGGATTATCAAACTGCCTTAGAATATTATAAAAAATCTTTGCGTATTGATAAAAAGAATACTCGTATATATTATAATATGGCCAATTGCTGCTATAAATTAGGCTTGCTCGATGACGCTGTAAGAAATTTTAAAAAATGTATAGAGTATTGTCCTGATTGCGTTCAAGCTTACATAAATTACGCTCATTTGCTTGCAGATATGGGAGATTCTGCTGATGCACAGCGTAAGGCTAGATCTGCTTATTTGTTAGATAAGGATTCTGCGTATGTAAATTTTGCTGTTGGAGTTGTTTATTTAAAGCTCAAAATGTATGATGATGCATTGGAAAAGTTTGAACATTCTTTAAAATTAAGCTCTGATTATTATCCTGCTTCTTTGGGCATTGCAGAAGTATATTGCAGAAAAGGTGATTATGAAAAATCTTTGTCTGTTTTTGATTCCTTGTCACAAGACATTCGCGCAAAAAATGAGTATTGGGATGTTCTTCATTTGGTGTTGAAAACAATTGCAGATGATAGTGTTACTTCACAATCTGTTGTAAATTATGCTTTGCAATATTGTAATAAATTTTTGGAGCTGTATAATAACGATAAGGTACTTGATGTACAAAAAAAATTGTCAGATAAACTAAATCAACTAGAGGCTAATAAATAGTGGGAATAATTGTTCAAAAATTTGGCGGAACTTCCGTTGCTGATACAGATAAAATTAAAAATGTTGCATCAGCTGTTATAAGAGAAAAAAACAATGGTAACGATGTTATAGTTGTAGTTTCAGCAATGGGACATACAACTGATTATCTCGTTAAAATGGCTAATGAGATATCTTCTCATCCTAATTCAAGAGAAATGGATATGCTTTTAGCCACAGGAGAACAAGTTTCTATTGCTCTTTTGACGATGGCCATACAAGCTCAAGGTTATGCAGCTGTTAGTATGAATGCTATGCAGGTTGGTATTATAACAGAATGCGTACATTCAAAAGCAAGAATTGTTGATATTAAAACAAATAAATTAAAAGAACATTTAGATAAAGGCGAAATTATTGTTGTTGCCGGTTTCCAAGGAGTTACTCCTGATGGGGAAATTACAACTCTTGGTCGTGGTGGTTCAGACACATCAGCAGTTGCTATTGCAGGTGCTATGAATGCTGACAGATGTGATATCTATACTGATGTAGAGGGCGTTTATACTACAGATCCTAGAATTGTGCCTAACGCTACTAAATTAAAGGAAATTTCTTACGAAGAAATGCTTGAGCTAGCACACGTTGGTGCTAATGTGTTGCATCCTCGTTCTGTCGAAACGGCAAAACAATATCATGTACCGATGAGAGTCAGAAGTACATTTAAACTAGATGATTTAGGAACTTATATTATAGGAGTCGACGAAATGGAAATTAACAAACCCGTTGCAGGTGTAGCTTCTGATTTGTCTCAAATTAGAGTCGTTATTACTGAAGTCCCTGATGTGCCGGGTAATGCGGCTAAAATCTTTGAAATGCTTTCAAAATCTGATATAAGCGTTGATATGATTATTCAATCTTATGGTAGAAGCGATGATACAAATGATATTGCATTTACTGTAAGTGAGTCTGATTACGAAAAAACTATGGAAATTGTAAAAGAAATTATTAAAGAAATTAATGCTTCCGGAGTTCTTGTTGATGAAGATATTGCCAAAGTATCAATTGTTGGTGCAGGCATGGTAGACAGACCTGGTATTGCTGCATCAATGTTCAAAGCATTGGCTGAAAACGGTATTAACATTAAAATGATTTCTACTAGTGAAATTAAAATCAGCTGTTTGGTTCAAAAAGAACAGTCCAATGCAGCTATTAAGGCTTTACATACGGCTTTTCATTTAGATGCTAATGAAACTGCTGTTGTTATGGGTGATTTACCTAATTTATAATTTTGTTGAGCGCTTTTTAGGTTCTAAAAAGCGCTTAATATTTATTAACGTTTAGAGTTTTTTTGACAATTTTTTTTATTGACAAGTATTGGGTATTGTATGCAAATGTTAATTGATAAAGAACATTCTTCTAAAGATAAAATTATTAAACCTGATTTTTCTACTAAGACAGGTCGAGAATTCTTGGCGTTTTATTTGCAGACCAAGTTTAAGCAAGTGATATCCAATGACAAGAAAAAAGAGAACCCTGTTTTCAAAGAGATTAATCCAAATTTTATTTCTAAATTTTCAAGAAGACTTATAGAAAACCCCAGCAAAAGAATTTTAATCGGAGTGACTGGTGAATCAGCAAGTGGTAAAACTACTATCTGCAAGCAAATAAAAAAGACCAGTATTGAACTCCAATTTCCTCTTGAATTTTTGAGTATCGACAATTATTTTAACGATATTTCTGACTTGATTAAAAAATATGGCACTTTTGATGCATTAAGAGATAATGGTTATGACGTTGATTCTCCTGAAAGTTTTCAGTTAGACTTGCTAAAAGAAGATTTAACAAAATTGTCGCGTGGAGAAGATATAATGGCTCCTGAGTATTTGATTAATGGTACAGGTGTGAGCGTTCCTAAGTCTATTCCTATAACTTCTCAAAAGTTTATCCTTGTTGAAGGTATGGCTGCGATGTACAAGGATATAAAAGATTTGTTTGATGTTAAAATTTATATTGATATTGATAGAAAAATCCAGAAAAAGTGGTTTTTAGAACGTGCTGCAAAACGTAATCAGTCTCATGAAAATGCTCTCAAACATTGGGAGTATGTTGGTAATGCTGCAGAAAAATATATACGTCCTTCTAAAGCTGATGCAGATATTATTGTAAATGGTGCATCTTCTTTAGAATATTTTTCTCAAATTATTGAGTATATTCATGCAGCAACAAACTGTTTTGTTTCTTAATCCTTTTTGCTAAAAATGACTCTTTAGTATCAGTTATTTAGGGCTAGGTCTGTATCCCTTGTATATCTTGTTTTTTTCTTAAAATATTAAGTTATGTTAAGAAGAATATATTTTTTATATACAAAATAAGCAATTTTTATAGAAGAAATTTGTTTATATAAGTACGAGAGATATTTAAGAGAAACAAACGAGAGAAAACACGAGAGAAACGAGAGAACACAGGAGGAAACTTTATGTCAAGAGTACTTATTTCTATGCCAGAAAAATTTTTAGATGAAATCGATCAAGTAGCTGAAACAGAAAATCGTTCAAGAAGCGAATTAATTCGTGAAGCACTTCGAACTTATATTCATAGAAATAAAATTAGAGAAAACACACTTGCTGCTAAAAATGCAACAATCTTAGAGGCATTACTAGACTAAAAAAGCTTTAATCATTCAAAAATAGATGCAATACTGGACTAATGGGAATAAGGAAAAGGTTTATAAAAAAATGCGGTCTTGAGTTAATCAGACCGCTTTATTTTATGGTTAGTTTATAGTTTTTATTGTATAGTTGTTTTTTGTTGTTGATTAAATGGATTTGTCATTGTCATTTGAGCTGGTTGAAAATTATTTGCAAATGGCATTGATGCATTAGACATTGCTTCTCTGTATACATTCATATCATAGCTGAATCCGTTGAAGCCTGGTACTACTGGTACTCCTGGTAATGGAGCAAATGCAGTTTGTTGAGTTGGCATTTGAGGATATTGAGCTAGATCTTGAGGCATTGTTTGAGTTTGTTGTGTTTGTGTTTGAAGTTCAGCTATAACTTTTTCTGCTGAAGCTTTTGCTGCAAGTGCATCTTGGTTATTAGGATCTTGTGCTAGAACTTCGTTTGCAGCAGCAAGTGTTTGTTGAGCTAATGCTAATTTTGTATTTGGGTCATTTTCAATTTGTTGTGTTACTTGTGCAGTTTGTTGTTCTTGTACTTTAGCAAGTTCACTTTTACCTGTAATAGCTGTTGCTGCTTTACCTGCTACAGCGCTACCAACAACACCACCTAAGAATTTACCTAAGAAACCGCCTATTGCAGTACCAATACCAGGACAAATTGCTGTACCAATTGCTGTACCAATTGCTGTACCAAGTGCGTCACCTGCTAACCATCCAGCACCACCTGCGATAACTTGTGTGCCTGATTTTGCAATTTGTTTCATACCTGCTGAAAAACCAAGTGTTTGGAATGTTGGAACAACTTCGCCTAATGTTTTACCAACTGCGTCGAATACCATCATCCAACCTGCGCCTGATTTGCCCATTGCTTTACCAAAGCCTGTGCTTCTAAGTTGTTTGTATCCTGGAATGATATCAAGCACTTTATATATACCAAATGGTGCTCTTGAAGTGTTTGGTGTAACACCTTTTTTTAGAAAATCACCATATTCTTTTCTTAAATTATCTAAGCCTGATTTTAAAGCTTCACTTCTTTGTGTATATGGATGAGCTGTTTTAATAGAATTGATTGTATTTTTTAGGCTGTATTGGTTATCTTTAAATTTCATAAAACCTTGTACACCACCGATTGCTGCTGCAAAAGGTAATGTTTGTACTACAGTTTCTCCAACAGTTGGTTCAGGTAATACAGTAACAGGTTGACCGTTTAAAAACTTAACCATATTTGTAACATCATTTTGGTTAACTACAGCGTTACCTACTGCTGCTCTATAAAATGCTGCGTACTGTGGATTTTGATTTGAGATACCGTTGACCATACAAAAATACTTCCTATTTCTAACCTTATTTATATAAAAACAATTTTGTTTATAGGATTTACTAATTTTGCTACTTGTGTAAACAAATGTTAACATTTTGGCAATATTTAAGTTTTATGTGTTTTATGAAAGTGTCATAAGTGATGGAATTTAATTCATGAATATTGGGAATAATTTTAATCGTTTTTATACTTCACCCCTGAAATTTGGAGCAAATGGAAGTTCTAATCAACCTAATAATGGGGAGTTTAGACAAAAGACTTTATGTGCAAATGATTTTCATGGACATTTAAAAGCTTTTAGACAATTTAAAACAGTTTCTGACAAATTTAAAGCAGAAAATCCTACGGGTGATGTTATTTTGTCAGGTGATGAATGGGTAGGTGCTAACAAAGACAAAAATAAAGCTATTGTGCGTATGATGAATATGTGTAATATAACAGCTTCAGCGCCTGGTAACCATAATATGGATTGTGAAGGTGCTAAGGGCTTGTCTCAGATGTTAGATTATGCAACATACAAGACTTTAGCTCTTAATATGAAACCTAAGAATCCTGAAAATATTGCAAGTTATTCTTTAAAAGATGATATAGATGCTGGCCGTTTAGCTGATTCTATGGTTGTTGAAGAGAACGGTAGAAAAATAGGCTATATTGGTTTAGTCCCTTGTGATTTGTTCTCAAGACTCAGCACTCAAAGTCAAGAAGGTGCTACTGATATTAAAATACTAAACTTAAAAGAAACAGAAGACGCATTGAGAAAAGAAGTTGAAAAACTTGAAAAACAAGGTGTAAATATTATAAAACTTGTTTCTCACCTAGGTATTGATGCATCTGTTCATATAGCAAAGAATGTTGCTGGTATAGATGTTATTCATGATGGGCATTCGCATGACACTCTTGATGGTATAGTGCCAGAGAAAAATTTATTTAAGTCACCTCGTAATGAATGGGTCGTTATCACGCAAGCTGGCAAAAACGGTCATTCTTACGGCGTTCTAGATGTGGTTTATGACAAAGAAGGAAGAATTATTAAGGCTAAGAACGAAGTTAAATCTTTAGAAAAAGAGTCTGAAAGCTTAGTTGTTAAAATGATGGAAGATCTTTCTTTGGGTAAACCTCAAGTAATAGGAACCATTGCTCAAGACGTTAAATCAAAGCCGGAAACTGTCTTAGAAGAAAGCCCAATAAGTGCCTTTTTAAGTGATGCTTATTTAAAATATTCTGACGCTGATTTAGTTCTTAATAATATGGGTGGCATCAGAGGCAGTTTGCCAGCAGGACCTATTACTGACCGAGATGTAATGGATTTAATGCCATTTTTTAATGATGTAAATGTTTATAAGTTAAGCGAAAAGGATATTATTGATGCATTAAACAATTCTATCCAAGCTACAAGAAAATTCCATAGAACTGGTGCTTTGCAAGTTAGTGGGCTTAGATACGTTATAGGTAAAGATGATAAAGTTAAAGATGTTGTTCTTGTTAAAAAAGACGGAACTCAAGTAGCGTTGAATTCTCAAAATCCTAGTTCGGACAAATTCTTTAAAGTAGCTTATAACACTTTTGTAGCTAGTGGTACAGAAGGTTTGGAAGTGTTAAAGTGTCCTGAAAAAATTATTCACAAATGTGATATGAATGAAACTCAAATGCTTGTTGAGTATATTAAATCATTTAATGGTCAACCTATAACTATTAAAGAAGACGGTAGAATAAGACAAGAGTAATTATTTAAACTCGTCAGGTATCTTGTCTAAAAAGTCTGGTGTCGTTGTAACCTGTTGTCTCGACGGTGTTACTGTTTGTGGCATTGGAAGTGCTTTTCCCTCTTTGTCGTCTTGTTTTGTTTGTATTGTTTCACTAAGTGTTTTTTTGATTTTTTCTGTGAGAATTTTTTCTTTTGTTCCTGGTGGGTTTACCCACGTAAATGATCTTACTGATTTTACGCTGTTTGGGTCTCCTGAGATGATTACTTGAAAGTTCTTTGTTTGATATTTATAATCCGGTTGTAGTTGTGGAATTTTTGATGTATCCATTTCAGGTATTTCCGTATTAAAAGAGTTAAACAGATTGGCAATAACTGGTCCATATTTTGTATGGTTATCCAAAAAATCTTTAATGGTCATAGATCCAAGAAGCCCCATTGAGCTTGATACATCTGAAGAAATTTTTCCTAAGATTTTTAAATCAACATCATTATGAAGTAGGCTTGTTTTGCCTTTTATATACATACTCATTTGAGGACCGGATGTTAAGATTGGGTTTATGTGTGCATAGCCTGCACTAAATTTAATTTGTCCTTTCAGGTATGAAATCAAGCCGGTATCTTTGGGGCTGATTGCTTGTTTTGCACTGTTAAGATTTACATATATAAGTTTTTGAGAAAGTAAATTTTGGGCATACAGAAAATGTTCAAATCGTCCCAGTTGTCCTAATCTTCCGTTTCTTATAAGTACATCTGCGTGACCTCTTAGTGTATTAAGCTGCTGTTCTTGTGTGGTACCTATCATATCAATTGATGTATCAAAATCCAGTATGCCAGATACACCTTTTTCTGCTGGGATAAAAGCATTAGCGGCATGTTGTGCGCTCATCCCTCTGCCTTGCAAGTCTGCGTGAATGCTTGTATATGGGAAATTGTAAGTTATTCTTCCTGCAGCTTTACCTCCAAATGCATCTGCAAACAATTTGTTAATATATAGCAGATTTTTTTCTGAGCGTATTTTTGCTGTTATATTTTGTGCTTTTATAACGCCCATTTTAAAAGATTTTATGTTGATTTCGCCTGCTTCAATTATGTACGGGAAGTCATTGCCGGGGGCATATTTTGATGGGTTGAATAACGACATTATTTTCATCAAATAATCCATATCAATGAAATTTGATGAAATTTTCACGTAATCAATTTTGTTAGTTTTTATAATGTCTGTTTTAATGTTTGATTCTACAGACAAATTCATATCTTTTATTTTTAAGTTATTAATTTGAGCATTTATCTTATCATTGTTGAGGGTAACAAGTGCATTTTCTGCGTTAATAAATAGTGATGGTACACGTGTGTTTATCATGTGTAACTTGCCGTTTAAAATTGGTTTATAAATATTTCCATTTGCCATTATATTTGCTGTTATTTCTGTAATCCCGTCTTTTGTTTGAGGGATTTTTAGCGTTAATGTTTCAGGTATTTGTATGGTCAGTTTGTCCAGTGTTGGATTTGTTTTTGCATTTATTATTTTGCCGTGCGCTGATAAGGCTTTTTTAAGCTTTGTTTTATCTATATCTTTTAGCAGGCTATTTGTTTTTCCTGCATAATACATTGAGACATCTGTTATTGTAATGTTTTCGTCGTTAATGTCTGCGTCAATGTTGGTTAATGTTGTTTGGTTAGAAAAGCTTTTAGCCTGTATAGGAGTTATGTAATTGCTATTGTTTGCAAGAAGTTTAATATTTAACTTAATGTTATTGTTTTTTGCTTTTATTAAAGCTTTGATTGGAAGATATCCCTTGTTACTCCATTTTAGATCTTGTGGGATAAAACCTGCTATTAAATTAGTGTCAACTGTACCTTGGGCAGTGATATCAGACTCTGGTGATTGTAAGTAGTTCTTAATTGTTCCAAATATAGTTAGTTTTGCATCACCTGCATCTATTTTTGATGGTGCTAATTCAATTATTTGATTATCAATTTTAGCTGTTATATTGTTTGCTTTTATTGTGTTAGATTTATTTGGAACAGCTTTAGAGTTGCATATAACATCATTAAGTTTGATTATTCCAGTATATTTTTCCTTTGTTGCTTTTGCGTTTACTATTACCTCATTAACGGAAAGCTTTATTTTATAGATGCTTTCATAAGCAGAAAAGTTCTTCACTATTGCATTTATATCCGGTGATATTTTGTCTAGTTTACCTTTTATTTTTGTTGAAAAAGAAACTTTTCCTGATTTTATAATAAGATTTTTTTCAGGTTTCAAAAACGGGAAAGCATTCATTATGTGATTTAAATCAAGGTTTTCTGCTGATATATTTATATCTCCGTAGGCTTTGTTATCGACTTTCCCTGTTATTTTGAGTGGTTGATTGTTTACAAGAATATCTGATTTTTTGATATTTATTAAGTCGTTTGAAAAATCAACGACAGCATTGATTCCTGTAATTTTTAGAGGGATGCTTTTGTGAGATAGTTTGCCTCTTGTTATTTTTAATGTGCCTTGAGAGTTTATTGTTTTTAGGTCTGTTTGTAATTTAAAATCTGCGTTTATAAGCCCTTCTGCTGTGAATTCAGAAAGATTGTTCTTTATTTTGAATAAATTTAATACTGGTACAAGTATATTTTGCAAATTGGTTATGTCTGCCTTTGGGCATTTGCATTGCATTTTTATTTTGTATGGCTTAGATATTTTAATATCGGCGTTTATGTCTGTTGCTTCTTTAATATCTGTGTAGAATTTTGAGATTAGTTTTGCATTGTTTTTTGTAAATATTATGTGGAAATAGCTAGGTGGTAGTTTTTTTGAACCAAGATTTAGTTTGAAATTATTTATGTCTGTTTTACCTGAAATATAGTCAAATTTTTTGTTTTTTTCGTGTATTTTTAGTTCTGAGATTACATCTGCTTGAAAGTCATATTTGTATAGTTCATCAGGAATAAAGTCAAAAATAGTTTTGTTTCTGTTTTCTAATAATGCAGTCGGAACTGTGATTTTGTTTTTGTAGTGTACATATTTTTTATTGAAGCAGAACAAATCTCCTTCTGTTTCTATATTTATATTTTTGAAATCCAGTGCTTGTTTGAGTTTGAAGGATTTTCCTTTAAGTTTGAATTTTTGTGAGGATTCTTCGTCCGTCAGTTTTATTAGGTATTTTTGTACAGTAATATTAGGCAGCTTTTTAGAAAAAGAAAAGTCTGCTGTTTGGCTTTTTACATTTTTTTCAATGTAATCTTGAAGTGTATATTTTCCATTTTTTAATAATTTTGTTGAAAATTGCAGTTCATCAGCTTTTATTTGGGTAATTCTTATTTCTTTTTTCAATATATATAGTGGTGATATGCTTATATCAGATTTTTTTATATCTAAGAATGGTCTTTTGTCTGGATAAAGAGCTTGTATTTCTTTTGCTTTTATATTTAGGTTCAAAGTCGGGGAAACAGAAAGCTTGTAGCCTTGTATTAGAACTATTAGTCCTGTATTTTCTTTGATTTTTTTAGTTATGATTTTTGAGTAATCTTTTTGATTTAAAAAATATGGTAGTACAAGATAAATACTAAGATACAATGCAACCAAAAAACTGCATAATACAACTAAAATCCATTTAAAAACTTTCATCATCCTGACTCCCAAGCTCATTTGAAATTATATAACATTTTTTTCGTAATGTCATTATTGTGTTATAGTTTATAGAGTTGTTGATTGGAGGAGATATGAACTGTTATTCAAATAAGTTTGCAAAATCAGATGAATCTAAATTAAAAACATTCTTTGAAAATAATGGTGCTGTATTTTCTTCAATACAGAATGCGGCTTGGAGAGCTAAAACATCAACTTATACTGCTACTTTTTATAATACAGGCAAATTACTGATTCAAGGTTCAGATGTAACAAACATAGCCAACGATGTTGATGCTCTTATGGGGGCAAAAAATATTTCTGCTGTAAATACGAATAAAAATAAGACTTTGCCTGAAATTAATATACCTATTTGTCACATAGGAACTGATGAATCAGGTAAAGGAGATTTTTTTGGCCCTTTAGTTGTTGCAGCTGTTTTAGTTAATGAAAAAAATGCCGACATATTGCTTTCGGCAGGTATTAAAGATTGTAAGAAAATTGATGATAAAAACATAAATAAATTGGCTGCGGTTATAAAGAATAATTGCATTTTCTCGGTTGTAACAATAAACCCATTGAAGTATAACGAGTTATATTATAAATTGAATAATCTTAATCATCTTTTAGCTTGGGGGCACGCTAGATCGATAGAAAATATTTTAGAAAAAGAAAACTGTGACTATGCACTTTCTGATAAGTTTGGTGATGAAAAACTTATAAAAAATGCTCTTATGAAAAAAGGTAAAAATATCATTTTAGAACAAAGATGCAAGGCAGAAAGTGATATCGCTGTTGCTGCGGCTTCTGTTATTGCCAGAGAGGCTTTTTTGAAAGGTATTTCTGAGTTGTCATTGAGATATGGAGTAGAAATACCTAAAGGTGCTTCTGATAGAGTTTTACAAACTGCAAAGATTATTGCTCAGAAATACTCAAAAGAAGAACTTAAAAATGCAGTAAAAACCCATTTTAAGACTTTTTCTCAAATATAGTTGACATTATTAAAAAAATAGCCTAAAACATAATAAGGATAATGAGTGTGTATATTTGAGGCTAGTTATGGGGAAAAAAACAGTTTTTTATAATAAACATCTTGAGCTAGGTGCCAAAATAGTTGAATTTGGCGGTTGGGATATGCCTGTACAGTACTCCGGAATTATAGATGAACACCGTGCAGTGAGAAGTTCTGTAGGGCTTTTTGATGTTTCTCACATGGGACAAATTTTTGTTAAAGGTGAGCAGGCTTTAGAATTTTTACAAAGTGTTGTCCCTCAAGATTTGTCAAAATTGCTTCTGAATAAAGCAATATATTGCCAATTACCTAAGCAAGACGGCTGTCTTATAGATGATTTAATTATCTATAAGCTTGCTGATGTTGAGTATCTGGTTATTGCAAATGCAGCTAATATTGAAAAAGATTATGATTGGCTTTTGGCTAATAAAAAAGATTATAGAGTTGATGTTATAAATAAGTCTGATAAATATGCTATGCTTGCTTTGCAAGGGCCAAATGCTTATAAAATTGTAGAAAAATTGGGCTTGTTACAAGACACTCAACCTGAATTTTTTACTATAAAAACTTGTTCTCTTGATGGAGTAGATGTTTTTATTTCCAGAACCGGTTATACAGGTGAGGATGGCTTTGAAATCATTGTAGACAATACTGATGCAATAAAAATTTGGGATAAACTTTTTGAAATTGGTAAAGAATACAATATTAAACCAATTGGTCTTGGTGCTCGTGATACCTTGAGACTAGAGGCGGCATTGATGTTGTATGGCAATGATTTAAATGAAACAATAACACCTGTTGAGGCTGGTCTTAAGTGGTCTATTCCAAAAGATAAGAAAGAAGACTATAACGGTAAAAGTGTTATATTAGATCAAATCGCAAATGGTGCTTCTAAAAAGCTTATTGGGTTTGAAATGGTTGAGCGTGCAATACCAAGACACGAATATGAAATTTATTTAGACGGTCATAAGACAGGTATTGTATCGAGTGGTGGTTACTCTCCAACTCTGGACAAAAATATAGGGATGGGGTATGTTGATACAAAGGATAACGTAACACTAGACTCTACCATACAAATTATGGTAAGAAATAAATTGTATAATGCTAAAGTTATTAAAAGACCCTTTGTTCAAAAAAGATATAAAATTAGTTAACAGACATAATAGGAGATAAATCGTGATGGTGCCTGAAGGTATTTTATGTTCAAAGAGCCATGAATATTTGTTAGAAGGAAGCGATTCTATTTATACAATAGGTCTTACCGATTACGCTGTCGAACAGCTAGGTGACATTGTATTTGTTGAATTGCCGGAAGTAGGAAGCGAATTTGTTAAGGGTGAAGTTTTTGCTACTGTTGAATCTGTAAAAGCTGCTTCTGAAATCTATATGCCTGTAGGTGGTAAAATCGTTGAAGTAAACGAAAAAATCGTTGAAAGTCCTGAAATCTTGAATGAAAGCCCTTTTGAAGAGGGATGGCTTGTTAAGATTGAAAATGCCGATGCTCACGCAGAATCGGGTGATTTGTTAGAATATAATGATTATAAAGAAGAATTAGAGTAAATAAGGATAAAAATGAATAATTTTGAAGCACATACTGCCGAAGAACGATTAGAAATGTTAAATTCAATCGGATTGAGTTCCCTTGAAGATTTGTATAGTGATTTACCAAAGGATATTAGAATAGATAATCTGAATTTGGGGTTATGTCACTCTGAGATGGATGTAACTCGTGAAATAAAAAAACTTGCAGCTGCTAATAAAACAGATTATGCTTGCTTTCTTGGCGGTGGTGCTTCAAAAAGATTCGTTCCTGCTTGCGTATCTCAGATATCTTCTAGATTCGAGTTTAATACAGCTTATACACCATATCAGGCTGAAATTTCTCAGGGGACACTACAGTCAATTTATGAATATCAATCTATGATTTGTAATTTGACTAATATGGACGTCTCTAACGCTTCTATGTACGATGCTGCGACTGCTTGTGCTGAAGCTGTTTTGATGGCTGTTAGAGTTACTGGCAGAAATAAAGTACTCGTTTGTAGACGAGTAAACCCTGAGTATCAAGAAGTAATTAGAACTTATGCTCAAGCTGCGGATATTGAAGTTTCAAATGATCTAACTGAAATAGGCTCAGATGTTGCTTGTGTCCTTATACAGACGCCGGATTATTTTGGAGCTATACATAATGTAGAACAGCTTAAAACAAAAATTCAAGACCCTAAAACAATGCTTATTTGCTGTTGTGACTTGATTTCATTATCTGTTCTTGAACCGCCTAAATGCGATGTTATGGTTGGTGATTTGCAGCCAGTTGGCAATTCACTTTCTTTTGGCGGTCCTTATGGCGGGTATTTTGCTTGTCTTGATAAGTATAAAAGACAGATGCCCGGTCGTGTTGTAGGCAGAACAGTTGATGCCGAAGGCAATCAGGCTTTTTGCTTAACTTTACAGACAAGAGAACAACACATAAGACGAGAAAAAGCAACAAGTAATATTTGTTCTAACCAAGCTCTGGTTGCTTTGCAATCAACAGTTTATATGACTGTTATGGGCTTAAATGGATTGCGTCAAGTTGCGTTGATGAGTTCTAAAAATGCGCATATTCTTGCTGATAAGTTAATGGAAAAAGGCTTTGAACTCCAGTCAAAAAACTTTTTTAATGAATTTGTTTTGAAAGTTAATAATGCTGATGAGTTTTTAAACAATTTAAAAGAAAACAAAATACTTGGCGGTATTAAACTGGATGAAAATAGAGTTCTTGTATGTGTAACTGAAATGAATACACAAGAAGAAATTGATAATTACTCATATTTTGCTGTTTAGTTTTTTTAAAATCTAAAATATATAAACGGGTTGTATGTTGATGCAGCTATTGTTGCTGATGAAAGCAAGAATAATAACAATAGCCAGATATTTACTCCTGCATACATTAGTTTATTTTCTTTTGATATATTTAGTATGTTTTTAAATATTGGTACTGAACATATTAGTGCTGTCGTAAACATTATGATCTCATAAGTATCAATGTAGTATGGGATAGCATAGCATATATCGTGTACTTTTATTAACCCAAACATATTTCTAATGTAAGTTAGAGCGTATGTTAGATTTTCTGCTCTAAATAAAACCCATCCAATAACAAATACAAAAATTGTATAAATATGTTTAGTTAAATTTACTATCCAACCTTCTTTATCTTTGTGCCAACCTGTAAGCTTTTCTAAAACAATAAAAAAGCCATTCCAAATTCCCCATAGTATGAATGTCCAGTTAGCTCCGTGCCATAAACCTGTTAAGAAAAATACTATTCCTAAGTTTATGCAGGTTCTTTTCATTCCTGATTTGTTACCGCCAAGAGGAATATATACATACTCTTTAAACCATGTGGATAGTGATATGTGCCATCTTCTCCAAAATTCTGTAATGGATTTAGATATATATGGATAATTAAAGTTTTCTAAAAACTTAAAGCCAAAAATAGCTCCTAAGCCTATAGCCATATCAGAATATCCTGAAAAATCAAAAAACAGTTGGAACGAATATGCTAAAGCACCAATCCAAGCCACAAGCGGTGAAAATGTATCCGGCTGTTGAATAAATATCTTGTCGGCAACGGCTCCAAGAGTGTTAGCAATAAGCATTTTTTTAGATAACCCGATGATAAATCTTTTAACACCGTACTGAACCTTGTCAAAGTTAACCTCGCGTGAGTCAATTTGTTCTGCTATATCGTGATACTTGACAATAGGACCTGCTATTAACTGAGGGAACAAGCAAATATATAATGCAAGTTTGTAAAAATCTTTTTGTGCTTTGCAATCGCCTCTATATACATCAATAAGATATGACATAGCTTGAAATGTATAAAATGAAATACCAAGAGGCAAGATAATTTCCATTAACTTTATATTTGCAGAAAAAATGGTGTTTATGTTATCAATGACAAAATTGAAATACTTAAAATAAGCTAAAAAACCTAAATTAATCAGTATTGTTATAATTAGGGGGACTTTCTTGTGTGAGTCAAATTTTTCAATTGCAATTGCACCTGCATAGTTAACAATGATTGTTAAAAGCATTATCGCAAGATATCGTGGTTCTCCCCAAGCATAAAATATAATACTTGCAAAAAGCAATATAGCATTGTGTAATTCTTTTTTTGCGCATATGTAAATTAAGCTTACTATTGGTAAAAATAAATATACAAATGTCATTGACGAAAATAGCATCTAATTCTCCTTTATTGGTTTTAGTTCAGCTAATTTAGGCAGTAATCTTTCTACTGTTTCAAAAACAATAATATTGAATTTATCTATTTCTTTTGAATTTACTTTGTTAGTCCAATAAAATTCACTACTGCTATAATTCTCTGATATAAAAGGTATCAAATTTGTTGCAAAACTATCTCTGTAAAAAACTATACTTGTACTATTTTGATTTTTGCTGACACATATTATATCACCGCGTTTTTTTAGCTTATTGTGTTTCATATTTGTAATTTGTTTACATTTTGCGTTAGAACTCATAATCTTTGGAGTCAAGTATTCTGTATCATCCTTGTAGTTTATTGGTAGTCTGTTACTAATATCTCCTTTATGTTTTTCTAAGGTCTGGATTTTGATTTTAACAGGCTCAATATTTAGTGCTTTTGAAATACTTTCATTATATGCTGTGTATGCTCCGTATGTGCTCCAATGAGTATCATTTTTCCAGTACAGTAGCTTTGTCTGGTCACTAGTTTTATTTGCTTTTAAAACATTATATGGGTATATTGTTTTTACCCCTCGTTTATTTAGTTCACTAATTAGTTGGTTGGCTCTGCTTTCTGAATCAGGAATATTTTTTATATAATAATCTGGATAGTATTCTCCGTAAATTTTATTTTTATCAGGACATATCAAAAAAATGAATTTTTTATTATGTTTTTTGCAGTAATTGTCTATGCTTACTATGTAATCAACTGCTTTCTTTAAGTCTTTTTCAGAAAATTTATCGAGATTTAAATAATTTCTTTCGGAGTTTCCTGATACTAAAAATAACCAATTTTCTTTTCCTATAAGAGCAAAATTGTCTTTATAATTTCTGTTTATTGTCCTTTTTAATATATTATGCAATTCGGTTGTTTTATCACGTAAATAGAATCTATCACTAAACCAATTGTTGAAATCTTCACCATAATTGAAATTAATATCATTATCTTTTATAAAAGTTTTATATACTGAGAGTTGTCTGTTTTCTTTAGGCGATTTCTCTGTTTTTGTATCGATATTACTCATTGGTATAAATAAAAGAACAAAGAAAATTAGAAGAAAAATTATATCAAGTCTTGATGCATTATTAAGAATCTTGAAGTCTGCCAGATAAGAGGTTAATTTATATGATAGTAAAAATGTCAGTACTGCAATTACTATCAAAATTTTAATATCAATTTCAGTTGCTGGTTTGATATTTACAGGTTTGTTATAAATTATAGAAAAAGATTCAGCTTTTGGGTAAATGACCAGTTTATTTCCATCAAGCTTAAGTGTTGCATTTTCCGCTAAAAATGCATCTAAATTATCAAGTTTGTATTTGTTGTAGCGTAGTGAAATTTTGCTTAGAGTTATTTTTTTTTGATTGGGTGATGTAATTGTTATTTTTATTTTTTTAGTTTTATGTATTCTGTTTATGAAAAATTCAATATTTTCTGCATTATCTATGTTAGTCTCAACAACACCATATTTGGCTTTTTTAAAGTCATTGTTATCTTTTTTATTTAAAAAGAACTCAAATTTTGTAATTCCTGAGCCTTTAGCATTAAGTGATATTTGCAGAGGTTTGATATTAAACCAAAACTTATTAGTAAGTATTACACAGATTATTGTAATGACAATACTTATAACCGTTCTCTTTTTCATTTATTTTTGATATCCCCAACCTTAATTCTTGATAATCATAAAATAAACGAAATTGAATGTAAACATCATATTTAGCCGAATAGTTGTTAATATCTATTTTTTTAAAGATTCAATAGCATCTTCTATATTTGTTGATTTGAATATGTAAGAGCCTGCAACAAGAGAATTTGCGCCTAATTCTCTACAAATTTTGGCTGTTTGGTCATTTATTCCTCCATCTACTTGTATGATTAGATTTTCAGGTGCATTTTGTTTTATGACAGGTATTTTTTCTGCACAATCTAGCATAAACGCTTGACCGCCAAAGCCTGGTTCTACCGTCATTATCAACACCATATCAACCAGAAGCAGATATTCTAAAATTTCTTCAGGTTTTGTTTTGGGCTTTATAGACAAACCAACAAGAACATCATGAGATTTTATGTGTGATATGACATCTTCTGTCATATCTTTTGTTGCTTCGTAATGAACAGTAATTATATCTGCACCAGCCTTAACAAAGTCTTCGACATAATTTTGCGGATTTTCTATCATCAAATGAACATCTAATGGTACTGAGCAATGCGGTTTTATTGCTTTAACAACAGGTGCACCTATTGTTATATTAGGGACGAAGTGCCCATCCATAACATCTACGTGAATCCAATCAGCACCGCAATCTTGAAGTTCTTTTACGTCTTTTTCTAAGTTGGCAAAATCTGCTGATAATATTGATGGCGATACGATAATTTTACTCATTTATTAATTCCTTATTTTTATTAATTAGTCCAAGCTTTTGACAAGCTGAAAATGCAGCCTCTTGTTGTGCTTGTTTTTTTGTTTTTCCACTTGCGGTTGCTAATTCTTTGTTTTGATATAGAACTCTGACTGTAAATGTTTTGTCGTGTGCTTCTCCGGATTCTTTAACAAGTTCATATTGTGGTAACTCTTTGCTTTTGCTTTGTGTATACTCTTGTAGAAGAGCTTTTGCATTGTAAACAGTTTTATTGTTTAATATTTCTTCTATTAAATCTGACAGGTTATTAATTATAAAATCTTTAAGTTGTTCTCTGTCTGATGATAGGTATAGTGCGCCGAAAAGTGCTTCCATTACGCAAGCTTGTATAGACTCAAGCTTTTTGCCTCCGCATTTTTCTTCTGCTTCACTTACTTTTATATGTTCTTCTATATCTAATTTGAGTGCTACTTTATGCAATATCTCGTCGCTAACAACTATTCCTCGTATTTTTGTTAATTCTCCCTCGTGTGCATCAGGGTATTTTGTATACAAGTAATCGGTTATAGCCATTTTTAAAACTGCGTCACCTAAAAACTCAAGTCTTTCATAGCATTTTTTGTATGGTAACTTGTGTTCTTTTGTGTATGAACTATGTGTAAATGCAATTTTAACAAGTTCTTTAGAGAACTTGTTAAAACCTAATTGCATTATAAATTTGTTTAATTTCTGGTCACTACAGTCCGACTGCATGGAGAGCCTTTCTGGCAAAACTTATAAAATCTAATGTTAACTGATCACTAACTACAAAGTAGTTAAAATAAAAGTAGGCAATAGGTGTACTAAATAAGTAGCTGTCTGCTCTATCTAGAAAGCCGCCATGACCAGGTAATGAATTGCCTGAATCTTTAACGCCTGCATCTCTTTTTATAAGTGATTCTGCTAAGTCACCTATTTGTGCGAAAGTTGTTATTAAAATACCTGCAATAAGTGATTGATACCATTCTATGTGAATCAGAAATCCTATGACCATCGCTGTTGTTATAGCCAGTAATGAACCACCAACGGCACCTTCTACTGTCTTTTTAGGGCTTACTACCGGTGCAAGCGGTGTCTTGCCGAATTTTGATCCAAAAACATATCCGCCAACGTCAGTCATCAATATTGTAAAGAACAAGAGCACTAGAAAACCAAGTCCTGAACTCATTTTTATTGTCAAAAATCCTAAAGAGTCTTGGTTTAGTTGTCTAAGCAATATAACAAAACAAGGTAGCCAACCTCCATATATAAAGCCAAGAACTGTTGTGGCTACGTTTGCTATGTAAGGTTGTCTTCCTTTCCATAATACGAGCATAAACGCTCCTATTGTGCCTAATGTGAGTACAATAGGTACAAGGTCAAACCTTTTTAGTGCCGTTAGTATTACAAAGCAGATATCTGCAAGTATTATCAAGTGTAAGAAAGGTCTAAAACCCTTCTTCTCTAGTATGCATACGTACTCTTTTGAACCGATATAAGCAACATATGCAACCAATAGCATTAACGGAATACCGCCTGCGATTACGCACCCCAACACAAAGAAGCCAATTAAAACACCTGTAATTAGTCTAAGTGTGTTGTTATTAAAAAGCTTTAATATATCCACTATACTGTCATAACCTCTTTTTCTTTTTCTGCAGCAAGTTCATCAATGATTTTTACATATTTGTCTGTAATTTTTTGTATTTTATCTTGGTTGTCCTTTACTGCATCTTCAGGTAAGTTGTCAGCTTTTTCAATTTTCTTTAATTCGTCTGTCATATCACGACGGATATTACGTACAGCAACTTTTGCTTCTTCTGCTGTCTTTTTAACGTCTTTAGATATTTCTTTTCTTCTGTCTTCTGTAAGTGGTGGGAATGTTAGTCTTATAACAATACCATCAGAGTTTGGTGTAATGCCAAGTTCTGCTTTAATCATAGCTTTTTCAATTTCTTTGATAATAGTTTTGTCATATGGTGTGATAACAAGTGTTTGACCATCTTGTACACTTACTTGTGACATTTGTCTTAGTGGTGTTGGTACTCCGTAGTAGTCTACAACAACTTTATCAAGTATAAGTGGATTTGCTCTACCTGTTCTGATTGAAGCAAATTCTTTTTTCAATGCATTAATTGCTTTTTCCATTTTTTCTGTGCCATTAGATAGCATTTCATCAACTGTCATTTTTATTCTCCTACAATAGTACCTAATCTCTCGCCTTTTAATAGTTTTCCTATACTGCCTTTTGCTGCAAAATCAAAAACAATGATTGGTATGTTGTTTTGTTTGCATAATGCGCAGGATGCAGTATCCATAACTTTTAATCCTTTAACGATTATATCATCGTATGATATTTTTTCATATTTTTTTGCATTTGGATTGATTTTGGGGTCATCAGAATAAACTCCGTCAACGCCGTTTTTAGCCATCAGCATAACTTCTGCATCTATTTCTGATGCTCTAAGCGCAGCAGCTGTGTCTGTTGTAAAGAACGGGTTACCTGTACCTGCCGCGAAAATTACAACTCGATTTTTTTCTAAGTGCCTTATTGCTTTAAATCTTATGTACGGCTCAGCAATCTTGTCCATATCAATAGCTGATTGAACTCTGCAAGATACATTAAGTTTTCTTAGTGCACTTTGTAATGCAATTGCATTCATTACAGTAGCTAACATTCCGACATAGTCGCCAGATGCTTGGTCCATACCTAGTTTAGCACTGTTTTTCATACCTCTAAATATGTTTCCGCCGCCAACAACTACAGCAATTTCTGCACCCATGTCGTGTGCTTCTTTTATTTCATTGGCAATCATTTCAACAGGCTTTTGATCAATACCAAATTCTTGGTCGCCGAGAAGTGCTTCGCCGCTTACTTTTAGTAATATTCTTCTATATTTTAGATTGTTATCCATTTTCTTGTCCTATATAAAATTCTTATAAAGATTATAACGAAAATCTACGTAGCTGTAAATCAAATGTATTTTATTGTTGGTAACTACTTGTACCATTATCATTATTTTCTTTTGTTGTGTATTTTAATGCTGGATAACTACCATATTGCTGATAACCGTTTTTAACAACATAGTTATCTAATTTTCTGGTAATGTTGTTGTGTTTGATAATGATACTGTTGTCATTTTCTTCTATTGTTATTGCGTTTATTGTTGAATTGACGTCAGAAGTAGTCTCAAATAAATAGTTTGAGTATTTATATTCATCATTAACTTTTTTGTAAATCGTATATTGGTTATTAAGGTATGTATTATTGCCTTGTATTCCATTTGTTATTGATATTATTGCAAACTCTTCTCCATCTAAATTGAATGCTTTTTCAATATTGTATGATTTACCTGTTTCACAGTTTTCACAAGAAAGTTTTCCTGTCGGCTGTGGTAACATTTGAATGTGCGTTTTTTTTAAACTTTGTGTTGTCGTTGTATTTTCGTCTTGTTCACTATTTATGTATGCGGTTTGTTCTTTTCTTCTATAAATTTTTCGTTGTTCTCTTGGTGAAGAATTTTGAATGTTGTCTTGGCTTTCATCTTCGTCTTCATCTTCATCTTCTGATGCTACATTTTGCAAGTTTTTTTGAAGATTATTAGGTACATCTTTATTTAGTGATGCTTGGTTCATTCTTTGTTGCATTTCGTAATATTGTCTGTTCATATCACTTATATTTTTTGCAGTTTGCTCTTTTTTTTGTTTATTCATAGACGCATATCTTGTATTTGCGTCCAAAGTCAAAACCACAACTATTACAAGCAGAACCATTGTTGCTATGATTATGTATTTGATTTTTTGGTACATATTCTATTCCTTAACGTTTTTATTCAAAAAGGGAACTTATTGCTAAGCTCCCTTTTTGGCTTTTTATTTTTCTTATTACATGGAAGCTTTTTCTTCTTCTGTAACTCCCTTAATTGTAAGGTTAACTCTACCTTTGTCATCTATTTTGATAACTTTTACAATAACTTCATCACCAACTTTAAGGTGTGGTTCTATCGCTTCAATTCTTTCGTTGCAAACTTGAGAAATGTGAACCATACCATCTTTACCAGGTGCTAATTCTACAAATGCACCTATAGGGATGATTCTTACTACTTTACCTTTTCTCAACATACCAACTTCAGGCTTGAATGTTATTGCATCAATCATTCTTATAGCAATGTCTGTACCTTCTTTATCGTTGCTTGTGATAGTTACTGTGCCGTCATCTTGAATATCAATTTCTGCACCTGAACATTCGATAATGTGTCTGATATTTTTACCACCAGGTCCGATAACTGCTCCAATATCTTCGTTAGCAATTTTCATTGTATGAATTCTTGGTGCGTATGGTGACATTTCCTTAGCTGGTTCAGTGATTACTTCTCTCATCTTACCTAAGATGTGTAATCTGCCTTCTTTAGCTTGAAGCAATGCTCTTCTTAATGTTTCATTAGATATTCCTTTTGCTTTCATATCCATTTGAAGAGCTGTAATACCTTCGTCGTTACCAGTAACTTTGAAGTCCATATCTCCAAGGAAGTCTTCAATGCCTTGAATATCTGTTAATACGATATCTTCGTCCGGCTCTTTGATAAGACCCATTGCAACACCGCCAATCATACATTTTACAGGAACACCTGCATTCATCAACGCCATTGATGTTGCACAAGTAGAACCCATAGAAGTTGAACCGTTTGATTCTAATACATCAGAAGTAACTCTGATTGTGTAACCAAATTCTTCTTGAGAAGGAAGAGCAGGAACGTTTGCTCTTTCTGCTAAGTGTCCGTGACCAACTTCACGTCTTCCCGGACCTCTTAATGGTTTTACTTCACCTACAGAAAATCCAGGGAATATGTATTTGTGCATAAATGTTTTTTTAGTTTCAGGATCAACACCATCAAGTTCTTGTGCCATTCCTGGACCGGCAAGTGTTGCCACTGACATAATTTGAGTTTGACCTCTTGTGAATACGGCAGAACCGTGAGCTCTTGGAACTACGCCAACTTCACACCAAATAGGTCTAACTTCATTAAACTTACGACCATCAGCTCTTACTCTTTCTTCTTTAATCATTTTTCTCATGATTTTCTTTTCTAGAGCTTTGAATTCTTCTGCTACGAAGTCGATGCCTGTTTCTGCCATCATTATTTTAGCTTCGTGGTCGTCACCATATGAATCAAATTCAGCTTTTACCATCTTCTTAGCTTCTTCGAGTTTTGCTTTTCTGCCTTCTCTGTCGAAGTCGTGGTAAGCTTCTGTAACTTTGTCATAAGCTATATCATTAATGATTTTTGCAATAAATGAAGTGTCATATGGGTTTACAAATTCAGGTTTTGAAATTCCGCATTCGTTCATAAACTGAACTTGAAGTTCGCATTGTCTTGCGATTTCTTTTTGTGCAAATTCAACAGCATTCATAATATCGTCTTCTGTTACGAATTTTGCACCTGCTTCAACCATGATTACTGAGTCGTGAGTACCAGCAACAACGATATCAATGTCAGATTTTTCTGCATCTGCGTATGATGGGTTAGCAATGAATTGTCCGTCTATTCTACCAACTCTTACTGCACCAATTGGTCCTTCAAAAGGAGCTTCTGTTAACATTAATGCAGTAGAAGCACCTAACATTGCCAATGTATCAGGTTGATTTTCGTGATCCAAACTGATTAATTGAGCTACAATCTGAACATCATTTCTATATCCTTTAGGGAATAATGGTCTGATTGGTCTGTCTATCAATCTTGAAATTAATATCGCTTTATCTGAAGCTTTACCTTCGCTTCTGTTATATCCGCCAGGAATTCTACCTACAGCAGACATTCTTTCTTCATAATCAATTAACAATGGGAAGAAATCTATACCAACTCTAGGTTCAGGGCTAACTACAGCATGAACCAACAACATTGTGTCGCCACAACGTACAACTACCGAACCACTCGCTGATTTGGCATACTTTCCTGTTTCTATAGTAACTACCTTGTTACCAACAGGAATTTCAATCTTTTTAACATCTACCATGTTTTTTTCCTTTTTCTTTTTCTACTTTGCACTTTTACTGTGTTCCCCTTAATTATATATGAAAAGTTCCCTTTATACAAAATTTTTGATGTCTTTTTATAACTTTTATTATTGATTTTTAAAAATTGGGCAATTTATGTTTTATATATGTTTTTATTTCTCTATAGGAAGAATTAAGGAAATTTTATGACTTTAAATATTGGAATGCAGTTTGAAAATTGGGTAGCAAATAATGGCAATTATACAAAGCTTTTAAATAGTCAAAGTGTTCCTGATTTTGATTTTATGAAACAGGATATGAAAACTTTGCCAGCAGACAAAAAGTCAGCAGCTTATCAAAAAGCTGTTTTAAATATCTCTCAATCAAGAATATCTAACTATGATGCTAACAAAAATAGTAAGATGGAATTTGATGAGTATGTAAAAGAACAGACAAATGTTTATGAAAAGGCTTTTAATGAAAAACTAGACTTGTCTATTTCTGGTATGAAAGAAATGTTGAAGAAAAACTTTGATAATTGCGATCTGAATAAAGATGGTTCTATTGATAATAAAGAAATGTCTGCTGTTTTTTCTTATATGGACGGTAGCGGTGATGATGGTCGATTAGATGGCAAAATATCTTATCAAGCTGCTATGACTACTAACTGGTCCCATCCGGATATGCCAGATGTCTTAAAAACATTGAAAAATTTTATTTTTGGAGAATAAATTTTAAAACAAAAAGCGGACTGATTTCCAGCCCGCTTTTTGTTTTAAATTCTTTAGTTATACTGCGTATACGCTAACTTGTTTTCTGTCTCTTCTGTGAGGTTCGAAAACAACTTTTCCTTCAATCAAAGCAAACAAAGTGTCATCTTTACCGATGCCAACGTTGTTACCTGGGTGGAATTTAGTTCCTCTTTGACGAACAATAATGTTGCCGGCTAAAACATGTTCACCACCGAATTTTTTTACGCCTAATCGCTTACTTTCGCTATCACGACCGTTTTTTGATGAGCCGACGCCCTTCTTATGTGCCATTTTATTATCTCCTTGTAAAATTAAATTTATCTGTATTTACTATTCTGCAGCTGCTTCTGTATCTGCTGCTTTAGCTTTTGCTGCTGTAGTTCTGATTTTTGTAATCATAACTCTTGTAAAGAATTGTCTGTGTCCTTGTTTTTTTCTGTAGCCTTTTTTAGCTCTTTGTTTGAACACGATAACTTTTTTAGCTTTGTCATGTTTTACGATTTTACCTTCAACAGAAGCTTTTTCTACGTATGGAGCACCAACTTTAGATTTAGCACCATTTACTAACATAACAACTTTGTCGAATACTACTTTGTCGTTTTCTTCGCCGTCAACGAGTTCGATATCAACGTAACGACCTTCTTCTAATTTGTACTGTTTTCCGCCAGTTTCAACTATTGCGTACATTTGTGTTTCCTTTCATTTGAGGGGCTGTAATCATTTTTAATGATATTTATCGACAGCTTACCTATCTAACATTCTTATATGAGTTTATCAAGCACATAATGTGCTGTCAACACTGGATGTTAAGGATTTGTTATAATTATAGTTCTGTTAAATTCAGCAAAAATAAACCCGTCTGGTGTGAATCAGACGGGTAAATAGCTGGATCGTGTCTGGGTAATTAAATGTTAAGTATTATATTACCCGTTGATTTTTTTGCGTATATTACCCGACTGTCTTATTTTTTATTGAGCCATTAGCTTGTTATACATTTCCAATGCTTCTTTGGCTTTTTTAGGCTTTTTCATCATCTTGTATGTATATGCCAAGTTGTAATAAAAAGCAGGTTCATTTGGATTTGCTTTAATTGCAAGGCCGAACTCATATCGTGCGTTAAACCAGCTTTTCTTTTTCAAGTAGCAGCAGCCTTTATTGTAATAGGCGTAAGCATAGTCTTTTTTAAGTCTTAGCACTTTTCTGTATTCGTTTAAAGCCATATTTACTTTATTGTCTGCAAAATACAAATTGCCTAAGTTGTAATGAGCTTTAAAGTTATTATCGTCTAAATTGATAGCTTTTTTTAAGTAAAAAATTGCATCTATCGGTTTTCCTTTATCTTGGGCGATATTGGCAATAAATAACCAGTCGTCTGATATTTTTTCTTCATCAGGTATTTTGTTAAATAACTCAAGTGAAGCATCTAAATTGTTTGAGTTATAAAGAAATTTTGCTTGTTGTCTATATTCATTTATTTGAGACGGAACAATTGATTCTTTTTTACTTTGATTTTCAGATTCTGTTTTGCTTTGCGCTGTTTCTTGAGTTTTATCTTCTTTATTTGGGTTGATAGTTGTTTTTTTATTTCGTTCGTCTTCTTTATGTTGTTTGATGTTTAAAAGCTTAGAGCTTTGTTGTTTTGGCTCTTTTATACTTTTTGTTTTATTGGTTTGTTCGTTTTTGTTTGTTTTTACTGAATTTTCTTTATTAACAGTTTTTTCTTTTTTTATTTGGGGTGTTTGCTTTTTGATTGTTTTTGGTTTTTCAGGTTTTATTGTTTCTTTTGCTTTTTCTGTGTTTATAATTGCATTTGTGTTAACAGGTTTATTTTCCTGTTTAGGTGATTGTTGTTGTGTACTTTCAACGTTTTTGATTACGGGTTGTTGCTGCTGTGGTAATTTAGCAGGGCCCATTGGAACAGGCGGGGCTTGTGTAACTCCTGGATTTTGAATACTTATCAAAAGTAAAAATACTACCAATATACTAATCTTTTTCATAGCTAAATTATAATTCAATACTTGAGTTTTAACAAATTTATCAATTTCTGATTTTTGTAAATATATATTACGATTTTCTTTTGACATGTTAAAAAAATTCATTAAATTGTTTTTATAAATATATCAGGTTTTAGTTATACAAAAGAAGAGTATTTATGAACAACTACAATGACGATGAGTTGAAAATCGTATTTGATTCAAATCCTGCGATTTTTAATTTAAAGCAAAAAGCTTCACAAATCAGAAATAATTATTCTTTGCAGAATAAAATTAATGAATTGATGAGTTTTGTGCAGGCAAATAAGTTAAGCTTTAGCAATTAGTTGCATAGTAAAATCCGTCATTTTTTAGACGTTTTATTGTTTCGGCCAGCTGTTCATCACTTGCTACTGCGGACAGTCTGAAGTAGCCTTCGCCATTTTTGCCAAATCCATTACCTGGGACAAGTATAATTCCAGATGTTTTTAAAACATCTGCCGTAAATTCAGCTGAGGTTTTGTATCTTGGTGGTATCGGCAACCAGATGTAAAAAGTAGCTTTTGGTATGTCACTGTCTTTTATGTTCCATCCAAGTTCTCTAAAACCATTTATGACGAGCATTTGTTTGTCTTTAAAATTCTTGTTTGCTGTCTTTATGTAGTTTTCGCCTTCTTGCGAGTTTAAGACTTCTGCAGCACATTTTTGTAATGCTTTAAAAAGCCCTGTATCTATTGTCGATTTGAGACGTCCAAAGGCATCAATTGCGTCTTTGTTCCCGCATACCCAGCCTAGTCTGAATCCTGTCATTGAATATGGTTTTGAAAAACTATAAAATTCTACAGCTATGTCTTTTGCTCCATCAATTTCCAGTATACTATGCGGTTTTTGATTTTCTTCGAAGTAAATATCACAATAAGCTGCATCACTTATTAACCAGATTTGTTTTTCTTTGCAAAAATCAACAACATGTTTAAGGTAATCTTTTGTACAAGTTGCACCAAGAGGGTTAGATGGGTAGTTTATAACAATTGCTTTAACTTTTTGAGGTTTGATACCATCTTTTTGCATATTTTCCCAAACTGTATTAAGGTCTGGCATATAGTTATTTTCTTTTGTTAATGCAATTCCATAACTTTTTCCGCCGTTAGTTTTTACCATTTGAGAATATGAGGCATACCCAGGGTCCGGTACAAGAATAACATCTTGTTCGTTTTCGTCTGTTGTTGGGTTTATCAGTGCTCTTATAAAGTTTGCAAGACCTTCTTTGGAACCGATTAATGAGAATATTTCTGTTTTTGGATCAACATCTACCCTAAAACGGTTTTTCATTCTTTGTGAAATTGCTTCAAGAAACCAATTTTCTCCTTTGGGTGTTGAGTATGTATGAATTTGAGGTGTTTTTAATGCTTCAATTAACTTTTCATACACAAATTGAGGCGGCGGCGCAACAGGTGCTCCCATTGCTAAAGCGATTGGAGAGCGTCCCTTTGCTTCAAGCTCGGGAGTTAAAGCTGCTGCTTCTTGCTTTATTTTGAACATAATGTATGTGTCAATTGATTTTACATACTCATTAAAAAGTTCTTTCATTATATTATCCTTTAGATTCCAACTGATATGCCCAAGCACTGTGGTTATGAATACTTTCGATAGATTCTACTTCGGCCTCAAAATATTTGATCTTCGGATTGTTTCTAAAGTTTAGAACAATGTCTCTTAAAACATCTTCTACAAATTTAGGATTGTCATAAGCGTGTTCGGTAACGTATTTTTCATCTTCTCTTTTTAATAGCGGATAGACTTCACAAGAAGATGTTGCTTCAATTTCAGAGATTAGATCTTCAATCCATATGTGTTCTGATTCATCATAGCTGATGACTACCTTAATCAATGCTCGTTGGTTATGAGCAGAATAGTCTGATATCTCTTTTGAACAAGGACAAAGCGTTGTTACTGGTACTTTTACTCCCAGAAAGAATTTATATTTGTCACCTTCCAAATTTCCTTCAAAAGAACAATCATAAGCCATTAAAGATTTTTGTTTTGAAACAGGTGCTTCTTTTTCTATGAAGTATTTAAAAACGAACTTAACTTGTGCTGCTCTTGCTTCCAGCTTGTTTTGTATTGCTTCTAAACAACCTTTGATATCCACCCCAAGCAGCTCTTTTTCTCTCCACTCGTTTAAAATTTCCATGAATCTGGACATGTGTGTGCCTTTGTAGTTCATATCAAGAGAAGCACAAATTTGTGCTTTTGCGTATACTACTTGGTTGTCTTGTCCTTTTCTTTGAATTATGAGTGGTACATCAACATCTTTGATGCCTACTTTTTGTATATCGATACCTCTTTTGTCAGCAAGGTTTTGGACGTCTCTTAATTGTAAGTCCCTTATTCGGCTTTTCATAAAATTCCTATCTTATCTGGGGTCTTCCAGATTTTCTCCTGATTTTTGCTCTAATGCCAAAAGTAATTTTAAAGCGGCAATTCTTTGCATTTTGGGAGGAGCAAGTCTGAGCATTTCAATTGCTTTCATCATTACAGGGTCGTTGTCATACCAACGATTTCCTTTTCCTTGGTATTTTGCAATAGTTTCGTATAAATGTTCAATTACGTCTGCAGCAACTTGTTCTTGTAATTTCATAATGTAGTCAGCTGCTTCTGCTTTTGTTTCATCTGTTTGAAGCTTTAAAAGCTCTAATGCTTCTTTTAAAACAGGATCTTTGTCGTACCAACGTCTGCCTTCTGTCATTGTATTTTCCTCTTTGTCTTATTTTTTGATTATATTAGGTTTGTAATTTTGTGTCTATTTTTTTAATAAATTAAATATTAAATGGTTTTAATGCTCTTTCTAAAATTCCAAGACAGTATGAAATAACAATTCCGTAATTTGATATCGGTAAGTTAGCTTTTTGGCACTTCATTATACGAGAAAGTACCTCTTTTCTGTTTGTCATACAAGCACCACAGTGTATTAAAAGACTATATTGTTCTAAATCTTGTGGAAAATCATGCCCGGAATGGTACACAAATTCAAGATTCTTGCCTGTCTTTTTAGTCAGTAATTTTGGTATTTTTACCCTTGCTATATCATCTTCTATTTGGTGATGTGTACAGCTTTCACAAATTAGAACTTTATCGTTATCTTGCAATTTGTCTATTTGTTTTGCTCCTTGATAAAATTCTTTTAAGTCCCCTTTAATTCTTGCAAAAATTATAGAAAAAGACGTTAATTCTACATCTGCAGGTACATCCTTTGATACTGATGAGAACGCTTGAGAATCAGTTATTACAAGTCTTGGAGGTCTATTTAGTTCTTCCAGTGTTTGTTTTAGTTCTGTATCTTGTGTGACAAATGCTTTGCATCTGTTATCAAGCAAGTCTCGGAGCACTTGCACTTGAGGAAGAATTAATCTGCCTTTAGGTGCTTCTTTATCAATTGGCACAACTAGTATAACAGTGTCTTTAGGTTTTACTATATCGCCAAGTAACGAAGGTGGCGTTATAAAGTCATCAGGACAAATGTTTATAAGTTGTTCTTTTATTTTTTCAACTATTCCTTTATCTGTTTTAAGGCTTGTTTTTATGGCATTTGGAACACATTGTTTTATATTTTCCAAATCTTGGTCAGAGATTGTCTCTACATCATTTTTATTTATTACTGCTATTGTTGGGATATTTCTTGTTTTAAATTCGTTGAAAAGCTCTGTTTCGTATTCATCCCAACCGTTATTGTCACAAATTATTATTGCAATATCAGTCCTATCGTAGATTTTTTTAGTTTTTTCTATTCTTTGTGAACCTAAGTTACCGATATCATCAATACCTGCTGTGTCAATAAACACAACCGGACCGAGCGGAAGGAATTCCATTGTTTTTTCGACAGGGTCTGTAGTTGTCCCTGCAGTTGGTGAAACGATTGAAATATCCTGTTGCGTTAATCTGTTAATTAATGATGATTTTCCTGCGTTTCTTTTTCCAAAAATACCTATATGAAGTCTATTTGCTTTAGGCGTTCCCTGCATTTTCTTCCTCTATTTCTTCTTTTATTTCTTTTAAATTAGTATTTGTAAATAAGAAATAAATTATTGATATAACAGTTATTGTCAGCATTATTGTTATTTGGTGGATAAATGCTATTCCAAGTGCGTATGATTTTTCTATGTGATAGATACCTAATGCTAAGATGTATGCATATTGATATGGACCTACAAAAACAGATGAGGACGGGATTATTGTAGATAGAGCAATAAAACTTATTATGAAAAAGGCAATAGAAAATCCGTAGTGTTGCCCAAATCCTAGTATTAATACATAAGTTATAAGGCACTCTATTCCCCAAGCCATGCAGCTGGTAATGAATGCTATTGAAAAACATTTTGGGTTGTTTAAAGCCTGAAAACCTTCCATAAATTTGTTTATAAGATTAGATATTTTGAATAACAAAGGCTTGAAATTTTCCATAAATTTAATTTCTGCGAGTTTATTGAAAAACCAGTCAGTTTTGTTAAGTTTGAAAATAATAAAGAAAAATATTAAACTTCCTATAAACAAAAATGATGCTAGATAGGTTATTTTTAAAACCCAAGAGTGTTTAAAATATGTCATTACAGCAAATGCAAGAATTAATAGTACTGATACTCCGTCAATAATTCTTTCAAGAATAATTGAACCTAGCATTTTCATCTTGCTTTCATCCAATTTTTTGCCAACGTGATATGCTCTCCAAAAGTCACCAGCCCTTGCAGGAAGGTAACTGTTTAGGGTATTTCCTGTTGTAAACGCAAAAAACGCCTCTTTAGCCGTTAAATTTGTGCTGTCACACAAAAGGTACTTCCATCTTATACCTCTTAGATAAAGGCTTATTGCGTATAGTGGTACAAATATAAGTAAGACTTTATAATTAAATATTTTGAATGTTGCTAATAACTGTTTAAAGTCTAAGTTCCAACAAATAAGTACTATAAATATCAAACTTATAATAAGTCCAATGATTTTTTCTTTATGTTTTTTTAAGTTTTTCAATTTACTTTACCTTAACAAGTACTTTTACTGACGATTTTTCTGTATTTCTTTCAAAGGCTTTGATTGAGTCGTCTATATCGTAAATATCAGATATTAAAGGTTTTACATCTATTCTTTTACTTTCAAGAAGTCTCAACGCAGGAGCAAATTGTCCACATCTTGAACCTAAAACGGTAATTTCGTCGATAACTATTGGGGCTAGGTTAAATTCTTTAGATGCCGCAATAGTACTTTTTAGAATCAATGTTCCTCTTGGCTTAGTTAAAGCAAGTGATGTTTCAAATCCCGTAATTGAGCCTGTTGCTTCAACTACAAAATCGTATGCTTTTTCTATTTTTAAATCTTGTAATAGTTTTGTTTTAACTCCTTGGGCTTTTGCTATATCAAGCTTTTCTTGATGTTTACCGACAAGAGTAATATCAAGCCCTGCTGCATTTAAGGCTAAAGCTATTATTAAACCGAGTTTTCCGTCTCCAAGGACTATTACTTTTTTGTATGGAGGAATATGTACTTGCTCAAGTATTTCTAACGCTGCAGCAAGTGGTTCTACAAATACTGCTTCTTCATTAGAAACATTCTGAGGTATTTCCAAAAGATTTTTGACAGGCAGACATACATATTCTGCAAAGCAGCCTTCTCTTTGCCAGATACCTAAAGTTGAACGGTTAAAACAGTGTCTTTCTAATCCTTGAGCGCACCATTCGCACTCACCGCACCCACAGTTTATTTCACCTACAACTCTTTTGCCTACAAGTGATTTGTCTTCTGCGTTTACAGATTCCACTACGCCTGTGAATTCGTGGCCTAGTATCCCTTTGTAACCCATATAACCTTTGGTTATTTCGTAGTCTGTGTTACAGATACCTATAGTGTTTACTTTTATTAGTGCTTCACCTACTTTTGGTGTTGGCATTGGATAATTGTTATCTAATTTCAATCCGTTATCAAATACTACAGCTTTCATTATTACTCCCCTATGTGACTATTCTTATAATTGTTATTTAACACTGTAATTATATGCTAATGTAAATTTTTTGTCCAAAAACCGCAAATTATTTTTGTTTTGGGATTTAAGCAAATATGATAGATTCTGTATCTAACACATATTCCGCGTTCAATTTAAACGGAAAAAATATGTCTTATAACGCTCTTGAAAATAGGGCTAATAGAAATGCTTATGCAAAAGAAGAACGTAAACTATATTTGCAAAAACTAGCACAACTAAAAGATAATCTCTCTAACCAAAAAGATTTATCAATATTAACTTGTGTTTTGCCTGTATGTTCTTTAGTGTCTTTACTTCTTTATAAAGGGTTTAGCAAAGTACCTTGTTCTGATATTGAAAAAATTAACACGCTTGTAAAAGACATGATAAAAAAACACAAGTTAGATACTACAAATTTTAAGGCTGTTTTGTACGAAAAGAATGGAGAAGATTTTGTTGATGTTTTTGGTCAAAAGGTTGCTAATTTAAGTTGTAAGTTAAAAGCAAAAGGTGCTTGTTATATTCTTCCTCACAATGTTGCCTTTTCTTTAAAAAAAGAACCTTTATCTATATTTCATGAAGTCGGGCATGCTGTAACCGGTAATCAAAAACACGGATATGAGTGGCATAAATATACAAATAAGCTTTTTAAGTATTCGGTTCTGACAGTTTTTGCAGCTCCTATAAACACTGTTGACAAAGATAAAAAATCTTCAAAGCAAAAGAATTTATATACATTTTTAGAAAAACTTAAAAAATCTGCTCCATACTTGGGGTTATTTATGTGCGCTCCAAAACTTGCAGAAGAGTTTAACGCTTCAAAACTTGCAATATCGTTTTTGGCTTCTAAAAATAAAAAGCTGGCATTAAAAGCATTACCTTTGTTCTCAGCAGCTTTTGGAACATATCTTTTTACTGTACTATCCTCGTTTGCTTTTACAAAATTCTTATCCTCAAAAACGGATAGTATTTATTTGCAAAAATCTTTGAATAATCAGGCAAAAAATTATCAAAAATCTCTAAAATTTGATGAATCTTATGCACCTAAAATTGCAGTGATAGACCAATTTAAAAATAATGTTATAAAAGTAGATTGGGATAACAAACCCGATATGCTACATGGTGATGCCGTAGAGTCTTTTATTAAGTCAGGTTTGCCTAATGCTCAAATATCAAGGTTTGATACTAATTTGAATGAATCAAGCGTGCAAAGTGCTTTGGCTGAAATTTTAAGAAGTGATGTCGTTTTTGATGCTATTAACTTGTCTAAGTCTTCAGATATAAAACTTTCTAACTTATCTAAGTTTGTAGGTTTTGAAGTGTCTCACGAAAATCTTTTGAAAGATAAAAATATAATTAAAGAAAAATTCTTTAATTCTCCATACAAAGAAGCACAGGAAATCAAAGATATAATATCTAGTCTGGAAAAATTAGCATCACAGGGTGTCAAAATATATGTTTCTGCGGGTAACAAAGGTCACGATTATTTAAATTTGTATACTCTTGCAGACAATATTAATGTAGTAGGCGCTGCTAATAAATATGGTGTTGCAAAAACACAATTTAGTTGTGATAACCCATTGGTCAACAGATGGAGTAAGGGTGTTTATGCTGTTAAAAAACTGACTGATAAAGATGGAAATAAAGGTTTTGATATCAATGAGGATGGTAAAATTGATATCTTGGCAAAAGATACCACTGCAAAAATCAAATTACCTGCACAAAAAATTTATGGAACGTCATTTGCAGCTCCTACGGCTCTTGTTATGGACTTGAGACGTATTATTGAAGACTAAACTTATGCAGCTTGATTGATGACTGTTAATGGATTTGTTTGAATTGCTGTTTGAATTTCTTTTTGATTTTTTGTTTCTTTATAAATTTGCAACAATTCTTTCCAGCCTTCAACAAATTCTACATTATCTACGAGAACTTCTTTTGGAATTCCGGCATGGTGAATTTTGGGTAACAACTCATCAACACTGTATTTTATAGGTTCAGGGATTCCGTCATCAGTATCGTTGCAGATAAAGTATTTTTGACCTTTTTTATCTGTTTCGATGCCGATTATTGTTATTTCGTGTCCGCCTATAACGTTGTTGTCACTGTCACAATATGTATAACCGATAATAACGTTGTGACCTTGGTTTAAAGTGTTTTGTATGTGTGATAGCGTTTCACTTTGGTCACATTCATAACCGATAAGTTTTCCGTTATCATCAATTTTTTGGTATGTTACGCAGACTTTGCCTTTACCTGTAACAATCTCTTCGACAAAGTTTTTTTCAATATCAATAAGTCCGCTGTCGTCTTCGTTGTATTTTGGTATTCTTTTGTCAACTAAAGAGTCGTAGGTGTTTTGCGCACCTATATTCATAAATGTTGATTGTAATAATACATCAACAAGAGATCTTTCATCAGGATCTTTGTAAGAATTTTGGATTCTTGCTCGTATAATTGCATTTCTATCAGGTTTTAGAGTTACACTTAGCGTTTTCCAATCTTCAAGCTTATGATCTGTTCCAAACTCATTTAACATCCAAACTGTATCGATAAGCCCGTGAGAAAGGTCGTCTACTTTTATTTTTTTAGTTACTGAAAGCTTGTCAGATGTTAAACCTTCTGTCATACGAGCAAATTCAGCTGGTAATTTACGAGCCAAGTCAAATTCTATACTTGCGGCAGGGCATGTACTTGATTTTACATCTAAGTCCATTGTGGAAATGTTTCTGCCTTGGCTAATCTCAGTATTAATAACCTCAGCTTGTAGGTTTTGCGGTATATCTCCAAATTTCTGGGTAATGATAAAAGGATGTTTTATCGCTTTTATTGTTTCTTCCAGAATGTTCTTTTTATCTAACCCGGTTGCTCTTGTTTTGGTGGCGATGTTGTATAAGTTATCAAGAGTAGAGCTTCCGTCATTAGAATTTGTATCTAGGAGCTTACCTGTTTTTAATATTTCTTGTAAATCTTTTCTTGTTTTTTTATCAATAATAGAAGATATTTCGTTGTATTTGTTATGTTCGTCTCGTGTTGTAAGAGATGTTCTTATTTGGTTCACACCAAAAGATGGAACTGCTTTATGTGTATTTTTAACAGATGCAGCGCCGTTGCTTGCTACAGGGTTAGTTGCAAGACTATTACCTACACTGTTTACTCCGCTAGCAGTGTTTATTTTCGGCATATATAAATTGTAATTGTTATTTAATGCTGAAATACTATACACTTATACTTCCACCTTTACATTAGATTAAAAACCAAACAATATAAAATTTGCTTTTTTTGCTATAATTTATAAGTAATGTTAACAAAATTTTATAATTGTTGGAAATTTTGATAAAGAATATCGATATAAATAAAATTAAATTTTTGCCTGTTTCTAAAGAAAATTTGGTTCTTGCTTTAGATAGATTGTCTCGTTTTAAATATCCAGAAATTAAGTATTACAGGGTTATTTCCGATTTGTTGTGCAGATATTTGATTGAGCCCAAGATATCTAAAAACCATATACAAGAGCTCGAAGTAAATATCATAAAATCTCTTTTTGAAAGATTATGGAACTATTCTGTTGAAAAGTATTCTCCTAATATCCCTTCAAATAGTGATTTTAATCGTGTTTTGATACAAGAAATATATTCAACTTACAATCTTTCTGATGATATGAAAAATCTTGTTGATATGGATATCAATATTGATGCTGTTTTAAGTTACATTTCTGTCTCAGAAGACACTCCTATCAACCTTAGACGTTTGTTGGCAATTCAGCATGATTATAAAAATCTTGTTAGCAAAAGAGAGTCTCTTGCTTTGAGATTCCCTGTTGAAAAGGTAGTTTTATGTGAAGGAATAACAGAAGAAATACTTTTGCCCAAATTTGCTAAATTGGCAGGTTATGATTTTGACAAATATGGTGTTAAGTTAATCAGTGCAGGTGGTAAAAACCAAGTTGCAAAGCTTTATTGTGAGCTAAAAGATGAGTTAAAGATTCCTATTTTTGTTTTGCTTGATGCTGATGCATTGCAAACAGCAAATAATATTGATACAGTACTTAGAGATATTGATTCTGTTTATCTCATTAAACATGGTGAATTTGAGGATATATTCTCTCTGAATTTGATTAAAAGGACTATCAATAACAGGTTTAAAAACATCTGTCAGTCTTCAATTTCCGACTTTAAACATGATGAGCCTATGACAAAAGTTCTTTCGGAATTTTTTAGGTTAAATGAGCTTGGTGATTTTCAAAAAGCTGAGTTTGCTAAAGAATTGGCAGAAAACCTTAAATATAAAACAGATCTAACAGAAGAAATCTTACAAATAGTTGAACAAATTAAAAAGGTTTAAAAAAAGCTCCCTTTTGGGAGCTCTTTTTTAGTATTCTATGTTAATTTGTGAGAACTGAACTATTTTGTTTTTTCCGCGTTTTTTAGCATTATACAATGCGTGTTCAGCATATCTGATAAGAGTGTTTGCATCTTCTTCTACATTTTGTAAGAAAGGATAAGAAGCGATACCACCTGATATTGTAATAGGGTGACGTTCTTCTTCACCAGCTGGAATGAATTCCATTTTTTCAATTTCACGTCTGAATCTTTCAGCAAATAAGAATGCATTTTCTTCGGGTGTGTTAGGAAGAAGTACAATAAACTCTTCGTCGCCGTATCTTGTCAGAATATCTTCTTTTCTTATAAATCCTTTTAACATTTCTGCTATTTTTTTGAGTAGAACATCGCCCCAATCATAGCCGTACATATCGTTTACAACTTTGAAAAAGTCAATATCTAACAACAAGCAGCTGAGTTTTGTATCGTATCTTTTTGAACGAGAAATTTCAGCTTCTAAACGTTCATGAAGAAATTTTCTATTGTGTAAACCAGTTAAAGCATCTGTAGTAGATACTTGATCAATAGTTTCTTTTAATTCTTTAATTTTTAAGAGGTTTTTCAATCTCAAGTTTAATTCTTTTTCATCAATCGGTGTTGTGACATAGTCATATGAATCACCTCTGAATATAATGTCATCGTTAAATTTTTCTGCAACAACCAAAGCAGGTGCAGGAAGTTTTGTTACCATTGATAACTCTTTGAGTTTATCTTCTGAACAGTTGAATACGATAACAGATGGATTGAATTTTTGTGCGTCTTTAACTTCTTCAATTCCTTTTGTTCTTACATCGTACTCACCGTTGTTTAAAAGGATGCTTTCAATTTGAGCTGAATCCTTGTCACTAAAGATTACAATATTTTTCATAATTATTGTCCTTGTGTTTACTATTATAATTATAATACCAAATGTCTTAACAATTGTATATAATTAATTTATACGAACTGTAAATTAATTAATGTAAATTCTTTGTTGGTATCTAAATAGCTGTGCTATTCTGTTATTACAGTATTTATACTCTATCTGTTGTATGGAACAGTAATAATATTGTGTTTAATATATAAATATTAGATTATTGGGGGATTTTACTTTGGCTAAGCCACAGTATCAGAGTGATTATATACGTAGTTATTCAGGCTACAGAACACAGTCGAAATATTCAACAAACATCAGACCTGCTTATGTTAGGAGAAAAAAGGTTGTTAAGCGTAAAGCAAATCCTATTGCTGTAGTTTTGAACTTGGTTTTTGCTTTTTTATTTGCTGTGTATATTTCGCCTGTTTATGTAAATGAGGTTGTTCGTCCAGTATTTATAAAGACTAACAAATATCCTGCAGTACAAGCTGATATCAATAAAATTGCCCATCCTACATCTGATTATCTTTATAACAGTCACATTATGGGATTAAATTATTTGCAAGGTACTGAAGTTCAGAAGCCTCAAATGCAAAAGCTTTATGAAACATATAATTTAACCACACTGGAGTCAAATCTTAAAAATCTTGCATCAGCATATCCTTCTTTGAAGCCATCAGTATATGTTTGGGATTATGAATCAGGCAAACACGCTGATTTGTTAGCTAATGATGTTTATCCTACTGCAAGTATTATAAAAATTCCTGTATTGATTCAATTGTTCCGTACTATTGAGGCAGGTGCTATAAAACTTGATGATAAAATAGCAATGACTGATTATTATAAATCAGAAGGTTCTGGAAGCTTGCAGTTTAAAGGCGTAAATGCTGTTTATACAGTTGATCAGTTGGCAAGAGTTATGATTACAGAATCTGATAATTCTGCCACAAACATGTTGCTTGATGCCACTGGCGGTATGAATGCTATGAACCAGTCATTAAGAAAATGGGGCATGAAAGAAACCAGAATTAATGATTGGCTTCCTGACTTAGCCGGTACAAATGTTACTACAGCTAAGGAAATGGCAACTCTTCTTTATAATATCGATAATCCAAGCTTTTTATCTCTTCATTCAAGAGAAAAAATGGTTGATTATATGAGTCATGTTCACAACAATAGATTGATTCAAGCTGGTTTGCCTAAGGATGCAATCTTTATCCACAAAACAGGTGATATCGGTAAAATGCTTGGAGATGCAGGTATTGTTTATACTCCAAACGGCAAAAAATACATTGTTGTAATGCTGGTAAACAGACCATATAATTCTCCTCTTGGTAAAGAGTTTATAGTAAATGCTTCTTCTTTAATTTACAACTATATGGTTAATAACAGTCTTTAAAATTTTTTATTGATATTGTTATTATCTTATATTATAGTTTATATATAAGTTAGTTTAGAATCGGAGATAAATATGACTCATCAGATAATTAAAGTAGCATGGGAATTGAATGAAAATTCAGAAAACAGATATCAATTAGTTTATGAAATTGCTGAATTAGCGAAAAAACTTGTTGATGAATATCAAATGAAAAAGCCTAAAGATGAGTTAGGTTTTGATGATTATGGATTTGACAATTCTATTAAGAAAGAAAATCCTGTTGAACATGCTATTATGGTAAAAGCTTCAGAATCTGATGAAAGCAGACTTGTAGGTTAATTATTTAATAGTCATTTAATATTACAAAAGCTCTCAATAATGAGAGCTTTTTATTATCTCATTTTTCGCATTAAAAAATCCGTGATTTTAAAATCACGGATTTTTATCAAGCTTTTTTAACTATTTTGCTAACAATTTGTTAACAGCTAAAGTTAATCTTGATTTTTTTCTAGCAGCAGTGTTTTTGTGTAAAACACCTTTAGAAACAGCTTTGTCACACAATTTGTAAGCGTGGCTAATAGCTGATTTTAATTCTGCTTCATTTTTGGCTTGTGCTAATTCTAAAGTTTTTCTGATAGCAGTTTTGATTTCAGATTTTACAGCAACGTTTTTCAATCTGTTTCTTTCTGCGATAAGAACTCTTTTTTTAGCGGATTTAATATTTGCCATTTTTATTTTCCTTTCATTTGCATACTATGGGTGTCGCTACTAACGCAACCCCCTAAAATCTGCAATGAGGATTGGTGAGTATCTTTATTATATTGCAAGAATATTTCTTTACAAGTGGTTGCTGCTGTCTATTATGCAGCTTTTTTATTGTGAGGTTCAATAAGTTCGCTTATTTTATTTGCGATTGGTGTTACTACAACAGGACCAATAAATCTGTAAATTGTTGTAAAGATTACGATTGGACCTAAAAGTCTGATACCAATAAGTTTATTATTTAATGTCTTGTTTGCATTTCTTAATGGTTTATATTTAGCTTCTGTTGTGAGTTTTTTGAGAACAGCTTCATTGTTTGCATATCTTTTTAATAAGTTTTCATATAAGTTTGATTTTTGAACCATATCAGGATTCATTCTCTTATATGTTTGTTTATATGCATCAAGCTTTTTGTTGATTACGCCATCAAGTTTGTATGCGCCCCAAGTACACAATAAAGCTGTTATGCCTTGGTTTAATATCATTGGTAATTTTTGGTCTTTTTCTATGCTTTTAGATTTTGCAGTCTGTTGCATATAGAAACCTGATAGCCATAAACTTTCACCTGCTATCAAATGTGGGAACCAGTTCTTTTGGTCTTTAAACCATTCGATAAATTTTCTAAATCCGTTTGTGTCAGCAAGTTTACCGATACCTTTGGCAATTCCTTTTGTTACTGCGCTTGGGTTGCCTTTAAAAGATGGTTGGTTTTTAGAAATCTTATCTTGAGCTTTATCGTAGTTTGATTTTACTTTTGAAAATCCTTTAAATGATTTTGAATCATTACCTTTAAAGCTTAAGTAAGAGTAATCAATTTTTGCTTTATCAGAAGGTTTAACAGCATCTTTAGATAAACCAAACATTTTTAATATAGGAGGTACAATCATAATAGTTAATGCGGCTCTCAATGGTAAGAATATTGGTTGGTGAAGTCTTCCTGCTGTTTCTTTGAAAACTCTGGCATTTTCTTTTATGTATGTTGCATCTTTTTTCATGTATTTAGAAGTGTTGTTCATTAATTCTTTAACACCACGTTTTACTGGTTCTGCAACAGCTACTGTTGTAGCTAAGCCTAATACGCCTGTAGCTACTGAGTGAGCCACTTGATAGTTATTCTTTTTCTTTTCTACAGGGTCTTTAGTTGGAATTATGTATATTGAAGCAGGTCTTGCTATTGTTGTTAACCCTAAGGCGATAAGAGCATCTGCGATAAGAGAGTTGTCTGCAAGTATGTCTAAAAACTTGTTAAACCATTTGTTTACTGCAAGTTTTTCTCCGAAAGTTTTTGCAACAACTACAGGAGCTGGGCGGCCTTTAAAACTCAAACGACCGCTCGGATTTTCTCCGGCGGTCGTTTTTGTCGCACTTTTACTCATTTCAAAATTGTCATAACCAGTCACAGTCTTATTCACGCTTGGCCCTTGCCCTTGCATTTTATCAGAAGTTTGCTTCTGCTTTAAGTACTGTCTTTGGTAATTATTTTGAATATTATATACTAGATTTTCGGTTTTCATTGGTTTTCCAATCTATTTTTTTTAATTTTACTATATCGGCAAATGTATTAAGTTTGTGAATTTTATTATTTGCTAATTATAATCAAAAATCACTAAAAAAGTAAAGTTTTTTTACAATTCTTAATGGGTGTATTTTTGACAATAAATAAAAAACGGCTCCCCTGTTAGAAAAGAGCCGCTTTTTATACTATGCATTTAGCTTGATGTATTTTGAACAACCTATACCGTCAATTGCTGAAATTTCAGAAAGTGTTTTTTCATCAACATCGCTTCCTGTGTTTATAATCATCATTGATATGTTGTCTGCTTGTGAACGGTTTTGTGCAACGTTCATTCTTGTAATGTTTATATTTTTATTACCAAGAACTGTTGCTACTTTAGCAACCATTGCCGGTTTATTTTCGTGTGGCACTAAAATCATGTGTTTTTCAGGCTCGATACTTGTGTTATATCCGTTTATCTTAACAATTCTTGGCATGTCTTGTGCAATTAGTGCGCCTGATACTGTATTTGTTTCTTTGTCAGTAACAAGTTTAAGCGTAATTGATCCAATATAGTCTGTAGATGTATTTGATTTTGTTGTTGATACATCTATGCCTTTAGCTTTTGCAATAATTGGTGCATTAACGTAGTTCACAGAATTCATAAATGATGCAAATACCCCTTTTACAACAGCCGTTTCTAAAGGAGATACATCCAAATCAGCCAGGTTACCCTTTACTGTTACATAAACACCTTTGAGACTGCCTTGTGACATTTGCATTGCAAGTTCGCCAATGTTTTCTGCTAATTGCATGTAGTCTTTAACAGGTTCTAGTTTGTCCGGCTTCAATGATGGGATATTAACAGCAGAACGAGCGGAACCTCCTGCTAATACGTCCCTAATTTGTTCTGCAACATCTTCCGCAACTTTTAATTGTGCTTCTTCTGTACTTGCTCCAAGGTGTGGTGTAAGCAAAATATCACCTGTTGTTTTTACAAGTGGTGAATCAGCAATGTTTGGTTCTGTTTCAAAGACGTCTACTGCAGCTTGTGCAACTTGACCTGATTCAAGTGCTTCTGCAAGTGCCGCTTCATCAATAATGCCGCCTCTTGCACAATTGATAAGACGAACACCTTTTTTCATCTTAGCAATTGTTTCTTTATTAATCATGTGCATTGTTTCTTTTGTTTTTGGAACATGCACTGTTATGTAATCGCATTTGCCCCATAACTCGTCAAGAGATTCGACATATTTTGCGCCAAATTTCTCTACTACCTCTTTAGTTGTGTATGGGTCAGAAACAATAATTTTCATTCCAAGTGCTTTTGCTGTTTCTGCTACGTGGTGGCCGATTTTACCAAAACCGATTATACCGAGTGTTTTGCCAAATACTTCGTGTCCCGTAAATTTGGATCGTTCCCACAGACCTTGTTTTGTCGACGATGCAGCTTTGGATATATTTCTGGACATAGCAAGCATTAAAGCAACAGTGTGTTCTGCTGCTGCATTGGTATTTCCGTCAGGGGAGTTTACGACAATAATACCGTTTGCAGTAGCTGCATTTAAATCAATGTTATCAACACCAACGCCTGCTCTACCAATGATTTTTAAATTTTTACCTGCTTCGATAACTTTAGCAGTTACTTTTGTTTGGCTTCTTACCATCAATGCGTCGTATTCACCAATAACTTGGCAAAGCTCATCTTCGCTCATTGTTGGTAAAATTACGCCTTCTGCAGCTTCGTCTACGATTTTTTTCGCTGTTTCGTTGATTTTGTCTGTGATTAATACTTTCATAAAAACTCCCCTTTTTGTATACGGCTCTCTTAAATTAGCCAACGTACAGAATTATACAATATTTTTTTGCGTTTTAACAGCTTTAATATTTTATTTTACGTATATTTCTTCAAGATTATGAGTAACCCCGCCTAATGGTGTTGGGTTAACGTTACCAAATTTATTTCTGATAGCTGTTATGATAATTGGGGAATATAAGTATATCAATGGTTTTTGGTCATATACTATTTTTTGGTATTCTTCATAAATTTGTTTGCGTTTGTTAAAATCAAGTTCTAGCGAAGCTCTGTCAAAGAGTTCGTTTATTTGTTTTTCCCAAGGATAAATATTTTTATTCTCTTGTGGAGTTTTTCTCATATTAAATACGTGCAGTGTTCCGTTTGAATACCATACATTTTTGCCGCCGTATGGTTCTAGAGGGCTGCCTGTAAAGCCCATAATCACTGAATCGAAGTCGTTTGTATTAACTAGTTTGCTTACTAATGTATTGAATTCAATAGGCTTGAAGTTAACTGTCATACCAAGTTCTTCAAGGTCTTGTTTTACCATAACACCTATCGATTCGCGTTCTGTGTTACCGGCGTTTGTGTATAAATCAAATTCAACTTTATTTCCTTGTTTATCGTATAGTTTGCCTTTTTTCCAGTAAAATCCTGATTTTTTAAGGTATTCCTTTGCTTTTTCTAAATCTTGAGGGTGTCCTTTCGCTATTTCTTCATTCAAATAAATTGAAGATAAAGGTTCTGGTGTAAATAACGGTGCTGCTACCCCGCTAGCAATATTGAATACCATATTTTCTCTATCAAGTGCGTAATCAACAGCGGTTCTAAAGTTTACATCATTAAACCACTTTTGTTTTATTGGGTTTACGTAATACTTCCCTTTTTCATTTTTTCTTGTGTTTAGATTAAAAGAAAAGTACATCGTTCCTGTATTTGGTCCTAAGTTGTATATTTTGTAATCAGAAAATTTTTCTTGTTCTTTAAAAAGTGCTACATTTGTTCCTCTTAATCCAACTGTATCGAGTTCTCCTGCTTTAAACTTTAATAGTTCGTTATTCAGGTCACCTACTATCAAAATTATGTATTTGTCTAAGTATGGGAGTTTATTGCCTTTTTCATCAATCATGTAGTAATTTGGATTTTTTTCGTATACAAGTCTTTGGGCAGGAACGTATTCTTTAAGTTTGAAAGCTCCGCTTGTAACAAATTCTGATGGTTTTGTGTTAGAACTCCAAAATGAAGCAAAGGCTTTTTTTCCTTGTTTTGTTATTGGTTCAAGAATATGTTTTGGCGCTATTGGTACACTAAGTTGTCTTAAAAATGGTGAAAATGGTTTTGGGGTAGTGAATTTGACAGTATATTTGTCAATTTTTTCTATTTTAGGAAGCTCTGTTCCAATATACATTGCGTCACGTGTGCTTGTATTTCCAAATCCCCCAAATATGATTGTATTCCAAGTGAAAAATACATCATCAGATGTTATTTCTTTGCCGTCAGACCATTTTAGTCCGTGTCTTAGTTCTATAATATATGTCTTTTTGTCAGGCAATATTTTAATGCTTTTTGCCATTTTGGGGATAACTTCACCAGTGTAAGGATCTGTTGTAACAAGTGCATCAAACATAATGTCTGCTGCTTGAGAAGATGTGTTGTCCATTGAATTCCAAGAATTGAATGTCTTTGGACCTTCTCCTATGGTACTTGTTACAAGTGTTCCCCCGTATTTTCCTGCTGGGCTTCTTGATAACAGATAGTCAACCCCGTTTATTTTTTTAGTTCCAATAGGATAAGGCTCATAATTTTGTAATTGTTCTAATGATTGTTCTTCTTGAATTGTAGATTCTTTTTCAGGTTTATCAGCTCTTATACAGCTTGCCAAAACAAGGCAAACAAATAGCAATAATGATATTAAATAGACAATTTTCTTCTTCATAAGAACAATTTAGCACATTTTTTTATTATAGCCACATATCCGACAGGGTTATTAATTAAGATGTTTTATTATTTCTTGAGTGAATTCACTTGTAGTGGCGTTTCCTCCAAGGTCACAAGTTAAAACTTTTCCTTCTTTAATAACTTTATATAATGCTGCTTCTATTTTGGCTGCTTTTTCTTTTTCTCCAATGTGTTTTAGCATATTAATTGCACATATTAACAGTGCTGTTGGGTTTGCTTTGTTTTGACCTTTTATATCAGGTGCTGAGCCATGTACAGGCTCAAATACTGCACAATCTTCGCCAATATTGGCACCTTGTGCAACGCCTAGCCCGCCTATAAGACCAGCTGTCAGGTCAGAGACAATATCACCGTATAAGTTTGGTAATACTAAAACATCAAATTGTTGCGGTTTTTGTACAAGTTGCATACATAAGTTGTCAACAAGGATTTCTTTGTATTCTATTTGTGGATAATCCTTGGCAATTTCTCTTGCACATTCAAGAAATAATCCGTCAGAAAGTTTGCATATATTTGCTTTTGTAACTGCGTGAACGGTTTTTCTTCCGTATTTTAGTGCATATTCAAAAGCGTATTTTACTATTCTTGTTGATGCTTTTCTTGTGATTATTTTTATGGATTCTGCACTGTCTTTATCAATTTGTCTTTCAATACCTGCGTACAAATCTTCTGTATTTTCTCTGACAACAACCAAATCAACACCATCAAAAGGTGTTTTTATGCCTGCAATGTTTTTGCAAGGTCTGATGTTTGCGTATAAGTCTAATTCTTTTCTTAATGCAACGTTAACACTTCTGAATCCTTTTCCTATAGGCGTAGTTACCGGTGCTTTTAAAGCAACTTTATTCTTTTTGATAGATTCTATTACTCTATTTGGTAATGGTGAACCTTCTGCTTCTGCAACATCTGCGCCTGCAGTTTGTATTTCCCAGTCTATTTTTACACCTGCTTTGTCAATGATTTCAACAACTGCATCAGATATTTCAGGGCCTATTCCGTCACCAGGTATTAAAGTTACTTTTGTCATTATTGTTCCTTTTCTTTTAATACATCAATTAACAGCTTTAACGCTTGTTTTGCAAATAAGTATTTTATTATTATTCTTGGCAGTTTTGGGTCTACATTGTATTTATGTACATGCATTTCTTCTTTAGTACCAACGCCAATATAAACAAGCCCGACAGGTTTTTCGTCAGTACCTCCGGTAGGGCCTGCTATACCTGTTGTTGCAATGGCATAGTCTGTGCCCGTGCTCTGTAAAAGACCTTTAACCATTTCTCCGGCTGTTTGTACGCTAACTGCTCCATATTTTTCAAGGGTTTCTTCACTTACACCAAGATATTTTGATTTAGCTTCGTTTGCGTATGTTACAAAATTAGCTTTTATGTAAGAAGAACTCCCCGAAACATCTGTGAGCAAGGAGCTTAGTAGCCCTCCTGTACAAGACTCTGCTACAGAAATTGTTTTGTTTCTTTCTGCCAGAATCTTACCCGCGAGAAAGTGTTCGCGGGTATTTGTTATGATATTAAAAAGATTTAAGTATTCAAGACAGTTCATATTAGTGTAGTGGAATATCAAGCGGTTGTGTTAATAAAATTTGTATATTTTTTCCTTGCGGAAGGTTAACTTCGTTTCCTTTTTTAAATAAATCTACGATATCAGAGCCTACATAATAGAATGCTCCTCCGATAGTTCCACCGATAGCTCCTATTGGAACACAAACATATTGCATGTTTTCGCCTGTTCCTTTACCCCAATCGATAGTTTTTCCAACAAGATTTTTAGTTTGTTGCCAGTTCTGTTGTATTGCATATCCATAGTTGCCACCAGAATATACACCGCCATCAAGAGTAAGTTCTCCATATTCATACAAGCCAGCTGTTAGCGGAATTTGTTTTCCTGTTGGGGTTACAACGTGTTCAAAGTTAAAGTAAACAATAGCACTTCTTGATAATCTTTTAGATGGCACAATTTTGTTTATTGTACCTCTAAGTACTGAGCCTGCAGGTAATGCAATTTGACCGTCAACGATTTTATCTTCCCTTAACATTGCAGAAAACTCGTCACCCATATCACAAGTACGTGATGATACGTTATCTAACAACTCAAGTTTCATTGTTGTTCCTGCAGGTATTCTGATTGCTTGTACATTACCTTTCATTGCTTTATCAAATATTGCAGCATTAGCAGATAAGCTAAAACATGTAAATAACCCTGCAATAAACAAACCATATGCAATGTATTTTTTCATTGTAAACCTCTCCTCATTATCTATAGATTTTATTTTAATTATTCACCATATAAAATGCAATTATTGTTTTATTTCTTCATACAAAGTAGATGATTCTTGTACAGAAACATTACCTGTTGGAATTTTAACAACTTTTACTGAAACTTTTTTGTTGAAGTGTTCTATTGTAATTATGTCGCCTTCCTTGAGCTGTTTTGATGGCTTTGCTGCGTTATTGTTGACTAAGACACGGCCCTGGTCAGAAACGTCATTGGCTACAGTTCTTCTTTTGATTAATCTTGATACTTTTAAAAATTTATCTAATCGCATAATTGCATTTCTAATCTAGTGTCGTCTTTTTTGCTTCGAGCTTTCGAAGCTCAAAGACTCACCTTTTCAATGTGTCACTCAAAAAAATTGCTCACGTTCCTTATCGCAAATTTTTCTCGAACAATATTAACAAAAAGTTATATTAATTTAAAGTATTATATTTGTACTATAATAAATTTGCGTTAAGTTAGTTTAATTTTTATTGTTACTATAGCAAAAATTAAAATTTATGTTTTTTATCTAACTGAAAAGAGTTGATAATCATGCCACCATTAACAATAATTTCATCTACACCAACAAATTATAATAACCCGTCTCATCGTGTGAAAAATGCAGGTACTATCGAAATTGAAGATAATCCTCTCAAGGATTTGCTTAAAAATAATCACGATGGACGTGTAAAAAGGGCTTCTTTAGCTGGAAGTGCAGTCGTGACGTTAGCTTACCTTTTTGCTTTGGCAAAAGGTGCTAAAAAAGGTGACTTTAAAGTTAAAGATATGTTTAATATAGACTTTAACAGTGTAATTAAGTCAATAGGTTTGGCTACTTCTGCGTTGGTAGGTGGTTTGACTGGCGGTTTAATTGTTGATACCAAAGAAAACAGAAAACCAAAATTAAAAGAGGGGTTGCACCAGTTTTTAGGCAATATTGTTACACCTATTACTATTGTTGGGATAGGAACATCTCAAATAGAAAAGCATAATTTGTCTATGGTTAAAAAATGTTTGTATGGTGGACTAGCTGCAATAGTTGGGGTCGGTGCAGGTGTTACCGGTGGAAATTATGTAGCATCGAAATTGAATGAAGCCATTTACAAAGAAAATGACGACAGAAAAGTCGGAGTTAAAGATTTTGGTATCCATATAGACGATATTTTGACTGTTATGGCAATGACTGACCTTGGAGAGAAGGTCAAAGGCTTTGTTTCAAAAGCTCTTCCTGCTATTTTCTTGATTTGTGGATATGAAGCAGGTACTAAAAAAGCTCCTGAAAATAAAACTCAACAATAAATGTTTTTGTTATAATAAGGTGACTACAAGGGGAGTTATCTTATGAGTATATTAAAATCTGTACAAAATAGTTTTATTTTAGCGGCTACACTTTTAGCTTTTTCAAGTCCTGCTCTGGCTCAAAGTATAAACTTTGCTGTCACTTCTGACATTAATTATCTAGCAGGTGATGTAAATGAAGAGGCTTCTGTCGGAGCAAAAGTATTAAACGGTTTTGTTGCTAGAACTCATGAGAAAAAATACGATTTTATCGTTTTTAACGGAGACAATATAAAAAAATCTAAACCTCAGCATTTGATTGGGTTTTTGAATACTGTTAAATCTATTGATGCTCCTTATTATTTGGTTATGGGCAATAACGATGTTCATAAAATATCCGGTATTTCTAAGCCAGAATATTTGAAAATTGTCTCTAAATATAACAAAAATCAAAAGAATGAAACAAATTCATATTATTTTTATCCTTCTTCTGGCATTATGGTTATTGTTCTTGATGGAGTTTCTACAGGCATGCCAACTAATCATGGTGTTTTTGGCAAGAAAACGCTTCAATGGCTAGATAAAAAACTTGCAGAAAACAAAGGAAAACAGGTTATTATATTCCAACATGTTCCTTATTATGAGCCGGTTGATATTCCTGAATATGAAATTTTGGAAAAAGCTGAGTATACTGCTGTATTGAGAAGACATAAAAATGTTGCTTTAATTGTTTCCGGTCATTATGGAAAAGATTTTGAAATAAAAGATGACTATGGCGTTACTCATATTTCTGTGCCAGCTTTGTCAAAAGAACCTTATTACTATACAGAAATAAATATAGATTATGATAAGCTTCCTTTCTGTAAAGCAAAAAATCTAAACATAGAAAAACGATTAAAACCTGCAATTTAATTTTTATTCCATCCAACGGAAGTTTTTAACGAATTTATTTTCGTTCAGTTTGCCGTCAATTTTAACAGTAAAGATTCTGTATTGTTGGTTATCTAGCTCAACTCCTGGGATTTTGTTTAGGTCTCTTATAAATCCGCTTTTTTCATTTTTTCCAAGTTTTATACCAGGGATAGCGTTGAGTAATGAATTAAATGAAAGGTTGCCGATTGGTCCAAGGATATTTGTGGCTCTTTTTGTTAGTCTGCCAAATACTCTCATATTTGCATAACTTTGTAGTACATCAAATTCTCCATTTATGTAAATGTTGAGGTTGTCACCTTTTGAGTATACTTCTATATTTTGAGCAACACCGTTTTTAAGAGTAAAGCTTCCTTTAATTGATTCAAAATATCCTGTTTTTATAGGTGCAATTAGTTCGATAAAGTTGTTAAGGCTAGCACCAGTTATACCGCTTTTTATGAGGTTTCCTGCTTTAAGTAAGTATTCTACGGAACCAAGTTTAGGCATTTTTCCGTTTGCAATTTCAAAATATACGTAGCCAAACATATTTTTTATACGTTCTTCTTCGCTGGCACCGTGTGTTGTAACAGATATGTTTCCGTTAGCGGTACCAAATATTTGGTCGTTGAAACCAAATAATGACGATGCTACTTTGTTTGAATCAACATTGAGAGCAGATATGTTAGTTTTTATTTTTCCGTTAGAAAAATCATATTTTGCAGTACCAATCATTTTGCCTGTTGTTACATCAAATGTAAGTTTATCGACATTTAACACCATATCTTCTCCCAATGAAAAATTAGAAGAATAATTGTTTGCACTTAAGTCTCTGATTGCTATTTCATTTGCTGACAGTGTTCCATTTTTTATTTGAAAATCAGATATATTAAATGATGGTATAATCGCGTTTACATTATTTGTACTTGGTTGAATATCAACAAGACGGTTAACAGTGTTTGGTGTTGGTATTTGTGTCAAAGAGTCTATAAATTTATCAAGATTTACGTGATTGGATTTTATGTCCAATTTGTCAATGACAATAGGACGTACTAAGTGATTTCCGCTTACCAAATTAACTGAAAAATCAGAACCCATTGATTCTCCATTTATATTGACGTAAAGGGATTTGCCTTGGAATTTTGCAGTTAATGATTTAACAAGGGTGTCGTATAGTGGCATATCAAGATTGTGCATGTTGATATGTCCCACAATAATTGGAGATTCTAAATTGCCGTTAACATTCAATTTGCAGTTAAACATCCCTTGCTTTAGTATTGATTTTTTGAATATTATGTTAAACAGCTTAACGTTTGCGTTGTTTTTTGTTTCTATGTTTAAGTTTTTAGCATAAAAGCCGTTAGCTTGTTTGTTTACTATACCGTGTCCTTTAAAAATTGTTATTGGGTATATTTTGTCATTTTGGGATGACATATATCTTTTGTATGCGAAATCTTCTATGTCAAATGTATTGCCGTTATCTTTTATTACAATATTTCCTCTGAGTTCTCTTTGTTCGCTTTCGTCTCCGAGGTTTGCTCCCATATAGTAGATATCTGCGCCTTGTGCAAATTTTATAACTGGTTTTAGTCTTAAATTGTTAACATCTCCGCCAAGGTCTGTTGTTATTGTGATATCCCCTTTGGGTTTAATTGGGTAAGTCAAAAAAGTGTTGATGTATTTATTGACAAATTGCTCTGTAAGTTTTGTTGTAAAATAACCGTTTAATCTCATTGTTTTATCTAAATCTTGCAAGGAAATATTCAAAAATACAGGCGTTTTGTCAATTTGTGCAATTATGGAATGCAATGTTATTTTTGAACCGTCAAGAAGTATTTCACCTTTTTCTATTGCAATAGGTGTTTTGAAATATTTGTGGTTAAACTTGATGTTTTTAAGATTTATTTGACCTTTTAAGTTGTTGTTGAAACAAGTTACATGCGCATCAGCTGTTCCTTGATAGTTTTCATATGCATTTAGAAGACTTTTTACATATGGCGGTAAAATTGTGAGTCTTTTTAATGTATTAAACGCTGATATATCAAAATCAGAAAGGTTAAATTTGCCGCTGATTTTGTAATCTTTTGAATAAAACTCTGATATTTTTCCGTTTGCTTGAATTTTGGAATTGAAAAGTTTTGCATCAAAGTTTTTGAGATTTATATCACCGTTTGAGATGCTAAAACTTCCTGAATTTATTACAATATCATTGTTTTGAGGATTATTTGTTGATTTTCTGAATTTGCCCTCAGCTGTCAGTTTTTTTAAATCTATTTTATTGGAATCATTTTTATAATGTGCTAAAAAGCTTATTAGTGAGTTTGTTGAAGGTATTTCAGATAAATTTTTATTTGGTTTAAGTAATACTTTTATGAGTTCATCAGTTTTTAGTGCTGGTGCTTTAAATGTGATGTCTGTTTTTTGTTGTTTACTATAACCATTTACTTCAATAGTAGAGCTTGCTGCTGTTCCTTTTAAATTTGCTTGCCAGTCATTGTTATTAAAATTGATTGTGCCGTAAAGTTTTTGAGCTGGCACAGGTAAGTCTTTTATTTCTGCTGTAGTATTGTTTAGTTTTAGATTACCTGATATGTTAAGTGTGTTCTTTTTTAATATTTCTCCAAAATCTTTTACAACGCCTGTTAGTTTTATGGAAATTTTTGTGTTGCCGTTTATTTTTTTTATTGGACTTACAATGTCTTTTTTATCAGACAAAATACTGCTTGTATTTAGTATTTTAAATAAATCTTCTATTTTTATTGAATTAGCTGTGATATCAAAGTCTATATTTCCGTTCAGATTTGCTTTTCCGTCAACTTTTATTGGCTGTTTGTTTATAAACGCTTGCTTTGTGTAAAAGTGCATGTCTTTTCCTTTGAAATCAAGCACTCCATTTGCATTTTCTAATGTCGTGTTTAATCCCTGAAGAGTAGCTGTTGTTTTCATAAAATTAAACTGACCGTATGCTGCCCCGTCAAGAATTGTTCCGACTGTCGTTAAATCTATGTTGCCTTTACCTTTTATTGTCATGTATGGTACAGGACCGATATCAAATCCTACAACTTCGTGGATTGGTACAAGCATATATTCTGCAGTGCCCAAGTCAACATTAGATGAAGATACAACTCTAAATTTACCTGCGCCATACAGTTTCATTTGGGCTGTACCTTCAATGTCCACGTGTTCTCCGTGTCCTGCAAATACTCGTGTTCTAACATATACATTTTTGCCTAAAAATTTAGCGTAAATTTTGCAGTGAGGCACTATAGGATTATCTTTTACTATGTATACGTCTGATAAGTTTATTTCACCGTAAATATCAGGTTCTTTCAAATTCCCTTTTATGTTTAAATTTCCTTTTGCTTGTCCCCAAGCTCCATATTTTTTGAATTTCCTTATAGCAAAGGTTACATCTTCTTTTAATGTCGGGACAAGATTATACATTGAATGTACGTTTGCTTTTGCCACATCAATATTCAAATCTAAGTAAGGGTTTTCTGATAAGTATTTGCTGATATTGCCATTAATGTCAATTTGTGAGTTTGCTGTTTTTATTTGTGCTTTTGTTACGTTTATACTATCTTTTTCAAGTTTTATGTTGCTTGCTATTCTGATTGCAGAATCAGATTTTATTGAATCAAGAGGGTTTTGCATGTCAATTTGCAAATCTTTTATATACATTGCTGTTACAATGTCATCAACTGTGCTTTTGGCAACAAAATCTATTATCCCTTTTGATGCTTTTATGTCTTGTTTTAGTAAGTAAGACACGTATTTTGAGTAGTTAGATAAATCTAAATCATTTATTTTAACAAATAGTTTGCTCTTTGAATTTGACTTACTAAGATGTTTCTTTAGTGGAAGTCTTGATGAAATATCTGCTACTATATCGGTTTTTTTGTGGTCATTGATGTATATACCAGAATTAACAACAAGTTTAAGATTTTTGTCTTTTTTATAGAAGAAGTCAGTTGTTTCTATTTTTAAATTTGTTTTTTGTTCTATAAATTTATCGTCAAACGTTATGCTAACATTGTTAACAGACAGTTTGTCAATGTCTATGTTTGGGGTTTTGGGATGTGTTGAATTTACTTTTATTTCATAATCCCCAAAATATATTTTTTTATCTTTTTTTCTTGTAATTACAAAACTAAAATCATTAGTATTAATATTTTTTATTATAATTTTTTGCCATAAAAGAGACGGTAGATATAAGGACAAATCTATATCATCAGCTTTAAGCAGTTCATTTTTGTTTTTATCCTGGGCTGATATTTTACTGCCTTCTATTTCAAGAACAAATGCAGGAGTTGTTTTGATACTTAATGTTTCATAAGCTAAATTAATACCTGTTTTTTGCTTTACATGTCGTTGTAGGCTTCCATTTGATACAAGATTGTTTGCTACTTTTGGGACAGCAATCAGAAATATGAACTCTGCTAAAAGTATCAATAACAGTAAATATACTAAAAGTTTGTTTTTTATTTTTATATTCATTTTAATTATTATCTCTCTAATAATTATTAATTATATATTCAATTACTTTTTTTTTCACTTGTCTTTACATGTAATTGTTGTTAAAATTATTAAATTATTAGGATTAATTCATAGTGGGGAGAATTTATGAAAAAGATTAAATCAATATTTCTTTCAGCTGTCGCTTTGTTAGCATTTGTTGGTTTGAATGCTTCTGCAGATGCGCAAACTATTGGTTATGTAAATTATAAAAATGTAGAATCTAATTACGAGTATGCTAAAGCTGCATATAAAGAGATAGATACAAAATATCTTGAACTCCAACAGTTTTTAATGGATAAAGAAAAACAATACAAAAACATTGATTCACCTATAAATAAAAAGAACTTTGAAGAACAAGTCCAAAAAGACTTCAAAGCTAAAAGTGAGGCTTTTGATAAGTTAAAACTAAAAAAAGCCCAAGAAGTTGAAACAAATATCTTAGAAGCAACAAAAGCTGTTGCAGCAGATAAAAAGATCGATGTCGTTCTTGATTATAGAGTAATTTTTACAGGCGGTGTGGATTTGTCGCAAGATGTTATTAATTACTTAAATTCAGGTAAATTTAAACCAATTAATAAATAGATTTCTTTAATAAAAAAGCAGGCTAATTGCCTGCTTTTTTATTATTTACCAACAGACCATCTAATACCGCCAGTGAGTGATACACCGTTACGACCGCCGTTGTGTATCATTGCTTGACCAAAGGCTATGAATCTGTCTTTGAATCTCTTTTGAATACCAGCTCCGTATTGTACATATGGGTCTATGCTCATCTCGGGTAATCTTACATCATTTGCTGTTACTTTGCTGTCATCAAGTAAGTTCCATACCATTGCTACGCTTAAATATGGCTGCCATCCTGTTTTTGTGTTTCCGATAAGTTTTAATCCGGGAGCAAGTTGGATTGCGTTAAGTGGGTCGCTTTTTATTCTTACACCTGCTCCGTTTGTATAATCAAATGTATTTACAAATGTATAGCTTATGAGAAAGTTTGGTTGTAAAATTATTCTTCCGTCTTTAAATTCAAAGTTGTATCCTGTTTTGTTTCCTATACCTGCTAACAACATTGCATAGTTTTCATTTCCGTACATTGTACTAGCATCTCCTGCTGTTGCTCCAACTGATAATGTTGTTGCGTTAAAGAAGTTGCCTTTATACATTGTTGCTGTTCCGCCTAAGATTCCTCCGTTTTGATATGCATCAACGCCAGAGTATCTTTGACTAGCTCCGTTGTATCCTATGTATCCTGTTAATACTCTTTCCCATCCTTTGGCTACAGGGGTGAGTGAGCTATCATATCCGACTAATGTACCGTAGTTGATGTTTGATACTTTAGGACCGTTGTTTAACGGGATATTTTCAAAGCTTGCGTATGGTTTTACCCAGAAGCCTGATGTATCTTCTTTTGTTAAAAGTGGTGAGAATGTTCCAACGTCTGTTGCATCTCCTGTTGGTGATAAAGCGTATTTATTTTGATTAATCATCGCAGTACGTTCAAGATATGGGATATTCATAAATGTATCAGAATGTTGGAATGCATAGTTAAATGTTTGTAGTTGTGTTGTATATGCACCTGCTTGAGTTGCAACACTTGGTGCTAAGACTGCAGGGTTGAATGCATCACTTGCATTACCATTGCTTCCTGAGCCTGACATGACTCTGTCAAAGAAGAAATAACCAAGTTTGTCATTTTCATCTACTCCGTAGTTTACGTTGTATTTGTATATTGGTGAGTAGATTACATTTGTTCCTTTATATGAAGTTGGAGATTCTCCTGTATATGCTACGTTGTTTGCAAGTTCTTTATCTGCAAACAGAATTTTTACACTGTCTTTTTCTGTTGTAGATAATAGTTTAAGGTTATTTACGTTAAGGGTTGCATCATTTGTTATATTATACGTATCAGCTGTGATTCTATCCATTGTTTCATTAGCAAGGTCAACATCTACAGAGAGGTTTGTTGTTCCTGCAAGGTTTAATGTAGGAAGGTGCATTGTACCTATTGCATCGTTATTAAGATACATTGAACCTGAGTTAAGTGTTAATGCTTGTGAGTTATCAAGTAGGTTTTCTTTAGATAAGTAGAGGTTTGTATTATCTAAAGATATGTTAGCGTTATTGATATTGTTGTTTAATGTTATTTTTGATTTGTTGTCGCCGTCTAATTTAATGCTATAACCTTGTGTACCGTCTATGATATCAGAGAGGACAATTTCTCCAGAGTTTACAGAGTTCATTGTTATTGTTTTATCGGCGTTGTTCATTTGGATAGCTTGAGTATTGCCTGAGAACTCTGATTTTGCTCCGTCTGCTGTAATGTTTACATCTACATTAGATTGTATTGCTGTACCTTGAGTATCTTTAAATGATGCGTTAGTGAGGTTTACAACTGAGTTAGCATTTTCTGCTTTAATTACAAAGTCTTTAGCGTTTTTGATTGTTGTATTTGATATGTTTAAAGTAGTTTCGTTTCGAAGGTCAAACATTGTGTGGTTGTTGGCATCTATTGTTGATGGGGTAGATTTACCAAGACCGTTGATGTTTAATGTACCTTTGGTTGTTGTTCCAAGATCTTTTGATGCTATGTAGTTGTCTGTTGTTCTGAAAGTGAAGTTACGTTCTTCTGCTGTATCTTTTGTTGTTATTACATCTAATGTATCATAGATTTTATCTTTAATAGTTATACTATCGTTTGTTGTATTTGTTGTAGAAAGTTCTATTGCACCTGCTTCTGATATTATTTGGTCGTTATAGACTGTAGTATCAACATCTGGCAGTGTTATTATATTTTCCGTAAGTGCAAGTTGAAGTGCATCTGATTGAGTATTCAAGATTTGAACAGTTACGGGAGTTCCTTCGTATTTACCTATAAAATTGATAAGGTTAAGAGTTATTGTACCTGTTGAAGTATTCTGAGTTGTAATTGTATCAGCTGTTTGATTGTTTAAGTCAATATCTATATCAAGTTTTGTATTTTCATTTGCTGTCATTGAAACCAAATTGTAGTCACGTGTTTCGTTGTTGGCTAGGTCAACTGTCACGTTTTGTACTGTAACCTTGGCATTTTCCACATCGTTGTATAGTGATACTGCACCTGTACCGTCTCCTGTTAAGGCTAGGTTATATGCATGGCCTGAGGTTTCCCAGAATTTTGGAGAAGATGAACTGTAATAGTACGAACCGCCTGAGATTGTGTCGTCTATTTGAATTTTTCCGTTATTTACTGCATTAAGGGTTAGGGTTGTATTTCTTTGTATTTTTCCTGATGAGTTGGCAAGGTTAGCTACATATATTGCATTATTTTCTTTCACTCCGTTAGATTCAGTGTAGTTGCCTGAGATTAAAGAAGTTCCGTTGTCGGCATTTAGAGTAAGGTTATAGTATGTGAATATTGCACCACCCTTGGCTGTACCGGTTTCTGATTTTGCATAGTTGTTTAAAAAGTTGTTGTTTGTAAGGCCGATTGCAGCTGTATAGTATAACTTCGAAAAATTGTATATTGCACCGCCTAAGGCGTAACTGCTGTTTGATTGAGCATAGTTACCTATAAAATCTCCGGTTATATTTTCGATTGTTCCACTATTGTTATAAATCGCGCCACCATTGGCATAAGAACCTGACGCATAGTTGCCTATAAAATTGCCCGTTATATTGCCGATTGTTCCATCTTCATTATAAATCGCACCGCCATTGGCAACGTAAGTACTTGAACGCGCATAGTTACCTATAAAATTACCAGTTATATTGCTAATGTTTTTTCCACTTCTAAAGCTTCCATCATTACGAATCGCACCGCCATAGGCATAAGAATAAAAAGTACTAGTACCTTCAGAATACGCATAGTTGCCTATGAAATCACCTGTTATATTTCCGATTGTAGCACTGTTGTTGTTAATCGCACCACCCTTGGCTGAATCATTGTTTGAATACGCATAGTTGCCGATGAAATCGCCTGTCATATTGCAGATTGTTCCACTGTTATCAATCGCTCCGCCACTGACACCGTCAGAAGATGATACATAGTTGCCTATGAAATCTCCTGTTATATATCCAATTGTTCCAGCAGTATCAATCGCACCGCCACTGGCTGAAGATTCTGTAGAAAACGCATAGTTACCAATAAAATCACCGGTTATATTTCCAATTGTTCCTCCAAAAATCGCACCGCCAGAAGCACTGGCACCAGAAGGATCAGTTGAAGATGCATAGTTGCCTATGAAATCACCGGTTATATTTTCGATTGTTCCACCGTTATAAATCGCTCCGCCAATGACGTCACTACCAAGGCTACTAAAATTATCAGAACGCACATAGTTGCCTATGAAATTGCCGGTCATATTGCCGATTGTTCCATGATCATTACGAATCGCTCCGCCATTTGCACGGTCAGGAGATGAAGCATAGTTGCCTATAAAGTCGCCTGTTATATCTCCGATTGTTCCTTCATCGTTATAAATCGCCCCGCCCTCAGTATAATCATTAGCAGACACATAGTTTCCTATAAAATCACCGGTTATATCTCCGATTGTTCCATTATTGTTATAAATCGCTCCACCAAAGGCATCACCATGATCCTCAGACGCATAGTTTCCTATAAAATCACCGGTTATATCTCCGATTGTTCCTTCATTATTATAAATCGCTCCGCCTTTGGCAAAAGCAAAAATCGCAATTGACGACACGTTGTTACCAATAAAATTTGCAAAAATATCACCTATTGCACCTGAATTGTATAACGCACCGCCATAAGCATAGTTGTAAGCAAAGTAAGGTCCAGAAACTGTACTATAGGCCTCAACGCTGTTGTTTATAAATAATCCTGTTACAGAGGTTAACTCACCAGCATTATAAACCGCACCGCCTGATACTTGTGCGTATTTATTAGAATTAGTAGTGGATTCAAGTGTACCGGTTACTTTGTTGCCTATGTAAAGCACATTATCAATGATATATGTATTGTCTACAGGGTTATTTAAACCAACCCCGCCTTCAATAATATAGGGCTTGCTTGAAGATGTGCCTGACGGGTCTGTCACTGACTCGTTAATTGTTTTGCCTTCTATAGTTTGTGTAAAAGAATCTTCACTATATGAATACGTTATTGTCTGTCCTACAGGGGCTGCAGGATCTTGTTTGAATTCCAAATTACCTGTATCTGCATTCTTTTCCCAGCCGTAGGTTAGTGTAGTTGTGCCGTTGGGGTCGCCGTATTGGGTTTTATTGAGGTTCACCGTGTAGTATTTTGGTGTTGTTTCTATTGTTGATACTTCTTTATATTCAATATCAGGCAATCTGTCTGCTTCTGCTACTTCTTTGCCTGTTGTTGGGTCGTAATACTTTATTATCTCTTTTTTATCATAAAGAGTTATAGTATTAGGCTCGTCTGCTGATGCTGCTTCTGTAAGGGTGTAAGCAGAATCTTTTAATTTACTTGAATCATAGGTGTAGTACTTGCCCTCACGTGTTGTATAAAGTGCTTTATCTTGTGTTGTTTCTATTAACGCTGTACTTCCTGTTGCAGAAAGTAATTGAAGTACATCTTTGTTATCAGTTGGGGTATAAAAATACTCCTTACCTGCAATATTAATGGTAATTGCACCATCCGGTGCTGTCACATCTGCTGTGATTTCAGTTAACCTATAAGCAGAATAATCAGTATCCAAAAACGCTGACTGCTCTGATTTTACCCTATCCAATGTAGGTACAGGAACATCTGCAAGCGCAGGCATTGCTATTACTGACAAGATAAATGCTGCTGTTAATACTTTCGTGTTTAATTTATTTACAAACGCGCTCATATTAATACCCTTTTATATTTTCAAGTTTTTTCGGCCAAACTAACCAAAAATTATAACCTATTTTTATAGTTCCCATTTTTATTGGTTCCTAAACACGTTTTGCAGATTGATTATCATTTCTTTACAAGATTTAATAAAAAATATTACCTTTACATAATATTAATTTGATTTTTTGCTTTCTCCGTTGATATAATTAGTTAATTGAATAGTTTTAAGTAGGGGATTATAAATGAGTTTTGATAAACCATCCACAAGAGTAGCCGTATTAGGAGCGGGTATTTGGGGCAAAAATTTAGTTAGAAATTTCTACAATCTTAACTATCTTCATACTGTTTGTGATATGGATGAAGAAAACAGAAAGAAAGTTAACGCTGATTATCCTGAAATTTATACTACACCTGATTTTAATGAAGTATTAAATAACAAGGAAATTAATGCTGTTGTTATTGCAACTCCTAGCCATACACACTTTAAGCTTGTAAAAATGGCATTAGAAGCAGGAAAACATGTCTATGTTGAAAAACCTATTGCAACAGCCAGTGAAGAAGCATTGCAGTTAAAAGAAATTGCTGAATCTAAAAATCTTGTTCTAATGGTTGGACACTTACTTTTATACCATCCTGCTGTAAACAGACTTAAGATGATTGTTGAATCAGGTGAACTTGGCGAAATTAAATATGTTCAATCTGACAGATTAAATATAAATTATTTTAAAAACGACAGAAGTGTTATGTGGGACTTAGCTCCGCATGATGTTTCTATGGTTAGCTATATTTTGGGTGAAGAACCTGCTCAAGTTATCTCTGCTATGGGTGTAAGCTCTGAAGGTAATGAGATTATGGATATTACTCATATTGAGATTGAATATGAGTCAGGTTGTATTGCTCATATTTCTGACAGCTGGATTCATCCTCAAAAAAGAGTTAATCTCATGTTAAGAGGAACTAAAGGTTCTGCTATGTTTGATGATACATTGTCTGAAAACAAACTTCAGGTATTTAAAAATGACAAACCTAACTCAGGAAGCAATATTTCACTTGATTATATTGAAATTGAACCGTTAAAACTTGAATGCGAACATTTTGTTAAATGTATTGAAAATGGCAAAAAAGCAAGAAGCGACGGAGAAAATGGGTATTTTGTAGTAAAAATTCTTGAAGATGCTGAAAAAATGATGTTGGGTGATAAGTTAAAACTTTTGAACCAACACAACTTTGCATCATCAAGAAGTAAACAATAATAATTTGGAAAGTACGAGGAGTATTTAAAATGGCTAATATGATTACAATTTTAAGAATGATAATTGCATTTATCGCAATATGTCTTTTGTTCTATCAAACACCTGCGTCATACATTACAGCTTTTATTTTGACAATAATTGCAATCTGGTTTGACGGTTTGGATGGCTTTGTTGCTAGATTATTAAAAGAAAGCTCTAAATTCGGTGCGGTTCTTGATATTCTTGGTGACAGAGTTGTAGAAAATATTTATTGGATCGTATTTGCTGTTTTAGGTTGGATTCCTGTATGGATCCCTTTGATTGTTGTTACAAGAGGTATTTTAACTGATGGTGTTAGAAGTATCGCTCTTGAACAAGGTTATACAGCTTTTGGTCAAACAACTATGATGAAAACTAAATTGGGACATTTTTTAGTAGCGTCTAATTTTTCAAGAGGTTCGTATGCAGTAACTAAAGCCCTTGCTTTTGCTTTAATGATTTTGTGCAACTTCCCATTTGCTACTATGAATTTGTTCCTTCAAGGTGAAGATCCTGCTTTATCTGCTCAGGCAACTGCTGCTTGGAGTCATTTTCATGATATTTGCATAATGATTTGTCCATTTGCTCACTTCTGTGTATATGCAGCTGTTATATTCTGCGTATTGAGAGGTTTGCCTGTTCTTATAGAAAGTAAAAGATTTTTTGTAGAAACTCCTGCGGAAAAAGCTAAAGATGAAAATAAAGACGAAGCTTAATATTGTTCTGTATGAACCAGAAATACCTCAAAATACAGGTAATATTGTAAGACTGGCTGCTTGCACTAATAGTGATGTTTATTTAATTGGTAAACTTGGCTTTTCGATTGATAGTAGACACTTAAAAAGAGCTGGGCTTGATTATTGGGATTCAGTTAACATACAAAGAATAGAACATCTTGAAGATTTATGGGAAAAGTTTCCTCAAAGTACTTTTTACTATCTGACTACAAAGACCAAAAATCTTTATACTGATGTTAAATTTAAGGATGGGGATTTTCTTGTCTTTGGGCCTGAAACGAGAGGTCTTCCAGAGGATTTGCTTAAAGAAAAAGAAAGTACGGCTTTAACTATACCCATGCAAGACGGTCAAAGGAGCTTGAATTTATCAAACTCTGTTGCGATAGTTGTTTATGAAGCACTAAGACAAATCGGAGTTTAAATGGAACATACTCTTATAACTAAAGAATTTGTAAAGGATTATATGCCTTTACGTTCTGATATTTCTAATAAGGGAACTTACGGTAAAGTTTTAAATATTGCTGGTTCTTTATTTTATCAAGGGGCAGCCTTTTTAGCTTCTGTTTCTCCGTTAAAAGTTGGTGCAGGGCTTGTTACTTTGGCTTCAATTGAGCCTGTTATTAACAATATGGTTAGCCTTTCTCCGTGTGTTACTCTATTCCCTTTAAATTCTTGTGAAAACAAGTGTATTGATGAGTCAGCAATTGAACAGATTGCTGGTGTTTTGGAACAATATAACACTATTTCTATAGGGCCAGGTTTATCAACATTGCCTGCTGTTAGCAATTTTATTCTTAAATTAATTGACAGCTTATCTAATACTGATAAGAAGGTTGTTTTAGATGCTGATGCTTTGAATATTATTGCTGCGCTTAATGTTTCTGTTTTACCTAAAAACACAGTAATTACGCCTCATCCTATGGAGTTATCAAGATTGATTGGTGTTTCTGTTGAAGATATACAACAAGACAGAATCAGATATGCACTTATGGCTGTAGATAAATTTGATTGCACAATTGTTTTAAAAGGTCATAATACAGTCGTTGCTACTCCTGAAAAAGAAGTCTTTATAAATACCAGTGGAAACTCTGCTTTAGCAAAAGCAGGCAGTGGAGATGTTTTGACAGGAATAGTATCAGGTCTGTTAGCACAAGGGCTTGGTATAAGAGAAGCAGCCATACTCGGTGTTTATATGCATGGACTTTGTGGAGAAATAGCTTCTGAAACACTAACTCAGTACAGTGTTCTCTCAACTGATTTGATTGATTGTATACCTCTTGCGATAAAAAAAATATTGGATTTGTAGTTTTTTACTTTATAAAGGTGGTTATATGCAAGGTTTTTTTGTTCCATATTCTGTTAATACTGGTGAATACAATATGGATACGGATGAAAAAATATTAAGCTACGCTATCAAAAATAATTTAAGTTCACCTGTTTTAAGATTTTATGGGTGGAAGCCTTCTTGTGTATCTTTAGGTAGAAATCAAAGTGATGAACATTTAAACAAGCAATTTTGCAAGGATAATAATATAGATATTGTTAGAAGACTTACAGGTGGTCGTGCTTTATTACATGACAATGAGCTAACTTATTCTTTTGTATGTCCTACATCTTTTTTAAAGCACGGTGATACTGTTATTGAATCATATAAAGAAATATCTTCGGCTTTAGCTTTTGGATTTAAATCATTGGGGCTTAATGTCGATTTTCCCACAGAAATGAAAGCAAAAACAAAATTTGAATATTGTATGTCGCTGTCTACAGGTGCTGATTTGAGTTACAAAGGCAGAAAGATTGTTGGTTCTGCGCAATTTCGTTCTCAGTGTTATATTTTACAACACGGTTCTATTATGTTTGATTACAATGAATCAACTATTGAAAATATATTTGGTGAAAAACCTCGTAATGAAAAGATATGTCTTTTAAAAGATGTTTTATCTGATGTTGATTATGTTCAGCTTTGTTGTGCGCTAAAAACAGGATTTCAACAGTACTTTAACATTGAGTTTATCGATTTTTCAGTTGCTCTTTAGCGTAATCTATTGCCATAAGTTCTGTATAGAATACTTGTTTTTCTCCTATTTGAGCAACTATTTTGTGATCTTGCAGCTGTTTTAATACGTTTTCACTTTTTATAACAAGTATTATTTGAACATCCTGTGATTGAAGTCTTAAGATTATATCTTCTAATGCAAATATTGCCGATATATCAAGCAAGTCATCTGCTTCGTAGTTTAAAATCAAATATTGTGTACCAAGCATATCTTCAAATTTGGAAATAAGCTGTGTCGCTGAGCCAAAGAAAAATTGTCCGCTAATGTGCACGACCCTGATTTTATGTTTGTAATCTTGCTCAAGATGTCTTTCCATATCCATTATGTCTTTGTCATAGACAGATTTATGTACAAGTTTTGCTTTATCGGCCACTCTTTTAGCATATAACAACGCAGATAGAGTTATTCCTGCTCCTACTGCAAAAATCAAGTTGTAAAATACTGTTAGCAGAAACACTAGAAATAAAACGTACAAATCATCTTTAGGCGCATACTTTAAAACTTTTAGCAGTTTTACATCAATAATGTCATAGCCTATTTTTATTAAAATGCCTGCTAGTACTGCTAAAGGTATTTCTGCTACAAAATTTGAGCATTTAAATAATAAAACTATTAAAAGTAATGGATTTATAATTGCACAAATTTTGGTTGTTGCACCTGCGTTAATTGCTGCAACTGTTCTCATTGTTGCTGCTGTACCACCCAGAGAACCGGTTAGTGAGCACATCATATTTCCGATTCCTTGTGCAGCTAAAAGTAATTTGGGATTATGTCTTGTTTTTGTTAATGAATCCGTTACCAGCCCAGTTAGCATACTTTCTGCTGAAAAAACTATTGCGATTGTAAATGCATATGGTAGGTACTCAATTATATGGCTAAAGTCAAAGTATGGAGCTACCAGTGTAGGAAAAGAAACAGAAATTTCGTTAATTCTTTCTACATTCAATCCTAGTTTAAGAGAAAGCCAAGTACAAAAAATTAGTGCAATTATTTGTGATGGCACAATTTTATTTATTACTTTGGGTGTTAAAAAGACTATAGCAAGAGTTATCAAACCAATAAATAAAGCAGATTGGTTAAGAGTATGTATGCTTTCATTTATATTTGTAATTGTAGCTATTGTTGAAGGCATTGCTTTATGCCCAATTAAGGGGTTTAGTTGAAGAATTATAATTATTATTCCCACTCCGTTCATAAATCCAGAGATTACAGGATATGGCACGTATTTAACCATATTTGGCAGGTTTGTTAATGACGCTAATAACTGTAGTAACGCTGCTGTTAATAGTACAGTTACTGCCGCTTGTATATTGTTGTTAAGAGCCAGCATCATTGATGCAACGACGATAGCGACAGGGCCTGTAGTCCCTGATATAATTGGTATTCTTGGGCCAAGCATCCCTGCAACAAAACATAAAATTATAGCACCCCATATACCAGCACCGGCACCAAAACCTGTTGCAACACCAAATGCTAAAGCTTGAGGAAGTGTAATAATTGCAGAATTGATTCCCCCAAAAATATCTCCTGTTAAAATTTTTATTTTGTTTTGTAAAGTTTCTGCCAAAGTCATAGACTTATATTATCATAGTTAACACATTATTAAAAATTGTAACTTTTATTTAGTTTTCTGCTAAAAGCTAACAAAAAATTTTTTTACGGGTCTTAAAACAATTACTGAGAGAATATATAATTAGGGATGAAAAAATGGCAACTATTCAAAAAGTGTTAGCACCTAGGTTAGGTCAAGTGCAGTTGCACTCTAAAAGCGACAAACAAAAAACAAATCACACAGTGCAATTGGACGCGTCTAATCCACAATTGTTGGAAAATTTTCTTGCGTTAATGGCTCATCAAAATAAGTCTATAGTATCTTTTGGTTATGCACCAACTAGACATGGCGCTGATAATAAAGAATTTGTACCGGTTATTCCAATGACTCAAACATTGGTAAAACCTTATGGTCAAGATTTTGATGTTGATACATTTGCTCCTACATTATCTGATTATGCTAAGAGCAAGATTTACAATGAAGCTTCAACAAGAATTAATGGTTCACGTCCTTGGCCAAAAATAGAAAATATTAATGCTTGGATGGTAACTGCTGAAACTGATGAGTTCAAGTCAGATGGTGGATTAGGTAAGGTTGCTGCAGATTTACCTAATAGTTTCAATAAAAAATTCAATAAAGATTCAAAGAATTTTATGTCTGTAGTTACTCCAATGTACGTTAACGGTAAAGAGTACAGATTAGAGTATAACGAAAAAGATAACAAATATATTTATCACTACGGTAAAAAAGGTGAAAAACAAAGAGAAGTTAAATATGAAGGTAAAATTAACGTACCTATGTACTTTGGACCTCCTCACAACACTCGTTTGAAAGATATGGATGTGAGAATATTTACTACCGAGTTGATGTCTGATAAACCAAAACCAACAAAATATATCTTCTTAGAAGTTCCTGAATATGGTGATGATGCAAACGGACAATTCACAACATTTAATCAGTTCTTTAATATTCTTGATAAAGATGCAAAAGCAACTAACAATAATACACCATATGCTAATACTGAATTTGCTGATCCTGTATACAGAATGGCATATTTCTCAAAAGGTGTCTATGAACTTATGAAGAGTATTAAAGAAGGAGACTTTAAAGGTATTGATGCTCCAAATGCTGTCTTGTTAAATGACTGGCACGCAGGTTCATTGGCTGCTATGATGCACTATACAGCTAATGCTGAAGCTGATACAGGTGTAATATCTAAGGAAACTGGAAGATATTTTGATGAAACACCGACTATCTATATTGCTCACAACTGTGAGCACCAAGGTGCTACCGATGGAAACGATTGGACTAGAAAAAATATTTTCGGTACCTTATTCGGCGCTTACGGTGTTGACATTATACCTAATTCAAAAAGCTGGAATGAAGCATTTGATGAAGATAAGAGTGCTTTAATGCGCTATACAAATTTCAACTCTGCCAAAACAGGTATGTCACTTGTTGATAGAGTTGTACCTGTTTCAGAGTACTATGCTCAAGAGCTTGTTCATTCAAATGAAAAAGCAAGAGGTTTAATGGATCTTATGAAAGCCCGTTTCTATGGTCCCGGACATACATTAACACCAATTACTAACGGATATTCTAAATCATTGATTGAGCCAACTGATAAAAATATGAAATCATTATGGGATGCAACTAAAAAAGATATGACTTTGTCAGATGCTAATGCTCCTAAAATTGATTTTAAAGACACTAAGTTAAAAGCTTACGATTCAAAATCTCTGGATGTAAAAGTTCAAAACAAAAACACTATTATGAATGTGTTTAAACAATTAATTGAAAGAGAAAGATATCTTGGCTATGATGAAGACCCTGCTCATTCAAGAAGATATATGCTTTTTGAAGCAGATAGAACTGAATTAAAGGAAAATGATTTTAGCAACACTCCTGTTATTGCATACTCTGGACGTGTAGACCCACAAAAAGGTATGGATTCTATATTTAAAGAAGCAATGTGGAAGTTTGCTGAACACAACAAAAATACTCCTGAAGAAAAATTACCTGTATTTATTATTGGTGGTGCAATTTCTCAAAAAGCTTCATATGATAAATTAAAAGAATTTAAACACTATATGACAGAATACTATCCAAATGTAGGTAAAAGAATTATTCTTGTTAACGGTTTCTTGAATACCAATTTAGTTGCAACTGCTGCGGATATGTTCCTTGTTCCATCTGTGTTTGAGCCTTGCGGTCTTACTCAGTTAGAAGCTATGGCTAAAGGTGCATTGCCTCTTGCTACTTCTACAGGTGGTCTTGTTAATACTGTTAAAGATGGTATTGATGGCTTTAGAACTAAAGCGTTCTTTGATGAAACAGGAGATAAAAAACTTCTGTACGGTGGTGGCTTTAGCAACAACTATGACGCTTTCTGTGACGTAATTGAAAGAGGGCTTGACACTTATTACAATAATCACGATAAATTTAAAGCAATGCAAAAAACAGCTATGGAAAATGACTTTAGCTGGGACAACGAAGGTGGCGCTTTGGATAAGTACATTAATCTTATCAAGACCGGTCATACAAATTAAATAAACACGTTTTGAATAAAAAAAATCGGACTTTAAAAGTCCGATTTTTTATTTTAAATATTTTTATAGATACGCTGATGCATCTACTGGTGCTCTGTCTGCTTCTGTAGCTTCAAAGTAGCTATATTGCATTTCTTCTGCCGCTAAACCTGCAAAAAGTGATCCAGGAAAAATCATTACAGAGTTTCTTAATTGTGTTAATGCGGAGTTGTAAAATCTTCTTGCTGCAGAAATATGTTCTTCTACTTCATTGTATGTTTGCATAGCTTGTGTCATTGTTGCATCAGATTTTAATTGTGGATAATTTTCAACAGATACAATCAATTGGCTCATTAAGTTGTCAAGCATACCTTCTGCAGCAAATTTTGCTTTAGACCCAGATGGTGCTTTCATTGCTTGTGTTCTTAGTTCTGTAACTTTTGTGAAAATTTCATTTTCGTGTTCCATGAATTTTTTGGCTATTGTTAAAATATTGGGAACTAAGTCGTGACGTTTTTTAAGCTGAACATCTATACCAGATAATGCTTCTCTTACTGCGTTTTTATTTCTTACTACTTGAACATATACGCAATACAAAGCAACTGCTATTAGTACTGCTACTATTGCTAATATTGTGATTAAATCCATATAAACTCCTTTTCTTCTGTAACTTTACGATGATAACATATTCTTCTGGTTAGTGTCTCATCTATTTAATTTAATACCCGTTTTATGAATTTATATGCAATATTTTTTCTTAACTTAATACAATTTTACAAACCCATTAAAAATTATATTAATCCGGAACGCTGAAGAGTATTAACTTGATTGACTAATCCACCAAACATTAAAAATACAAGAATAATGTTTACAATTAATCCTGCTATTCCCCATTTTCTTTGCACGTAGTGCATTTGTTCAATGTTGTCCCATTCGTTATTTTCCCAAGCCCAATCATTTCCTTTTATTCCGCAGTATAAAGAAAATATTGAAGATAAAATTATCCCGATAAAAGGTATTATGGCTAGTACTATCCAAAAACAAGCTATATAAGTTTTATTAAAATATCCCCAAATTGGAGTAAGTAAACAGGCTCCCCAATTAAAACTGTTCGTGTTTTTGGGAAAAGCCTGTCCTTTAACTCTATATCTATTTTCTTTTTTTAGTCTTTCAGTGTCATAAGAAAATTGTAAACTAGCTGCTCTTTCTCTTGAGTCGTTTGCGCTTCTTATATGTGGATTATGTCTTTCGTCTGACATTTGTTCTGCCTTTATTGTTTACAATTTCAGTATAACATATCCTTTATTTATTTTGTTTTTCTTTATCTTTTGCTGATGAATTTTCTTTTTTTTCTGGTGAATTTACTGATTTGCTTTTTTCAATTTTTTCTTCATTGTTTAGGCTATTTGAATCCTCTTTTTCAGTAGAAGTTTCTTTGTCTTTCTTGTCTTCAGTTTCAGTAGATTCTTCAGAGTCTTCTTTTTCTGTTTCTTTGTCAGAATTGTCTTCGTCGTTATTCTCTTCTTCAGCTTTATCAAGGTTTTCTGATAATGCTGCAATTTCAGCTTCTATAGCTGCTTTAATATCTTCTTTTTTTGCATCTTCTTCTGCTTTTTCTAATTCATCAATTTCTTCAGGTGTTCTTGCTCTTATAACAGGAATGTTCAGCATAAGTGCAATTTCATCACCTTCAGATTCTAAATTAAGATTTAGTGCATCTTTATCGATTTCTATATATTTAGAGATAACAGCAATAAGTTGTTCTCTCATTTTTTGCATAGTAGCACCGTCTAAATTTGAACGGTCTTGCATCAAGACTAGTTTTAGTCTGTTAGTCGCTTTAGTTTTAGCTGATTCTCCTTCGTTTTTATCGTTTTGGAAGAAGCTTAAAACTTTGTTATAGAAATTGCTAAAAATATTTTCACTCATTGTTTTGTTCCTCTTTATCCTTTAATACCAAAAAAAGTTTTAACTTTTGCAAGAAAAGCGTCAAAGCCTTTAGGTTCATTGATATCTAAGAAAGGAACTTCTTCTCCATTAATACGTTTTGCTACATTAATATATGCTTTGCCTGCAGGTGAATTTTCGTCGTTAACAATAGGTTCGCCTCTGTTTGTAGAAGTTATAATACCGGTATCTTCAGGTATTATACCTATTAGGTCGCAGGACAATATTTCGACAACATCATCTACGCTCATCATATCATTTGTTTGTACAAGATTTGGTCTTACTCTGTTTACGAGAAGTCTGTAGGATTTTATTTCTTCTTTAGCTTCTAGTAAACCAATGATTCTGTCTGCATCTCTAACTGCAGACATTTCTGGAGTTGTTACTACGATAGCTTCTGATGCTCCTGAAATGGCAGTCTTAAAGCCTTCTTCTATGCCGGCAGGACAGTCAACAAGGACAAAATCAAAGTCTTCTTGAAGTTGTTCGCAGATAGTTTTTAGTTGATCTGCGTCAACAGCTGATTTATCTCTAGTTTGCGCTGCTGCAAGCAAACATAAGTTTGGATTCTTTTTATCTTTTACAAGAGCCTGTTTTAGTTTGCATCTTTCCTCAACAACGTCAACAAGCGTGTAGACGATACGGTTTTCTAATCCGAGTAATAAGTCTAAGTTTCTTAACCCTATATCTGTATCTATTAAAACAACACTTGCGCCGTTTTTGGCAAGCGCAGTACCTATGTTTGCCGAAGTAGTTGTTTTACCTACCCCACCTTTTCCGGAAGTAATTACAATTACTCTCCCTGTCATACGCCACTCCTTATCTTGTACTTATATTATCTGTCATTTACTTTTAAAATTACGATGCTTCCGTTGACAAATCTAGCTTCTTCAGGTGTGAAAGTGTTAGATTTTTCAACATATATGTTTTTTATGTGATCAGGGCGTCTTGCATAAGAGTCTGCGATTCTCAGCTGAATTGCATTTAATGTTAGCGCTCTTATTTTTGCTTTTGTATTGCCCTTACATCCTGCGTGAGCTATACCACCTAAAACACCCCAAACAGTGATATCACCAGCTGCGTGGATTTCGCATCCTGGGTGGCAATCACCGATAATTACAACATTTCCGTTTGACTGAATTACCTGACCTGAACGAACTGTTTGTTTGTGATATTGAGTGTTCATTTGAAGAATTGCGTAATCTTCATCGGTCATTATTTCTTCAGGTATTTCAAAATCATCTTCTGCCTCTTTGGTTAAAGGCCAGTTTTGCATTTCTGTAATATCTTTATCATCAGCAAGTATGTTTTCTAATTTGACTTCGGAATCAAAAATGCTGTCTAATTGGTTTTGTATTTCCTCGTCTTTTTTATTTTCTTCTTGATTTATATCTGATGACACAGCAGGTTGTTCTTCTGTATTTTGTGTTGTTTGTTCATCTTGTTTGTTTTCGATTTCTTCCTGCTGTTGTTTGTTTTCATCTAATATTTCTTTATTTTCTTGTTGTTCGTGTTCAGATTCTTTTGGTTCCTCTTCTTTATAGTCAACAAGAGGAATATATTGTTCTGACGGAGTATCTTTAGGAGATTCAGCTTCTAAGGTACTTAATTCTGCTTGAAGCTCTTCTTCAACGTCTTTAGTGTTTATTCCCAGTGTTGCCGCAGCCAATTCTGTTTGAGAACATTCTGATTCAATCAATGACAATGTTGAGTTAATACTGCTTATCAATGATTTTATACTTAAAATCTGTGATTGATTAAGTGAAACATCGCCTAATTTAAGCCAAATTTTTCTATTAGCAGCTTCTGGGTTTTCTAAAATATTACTAACTTCAAAAACTATATCAGCAGGTGTTTTAGCCTGTGACAAATCAACAATAAATCTTTTGTTTAATTCCATATTCTTTAATACTCACTGTAAAATATTTTTATTAAAGAATATATTAAAAATGTATTAAATACAATTAAATATGACCTATTGTTGCAAATTATTATAAAAAATTAAGAAATATGCTGACATTATTGGGCATATTTCTCAATTTTTTTATTTAGCGATTCTTTTGCTTTTTCTGCATTTTTGATTTCGTCTGGTAATTGTTTTACTATAATTTCATTTTCTAGTTTTGTTTCTGTCCATTTTGCTATTTCATCATTAATTCTTGATATTTGATCTTCAATTTGTTTTTGTTTTGCATCTGAATAATCTGTTTCCAGTTTTTTTCTGTTTTCTTGTATTCTGTTTTCAAGAGTTGATATTTGTTGATCATAATCTGCTGGTCTTTGATCTTCAGGGAGTGCTTTTAAATCTGCTAATGAATTCTCATCAGTTTTTATATTTGTTTCTAATGCATCTTTGTTTGTAATAAAATCAGTAAGTTTTGATTCGTATTCTGTTTTATTTTTATTTAAGTTGGTTATTGTAGTTTCTGCTGTGCTGACAGTCCTTTTTGCGTTATTTAGTTTTTGTTTAGATGTATTGATTGCTGTTGTCAAATTGCTAGCTGTATTAAGCATTGCATTAGGATCGCTTTTTTTATCATAATTGTTTGCGCTTTCAGTCAATGAATTAAGGTTTTCATCTGCAACTTGTTGATTTCCACTATTATTTGAATTTCCTTTCATTGATTTTATGGCTGAGGCAATACTTAATCCTGTCATTGCAATACCGCCAAACAATGTTACGCCTGATGCAATAGTTCCAAGTGTTTCTATAAAATTGGATCCACCTATGTTTGAGCTTGTGCTACCGAAATTCAAAATAGGGTCTTTTGTGTTATACGAATTCCAATTTACTTTTGGAGATGATGTCATTATATTTTCATATTGAATTTGATAGAGTCTGCCACTTTCAGGCTTGAAGTTTGTGACATTTGGTCTACAGAAGTTATTAGCTGGCTGACCTGAATTGGTTAGACCATAGTTATATTTTTGTAAGCTATTGTCTTTTGGTGTCATAATTGCCTCTCTTAATAACTTGCTCTCTTGTATATATAAAGTATATAAAAATGAAAAAATTGCCTTTTTGGTATATACTTTTGTAATATTTCTTAATATTTTATTTTTTACTTATTTGGATATTTGTGTTAAATTCAATTTAGGAAAATTATTATGGGTGAACGTTTAGATATAATAACAATAGGCGAAAGTTTAATAGAACTTTCTTCAGACATGAGTTTGGCTTATGCTGATTCTTTTAATAAGTATTATGGTGGTGACACTTTGTGTACTGCGGTTGCTGCTCAAAGGCTTGGATCCAAAACAGGCTATATAACTAGAGTTGGTAATGATCCTTTTAAAGAATTTTTGCTTGAAAGTTGGCAATTGGAAGGGCTAGATATCTCGCAAGTTAAACTCATTGATGGCTTTAATGGTATATATTTTATTGGCCATCCTGAAGATTCCGATAAAGAGTTTGTTTATTATCGTAAGAAAACAGCGGCAACAAAGCTTTCTTTAGAAGATATTTCAGAAGAGTATATACTTTCAGCTGATGTGCTTTATACAACAGGAAATACTCAATCATTATCTTTAAATGCCAAAGAGGCTGTTAAAAGAGCGTTTCAGATTGCATCAGAACACGATATGTGTGCTGCCTTTGATATCAATTATGATTCTCGGCTTTGGAGTACAGAAGATGCAAAGGATGCTTTTGAAGAAATTTATCAATACATTGATATAATTTTCTTAAGCCTTGAGCATGATTCTATAAGAGTATTTGATATTGATTCGCCTGACAAATGTATAAAATATTTCTGGGATAAAGGAATTAATAAGGTTGTAGTTAAGTCAGCTAAGGATAGAGGCTACTTTATCGGTTTTGAAGGTGACATTGTTTTTGTTGAGTTTAAAACTGATGAAGTTGTTGATTCTACCGGTTCTGGTGATGCTTTTAATGGAGCATTTTTGCACGGTTTGAATTCAGGAATGACTCCGATTGAAGCTGCAAAACTAGCTGCAATTGATGCCGCATTGCAGTGCCACGGTATGGGAGCTATTAAATCAACCCCATATAAAGAGCAGGTGTATGCAGCATATAACGGACAGATGTAGGAGTAATAATGTCAAAGAAAAATATTGCTATTTCAGGATATTATGGTTTTGAAAATTTTGGTGATGAAGCAATTTTGTCTGTTTTAACAAAAGAATTAAAGGCTAATGATTATTATGTAACGGTATTTTCAAAAAATCCTGAGCTTACTTCATCTAAGCTTAATGTGGGATCTGTTAATACTTTTTCTTTTGGTAAAGTAAAAGATGTCTTAAAAAATTCTGATGTATTAATAAGTGGTGGCGGTAGCCTTTTACAAGATTCTACCAGTTTAAAGAGTCTGTTTTATTATCTTTGGGTAATACACACTGCTTTAAAATACAAAAAAGATGTAATAATATTTGCTCAAGGTATTGGGCCAATAAAGAATTTTATTGGGAAATTTTTTACCAAAAATATATTAAAAAAATGCAAGTATATTACTGTAAGAGATGAAAAAAGCCTATTTCTGTTAAGAGGTTGGGGCTTAAAGCCTGATTTGGTATCTGATCCTGTTTGGAATATTGATTTAAAAGAAAAAGTCTCAATGAATCGAGTTGGTGTACAACTTCGCAGTTGGAAAGGCCTTTCTCAAAAATATTTATTTGCTTTGGCTAGACAAATTAATGCTAATTTTGCTGATAAAGAAATTTACATATATTCTTTCCAAGATGCTTTAGATTTGGAATTATGTAAACACTTTGAAGCTCAGTTAAAACTTGTAAATCCTAATATAAAAACAGTTTTATTAAATGCTTTGTCTATTGATGAAACTATACAGTCGTTCTCTAATCTTGATTATTTGATTGGTATGCGATATCACGCTTGCTTGCTAGCTTTAAAATACGGAATACCAACTTTAGCTTTGAGTTATGACCAAAAGGTTCAAAAGATTGCAGAAAGATTTGATATTCCTTGTTCTATGCTTGATGATGAATCCAAGTTTGAAGAGTATTTTAAAAAGTTGAAGGAAATTAAGTCACAACAAATTAAAGATAAAGTTAAAGAATGTTACTTTGACTTTTCCAAAATTTTGCATGAAATTGAGTATTAATTAATTTTATTTTATTTTTTTATAAAAAAGCCTTGGTTTAACCAAGGCTTTTTTTAAGCTTTATTTACCGTTATTTTTGTAAGAACGGTGGTATATCAATAATGCTCATCAAATCATTCTGCGATTTTTGAGGAGAAATAGCAGGTTTTGGTTGAGCAATATTATTAGCTGCCGCAGGAGCTGTCGGTTGGTTCATTGACGAGCCTGTATTGAAAGAGCCTGAGAAGAAATCAGCTGCGCTTAATGATTTAGCCATTTCTTTTTTCTGAGGAGTTTCAACACCTTTCATTTCAAATCCTGTTGCAATAACAGTTATTTGAATTTCTCCTTGAATTCTGTCATCAATTACTGAACCAAATGTAACAATTGCATCTTCAGCAACTGCATCATGTATAACTTGAGCTGCTTCAGTAACTTCGTGTAAAGTCATATCTGAACCACCGGTAACGTTCATTATGATACCTGATGCACCGTTAATTGAAGTTTCAAGCAATGGTGAATTGATTGCTAACTTAGCAGCTTCCATAGCTCTGCCTTCGCCTGTACCTCTACCAATACCCATCAATGCAGAACCGCTTGATTGCATAACAGCTTTTACGTCTGCAAAGTCAACGTTAATTAAACCAGGAACAGTGATGATATCAGATATACCTTGTACACCTCTGAGAAGAACTTCGTCAACAACTTGGAATGCTTCTTTCATTGTTGTTCTTCTTTCAACAACTTCTAATAATTTGTCGTTTGGTATAACTATAAGAGCGTCAACAGTTTCTTTTAATTTTTCAAGACCTTGCATTGCTTGGTTCATACGACGTTTACCTTCAAAGCTGAAAGGTTTTGTAACTACGCCAATAGTCAATGCGCCAAGTTCTTTAGCTATTTTAGCAATAACAGGAGCTGCACCAGTACCTGTACCGCCGCCCATGCCTGCTGTAACAAATACCATATCAGCACCATCAAGTGCTTGAACTATTTGGTCTCTTGTTTCTTCAGCTGCTTTTTCACCAACTGAAGGATCACCGCCGGCACCCAAGCCTTCTGTCAATTTGCCACCGAGCTGTATTTTGTTTTCAGCCAATGACATTTTTAATACTTGTGCATCAGTATTCATTGCCCAGAAATCTACGCCAGTTAAACCAGCTTTTATCATTCTATTAACAGCGTTACCGCCACCGCCGCCGGCACCGATAACTTTAATATCTGCAACACTTGATACTTGCGGAGTTTCCATATCTTGTTCTTTGTCTCTTCTTCCGAAGATATCTGGTCCGAAATTTTCCACTTATTTGACCTCTTTCAATCTAAACTTCATATCGGTGAGGTTGTTTCCCCATAACTTAATACCTATACTATTTTAAAAAAATTAATTAGTAAAGAAATTTAAGATAATTTAATATTTTTTTTAATATAAGTTAAAGATTCAAAAAAATATTTACAAAAAATTATGCATGATTTTTTGTTCGCGTTATTATTTTCTTTGTCATCTATTCGTTTGTAAATTATTAAGTTTACATTTCTTAATAAAGCATGAGTATTTGCGCAATTTTTATTTTTACAGTTTTTAGTACATGTGGAAGTGTGTTTAAGGTGGGAACATGAAAGTTCAAGGACATTACAGCAGTTATTTGGGGAATAAGGCACAAAGTGCTGCCACAAGCAAGCCATCTTTTGGTGCAGCTTATATTCCAAGAAATTATACGAAAATTAGGGAATTAAGTGACGCAATTTACGATAATTCCAGTGGTGCAAGAAAGATGTTGATGGATATGTATGTAAAGAGCGGTGAAAACCTTAATAACGCAGTTACTGCTCTTGGTACTGCATTTGTTGCACCTATATTTATTGCTTTTAACCCAGCATCAAAAGAGGATAAAAATACTAAAGCATATACATCATTAAGACAGCCTATTTCAGCTGGTATCACATTAGGTACTCAGGTTTTTGTTATGTCTAACTACAACAAATGGTTAGATAAACATGCTGCTTATTTAGGTGTCGATCAAATGGATTTAAGTGCTAAGCCACCTAGATCTACTTTATTGCCTAGAGTTAAACAAGAATACGAACTCTACAAATTCGATTGTATGAGACGTAATGTCGAACCTGAAAAGAAAAAAGTTTGGATTAATAATAGGGTAAGAAGCCTTCAAGATGAGGCATTCTACGATACATTGAAACGCTTAAGAAAGACAATGGATATTAGCAAGCTTGATATGGCAGATGTTGTTAAACCTTCTGCTGTTGAGGCAAAAACAAAAACTCTCTTTAAAGATGTATTGAAAGATAAGTTTGCCTTTACTGATTCAGAACTTGAACATATTGAATCAATTGATGAGCTTGCTAAGAAAGGTAAGTCTTTAATTTCAAGCAAAGGTCTTGATTTTGAACACGTTAGAGAAACAATAGATACAATTGCAAAAGAAGCTGCTATCAAAGATTTGAACGAATGTATTGATATGGAAGCTAAGGTTAAGTTCAATGTTTCATCTCACTTGCATGATATGCAGGCACAAGTTGAACAATTTAGAGTAGAAGCAATGAAAAAACATTCTGCAACATCGGCTTCTCCTGAAAGTGTTCTAAATCAGATAGAAAATGAAGTTAAAATTGCAAAACAAAATATTTACAAAGAGAAATTGAATTCTTTACAACCTAAATATGAGCAAATATCTCAACTAGCTGAAGATGCAAAAACTTTAGATGATAAGATATATGAATATGTATTTAATAAAATTAAAAATGCAAAATCAATGGATCGTATCAAAGACCACGGTAAAACATTTGAGGCTGCAAGAAGAAACGTTTTAATTAAAAAATATTTGACAACAAGCATAAATAAAGCTGAAGCAAAATTAAAAGGTTGGAAGGATAGAAGCGGTATTATTGTAGGTCTTTTAATTCTACCGATTACTTGCGGTATTCTTAACTGGTCTTACCCAAGAATTATGGAAAAATTCTTCCCGAAACTTAGTGCAGCAAAAGCTGCTTCAAAAGCAAAACTTTATGGATTAGACCAAAATGGAAATACAGATAAAGCAAAGGAGGCTAAATAATGGCTCCTGTAATTAGTGGTAGAAATTTATATAACAACTTATTCAATACTAAGTTTATGAAAAAGTGGTTGCCTGATAACCCAACCAAGGCAGCTGCAACTTTGGCGTTAGTTTCAACAGTTACTAAGGATGCTTTGAATTGTTACTATTATACAACTCAAAGTTACCACAACAAAAAGATTCCGGAAGATAAAAGAACTTTCGTTGCTTCTATTGACTTATCTAACGGTTTGGTTAACGTTATTGTTCCGATATTATCAAAACCTTTGATTGAAAAAGCTTCTGATCATATTTTTAACAAACGTTATGCTAAATATTTCAACAAATCTTCTGCTGAAGCTTTGTATAATAAATTGAAAGCAAAAAATATTGATTGCGATTTAAAATCAGTAGAAAATATTCTCGGTAAAACGTCTAGTAAATGGGCAAGAGCAGGATTTGCAGTTATCGCAACACTTGTTGCTTCTCAAATTATCTGCAAACGTGTAATCACTCCAAGTGTTGCTACACCTTTGGCTGACGTTATCAAAGCTCAATTTGAAAAATATGAAATGAAGAAGGCAGGCAAGTTAGCATCTGCTGAAAATACAGAAGATAAAACATCAAAAAAAGATGATGCAAAATCTACTAACTCAGTAAACGAATCTGCTAGATTTGATTTCTATACAGATGCATACAAACCACCAAAATTTATGAGAAACGTATAATCGAGTAAATTATTTATTATTATTTTTCCATATCTTAAACACAGGAATGCCGGCGATTGTAATTAACAATCCCGGTATTGTGTATAAGGGCTTATAAATTGACAAGCAGATTACAATGTAACTGGCAATAATTAAGAATGTTATTGGGAAAAAGTTGTTAATTTTAAATTTCTTATTTTCGTTAGGAAATTTTTTTCTGTATACAAAAACACCGGCAGTAACAAGAATATAGAATATAAGAGAAGCGTATATTACAAAATCTAATAGCTCTGAATAGTTGCCCCATAATATTAATATACAAATCCATATACATTGTGCCCACAATGAATTAACAGGAACTCTTGTTTTTCTGTTGATTAAAGCCAATGGTCTGAAAAAGGCTCTGTCTTTTGCCATTTTGTAATAAACTCTGGATCCTGTTAATATCATTCCGTTTGCACATCCAAAAGCTGAAATCATTATTATAACAGCTATGATATCTCTACCTATATTGCCGAAAATTTCTCCAATTGTTCTTGCTGCAACTATATCTTGTGGGGCATTTTGTATAGCTTCGAAAGGCAAAACACCAAGGTAAATCAAATTCATAAGTAAGTATAATGAGACTACAAGAGCTACGCCAAAAATCATAGCTTTAGGAATGTTTTTTTGTGGGTGCTTAACTTCACCTGCTATAAAAGTTATGTTATTCCAAGTTATTGATGCAAATAATGCTCCTACGATTGCAACTGCCATTGTGTTTATGAGCTGAAAATTAAATTGTATTGGCATATGAAAATTCATTTGCAGTGTATTTGCATTAAACCCAAACAACAACGCAACGCCTATTAGCCCTGCTATAGAAAGAACTTTGGTTATTGTAAATATATTTTGTGTGATTACTCCATATTTTATACCCCTTGAATTAAGGTAGCTTAGGAATATTACTGTAAAAATTGCAAAAACTTGTTGTGTTGATAGCTTTAAAAATCCAATGTGTAATACTAAATTTTCTGTGCTTATAAAAGGTACAAGAATGCCGAAAAACTTTGCAAAAGCAACACATACAGCTGCGATTGTTCCTGTTTGAATTACCAGAAATAATGTCCAACCATATAAAAATGCAATTTTTTCATTAAATATTTTTTTTAGATAGACGTATTGTCCGCCTTCATCTGTTATATTTGATGCGAGTTCGCATAGAGACAAACCTCCACAAAGAGTTATAAAACCTGCTAATATCCAGATTATTATGAGTAACAATCCGGAGTTAACTTGTCTTGCGATATCTGCTGATACTATAAATATCCCGCAACCTATCATTGAACCAGCAACAATAGATATAGCATCGGGGAGAGATAATGTTCTTTTTAAATCTTGATTCATATTTTATATATTATTATAAAAATATTTATAAGCCAAAATTGGGTGCATATCATAATTCTATTGTTAATTTAATCAAGAAGAAAGGGGCTCTTCGCCCCTTTCCATTCTAAATGAACTTATAGTCAGTATTTTTAACTGATAGTTATATAAAACTTTTTGAGTTTACGTTATTTCAAAAAAGTCGATTTTTGTAATATATATTTACAAAGTCTCTTTATTTTTTAGGCTTTTTCTGTATTTAAGAATCTTATCAATATCAGGTGAAAGTGATATTTCAAAACTGAAACGTGGGTTTCTGTAATAAGTTTCGTGAGGGTTATGCATTAAAGGACAACCCCAATATAATCTTGCAGTTGCGTCACCTGGTAGTGTAATTCTTAAACCTAGACCCATACTTAACATATAGTCACTTTGGTTGTAACTTTGAGCTCCTGGGCCTTCTCCTTTAAAAGGATAAATCCCTGCGTGGTCAACAAATACAATACCTTTAACATATCTTCCGACAAAAGGTATTTCCCTTTTTTCGCTTTTCTTTTTAATCGATATTTTTTGCGGTGCAATTGGGAATAAAAGTTCTGTACTAATTATGTAACCTGAACGACCAATCAAAAGACCTTCTGAGTAACCTCTTATTGTCGCCAAACCACCAGCTTGGAATTGGTCTATATAAGGGATAACATCTTGAGGTGAAAATTGGTACATACCTCTGAATTGACCGACAATACCGTGCCCAAAATCATGTAATCTTATTAAACTACCTGTGTATTTGAAGTATTTTGATGTGTCATCGAAAATAGGAAATGCTTGATATGCACCTTGATTTAAATACCAAATACCTCGTTTTGTATCGTATCTGGCATTTAAGGCTACTTCTGCGCTTGATATTTTATCTCTGTTAATTGTGTACCCGCCAAAAGCTGTTGAGGCTGTTTTATAGTTAATACCTGCATAACCGTTTAATTCAAAATTTGGTTTTCTTATAAGTGGGTGAGTATAGTATAGCGAATAGTTGAATGAACGGCTTTCTATATCAAATATTTTATATGGACCTTCTCCAATTTGAGCGTAGCTTGAAGAAAATAAGAACCCGACTCTACCATCGTGTTTGTTAACTGGAATATTGTAATCAGCAAATGGTGTTACAGAGTGTCTGCTTGCATATGAGCCTAATGTTAAACGGTCTCTTTGATGGAACAAGCTGTCTGCTTGTGCCATAAGTCCGCCTCTTAATTCGCCAATGGTTTTTCTACCCGCATTGTCCATAAGAGCAGTGACTCTAAAAGGGAATCTTTCTTCTGCTTTTATGTTTATATCTGTTGTTCCAATTTCTTTACCCTTGTTGAGGTTTGCTTTTAGTTTTATGCCGTCGTTATATTTGTTGAACTTAAGTATGTCTTGTTCTAGTTCGACAATTTCAAATATGTCTCCTTTTTTAGCAGAAATTCTTTTTTTTACGTAATTGCTACTCGTGTATTTGTTATCAGATACAGTTATTTCACCTACTGTACCTTCAACAAGGTTTATTTTTACTACGCCGTTTTCTATTGTTTGCGGTGGTAAAAATGCCCTAGCCGTTACGTAGCCTTTGGATGCATAAATATAGTTGAAGTCTACAACGAGCTTTTCTAAGTCATCAAATGTCACATATTTGCCGATAACATTGTCTGTTAAAGATTGAATCTCCATGTCAGAAAGGATTTTAGAGTTTGTGACTGCAACAGCTCTTATGTAGACCTTTCCGTCTTGCATTGGAGATTTATCAACTTTAGCTTTGATCGTTGTAGTTGTTTCTGTTTTTTCTGTTATTTCTGAATTGGTAGATTCTTCGGGTTGTGAGTCTTGCTTCTTTTTTTTTCTTTTAAAAAAAGATTTTTTTTTAGCTTTTTCTTCTTGTAATTTTTGGTGTTCTTCTTTTAATTTTTTAGATGATTCTTCATCGTATATTTTTTCAGTGCTGTCAGAATTGTCGTTTATAACACTTTCTTTTTTGTCTTTGTGTTTTTTCCTCTCTTGAAAGTTTTGAAAATCTTCTGCTTCATCTCTTTGGCGTTGTTTTTCTTTAATCATCATCATGTCGTGATTCATCAATGCTCCGCCATAATTTAACTCAGCGGGAACATAGCCACCAATTGGTTCTGCATTTGCAGTACCAGACAACAGCATTGACATAAACACTGCAAGTAGAATAAAACTTTTTATATATTTTTGCATTAACCCTTTTCCACTTCTTTTTTAGAGACACTTGTATATACTAACTTAAAACTTGTTGTTTGTAATAGCATGTAACGATTTTTAAAGAAATCGTGATAATTTGTTATAATTTGCTGAAACACTTTTGGGGTTAATTTAAACTGGTTTAATAAGTTATAAAATAGGGATTTTGTATGAAAAATATTTGTTTTAAGAAGTTTTTTGCATCATTTTTAACTTTCTTATTTTTAATGCAGCAAACGATGGTGTTACCTGCATTTGCCACACAAATTACAGGTGTTGATGTTTCCGCTAACGGACATTATGATATACATCCTGATCATGTCAGTGGTGATTTCGGGTTTAGACACTACGGTAATTTTGAGCTTTCAAAAGGCGATGTTGCTAACCTTTTATTCTATGCAAAAAATGGTGGAGATATTAGCAAATTTGTTAACCTTGTTGATAGTAGAATTATAATTAACGGGATTTTAAATGGTGTTTTAAGTAATGGCAATATAGGCGGGCATGCTATATTTGTTTCACCTCAAGGTATGGTTGTTGGTGCTTCAGGTGTTTTAAATGTTGGTGCCTTAACAGCAATAGCGCCGACACAACAAGCTTATACCAAGTATATTGCTGATTCTGCAATTGGTGGTGTGTTACCTGAAGGCTATACACATGAAAACAATCTTGCTGTATTAAAAGCTTCTGACATGGCTTTGATAAAAGATGAAAAAGGTAATATCATCCCTGCTATAGATGTTCAAGGTAAAATTATTGCACGTCAAGGTGTGGAGCTAGTTGCTAAAAATATAAGGGTTGGAAATACTGTTGATAATAAAGCTGGTATTCTTGCTGGTGTCAACAATAATGCAGTTACAAACGGCGGTCAAAATGTTAATGCAAAGCTTGCTTCAACAGAGGCTGCTGGCAAACTTTTTGATGCACTTGTAAGTAATGATATTAAAAGTGGTACAGGATTTTCTAAAGATCCTAACGGTAATATAGTTATTAAAGCTCAGTCCATTAAACAAGCTGTAAATCCTGGTTTAACTGAAAAACTTACAATAGAAGGAAAAGAGTATCTTTTAAATGAACTTGTAAATTCAGAGACAGGAGAATGGTTAGATAAAAATCTTTTACCTGAAGAACTACAAAAACTAGGCGTTGATGGCGATTATTTAACTTCTGCCTTAAAATCTACAATACAAAATTCAATTCCAAGTGATGCTACAAATGCAAATGCTCATAATGATACTAATTTTGCTACCGTGGATATAAGCAACGCAATTCTCAAAGCATCTAACAATATTGATATAAGTGCTACAAGTAAAGTTGATTACATTGCAACAAATACTACTATTTTGGATAGTATGTTCTCCAGTGCTATTGGCCAAATGATAGAAGGTGCTATTAGTGGAGATAAATTTGATTTTGAGGGTGCCAGAGCTAAAGCAGAGGTTAATATTGACTCAGGTGCTCAGCTTATAGCAGGTAATAACGCTCAAATTAGTTCAAATGCTATTGCTAATACATTATACAAATCATCACAAAGATATGCTCCTGCTCTTGATACAACACAAGAACTTTATTATGCATTAGGTTCAAAGACAGTGTCATCTGTTAATGTTAATAAAGGGGCCCAAATTAAAGCTGGTAATGATTTAATAATACACGCACAATCACAAAACGCTCATAACATTAAGATAAAAAATCCAACTTCAACTATAGGCTCAACTATTGATAAAGTTGTTGGAATACCTAATATCCAAGTTATAATTTTAGCTAATCAAGTTGAAGCTGATACTACTGCTGCAATACATTCTGGAGCTATTATCGAAGCTGCTAATGTAGAAGTTGATGCGGTTAATCACTCAAGTATATCTTCTAATGTTCAAGCTTTGGCTAATATAACCCCTGATGCAAATTCCGGTGCTGCAGTTGCTGTAAATATTAATAATACACATATCAATACAAATGCATTAATAGACACTAAAATTAACACTCACGATAAAGGTAGTGTGTCTGTAAACGCACAAAATCTTTATATGGGTTCTACTATTGCAAAGGCTGATGTAACATCGGATGCACCAAAGAAAAATTTCATAGATAAAATGAAATCACAAATTTTATCCAAAGTTGTTGATAAATTTGCTGGACTTTTGGATATGGGTGGAAATGGACCGATTATTGATACATCAGGTTTACCTAATGTTAGTGTAGCAACAGTTATTAATGATTCTAATGTTAATACAACTGCAACAATTGGTAAAAATGCAGCTATTCATGCAGATGATGTTAAAGTCAACGCAAACACAATAGATTTAACGGTCAACAATGCTACGTCTAATGTAAAAATTGAAAGTAAAAAAGACGATAGTGGAAGTTCCGGTGTGTCTGGTTTTATACCGAACCCAGGAGTTGCTGTTATTGTTAATGAACAGAACAATTCAACAAAAGCTGTCATTGAGTCAGGTACAGCTTCAAATCACGCTACAGCTTCAAATCACGCTACAGTTGTTGCAAATAATAAGTTGGATGTAAACGCCACAACTGAATTGCCTAGAAACAGTGCAACGATAGAATTCATTTTGAATTTGTTGCAAACTGGCTACGACTTAACGAATTTGCCTAGTGATGCTATTGGAAATATAGAAGCAGAATGGGGAGAAGATTGGGATATTCGTCTTCTTTTGCAAGGTATAACAAACCCTGTTGGAGAAGTATCTGCCGATATTAGTAATGTTTTAACAGGATTTAAAACTAATGTCAAAGACTCTAAAGGCTTAGCAGGATTCTTTAATAACTGGGCTGCGACTACATCAAAAACAACAGAGGGTATGGGATTATCTGCTTCTGTGATTTCTTCAGCTGTCAACAATGATACAGTTGCACAAATTGGTCAATATGCAGATGTATCAGGCGGAGATGTAGTTGTTAACGCTGCAAATAAAACTGTTCAGTACAACGCAGCAGGTGATATCAACAAATTGTTGATTTTGCCTTCGGGTGCAGCATCTGGTGCAAATGGTGTTGGTGGAAACGTTATTGTTGAAAGTGTAACTAATAATACAAAAGCATTAATTGATAACAATGCTAAGGTTAATGTAAAAGGTAATGTTGATGTACTATCAGGGACAGAAAATCAATTTGTTACTGTTGTAAATACTGGCAGCAAGGCATCTGGCAAAGATGGTTTTTCTATTTCAGGTAGTGTTACAGTACAAAATTTTGATGGTACAACATCATCTTCTGTTGGAAAAGCACTAATAAAAGCTAATAATTTAAATGTTAAAGTAGGCGATGCAAAATTAAATGAACTTGCTAAAGCAGGTGATCAATTTTCTTGGGATAAGATATGGGAAGATTTGCCTACTGATGGAAATTTTGATGTAGGTTTTGATCCTGATTTGTCTTCTCCTACTATTAGTAATTTTGGTGGAATTGATGAAACATCAGGTTTGTTGTCTTTTAAAGAACAATCAACAACTATAAAAGATGGTATATCTAACATTTTATTTGCAGGTGCAACTTCTGAACAAGAGCTGCAAGGTGGTAGCGGAAGCAGTTCATCAGGTGGGGCAGTTGGGGCTTCTGTAAATGTTAGTTTGTTTGATAGAGTAGTATCTGCAACTATTGCTGATGGAGCAAATATAACTTTAAATGACAGTTTAAATGTAGAAGCAGATAGTAGAACTCAATCTCTTAACCTAGCTTTTGCTGGTGCTTTCGCTGGTGGCGTAAAAGTAGAAAAACCTGGGGCTTCTTCAGGCGGTATATTGAATTCTGCTTTGTCTAAAACTGGTGATGTTTTCAATAAAATAAAAAATAAATTGGCTTCAACATCAACGGATAATTCTGTCTCTACAGATAAAAATATTTCTGTAGACGGTAAGGATTATAAGGTTGATTCTAATAATGATTTAAAAGATGCTAATGGAAATGCCCTAAAAGATTCAAATGGCAATAATGTTAAGTATCAAGGCTCTACGGGTAAAGAAGCTGGTTCTTTAGATAATTTAGATGCTTCTAAAGGTCACGCTAATAATATATCTGTAGCTGCTGCAGGTTCTGTTAATACACAAATTAATGAGTCTGTTGTAAAAGCTGAAATTGGTAATGCTACAATTAATGTTGGTAATAACGTAAATGTAGAAGCAAGCCAAGCAACAAAATCTTTGAATATTGGGGGTGGTGTTGCTAATGCGGCAACTGTAGGAGCTGGTGCTGCTGTTAATTTTATTCAGAATTCTAACCAAACAATAGCAAGTATTGATGGCACAAATATCATATTCAACAAAAACTTAACAAATAACAATAAATTGAATGTTAAGGCTAATGAAAGCAATGATAATATTCAGGTTGCAATTGGTGTTGGAGTAGGTAAAAAAGATAAAGATGATACTACAACAACTGTAGTTGCCGGTGGCTCATTCAATGCTGATGTACTCGAAAATTCTGTTGCTGCAACAATCCAGAATGCCACTGTTTCAAATAATGCGGACGGAAAAATTGATGTTGATGTTGATGCAGAAAATCATTCAACTGCATACAAAGGTGCAGGTGGATTGGCTGTTAGTGCAGGCAAAGGTGGTTCGACATCTGTTGGTGCCGGCATGGGTGGTAATTTAAATATCATCAATAAAAATACTGAAGCAAAAATTCAAGATTCTACATTGAATAACTTAAATAACGTTTCAGTCGCTGCAAACAAAGATTCTTCTAAATTAACAGAAGATCTCGTATCTGTTGGCGTTAGTGGTACTGTAATAACTGGTGCGCAAAATGGTTATACTTTCTCAGGTGCAATGGCTACTGATGTAATTGAAAATGAGGTTTCTGCAATTGTTGATAATTCTACAATTGTTGCATCAGGTGATTTAGATGCATTTGCGAATAATAATTTTAGAAATATTAATACAGCTGGCGCCTTAGGCTTTTCTACAGCTTCAACAGGTGTTGGTATAGGTATTGGTGCGATTGTCAGTGTTATTAATAATACTGTAACAGCGGCATTACAAAATAATTACAAAATTAATGCAAATTCTGTTGATGTTAATGCTAAAAATAACGAGGATCTGTATTTCTTAGCTGCCAATATGGGAGTTCAGACAGGTTCTGGTATTCCAGTTTCTGTAAACGGAATTGTAAATGTTATTCAAAATAATGTTAATGCATCAATTATTTCTTCCAATGTGACAAGTGCTGCAACAACAAATGTTATCGCAGATTATGATAATTCTATTCAAGGTGCTACAGTTGTAGGTGCTGCTTCTAATGCAGGCGTTGCTACGATAGGTGCAAATGTCTTGTCTAACACCCTTTTGAGTAGTAACACTGCTCAAGTTTTGGGTTCAAATGTGTCTTCAACAGGAAAATTAACAGTTAAATCAACTTCAGATGGAAATATAGATATTATTCCAGTTGCTGCTGCAATCTCTGGATCTGGTACAGTTGCTGCAGCTGCAAATGTTGGTGTGAATGTCGTTAGCAATACTACAACTGCAAAAATTGACAAAGATAGTACAAATAAAAAATCTACAGTTTCAGCAAACGATATTGATGTAGTTGCATCAGATAATACAAAATCAAGAAGTAGAGGTGGTACTATTGCTGCAACTGGTGGAACTGCTGGTGTAGGCGGTTCTATTTTAGCAGATGTTTATACTAAAAATGTTGATGCACATATCGACAATGCAACTATTACCAATGGTGGAAATATAAAGGTTGACGCTAGTGCTAAAAATATATTTGGTGCAGAAAATCCATCTGATATTACATTAGGCTCTTTAACTGAAAAAGTTGAAGCCGGTGAAGATATTGCTAATTCTGATGGTTTTGAAAACTGGGATATGACTTTTGATGTTGCTGGTGGTAATACTGCAGGTGTGTCAGGATCTTTAATTTCTAAAAATGTTATAAACAATGTGAATTCATATATTGGCTCAAATGTCGAAATTCAAAATGCCGGTTCTGTTGACGTTTTGGCTTCCAATAAGACAGTTGCAGACGTAATTGTTGGTAATGTAACAGGAGCAGGAACAGCTGCTGTTGGCGGTTCTGTCTTCTCTAATGTTAATGTCAGTGATGTCAATGCTTATATTTCAAATGGAGCTAAGATTGGAACTGTTTCAAAAGTCGGCAACATAAATGTAGATGCCGAATCTTCTCAGGTTTACAAATCAATTATGTTTATTGTTGGTGGAGCAGGTGCGGCTTCTGTCAATGGTTCTATCAACTCAAATATTGTAGCAAATACAACTAATGCATATATTGGTAATGGAGTAAATATAAATTCAAATGGCTCTTTAATTGTTGATGCATCAGATTCTATGGATATTGAATCGGTGAACATAGGCGTTGGCGGGGCAGGTGGCGCTAGCATTGGCGGTGTTGTTTATGTTGACGTGTTGGCTAATAAAGTAAATGCTGTTGTTGGTAAAAATGCTGCTAATGGCCAAAAAGCCGGGAATATCAACGTTGGTAGTGATGTCTTAATTTCTGCAAATAATAATCAAAACTTTAAAGCTAATATCGCTTTAATCAAAGGCAGTGGTGCTGCATCAGTCGATGGTGTTGCTATCTCAAACACTATGGCTTCTGAGGTTAATGCTGGTATCGAAAATACCACACTTAAAACAACTAATGGCAAGATTGATGTAAAAGCAAATAATGATTTTAATAAAGATAAAGAAACAACTGGTATTGGTTCTTTATTTGGAAAAGACTCTATAAATTCTTCCGATGTGACAGCTTTATTACCTTTGGTTGGTATAGTAAATGTTGCAGGTAGTGGAGGCTTTGGAGTTGGTGCTAACGTTATTGCTAACGTTGTATCAACAGCTGTAAGTGCATACGTAAATAATGCAACAGTTTCTTCAACAAAAGGACTGAATGTTTCTGCTAATTCAACAATGAATACTTATGATGCAGTGATTAGTACGACATTCGGTTCTGCAGCTGGTGTCGGTATTACAGGTGTAAATAATATTTACTCAGGAACAACGAAAGCTGCGATAGAAGGTTCTACTGTCGAAAATGGCAGTGTAAGTGTTGTAGCTAATGATTTGTTTAATTTAAACACTGTTGTATTCAGCATTGCAGGTGCAGTAGCCGGTGCTGCAGTGAGCGGTGTTGAAAATGCTAACGTTATTGAAAACAATGTTATAGCTAACATAATTAATACAGGTATTAATTATGCTTCAACAGTAAGCGTAAATGCTCAAAATTCTGTTTATATCAATGATATTTTGGCCGCTGCTTCTGTTGCCGCAACAGGTGCAGGAGTTAATTTGATTCCTGTTGTGAACCAATTTACAGGCAAAACTGAAGCAAAAATTGAGGGCGGTTCTGTAAAAGGTGCAGATACTAATGTTTCTGCAAAAACAATAGCAAATGTTAATGCCGGCATTGTGGGTGCAACAGGTGCAGTAACAGGTGCTTCATTAGGTGGTTATACTGTTACTAACATTTTTGATAATGATATTCATGCAAAAATTAATGGAACAACTATTACAAAGGCTAAATCTACATCAGTAAATGCTGAATCAGATATTGATATTTCTGACAGTTTGGCGTCTGCTGGTCTAGCAGGTATTGGCGCAAATGCTTTAGCGAATGTTCTTGTTAATGTTATTAATAACAATGTAACTGCTTACATTGCCGATTCTTCTATACAAGGGGGTAGTGTGTCCTCTTTTGCTAAGCAAAGTACCAATATAAATAATAACGCTTATGCAGGTGGTGCTGTTGGTGCAGGCGCAAATGCTGTAATTAATACAGTTGTAAATTCATTTGAAAACAATTTAATTTCGTATATTGATAACACTTCTTTAGAAGGTGTTTCTACAGTTTCTGTTGTTGCTGACAGTGATGAAAATCTTGAAAATACTAATATTGGAGTTTCTGTTGCAGAACTCGGTGCTTCTATTGGTTCTAACACAATAGTTAATTATATTGAAAATACAACTAAGGCATATATTGACGCTAAAGACAAATCGATGAATGCATCTGATAAGGTTAGTGTTACAGCTAATGATCAAATATTAGTTGATAACAAACTCGGTTTGCTTGCTGTAGGTACTGAGGCTGTTGGTGCAAGTGTCAATGTAAATGTGATTAACAATGCCGTGGTATCAGAATTGTTAACTACGCAAGGCGGAAAAATTAATGCAGGAAATGTTGAAGTTTTAGCAGATTCTGTAATTGGAATGGACAATTCTATAGCTAATGCTGTTGGTGGTGTTGCTGGTATTGCTGCAAATGTTGTTGTCAATTCAATAGGCGGTAAAGTTGATTTTTCCGGTACTTCTGAACTGAATTCATCTAAAATCAATGATTCACTTGCTAAAATTAATGGAAATTCCAATAATATTCAATATGAAAAAGATGGTCAAACAAAGACAGCCTCTTATAATTTAACGTCAGGAACAATCAAAGATGGTACAAAAGCAAATATAAACGGTAATGTTACTGTTACTGGTAAAAATTCTGATGGTGACGCAATAAAAGTTGCGGCATCAAATAAATTAAAAGGTTATAATGATGATACTTTTAGTTCAAACAATATTGGTGCAGGTGTCGGACTAGCTGCAATGGGTGCTAGTGTTTTAGTTACCAATATGAAATATAAAACTGACGCTGAAATTTCTGGTGGCAGTATAACTGCTAGTTCTGGTAACGTTAAGGTTGATGCTGTTTCTAATGTAAAAGCTGAAGTTGATGTTGTTGATGCTACTGTAGGGGTTGTCGGAATAAAAGGTGGTGTTGGCTACTTTAACAATGCTGCACAAACTATTGCAAAAGTTTCTGATGCTACAATCAATTCAAAGGGTAATTTATTAGTAAATGCAAATTCTAATGATAATATTGATGTTGATGTCTTAAGTGTTCTTGGCGCAGGTGTTGGGGCTAATGTTTCTGTATCAATAGCAGAAACATCAAATAATGTTCAATCATTAGTTTCAGGCAATGTTGATATTGATGCAAATGATGTGAATGTTCTTGCATCTAATACTAGCAATTTGACATCTAAGTTAGATACTAAAGCTGGTGGTGGTTTAACTGTTGATGTTGCAGTGAATAGAACTAAATCTGATGCTATTACCCATGCTTTGATCAATGCAACAGGTACTATTGATTCTAATAATATGAATATAATTGCTTCATCTGATGGAATAAGTGCAACAACAACTATGAGTCTTGGCACTTATTCAATAATTGGTGTTGATGTTGCAAATCAAGGTGCGGTTGTTAATTCTGAATTTATGTCTGGAATTGATAATGCTCAAATAACGGTAAATAACAAAGGCAAAACAAATATTGCATCTGGTGTCAAAAAATCTGATAATACAAAAGCAGCTCTGATGAAAGCTGAGGTTATATCTCAAAAATCACAAGTTTCACTAGCTGATGTTTCTGTAACAAAGCTCAATGCTTCTGTAAACTCTAAAACTGAAGCTAAATTGAATACTGGTAACTTTACGACAAAAGACCTTGAAATCAGTTCTTTGGCTGACAGAGATGCTCTTGTTGGTAATTCTAGTAATTCTTTGGGTGCTATAAGTGTTAAATCTTTGGATATGAATGCTTCAGCTAAAGGGTCTAATACAATTGACATTTCCGGTCATAATACCATAACAGGCAATGCACAAGTTAACTTAGCTGACGATGCATATACAAATACTCAAATGCTTAATGCTAATTTAAGTATTGTTAATGTTGGTGTGAATGAATCTGTTTCAGAAATTGATACGGATACCACTATTAATATTGGTGGCACATTAGCAATGAATGATATGAATGTTAGTTCAAAGGTTAGCAGAAATTCGTATAACTCTGTTGAGTCAGACGGTACATCGTTTGTAGGTGTTCAAAATTATAAAATAACTACGACTACTCAAGGTGATTCAAATGTAAATATAACTGCAAATGCAACTAATCAAGATTTTAATAATGGTTTATCCGTTATTGCTAATGCGGTCAACACGGCTGAGTCTATAATGGGCGAAAGCGCAAATGCATTAGTGGCTATATCTAAAAATTTATCAGGTAACACAGTAAATGCCTCAAACAATATAAATGTAAAAGGTGCAAAATTTGATTCTAAAGGCGATTTCAATTTAAGTGCAAAAAATGAAAACAGAGTTTTGATGAAACGCTCTACTACACAAAATGGCGTATACGTAAATTCTGGTGGAAGTTTGTACAATAATATGACTTCTTTATCAAAAGTAAATGTTCAAGATGGTTCAGATATAAAAGCTAACAATGTTAATATTTCTTCTACTGCTGAGATAGGAACAAAAGAAAATGAAAATATTGCATACACTATTAAAGCGGCAGGTGGTATTGTAGAAACTACTACTACTATAGATAATAATGTTTCACAAACATCTGAAGTTAATGTCAAAAACTCAAATATAACTGCAAAATCTAATATGAACGTAAATGTAGATACTAACTCTGCATTCAGCCAGAGTGTAAATGCAAGTGGTTCTGGTTTTGTTGCTAACGTTAATGGATTTTCTAATTTAACAGTTACAAACAACAATATCTTTAATGTATTAAATAATTCTACTATTGCTGGAGATTATTTGAATATAGCTCTTGATTCTTCTAACACTCTTAAAAATAATGTAGATTTAAATGCAAATCATTTTGGTTTTAGAGATATTGATGCAACATCAAATATTACTCTAAATGTGAATAATTTGATAAATAACGAAGGCCATATCAGAGCTGGTTCTTTAGCACAATTTGATTTTATGAAAAATTCAACTAATATCTTGGATCAGGATGTTAAAATTACTGTAGATGCGGCAATTCCAACTTCTGTAGTAGATGGCAAAGTTGTATATGCTGTTAATAATAAGTTAATTGTTGCTAAAAATGCAGATATCATTTCATCTAAGGATGTTATAGTTAATTATTCATCAGGAAATAGCCAACTAACATCTGACATGATAGAAGATCTAACTTGTAGAATCGTATTTGGTATTCCTATCCATACTGTTAACAGATATTCTCGAATCGATAATAAATTAACTAATGCTCTTCAATTGGATGGGGTGATAAAAGCCGGCGATTCTGCTCAAAGATATATGTATATAGACAAAGATGGAAACATTGATGTTGCAAAATTAAAAGGCTTTTTAGAAGATGAATACAAAATAGTTGATGCTGCAAATATATCAGGAGAACAGTTAACTCAAGATACGATAAAAGGCCTTCAGAAAGAAGCTCAAAATCTTAAGGATAAAATATCTAAACTTGATGGTCAAATTGCTGACAATGATGCAATAATAGTTTCATATAAAGAAAAGCTTACAGAAATTAATGACTTGTTGAATAAAGTTAATAATGCAATTTCTGTTGAATCTGCAGCTAACCAGTTAAAAAGTGAAGTCCAAACAGCTGTTGTAGGTTCGGGTGATAATCAGATTTCTCAAGAATTATTTGACCAAATTTGGGCAAAAGCAGGTGAGCTTGATGATGCAGGAAATTCTCAAGGTATTGCAAGCATTGCAAAAGAAATTTTAAAAGATCAAGAAAACCTTGATAATAAAGTAAAAGCTATTGAAGACGCATATAATACAGCAAAAGGCGATTTCACTGAAAGTAATGGCTATACTTTGTACAATGGGCAAATCGTTTTAGGAAATACAGACGAAGACAAAAATAATGCTATCAATGATTTACAATCTGGTAAAACCAGCTTAGAGTCAATTATAGCCCAGTTTGAAAGTGTAAATAAAGGATATCAAGATAACAGAGATTCTCTAAATAATTCTCTTACATCTGTAAATGATCAAATTAGTTATTTGATTGATAATCCGCTCTCTGATTTAAATATAGAAAAAGCAGCGATTGAGTTTGCTAATCTTACAGTACCTAATGCAAAAATTCAGTTAAACGGTATTGAAAAAGCTGACGTCAAAGGTAGTGGAGAATTCCGTCTAGTAACTGCTGGTCTTGGTATTGATAATTATTCTAATAGAGACTTAGTGTTTAAAAACATCAATTTAGATAATTATTCATTGGCAGGTCTCATTATTGGCGGAACAAACTATAATTATCTAGCTAATTCATCAACCCCAGTAAATGATAACGTTTATTTAAAAACAGAGGGCGATATAGATGGTATTGTAATTAATAATTACTATGATCATATGAATCCTACTTTAGAAGATTCTATTGCTTCTAATATTATCTTCAATGGTTCTATTACTGCTAGTGGTGATTTGCTAGATATATGGAATGAAAGTGGAAATATAGAGTTTAATGCTCCAGTGTCTGTCAATTCAAAAGATATAGTAGCAACTCAGGGAAATGTTACATATAACGGTGCTAATTCATCATTTGATGTAAAAGCAGGTGATAGAATTATTGCTGGTCAAAATATTGACATTAATGCTAAAAATATAAAAATTGATGGCACTTTAAAGGCTGGCTATGGTGATAGAAATTTAACCATAACAGATGATATGTTAAACAACTTGGTAGTAGATCCTACTACTGGTGAAAAGAATATGGTGAATTTAGGCGGAAGTGACAAATCATCATATTTAAATACGACTAATAATATTAAGGTTCTATATAAAGACGGTAAGCTTCTTGTGTTTAATACTAAACAAGAAGGAGGAAATGTAAATTTAACAGGCTCAGTAACTGGTAACGGTAGTGTTACTTATACTGACGGTTATGCAACAGTTTCAATTGATAATCAAACAGATAAACAGCTTGTTATAAATACTCTTGAAAATAATAGGATGAATGGTTCATTTGATAATAGAGGTACTATTACCAATATTACTAATCAAGGAAGCCTTTTGGCTGATACTACAATAAAATCAAATGGTTTCATTGAAGTTTTAGGCTCTATTAAAAATGGTCTAGGATTCAAAAATGGCGATTCTGTAAGTGTTTTAAATATAAACGGACAGAATGGCATACTAGTTGATAAAAAACTCGATGAAATTGGTATTGTTGTTCCAACGATAGAAAGCTATGGAAACACTAATATTACAAATGCTAATACAAATTCTGGAGTTGTCGTAGACGGTGTGATTAAGACATCTAACGGAAATACTACAATCACTAACGATGGTTCTATGGGCGTATCTATTGCTGGAACTATCGATAGCGAACTTGGAAACGTTTATATTACTAACAGTGGTGTTAATGGTACAAAAATCACTGGTTTGATAACCAATACTGCGGAAAATATTAGTATTACGAATGATGCTGGAAAATTAACAATTTTCGGTACAGTTCAAAATCAAGGAAAAGACTTACTTATAACAAATAATGGAGATGCTGGTGCCGAAATCAGTGGTTTGGTGTCAAATTCTGGTACGGCTTCTACTATTACAATTAATAATACAAAAGGTGCTTTAAATATAACCGAAACAGCAATAGTACAAAATAATTCACAATTAAAAGAAGATAATATGAAAATATCTAACAGTGGTGAAGGACTGTTGTCTATATTTGGTAAAGTACTCAACATTGGTAAAGGTAATACAGTAATAGACAACACAAATATCACAAGTGGAGTTGTTGTTGCTGGCAATGTAGAAAATGCTTCTGGTAATGTTTCATTGAAAAATGAAGGTAACCAAGGTTCTACTATATCTGGTAAAATTAAAAACTCCAAAGGTAGTACAACTGTTACAAATAATGGTGGCAAACTACTTGTATCGGGAACAGTAGAAAATGCTGGCACAGGCGTAACTCTAACAAATAATGGAGAAGATGGCACTGAAATCAGTGGTTTGGTGTCAAATTCTGGTACGGCTTCTACTATTACAATTAATAATACAAAAGGTGCTTTAAATATAACCGAAACAGCAATAGTACAAAATAATTCACAATTAAAAGAAGATAATATGAAAATATCTAACAGCGGTGAAGGATTGTTGTCTATATTAGGTAAAGTACTCAACATTGGTAAAGGAAATACTGTAGTAGACAATACAAATACTGCTAGTGGCGCTGTTGTTGCAGGTACTGTTAAAAACAATCAAGGTAATATCTCTATAGATAATAATGGTAATAGCGGTATTACTTTGAAAAATACGGCACTTGTTGAAAATGCTGGTGGAAATCTTTTTATTGATAACAAAAATATCAATTCCGGAATTGTAACTGAAAACGGCTCAAAGGTTGTTAACAATAACGGTAAACTAACTGTTAATAACGAAGGTGCTTCAGGCATGTCTTTGGCAGGAAGTATACAAAATAAAAAAGGTGTGACTGTTATTACTAATAACAATGATGCTGAAACATCTTCAATAATACTTGCTACAACAGGCAGAATAACTAACAATGACGGTAAAATATCTATTTCAAATAAAGGTACTAAAGAAATTGGTATAGCCGTTGAAGGTATCATATCTGCTATCAAACAGGATATTGAAATAATTAATGAAAATTCTGATATTTCAATTGGTGAATATGATAGTAATAATGATTTCTATATTAATACTCAAAATGGAAGCATAACAATAACACAGGTTAACGGTGACATTCTTAACGGAATAGTTGACCCTGATACACAAAATAAAAATCAAAACCATGATTTGGGTAAACCTGATAAAGCTTATAAAACATTGATCTCTTCATCAGGTAACTTAAATCTTAGTGTAACTGACGGTAATATTGGTTCTGATACACACGCTCTTGAAGGCAAAGAGTCAGGCTTTGGAGTTAATGCTTCAACTCGTGATTATACAGAATCAATCAATGTTAAAGTGAACGGTGTTGTTAAGGCAAATGCAACTAATAACGGCAATGCATTAATTAATATCAGAGCTAAAAATTCTGATTTAAAGGTCGATAATATTACTTCTGATGGTAATGTTATGCTTACTGCGGCTGATTGGAAGCAAAAAGATCAAAATCCGACACCAGCAGACGATGCGTACTTCCACGGTTACTCTATAATTAATGCAGCTTCTGATAAATCAAAAGCAAATGTGACTGGACGCAATATTTCATTGATTGGTAGTGACAATGTCGGAGTTAAAGATAATAAGCTTACTTATTATCAACTTGACGGTGGTTCTATAAGTGCAATGGCAGAAAATGATCTTTATATCAGCGGTATGGGAAATAATGATAATTTCTGGCAGCTTATTACAAAACGCGGTAATATGGGACTTGAATTTACCGGAGATGCTATTATAAGAGAAATTACAGCAGGTAAACACCTAGAAATTGTTTCTAAAGGTGCTAACTTGACTATTTATGATTTGGGTAAGGTTACCAATATGGCACCTGATGATGATATTCTTTATCCACATGATAGAATAACTATTACATCGGTTGCCCCAGAAACTGTAGATATAAGAGTCTTGGATATTAATCCTGATACAAGAGTTAATCCGAACGATGCTAACTCTACTCTCAATATCTATAATGCTTACATAAAAGGTCAAAGCAATGGCAAACCTGATGTAACATTGAGGGCTGATAACATTATTGCCCACGCTTATGATGCAGCTAGTTCTGTTGTCTCTAATAAAGATAGACCAAATGGTTTTGATGCTACAGAAGGTAGATTATATGCTAATGATTATATGAATCCTGATTCTGAAAAGAATCTTAAAGCGACTGGCTTTAATACTGTAGGTAAGGGTGACAAACTTGTGTTTGATATACAAGGTGTTTCTCCTGATGATGTCGTTAATGCCGGCGGAAAAGAATCTGACAGAAACTATAAACCACAAGATGTTGAACAAACTATGACTATCTTTAATAACCCTGTTGGTTTTAAAGAAACTGTATACAAAGCTAAAGATGTTACTTTATCATTAAATTCCGCAAGTACATCTCCTACTGATAATCGTGGTATGGAATTGTTAAAATTCTATTCTGATAATGCGTATGTAGATACAAAAGATTTGAATTTGCATATATCAGACGGATTTATTACAAATTATGCTGAATTTAGAAATGGTAACAGAGGCGGTCAAGGTGGCGGACACTTTGTTGATACAGCAAATGGCTACAGATGGCTAACTATAGTGGATAACGATTACTACAGAAATATCGCAAATGATTTTGGTATACCTGTTACTTCTCAGTTGTACACAAAACTAACAGGTTCATTTGCCTTAAATATGGGTAATGTTATAGCTTTGGAAACTAAGGCACCTGTTGTTCACTACAACCCTTATGAAGTAATTGTTCTCCCTAGAACTGAAAACAGCTTCTATAGATTGACATATAAAGATGATAAAATACAAAAAACAACAACTACACCTGAATTCGCTGATATTGATAAATCAACTTATAAACCGACTAAACGTGATTCAATCAGGTTTGAAATAGCTAAAGGTGACGGATACGTCATGGTATCTAACAAGAAAGACAAAAAAGAAAAACGTAAACGTATTATAGCGATTGAAAACATATCAAGAGGCGGTTTAGCCGTTGTCCATGACGGTTCGCTTGTTAAGGGAGAAAAGTTTGTTATTGATTTAGATTATCACAATATCAAAGCTTCTCCTGAAGTGGAAGTTGTTAGGGTCACTGGAGATAAGGCCGGTCTTAAGTTTATTAACTTAGATAAGGCAACTGCTAATAAAATACTATACATGAATATGTATATGGCTGAAACTTCATCTAATAAGGTGTCCCAAAATTAAAACTAAATAAAATAAGAGCCACTATTTAAGGTGGCTCTTATTTTATAACTGTAAAGAAACACATGGTTTGATTATTGTGTACGGTTGGTTTGATTGTTTTAGTAATAGAAATATAAAAATCTTATTTATTTTTTTTATTGGCTATGTCACAACAAACAGTTGATAAATAGCCATTTTTATAGGGGAGTATCAGAACTCCCCTACAAACTGTTAT
>CALVEH010000001.1 GCA_944326545.1 Candidatus Gastranaerophilales bacterium | reverse complement strand
CTGCTGCCTCCCGTAGGAGTATGGGCCGTGTCTCAGTCCCATTGTGGCTGATCATCCTCTCAAACCAGCTACTGATCATCGCCTTGGTGGTCATTTACACCGCCAACTAGCTAATCAGACGCAGGCTCATCCTTTAGCACCGGAGTTTTCAAGATAAGCATTTCAGCTTAGCTCGTATGGGGTATTAGCAGTCGTTTCCAACTGTTGTCCCCCACTAAAGGGCAGATTTCCTACGTGTTACTCACCCGTCCGCCACTTTCCACAGGAGCAAGCTCCTGCTTCTCGTTCGACTTGCATGTATGAAGCACGCCGCCAGCGTTCGTCCTGAGCCAGGATCAAACTCTCCGTTGTCAGAAAGTTTATGTCCATCGGAAGCTTATGCTTCCTGCTCGACTTTGCTTTAATTCGTGTCCGTTAATTTTATTTGTTGTTGAATCAACAGGTATTAATCGTTTTTAGCTATTCTATTTTCAAGGTTCAATCTGGGACAGACCCAGAACCAAATAAAACCTTCAACAAACTTAATTGTCCAGACTTTACTTGGTGAAAACTTTTTTGGAGTTTGTTTTCACCTTACTTAGAAGGTCTTTCAACTCATCCTCTTGACGTTTCTTCATCGTATCACTTCAATTTTGATTGTCAAGTAGTTTTTTTTAAATCTTTTTTGTTATTAATTTAATTTTCAGCTTCTTAGTGTTTTAAACCATTCCAGTTAGAAAAGTTTTAAATCTTTTTCGGTTAGGCATTAAAGAAAGTAAATTTTGAAACCTTTTGGTTTTGTTCTTTCTTTCGGCTTCGCCTCCGTGGCCCGCTGACCACTCTCTTAATGTAGCCTAAAGAAATTTTTATTTCAAGCATTTTTTTTAATTTTTTTTTGACTTTTTAATGATTTTTTAAAAATTGCGATTATGACTGCGTTTTCAGGTTTACATTTCTTTATGTTTTTATTTTTCTCTCAAAATTTTATCTAATAATATACAGCATTTTTTAATTTACGCATGTTAGATGAGGATATTTAGCATGTAATTTTATAGAATTAACATGTATCGACATATATATAGAGCAACAAGGAGAGCTTTTATGAATAGAAAAATAATGAAATCTTTGTTAATAGCTTCAATATTGGTTGGTTCTACAACATTTGGGCTAAAAGCATGCGCTCAAGACATGCCATATGAACCTGTATTTGAAAATGTACCTATCACAGAATCTATTACTAGCGCAGCTAAAACCGAAGTATCTGCAACAAAATCTGTTTCGAGCATGACTCCTGTTAAACATGAAACTGTAGCAAGTGCGACAACAACTGCTCCAGCAAACACAGCTGCAACAACTCCGGTAGAAACAGGTAATTTACAAAGCGCATTAATGCAACTAGATAGCGCTCAAATTGAACTAAGAAACCAATTAATTCAGTACAAAAGCGAATATGCAAGTATCGATAATCAATATAAAGCAATTGGCAAAGAAAGAGCAGCTAAAGCAAAACTTGTAAAAGAAACAGAAAAGAAAATTAAAAATCTTGATTCTACTAAAGAAAAAATCAGAAAGAACATGGACTAATTAATAAAAAAGCATGCTTCTTATTAACAAAATAAAAACCGTCTTATTTAGACGGTTTTTATTTTTCTCTATTTAAAAATAAGCATGCCCTATACAAATATACTAATTACCAACAGTCCATCTGATACCACCAGTGAGTGATACACCGTTACGACCACCATTGTGTATCATTGCTTGTCCAAAGGCTATGAATCTGTCTTTGAATCTCTTTTGAATACCTGCTCCATATTGTACATACGGATCTATACTCATTTCAGGTAATCTTACATCATTCGCTGTTACCTTACTGTCATCAAGTAAGTTCCATACCATTGCTACGCTCAAATATGGTTGCCATCCGTTTTTAGTGTTTCCGATAAGTTTTAATCCGGGGGCAAGTTGGATTGCGTTAAGTGGGTCTGACTTGATACGGACACCTGCTCCGTTTGTATAATCAAATGTATTTACAAATGTATAGCTTATGAGGAAGTTTGGTTGTAAGATTATTCTTCCGTCTTTAAATTCAAAGTTGTATCCTGTTTTGTTTCCTACACCTGCTAACAACATTGCATAGTTTTCAGAACCGTACATTGTACTTGCGTCTCCTGCTGTTGCTCCAACTGATAATGTTGTTGCGTTAAAGAAGTTGCCTTTATACAATGTTGCTGTTCCGCCTAAGATACCTCCGTTTTGATATGCATCTACTCCGCTATAACGTTGTGATGCTCCGTTGTATCCTATGTATCCTGTTAATACTCTTTCCCAGCCTTTGGCTATTGGTGTAAGGGAGCTATCATAACCGACTAATGTACCGTAGTTGATGTTTGATACTTTAGGACCGTTATTTAATGGGATATTTTCAAAGCTTGCGTATGGTTTTACCCAGAAGCCTGATGTATCTTCTTTTGTTAGTAATGGAGAGAATGTTCCAACATCTGTTGTATCACCAGTTGGAGACAATGCGTAATGTCCAGAATGTTTCATCGCAACACGCTCAAGATATGGAATATTCATAAATGAATCTGCATGTTGAAATGCAAAGTTAAATGTTTGTAATTGAGTTGTATATGCACCTGCTTGTTGGGCTACTGACGGAGCAAGTACTGATGGGTTAAAGTTGTCTGAAGGATTACCTGAGCCGCCGCCTCTTAAGAAAGTAAAGAATCCATCGTCAGGGTTATAGCTTACTTCGTATTTATATATTGGTGAGTAAGCTATCGGGCTTGCTCCTGTATATGCTGTTGCTGAAGCCAAGTCTTTGTTATCTGTAAACAAAATATCAGTTTTATCTTGTTTAGCATCATTAAGAAGATTTATATTATTTACGTTAAGTTTTGCTCCTTCTGCAACGTTGTAGTTTGTTGCTTTTATTGTATCCATTTGTTTATTTGCAAGATCAACATCTACACCAAGGTTTGTTGTTCCGTTGAGGTTGAATGTTGGGATATTCATTGTTCCCGCTTGGTTGTTTATCATTGACATTGAACCTGAGTTCAAGGTTAATGATTGAGATTGATTAAACACATCATCTCGACCCAAGTATAGATTTGTTTCATCTAATGAAATGCGTGCGTTTATAACATCATTGTTTAATATAACCTTGCCGGTTTTATCTCCGGTTACTTTCAAATTGAATGCAGCGGTCGGATCTTTGATAATTGAATTAGACAAATCTTCACTTGGAGCAGTTTCTTTCTGTAGCAAAGATATAGCCTCTTCTTCGCTTTCAACTGCAATTGCTCCGCCTTGTATTTTATCATCAAACTGTACAATACCATTATTAACGGCTTTTAGAGTTAATGATACGGGGTTTTCTTTATAAACCTCCTCATTACCTATTACATTGCCAGCTAAATCTCTGTATTCATACGTTCCGTCACCTAGTTTTACGCCAAAACCATATATCGAAATAGCATTTGACTGTTCTACGCCATTTTTAACAGTTTTATTGCCTTTAAATAATGAAACACCATTATCTGCTGTGATATTTAAGTCAGATACACTAAAAATAGCACCACCTGCAGCCATACCACCAGCATCTTTAACCTCTGCAGTGTTATTTATAAATGAAGAGTTAATTATTTCTCCCGGCTTAAAAACAACCTGAGAAGCTTGTCTTGTATCAGATGGCACTGGTTCAAATTCCATCGTACCAAGTATTCCCATATTAGCTATTGCACCACCGACTGCTAGTCCATACTCTGATACAACTTTGTTATTAATAAAATCGCCACTTATACTACCAATAAGACCAAGAGTATTAGAAATTGCGCCCCCCATTACCATTTCTGATCCTTGAGCATGGTTACCTATAAAATCACCTGTTATTCCACCTATTTTAGAGAAATAACTGTTATAAATAGCGCCGCCATAAGAAGAATCAGCTCCTAATGCATAGTTGCCAATAAAATCACCTGTAATATTTGTGATTTCAGCTTCTTGATCATTATATATTGCACCACCCATAGCATTTGAAGGTTGAACCAGCTGGTATGTTGGAGCAGTCAGGGCAACCGCACTATTTCCAACAAAATCACCATTAATAGCAGCTATTAAACCTTCATTATTAACAATTGCACCACCGGCAGCCACTCCGGAAGTTGCAGTTGCATTATTGGCAACAAAATGAGAGTTTAAATTTTCAATAATACCCTCATTATATATAGCCCCGCCCATCGCAGAATTTACTGCCTCAGCAGAGTTACCAATAAAGTTTCCTGTGATTGAACCAATAACAGCAAGAGCACTTGAGTAAGAACTGTTGTAAATTGTTCCATTATAAATAGCACCACCCAAAGCCTCTGGCAAAGAACTGATTAACCTTGGCGGTGGATCATCATTAACAGATCCTACAGCACTATTGTTTATAAAGTTCCCTTTTATTTCATCTATTTGACCTTTATTGCAAATAGCAGCACCGCCAGCTTGTTCGCCTGTTGCTGTATTACTTACAAAATCACCTGTAATCTTTTTAATATTCTGTTTCTCATTGAGGACAACACCTAGGCCGTCTTTATTTTCCATTCCTACAAAATCATTATCAATATTCTGATTAGTGATAACTCTGTCATTAGCTAATCTATTTTCATCAACAAAATAAACCAAGTCATAATTTTGTTCATCACTTTCAACAAGTACCGGTACACCGTCTCTTTTTTCGAATTTAAAATAAAGTTTATCTGATGCATTCTCAGCATGCCCATATTCTGATTTCGTTAAATCAACACGATAATATACCGGCACAAATTTGTTTTCAGTATTTGACCACTCATATTTAGTTATAACATTTTCACCTGGAGCATTTACTTTAACCAGATTATATACGCTGTCATTGCTCTTTGGCATTGGAACGGGCACACCTTTAGCCTGTTCTTGGATATTCAAAGACATTAGTGTAGCTATAACAAAAGCACACAATATTTTTCGTTTACTTTTTAAATTTATTTTTTTGTCGACAAAAAAGTTAATTTTTTTCTGAAAATTTGCATAATAGTCCATCGTAAAAACCTCTAACTTATATCCATGTTAATAATTCCCAACTTCTGTTATTTTTAAACCAAATTAAAGCAATATTTATCATTTCTTTACAGGATTTTTTTATAAACAAATAAAATAATACAGAAATATACATTGTTTAGACCGCCTATAAATAAGTGTCATGTCATAAAATAACACCATGACAAAAATATCAGTTTTAATTCCTGTATATAATGTTGAAGATTATCTTGATATCTGTCTTAACTCTGTTCTAATGCAATCCTTTAAAGATTTTGAAGTTATTTGCGTTAATGACGGAACAAAAGACAGTTGCGGAAAAATTCTTGAAAATTACTCAAAATTCGATAAAAGAATAAAAGTCATAACCCAAGAAAATAAAGGATTATCCGCTACAAGAAATACAGCTATGGAAAATGCACAGGGTGAATACATAACATTTGTAGATTCTGATGATTATATATCACCCGTCATGCTTGAAAAACTGTATAAAAATATAAAGAAGTACAAAAGCGATTTTGTTTTTTGCAATCAATGCATTTTTAATTCATTGACAAATGAAACACAAATTTGGGATTTTTGAATAAAGATTTATTTAATACTCAAGTACATAAAGAATACTTTTGTGAAAATGATGTTGGCCCAGAGATATATGAAGGCATGCATGTTTCTGCATATGGGAAGTTATACTCAAGAGAATTTATAAAAAATTTCAGATTTCCTGAAGGTTTAATTTTTGAAGATGTGCCATTTTTTGCGCAATGTTTTCTTTCTGCCAAAAGAATATCTTACGATTTTAATCCATACTATTTTTACAGAATAGAAAGAGACGGATCTATTATTAAATCAGCAGACAATCGTTATAAAGATATTTTTGAAATACAAAAACTAAGAAATGGTATTTTTAAAAAGCATGGAAAATACGAAAAATATAAAAACGTAATTATGTTTATGCAAATGAAAGATTTAATCCAAAAACTTTGTGCAACACAAGGCGAACTAAGATATGAGATGTTTGAATTAGCAAAAAAGAACTTTTCTCAAATTAATTTTTCTGAATTTGATTTAAATAAACTGAATCAGGAAAATGTATATGCGTTTTGGCAAAAAATGTTAACTATGGAATTTGAAGAATTTAACAATCGATTTGAAGCATCGATTAGAGGTAGTCAACATGCCTAAAATTTCTGTCATCATACCTGTTTATAATTGTGCAAAATATTTGCCGATGTGCTTGGATTCGATAATTTACCAAACTTACGACAACTTAGAAATAATTTGTATAAACGACGGTTCTAAAGATAATTCTGGCAAAATTTTAGAACAATACAAACAAAAAGATACAAGAATAAAAGTAATAACACAACATAACCAAGGTCAAAGCATTGCAAGAAATAAAGGGATAGAAGCAGCTACAGGGAACTACATATCTTTTATTGATGGAGATGATTGGGTTTCTCTTTCTCTTTATCAAAAATTTGCTAAAAAACTTAAAGAAATTAAGCAAGATATAGACATATATATGTTCAATGCTTGTGATTACTACGAAAAAGCACAGAATCTATATCTCACACAAATATTTAACATAAAAAATTGGAAACCCAAACAAAATCAATTATATGTATTTGATGACTGCATGAATCCATTTACAGGCAACATGAGCCCATGCAATAAAATATACAAAACAGAATTTTTAAAAGAACATAACATAAGATTTACTGAAGGTTTGATATTTGAGGACCAATTATTCTTTTTGCAAACATTTATGCCTGCAAAAACAATTTTTATTAACAATGAAAACCTCTATATGTATAGAAGAGAAAATAACTCTTCTACAATGAACCGTATTAATAAAAACGTTTTTGACATTTTCAAAATAATCAACAAAATGGAATCGTACTTAAAAAACACAAATAATTACGAAGAATACAAATATGCATTTTTTCAACACAAATATATTCAATATTCGTTCTTGTTCTTTAAAACGCCGCTAAATCACAAACCCAGATTTTATGACGAAATGAAAGCAAGACTCATGTTATGTGAACAAGAAAACTTGAAAAAAGATATTTGCACAAGACTTGTAAATTATGACGTTTATCAAGACATTTTAAAATTAAATTGGTTTGATTTTTATCAAAAATACAAAAACAGAAGAAAATAAGAAAAAAGCCGCAGTAACTGATACGCGCGGCTCTAATATATCCCCAACTATTCTTTATTTTTGATCATGAATTTTGGTTAGAAAGCTATTGAGGTTGGTTCCACAAAGCATCTCTAATAAATTTGCTTTTTTGAGATTCTGAGCTCAAAGCTACATTGTTAGGTGTAAAGATGAATACAGAATCACCAATTTTTTGTTGATTACCATTTAAAGCATGTGTAGCACCACAAAGGAAATCAACAATTCTCATAGCTTGTTCTTTATCAAGCAAATGAAGATTTAAAATAACTGTTTTTCTTTCTTTCAACTGTTTTACGATAGAAACAGATTCTTCGTAAGAACGTGGTTCAGAAACAACAACTTCATAACCTTTAAAGCCTGGGTGGCTTACAACATTAGAAGCTTGTGATTGATTTTGTTTAGATGAATACATAGGTTCCAAAGCAAGGTTGTCTGAAACTGGATATTCATCCATTTCACTTGCCATTTCATCAAATATATCATCTCTGTTTTCGAATCCTGATGTTAAAAATCCAACGATAGATTTAATTTTGTCTGAAACGCCTGCCAATTTTTTCTCCTCCCGATATTATGTAAATAGCTTTCTACCAATTCTAATCATTGTTGAACCGTACTCTATCGCTATTTTATAATCACTGCTCATCCCCATAGACAACTCTTTAAGTTCATAAGCAAAATCTTTTTCAAGTTCTTGTTTTAAATCAAGCATGCCTTGAAACAAAACTCTCAACTCACTTTCTGAAGCTATAGGTGCTATATTCATCAACCCTTCTACTTTAATGCCTTTCAATGCAATTATTTCAGGAAACGCTTTTCTTAAATCTTCAACAGCAAAACCTGACTTTGCTTCTTCATTTGCATTGTTAACCTGTAAAAGAATCTTCTGAACAATACCTTTTTGCAGCGCCTCCTTAGAAACAGCCTCTGCCAATTTTAAAGAATCAATCGAATGGATTAAATCAAAATTACCAACAGCTTTTTTTACTTTATTCGACTGCAAATGTCCGATAAGATGAAAACGAGAATTTTGTTTTATCTCTTCAGGCAAAGAACCGAATTTTTCTAATGCATCTTGCACTCTGTTCTCGGCAAAATCCCTTAAGCCATCATTGTATGCTTCTATGAGCTTATCTGCACCAAAGTATTTTGTTACAGCAATTATTATAGGTTTGTAAGGTACGATTTCTTTTCTCAGTTCAGACAAGTTATATTCAATTTTGTTCATTTTGAATGTTAACCCTCATCCCAAGAATTACGCATTGGTAATTATACCAATACTTTTTTTAGTATAAAGCATATTGAAATAATGGACAAATTCTTTATTAATAGTCTAATTCACAATACACTCCATATCCCAAAAACTCATGCACACCATGGTTTTTGAGGAATTACAAAAGCCGTCAATCTTCTTAACATTTCTTAACATTTGTCATAATAAAAAAGCACACCGTACAAAATGGTGTGCTTTTCTACTTAACAAATAAACCTTATAAGTCCTGAGGTGAACTACGATTAAATTTTGTGTCGTGATTAACAAATTTTCCAGGACGTTCATAAGATGGATCTATTGTTTCCAATAGAGTCCAGCCAAAACTTTTCCAAACAGGGTGTTTTTCCTCACTCACAGCAATTGGAGTAGCAGGATCCTTTGTTCTAACTTCAATAATTCTTGAAACTTCACTTGAATAACCCTGATTGTGAATAAACTCAGGAGATGTTGTATCTTTAACTGACAATTCAGCATTTGCACATACTGGAACAAAAGCTAAAACAACAGCCAATAGAAAATATTTTCTTAAGTTTTTCATCTATAAACCTCACATAAATTTATATAATATTATTATACTATATTATTTTAAAGATTTAAGCAAATCCTTTTTTTGCGGTATTTAATTTTCATTATTGATAATATTTAAAAGCTCTTTCAAAATATCTTCTTCGGGAACTCGCTTTATTATCTCACCTTTCTTAAAAATATAGCCTTCTTTAATTGCCCCGGCAACACCATAGTCAGCATGTTTAGCTTCACCAGGACCATTAACAGGACACCCCATAACAGCAACAGTTATAGGTTTATTTATGTCCTTAAGAGCAGATTCTACTTTCTTTGCCAAACCTATCAAATCAATCTGACATCTTCCACAAGTAGGGCAAGAGATAAAATTAACACCTCTTTGTCTGATTTCAAGAGATTTCAAAATTGAATAACCTGCATAAACTTCTTCAACTGGGTTTTCTGTTAAAGAAACTCTTATAGTATCACCTATACCTTCTGCAAGCAATGTTCCCATACCTACTGCAGACTTAACAAGACCGCCTTTTAGCGTACCTGATTCTGTTAACCCCAAATGTAAAGGATAATCAACCATTTTCGCCATTAACCTATACGCCTCTATAGTCGAAATAACACTGCTTGACTTAAGAGAAATCTTTATTTTGTCAAAATCATTATCTTCGAGAATTTTTATGTGCTGCATAGCACTTTTAACCATTTTTTCGTGCAAAGGCAAATCCATTGCTGCAATATTTTTTTCTAAAGAACCGGCGTTAATCCCGATTCTAATTGGTATATTATTAGTTTTTGCAAGAGAGACAACTTTTTTAACATTTTCATCACGTCCAATATTACCGGGATTAAGTCTTAATGCATCGATACCGTTTTCTATACATTGAATTGCAAGTCTGTAATCAAAATGGATATCTGCAATAACAGGAATGTTTACTTGCTTTTTTATTTCTCTTATTGATGCTGCCGCATCCTTATTGAGAACCGCCAATCTAATTAATTCACAACCTGCATCTTCTAACTCTTTAATTTGCCTGACTGTAGCATCTATATCTCTTGTATCTGTGTTACACATTGACTGAACACTGATTGGTGCATCTCCACCTATCTTTACATTTCCTATTTGTATTTGCTTAGAAACTCTTCTATTAATCATGACTTTGCCCCATAAGATTTGCTACGTTAATATATTAACACTAAAAACTTAGTAACATTCGAAAAATATTCTTTATAAATAGTTTTTTTATGGATATAATAAATACAAGTGTAAGACAAGGAAAAGGAAAGATTATGCAAGCAAGAAGAGCTGCAAGAGAATTAGCTTTAATATTATTTTCACAATTTGATAAAAATATTGCAAAATACAACCAAGCTGAATTTGAAGATATCATTTTAAAATCAGTAAGAACACTAACAAACAATGCAATTGATGAACTTAAGGTTTCAGTTGGTGCAATCAATGCAATGAAAGAATATGTTGATACATACGAAGCAGAAAACCCTGTAAACTTAGCAAGGCCAATGCAATCAAACAACATACCTGTTGCATTGCCGATGACTTCTGATTTAAGCGGAAGATTAGAAGAACTTTTAAACATCTCTGAAAAAGTTGTCTTAGCTCTTGAAATAGCAGAAATGACAGCATTGGAACACACAGGAGAAGTTAAAAGTTATGTATTAGAAATTGCAAACTCATTCAAAGAACACTCCGCTGAAATTGATGCATTAATTCAAAAGTTTGCACACGGTTGGGACATAGACAGACTAGTTAAAATCGACAAAGATATTTTAAGAATAGCAATCGCTGAACTTATGTTCATACAAAGTGCGCCTGTCAAAGTTGTAGTTGATGAAGCTTTAGAATTAGCTAAAAAATATTCAACAGACGATTCATCTTCTTTCATCAACGGAATATTAGGCAAAGTTATTGATGAAAAGAAAAGAGAAAACGCGTAAAATTAGGATTTAAAGATGTTTGACTTTTTTAAGAAAAAAGATACCAAACCTGAAGTTGAACAACAAAATGAACAACAAACTATTCAGGAAGAACAAGAAGAAAAGAAAAATTTCTTTTCTTTGACTTTTGAATCCTTAAAAAAGACTATCGAAAACACTTCTCAATCACTTGTTAGCAATGTTATCAAACAAGTTGAACAAGAAGAAGAATTCGATGAGTTTATTCTTGATGATATGGAAGAACTTCTAATTAAGGCTGATTTGGGTGTTAACACTGCTTCTTCTATAGTTGATAAACTAAGAAAACAAAACTCTATGAAGCCTTCTCAAGTTAAAGAATACTTGCAAAACGAATTCTCGGATATTCTAACCGCCGCAGGTTCTAACACACTAAATTACAAAGAAAATGAACTTAACTTGTATTTTATTGTAGGTGTTAACGGAGCAGGCAAAACAACGTTAATTGGTAAACTTGCAAACAGATTTAAACAACAAGGCAAAAAAGTACTTGTTGCAGCGGGTGATACCTTCCGTGCTGCGGCAGAAGAGCAACTGGACATCTGGAGCAAAAGAGCAGGAGCAGATATTGTGAGAAATGATGGAGCTGACCCTGCGTCTGTTGTATTTGATGCAATAAAAAAAGCAAAAAATGAAAACTACGATGTTATTCTTGTTGATACAGCAGGAAGATTGCAAAACAAATTCAATCTTATGCAAGAGCTTTCAAAGATTAAAACCGTTATAGACAAAAATGCACCTGATTCTTTAAGAGAATCTATCCTTGTTCTTGATGCAAACACAGGTCAAAACGGGCTTTCTCAAGCAAAAGTATTTACCGAATGTGTGAATCTTACCTCAGTAGCTTTAACAAAACTCGACGGTTCTGCGAAAGGCGGAATTATAATCGCTATTGCCAAAGAGATGAACCTACCTGTTAAATTAATAGGGGTCGGAGAAAAAATGGAAGACCTTAAAGACTTCAACGCGCAAGATTTTGTAAGAGCCTTATTCAGCAATTAAAACCTAGGTCAAATTGTTTTTTTCGAGTTCTTTTCTTATTTTGTTCAAACCTGATTGAATAATTCTAGAAATTCTTGATGGCGAAATATTAAAGTCATCAGACAATTCACGCAGCTTTTTATCTTGAAAGAATTTTGCCTCAATCAAATCACGTTCTCTTTGAGGGAGCTTCTTCATAGCTTCTTTAATAGCTTCGCTCATTTCTTTAAAATCAGCAATTTCTGCAGGAGTGCGAGAAGTATCTTTTATTTGAGTAGGATTTTCCGCCTCTGCCATCTCATCAATAGAGAGAATTGTCTTATATACAGCTTCTCTGATATCCTCGTGAAGATTTTCATCATCATCCGTAACAACTACAGACTCTTTTTTAGTTTTTTGAGAATACCATTTATATCTTCTTCTGACTTCGTTTCTTATTGCCCATTTGATGGCAGTAGAAATGTAAGAATTATTATAGTTTGTTATGTCAGACGTAGAACAAAGATGATGAACAACCTGAGTTCCTATATTAACAAGTTCTGAAAAATCTATAAGATAAGATGAAGAGAGCTTTTTAAACTCAATTTTGGCAATAGTTTCGATAAGTTCGTTATATTCTAACAGACTTTTTCTTATAGCTGCCCTGGTACTGATGTCCATTTCATCTCGCTTTTCAGTAATACAATTTTAATTTAAACTTTCGCTGTAACAACATTCTAAATTAAAAATAAAAAACTGTAAAATAATTATAAACTTTTGTAATTGTTTTTTAAAAATTTAACAAGTTTAACATTCTTTGTGTTTTGAAAAATTAGTAAGGAAGGAAAATGTACAATGGAAGTTTCTTTTGGTAATAAATTTTTCAAGATAACAGAACATAAAAAAACAGAAACAAAACAAAATATTCAACAAGAAAAAACAGCACCCCGACATAAAACGCCTTTATCAAAAATAAAAACAAGTGCGTTAGTGGGTTTGTTTCTTTTGCCAACACTAGGACTAACAAACTGCTCAAACACATCAAACAATGCAGGATCTGAAACAGTTGAAGAATACACCGAAAAATACGACAACAAGAAATATTTAAATGTCTCAGACAGTACATTTTATGCAGTAAAATCAGGAGACACACCTGCAAAAATAGCCGAAAAATTCAATATTTCGACAAGACGACTATTATCGGCAAACGGCTTAACAAAAACATCAACAATTTATCCTGACGACAAATTGCTAATACCTCAAGCTTACACAGTTAAAAACATAAAAACTATTGATGATGTGGCTAAAATGTCAGGTATCTATGCTAGTTATCTTAAAGATTTGACCGAATTTGAAAAAGTACATAATGAACTTTACAAAGACAGAAACGGTAACAATACAATAGGAGTAGGTCACCTAGTAACAAAAGATGAACTTGCAAAATTCAAAGGTAAAGAATTAACTAATGAAGAAATTTATACAATTTTAGCGCAAGATTTACTTGATATAGATCTGGATTTGCAAACAGTAATTAATGAAAATGCATACAAAAACATGCCTGTAGCGGTCAAAGAATCAGTTATAGACTTGGCTTTTAATAAAGGTATAGGAGCCATTGCAGATAACAGGGAACTTTCTAATGCATTAAACAGCCAAAACTGGATAACTGCAATTGCAAATCTTGACCAAGATTACTCTGTTGTTACAAATGCAAAAGGGCAAAAAGTTCATAAACCGGCAAGCGGGTTAAGCAAAAGACGTTTATATGATATGCAAAACGCTGCCAGAATATACACAAAAGGCATGCCTGATGAGATTTTAAACTCTGCAAAAGAAGTTTATCTCAGAGGCCTAAAATACATGGAGCAAGAAAAAAACAGAGGCGAAATTTCTAAAGAGGCATATCCAAACGTTTTAAAAGAATACAAAAACCTTGCTTACGAATGGTACGACGGAAAAATCGGTGAAAAATCCAATGATAAAGCAAGCTCTGTAAAAAAAGATTCTGAAGCATCTAAAACAACTCCGTCTAACCAAACAACAAATACAGTTGATAATTCTAAAGCAATTTACGTAAAGGGAAAAAAGACAAACTGGACAGTAAATTCACTTTATGCCGATTGGGAAAAAACAGCAGAAAGACAATTAAGATACGTAAAACGTCCATTACCTGAAATTGATAGCAAAGGCAATATTGTTGCTTATGTTAAAACAATTAACCCTACAGGCAAAGGAGCTCTTTCTGGCAAAACCATTTTGATAAACCCGGGTCACGGCGGAGCAATGAATACTATTGATAAACATGGCAAAATAAATGTAAATTTTGACCCAGGGACAAGCAACGCTGTAATGAGCAAGAAAAACCCTAACATCGAAACTAATACTTTCATTGGTAACGGTGGAAAATCACTTGAAGAATGGGTTGTAAATCAAAGAATATCAGATGAACTTGTCAAAAAAATAACATCAGCAGGCGGGAAAGTTATCTATGTCCAAGGCTCTGTTTATAGCGCAATGAATGCGATAAGAGATATTCAGAAAAAACAAAAAATCAATATGATAGTTAGCCTCCACAGCAACTCGAGCGGTGGAAAACGAGGCATACACGTATACGCTAACAAACGTGGCGGTCTAGATAAAAAAGATGACCAGCTTGCAGCTACTATCGTAGATAATCTTAATGAACATAGCTGGTTTAGAGGTATAACAGAGAAAAAAGCAAAATCTCTAGGCGTTTTATCTGCCAGCGGAAGTAAAACATCTCCAGTCCCAGGTGTTTTGATAGAAACAGGCGACCTGAAAAACAAAGACGACGTTGCAAACCTAAACTCAAGAAACTTTAAAAACCAAATGATTGAATCAATCTTTGATGCAATCAAAGATTACTTAAAATAATTACACGGTTGAATAAGTTTCAAAAGCTCTGTAGGAACTTCTTACTAAACCTGAAGCAACTATTTGTTTTATACCAACATCTTTTGCTATGCTTTCAATCTTCTTAAAATCATCTTCTGTGTAATATCTTTCCACTTCAAGATGTTTTTTAGAAGGCTGCATATATTGTCCGACTGTCACAATGTCACACCCTACCGTTTTTAAATCAACAAAAGTCTGCTCTAACTCTTCAAAAGTTTCTCCAAGACCAACCATCAACCCTGATTTTGTTATCATATTTGCATCTCTTTCTTTAATGTGTTTCAAAAACGCCAAAGAACGTTCATACTTAGCCAACGGTCTTGCTTTTTGGTAAAGTCTTTTAACAGTTTCTATATTGTGATTAAAAACATCAGGTTTTGCATCAGTTACTATATCAATTAAGTCCTCAATCCCTTCAAAATCAGGAGTCAAAACTTCTATTTTAATGTCTGGAACAAGTTTTTTTGTTTGCGTTATAACTTCGGCAAACATATCAGCCCCTTGCAAAGGTAAATCATCACGGGTTACAGAAGTAATAACAGCATATTTCAACCCTAACTCTTTTATAGCCTGAGCTACTTTTAATGGCTCTTGTTTATCAACCGGTTCAGGTACGCCACCGGAAATATTACAAAATCGACAATTTCTCGTACAAATATTACCCAAAATCAAAAAAGTAGCAGTATTTTTTGCATAACACTCTGCTTTGTTAGGGCATCTTGCCGCCTCACAAACAGTATTTAAACATTTATGTTTCAATATAGAGCGAACAAGTTTTGTCTTTTCTGTATCAACTATGCCACGTTTTAAATAATCAGGTAATCGTTTTCTTTCCATGTTTACATCCCTTTTGGCAAACTCAAGCTCATATTATCTAACCCAAGTACTGACTCAAATACTGCTTCAGAATATGTAGGATGAGCAAAAACTGTTTTTAAAATATCATCTGTTTTAAGTTCATTATCAATCATCAGTGCAAACTGCTGAACCAAGGCTGAAGCCTCTGGAGAAACAATATGAGCACCCACTATCTTGTTATCAACAGATAAAACTTTTACAAATCCGTCTATCTCATCATCAGCCATTGCTTTACCCAACGCAGCAACAGGGAAATTAGAAACTTTGTATTCTAAACCTGCAAGCATTTCTTCCGTTTTACCGACCCAAGCTATTTCAGGATTGCCATAAATTACAGACGGTACCCTATTAGTATCAAAACGACACTGTTTTTGTTCGGTTATATAATCAATTACAGATACTGCTTGATGCACTGCACTGTGCGCCAGCAGCATCTTTCCGACCAAGTCTCCAATTGCAAATATGTTTGGAATATTTGTTCTAAAATTATCATCAACTTTAACAAACTTTCCGTTTAAATCTATGCTAATGCCTTCTATTTGTGGCAAAACAGGTTCTCTACCTATTGCACAAAGAACCATATCAAAGGTAAATTCCTGACCGTCTAATCTAGTGTCGCAGTTGTCGCCTCGAACCTTCGAGCCGCCACTGCTCACCTTTTCAAGGTGACACTCCAAAAATTCGTTCACGTCGCTTTGCTCCTTATCACGAATTTTTCTCGGACAGTTTGAGAGCAACACTGTTTTATCATTAATACTTTCAACTTTAGTACCAGTGAAAAACTTAATCTTATTCTTTTTAAACAACCTGTCTAACCTTTTAGACACATCGACATCAGCCAAAGGCAAAAGCCTTTCAGCCAATTCCACAACGGTTACATTTTTATCCAGAGCATTAAAAATCCTTGCCCATTCAACACCTATTGCACCTGAACCGACAATCAAAATATTTTCAGGTATCTCTTTTAAATTTAAAATATCGTTAGAGTTAAGTACAAACTGCCCGTCTGTTTCTAAGCCTTTAATATTAGCGGGTTTTGAACCAGTCGCAAGAATAATATTTTTACATTGATAAATATTTTCATTTGCTTCTATTTTATCTTGCGCAATGAGTTTTGCCTCTTCGCAAACTATTTCTACACCAAAGCTTTGTACCAGTTTAGTCAAAGACTTTTGGATTTTTAAAACGACATCATTTTTACGATTAAAGATTTTTTCATAGTTTAATTTCTTGTCAGAAATTTCAATACCAAATTTATCTGCCTTTTTAAGATTTTTGTAAAAATCTGAACAATGCAAAATAGTTTTTGTAGGAATACAACCGCGGTTTAAACAAACACCGCCCATCGAGTCTTTTTCGAACAAAACTACACTAAACCCCTTTTGAGCAGCTCTGATTGCTGCACTGTATCCGGCAGGGCCTCCGCCTATAATACCCAAATCGTAAATTTTTTCCATACCAAATCCTAAAAAACTATCTCCCTATATTATATTACAGGGAGATAGTTTTATAAATCTTTATTATTTTTAAGTTCCAAAATATCACTCTCTAGATTATCTAAAAATTGACTTTTTATATAAACTTGTTCTCCAATTTTTTCGTTACATATAAAAGATTCAACTCGATATGCCTTCTTATAAACATTCTGCACCCCTAATTTTACCAGATAGTCATATTCACTAATAAAATAATCTTTACGATGGTATGGATAGCGTTCTCCCTTTTCCATAATAGCTTTTGCTTTATCTTTAACACGGTAATCTTCATCATTAGCCCCTACGGAACTTTGTACATATACCTTGCCAAAACTTACCTTCATACGCTCTCCTTGTTATTACTTTCAACTGATTATAAAAAGAGAAAATAAATAATTTTGTTACTTATAATTTTTTAATTAAAAAATCTTTACATCAAAATCTTTAATTAAACAGAAACACCTCTTTTAAAATTCAAAAGAGGTGCTTCTTTGATTTTTTTAATTATTAATTATCTAGCAAGCTGCAGTTGCTTTGCATTTTGCAATAGCATCTTTAACTTTTTCAACGATTTCTTTTTGTTCTTCAAAAGTCAATTCTGCAAACATAGGCAAGCTCATTACGTGTTTTGTATTATATTCTGTATGAGGCAAATCACCCATTTTGTAACCCAAATGAGCGTGAACTTTTTGCATATGAAGAGGTATTGGATAATACAACATTGCACCTACACCGTTTTCTTGCAACATTTTTTGTACAGCATCACGGTTTGGAACTTTAATTGTGTATTGGTGATAAACACAATATGTATCATCAAGCTCTTTTGGTGTAATAACATCTTCACAGCCTTTAAAGAGCTCTGTATATCTGTGAGAAACTTCACGACGCATTTTATTCCATTCATCGATGTAATTCATTTTTACCCTCAAAATAGCTGACTGAATTTCATCAAGACGGCTGTTAACACCGATTTCATCGTGATGATATCTTACAGCACCACCATGGTTTCTTAAAGCTAACATTCTATCTTTGAGGTAATCACTATTAGTTACGGCCATACCGCCATCACCCATACCGCCTAAGTTTTTAGTTGGGAAGAAGCTGTATGCACCAATATCACCAAATGAACCAACTTTTTTACCTTTGTATTCTGCACCGATTGCTTGGCAGCAGTCTTCAATTACATACAAATTATGACGTTTTGCAATTTCCATAATTGCGTCCATATCAGCAGGTTGACCATAAAGGTGAACAGGCATAATAGCTTTTGTTTTTGGAGTAATTTTAGATTCGATTTGAGTTACATCCATATTGAATGTATCAGGATCGATATCAACAAATACAGGAGTTGCGCCAACAATTTCGATAGATTCTGTTGTAGCAACAAAAGTAAATGCAACAGTGATAACCTCATCACCTTTACCTATATCCAAAGCTCTTAAAGCCAAGTGCAAAGCATCTGTACCTGAGTTAAGGCCGATAGCGTGTTTTGTTCCCAAATACTGAGCAAATTCTTGTTCCAAAGCTTTTGTGTTAGGTCCTAAAATATAAGCGCCTGAACGTAATACATCAACTACAGCTTTTTCAATTTCTGCCCCTGTTTGTTTATACTGTCTTTTTAAGTCAACTATAGGAATCATATAAATCTCCTTCTTCCATATACTTATCCGAACTATTCTATAATTTTACCACTCCCAAAAGCCGCCTTTATAAAATCTTTACAAGGCACAACAAGCATTTTGGCTCGCAAAAGACTAATCTAACTTGCCAGTGTTGAGAAGTTTTTCAACATGTTCAACCATTACATTGTGAATATTCTCAATTGGCAAAGTTCCATCTATACTTACAAAATTGTATTCGTCTTTCATTTTATTATATTCTTCAAGACATTTTGCCTGATAAATCTTAAAGCTTTCATAAAAATCTGTACTCAAACCAATATCACGGCCTGATTCCCAATAATCAAGCCCAGTTGTACCAATAACCCTTTTAAGCAAAATATCTATAGGCATATCAAGATAGAATACCAAATCAGGTTTTGGAGCATAATCATAGAGCTTTTTAACCCAATTAATATCAAGCCCTCTTACAACATCTCGAGCAAAAGCTGTGTAAGTGTATCTGTCTAATAAAACTACAAATCCAGAATCCAACGCCGGTATAATTGTATTTTCTAACCTATCGGCAAAATCGGCTGCATACAAAAGACTAAAAGTTGTCGCGTTCAAAAGGTTTCTATCTTTTGCATCATCAATTACATTTGCAATCAAACGGCTTGTTTTCCATTCAGACACCATACAGCCATAACTTTTATCTTCAATCCATCTGCGCATAAGCTCAATCTGGGTTGATTTACCTGAACCGTCAGTACCTTCTATTACAATTAAAAGCCCTTTATGGTTATGTGAATTATTGCAATTTTCCATTAGATATTAATTCCTTTTTGACTCAAAAGTTCTGTCACGTATTTTCTTAAAAGCACTTGTTTTGAGTGAATAGTATTATTTGCATCTATTCTAACTAACCCAAACTCATCAACCATATTTGAATATTCTTCATTAACTCTGTTTTGAAAAATAACATAGCTCTTATACGGGTTATTGCTCAATTTCAAATCCATACCGGCTTCGTAGAAAGATGGAGCACGATTTGCACAAATTCTTTCCAAAGAAATTTCTGCAGAAATATTATAATAAAGCGATAAATCGGGTTGAATTGCAAACCCATAAAGATTTCTTACCCAATCTCTATCAACCCCTCTTGCTACATCACGAGCAAAAGCTGTGTAAACATACCTGTCTGCAAGCACGATAAAACCTGCCTTCATTGCAGGAATAATAATTTGCTCTAACCTATCAGCAAAATCAACTGCGTGCAAAAGGCTGAAGGTTCTTGGGCTTAGCAGATTTTTTTTCTTGGCTTTTTTAGTTGTTTGAGAAATCAAATCCGATGAATTCCACTCTGTAAAAATAACGTCAAGATTTTTAGCCTTGAGCCAATCTCTCAATATTGCAAGCTGAGTCGATTTTCCTGAACCGTCAATACCTTCAACACATATCAAAGTACCGGGGAGTTCGTGCGGTTTTGATAACCTCATTTAAAATACCTTTCTTAAAACCTGTTAGAACGCTTTTTTCTATACTATCATATTTTTTTGAGAATATAAACAGTTTCAATACCATCTACTATTTTTACTGTCTTGTAATTTTCATTAATCCATTTACATATATTTTTGCCATAAGTATCGCAATAACCGTTTTGCTTGTTCTTTTCTCCTTCAAAGACAACAAAGTAATCTGGTTTATATGTTTTATAACCGTTTGTAATTCGTTCACTGCCATAAGCTCCTGCAATTGCTTCATCATAATGGCTATAAAAAGGTATAGAATCTTTATTTGTCAGAAAGTTCAACAACGGCGCATTACCTAAAACAACAAGTTTATCTGAATCATCAAGATTTTTGCCAATATAATCAACAAGTGGTTGTAAAAGTAATTTTTCTGACTGTGTGACATAAATTTTTCCGTACGAAGTTTTTATAACATCATTTTTTAAAACCAAAGAAACTAAGTTAAGCCTAAACGCAGCCACACTTAAAAATATCAAAATTGCACAAAATGTTTTTTCAAAAGTTAAATAATTTTCTTTAAAATAATATTTTTTTAATACAACAACTAAAGATACAACAAGCAAGGGCAAAAAGTATCTGCCGTAAAAATTTGTAGATAAATACCAAAAAGATTTGAAAGAAATAACCAATGAAGCCAACACCAAAAACAAATCTGATTTATCTTTAATTAACTCTTTTATTTTAAATAATAAAAGGACAACTACAATATAAGTAATAAAGCCCCAAAAGCTGTATGCATAATATTCCATTAATGGGAAATAAAATAAAACAGACAAGGTTAAAGCAATCCATAAGCCCCAACCTGAAAACATAGCCCAAACAGATTTTTTCTCATAAAACTTATACAACACTCCAAATACAAAACTTGCTGCTATAAAGGTTTTGAAAGCAGAAATTATAGAATCTTTTGAAAAATAACAAGTTATTGTATAAACTTTTTTCAAATAAGGTTGATGTAAAAAATCTTTTAATATCGCAAAATAATTTAATAAATCATCGAATAACAAACCTTGTTTTAAAAGGACAATCGTGCAAATCAAAGGTACAATAAAAAATATGGCTGCACTTTTAAAAACAGACTTTAAACCATTATTTTTGGCCAATAAAAACAGAAATAAAAATAATGAATACAAAACAAACTCGTACTTGCAACTTGCAGCAGCACCACTAAACAAAAAAGCAAAATACATAAATTTGTTTTTATCAGTTTTTAAATAATATAAATATGTCAAAACAGACAATAGACAAAAACTTAAACCATACACAACAGCATAAGAATATGGCGTTAAAAAATTCATCAATCCTGAATAAAAACAGCAATAATACAATACAAAAACTGTTATTACACAAGAAACAAAACGATTAAGAAAAATTTTACTGATAAAATAAACACACCCTAATATAACCAAACAGTTTATACCACCTGCTACATAAAATGTATTTATATTCATTGGTGCAAATTTTAACAAAAAAGCATTAAACAAATATGAAAAAGGGCAAACAAACGTATTAAAAATATCCTTGTACAAAACAGAACCTTGCACAACCATTTTTGAAAATAAAAGTTCTCGCCCAAAATCCGTATGAATATTAATCATTTTGCCATAGAACAAAAATATATTAATTAAAAACAAAACAAAAATGATTAATAAATATTTGTATTCTTTTAGCTTTTCCATAAAAACAATTTTATCAAGAGTTTTTTTTTACAGTCAACATAATGTTTCTATCTTGCATTTTTCACAGTTTTTGTTCATGATGAAGTATAAGAAAGCCAACTATGTTTAACAAAAAAAATAAAAAAATTGAATATACAAGACTGAATAAATTTATCGCAAGTTCAGGACTTTGCTCAAGAAGAAAAGCGGACGAATTAATCGAACAAGGCCGCGTAAAAGTTAATGGAAAAACAGTCACAGAAATGGGGTTTCTTGTAACAAACAAAGACAAGATAACAGTCAATAACCAACCGCTTAAAAAGACTGCACCTGTTTACATAAAATACTATAAACCTGCAGGCTACATCACAACAATGAGTGATGAAAAAGGCAGAAAAACAATCTATGATATTCTTCCTGAAGAAGTAAAAGATTTAAAACCTGTTGGCAGATTGGATAAAGATTCTACAGGCCTTTTGATAATGACAAATGACGGTGATTTTATAAACAAAATGACACATCCGTCAATAAAAATACCTAAAGTCTATAAAGTTACCGCAGAAGGTAAAATGAACCAACAACACCTTATTACAATGGCCAAAGGTATTGAGATAGAACCAGGCAAAATTGCATACGCTGATTCAATGATTCTTGAATATGAAGGCAAAAATACTGTTCTTCAAATCATCCTATATCAAGGAATGAACAGACAAATAAGAAAAATGCTAGATTCTTTAGGATACCCTGTTATCTCTTTAAAAAGAATTTCTCACGGAACAATTAATATTCAAGGCTTGAAAAAAGGACAATTTAAGTACATAAAACCCAGAGAAATATCAGATTTACTAAAATACATTCAAAAGATTGAAAAACAACAATCAAAAGGAAAATAATATCAATGCAAGTTTTTGTAACAGGAACAGACACAGATGTAGGTAAAACATTTGTAACAGCAGGCTTAGCAGCTGTAATGCAGTCACTTGGTTACAAATCAGGCGTGTACAAACCTTTTCAAAGCGGGGCTGAAGTAAAAAACGGTTTTTTAGTAGCACCTGACCTTGCGTATGTAAAACAACTTGATTTTTATGTAGAAACACTTTGCTCTTATCTAATGAAAGCGCCAACTGCCCCATATATAGCTGCAGAGCTGGAAGGCATTGAAATAGAATTAGATACAGTCAAAAGAGAATATGAGTCAATAAAAAACAACTGCGAAATTTTACTTGTAGAAGGTGCCGGCGGTTTGATGGTACCTGTCACAAAAGAAGTTTTAATGTCTGATGTCGCAAAAATGTTTGATATTCCGTTATTGATTGTTGCCAGACCCGATTTAGGAACAATCAACCATACTCTTTTAACAATCAATGCAGCAAAACAAGCAGGGCTTGATATTGCTGGAGTAATTATCAACAGATACCCTCAAGGAACCAACGACCCGGCAATAAAAACAGCACCAAAACTGATTGAAGAATATTCTGATGCAACAATACTAGGTATAATTCCTGACATAAAAGATTTTAAAAATGCAAAACCAGGCGCACTAATAAATATTTTAATTAACAGCCTTGATATAGAAGGTATATTCAGAATAAAAATACCTAAACTTAACTTATCAATATAGAAAAAGCGGACATCACTTATGCCCGCAGGTGCTAAATACGAGGATTACTCCTCTGTATTACTACCATTATAACATCCCTTTAATCAAATTTCATTTAACTGTAAGCAAGCTGATACAATACTTAAGGAAATATATTGGTTTTATGTAATTGTAAAATTAATTGTGTACAAGAGTGTCTCCAGACTGATTTTGACAGGATTATATGTTTAACCTGCACAATTCACCAAGATATTGAAGCCATATAAAAAACATCAACTAGAAGAAAGGGCTGTGCCCCTGAACAATCGTAGTTGGACTTGTTATCTATGATTGAAGTGTCTAATTGACATAGCTCGCCAAGATATTGAAGCCCTATGAAAATTTGTATGTTCATTTTTTCTTTTTTACCTCCATTTTGACTTGACATTTAGTCAACTCAAAACGGAGTCCTTGAATCAAAAAGAAAAAACGAACCAAAAAAGAAAAACACGCTATGTAAAAAGAAACAGTAAAATGTTTTATCGGTAATTTTTCAGTGACGTGCTACTGTAAAAATCACCTCAAAACATAACTGTTTCTAGTCAAGGTTACAATGGCAAAGCCATATTACTGCTGACGCAGTGGAGTTTTTATCAAAAATAGTGAGCAGGGCTGTGCCCCTGAACAATTGTGAATGGACTTGTTAGCTATGATTGAACTGTCTAATTGACATAGTCAGCCGAGATATTGAAGCCCTATAAAAAATACCAATGGACTTGTTGTCTATGATTGAACTGTCTAATTGACATAGTCAGCCGAGATATTGAAACCATATAAAATTATTTGCCGACTTTCCAGCGAAGCCCTGCCGTGAGTGATACACCGTTACGTCCTCCGTTGTGTATCATTGCTTGGCCGAATGCAAGGAATCTGTCTTTGAATCTCTTTTGAATACCTGCTCCATATTGTACATACGGATCGATGCTCATCTCAGGTAATCTTACATCATTCGCTGTTACCTTACTGTCATCTAGTAAGTTCCATATCATTGCTACACTTAAATATGGTTGCCATCCGTTTTTTGTGTTTCCGATAAGTTTTAATCCAGGGGCTAGTTGGATTGCGTTAAGCGGGTCTGACTTGATGCGGACACCTGCTCCGTTTGTATAATCAAATGTATTTACAAATGTATATGATATTAAGAAGTTTGGTTGTAGGATTATTCTTCCATCTTTAAATTCAAAGTTGTATCCTGTTTTGTTTCCTACACCGGCTAACAACATTGCATAGTTTTCATTTCCGTACATTGTACTAGCATCTCCTGCTGTTGCTCCTACTGATAATGTTGTTGCGTTGAAGAAATTGCCTTTATACAATGTTGCTGTTCCGCCTAAGATACCTCCGTTTTGATATGCATCTACTCCGCTATAACGTTGTGATGCTCCGTTGTATCCTATGTATCCTGTTAATACTCTTTCCCAGCCTTTGGCTATTGGTGTAAGGGAGCTATCATAACCGACTAATGTACCGTAGTTGATGTTTGATACTTTAGGACCGTTATTTAATGGGATATTTTCAAAGCTTGCGTATGGTTTTACCCAGAAGCCTGCATCTTGTTCTTTTGTTAAAAGTGGAGAGAATGTTCCTACATCTGTTGCGTCTCCTGTTGGAGATAATGCATAACGACCTGAATGTCTCATTGCTGTACGTTCAAGATATGGTATGTTCATAAATGTATCAGAATGTTGAAATGCGTAGTTAAATGTTTGTAGTTGGGTTGTATAAGCTCCTGCTTGTTGGATTACTGATGGAGCGAGTACTGATGGGTTAAAGTTGTCTGAAGGATTACCTGAACCACCGCCTCTTGTAAATGTGAAGAAGCCTTCGTCTGGGTTGTATGCTACTTCATATTTATATATTGGGGAATATGCTACAGGGTTTGCTCCAGTATAACTAACTTGTGATTTATAATCAGATGTTGCAAATTGGATATTTGTTAAATCCTCTTTTGCATCATTTAACAGGTTAAGATTATTTACTCCTATTTTAGATGTATCAGATACTATTACATTTTCAGGTAATGTATCCATTTTTTCGTTTTGCAAATCTACATCAAGAGCAAGATCTATACTACCGTTGATGTTGGCTGATTTCATAATTTGTTGTTCAGCAACACCGTTTATAAATCCTAATGTACCTGAATTTATTGTAAAATCAGAATTTTCAAATACATTATTTTTACCAAGATTTAAGTATACTTTTTCAGATGTTACACTAGCATTATCAACATTGTTGTTGAGTAACACACTTGATTTTGCATTATCACCGCTTATTTTGACTTGATAACCTGCAGCACCGTCAATTTTGTCATCAAACTGTATTACACCTTTATTTACAGCTACAAGGTTTATTGTTTTATCTGCATTATCAAGGTATATTGCGTTTGATTCTCCATTCGCTGTATTACCTTTAAACAGAGATGTTCCATTATCTGCTTTAATTGTTACATCTGTATTTGCGTAGATTGCACCACCTTTTGATTCAGCTTTGTTGTTTATAAAAGATGTATTTACAAATGTAACTATTGGATCCGGAAGATTAACAACATAATCCTCTGATATCAAGTCATCAAACGACGGTATGAGCTGTCCAGCTTGTATCATTTGTTCAATCATAGCCAAAGCTTCTTCTTTGCTTGATACTTCAGAAGAAATGTCAGTTTCTCCCATATCAGGTAATTGAAGAATATCTTCTATGCTCATAGGATTATTCACTATTGATACAGCACCGCCGTTTTGTGCTTTATTTGACTCAAACAAGGTGTTTGAAATAACGTACTCTACAGGGTCTGATGATTGCGAAGAACCTAGTGTTGTTAACCCGAATTCAACTTCTTCGTTTCCACCAAGACCATTTAGAATGTACGAGCCCAACACCTCACCGTTATATTTAACAGTAACTTTTTGAAACATTTTTGAAATTTGAGCCAACATCTCATTAGCCAAACCATTTGGTTCTGTTGTTGGCAAATCAGAAGGAGAGTCAACAACTTCACCTGAAGCAATCTGTTGTGCCAACTCTTCTTTTAAAGAATCAAATTCATCTTGTGAAGTTGCCTGTGTTTTTTCAAAAATAATCAAGTTATAACCGTTAACTGGATTACTTTCACTACTATCTTTAGCAAAACCTTCTATTGACTCGTTACCATAAGTAACTTTGCCTCCACATATAACCCCTAGATTAGATTTATCTACAGCAGTAGCAGGGGAAATATTTATAGCACCACCGTTTACTGTAGCAGTATTATTACTGAATGTCGAATTTGATACATCCAATTTTCCAGCAGCATTTATTGCACCGCCATTTTGCGAGTTAAAACCGCTAATATTTTTAACATTGTCTATATATAGCTCTTTTCCGGATGCAATATAAAAGCCCTCTGTTGTGCCGTTTGTTGAGGTAATTGTATGATTATTACCATGGAGAGTAAATTTGTCAGATTGTATGTCTGATGATAAAATCCATCTGTTTATTATTTCATCCTCTGTTTGAGAATATACGATATTTCCTTTTTCTTTGATTGCATAAGGCAAACCAAGACTAATACCATCTTTTTTAACAAACAAATAGCTATTGCCTGAATCCTCTATTAGAGAAATATCATATTTGTAATTAGATGTCAGATATGAGTCTACAGAATCAGAAATATTTATACCTACTTTATCAGTTGTAAGAAATTTTGCTGCTGCATAGTCAGAATCACCAAGATCAGACAAGATATTTATGTCTTCTACATTAAAGCTATGGCCGTTTGTGCTAACGTTAGAAATATTGAATGAATCTACCTTTTCCGCTGCCAAATCCATATCTATTTTAAGGTTCAAATCACTGTTTAATGTGATATTACCTATTGAGCATTCAGATACCAAACCGTTCTCAACATCAAGAGTTACATTATTTATATCTGCAGAACCAAATGAAATATTTTTGACATTAAAAATGGAATCTTTACCAAACTTGAGTGTTCCGTTTAAAAGATTTACTGTTCCACTATCTGCTACAAGAGAATCGTTTATTATTATATTTTTATCATTAGACAAAAGATTAAGAGTACCACTACCCAAGTATATACCGTCTGATTTTTTATTTTTTAATGTCCCATCAGAGTTTTTAGCTGTCGCGCTGTAGTTACCTTCGAATATAACATCTTTATTTTCTGCAACAATATTGACAGTACCACCACCGATATAAATAGCACCACCTTTTGCATTGTTTGATGAAATTACACCATTATTAATAAAAGAATTGTCTTTAAGAGTTATTGTTCCACTTGAGTTATAAATAGCACCACCACTTGCAGTACCACCTTGAGCATAGTTACCTATAAAATCACCTGTTATATCTCCGATTGTTCCTTCGTTATAAATCGCTCCGCCTTTAGTCCCAATATTAGTTGATTTAGTATAGTTTTCTATAAAATCACCAGTAATAGATTCTATTTCTTTAATATTGTATACTGCACCTCCAACAACTACATTGGACCCCGAACCCGAACGAGAATAAGCATAATTACCTATAAAATCCCCTGTAACATTTCCGATTTCTGCATTAAAATTATAAATAGCTCCGCCGCGAATCTCTCCGGTCCCTATTACAAAGTTCCCGATAAAATCACCTGTTACATTTCCAATAGCACTCAAAAGGTAATTATAAACTGCGCCCCCATTGGCTGAAGATTTTTCAGATTGAACATAATTTCCTATAAAATCTCCTGTTATATCGCCAACCGTTCCTTCTACATTATAAATAGCCCCGCCTGCAGCAAAAATACTACCTTGGACATAGTTACCTATAAAATTACCATTAATATTTCCAATTTTGCTACTATTAACCACTGATCCACTGTTAAATATTGCCCCTCCAAAAACTTCAGCATGATTACCAACAAAATCACCTGTTATATTACCGATTTCTAAAAGAGTAGGATTATTCCAAACATAATTAGATATAGCCCCACCCCTGTTTGCATGGTTTCCAATAAAATTGCCTGTTATATCACCTATTTTGGCAGAAGAATTATCATAAACATAGTTACTTATAGCTCCGCCATAACCTGATTGATTGCCGGAACCTGAAGAATAATTACCAACAAAATCACCTGTTATATTACCTATGGTACCTTGATTATTATAGATTGCCCCACCATTGTTTGATGAAACTTTTCCAATAAAATCTTTATCAATATCTGCACCATTTTGATTAGTTGTTACTCGAGAAGGAGCTAATCTGCTCGCATCTGTGTAGTATTTAATCTCATAATTAAATGCATTACCGCTACCATCGGCATTAGGCGTTTTTATTGTAAAAGTTTTTGTTTCACTTGCTACATCCTTGTGACCATATTCTGTATTTTTTAAGTCAACACGATAATAGACAGGGACATATTTATTTTCAGAATCTGACCATTCATATTTTGTTATTACATTTTCGCCTGCTTGGTTTACTTTTTCTAAAGTATAGGCAGAATTTTCTCCTAGAGTTGGGGTTGGCACTGTGTCTGCTATGACAGGCGATGCCATAAAAAACGACATAGCCAAGGTTATTGCTGCGGTCTTTGCGAAACAAGTTAATTTATGAGATTCTTCACTTTCGCTCAGAATGACGTTAGAGAGTTGTTTTTTTAGGCTTTCAACGCCCCCCCCCCCCCGATTTTAAAATCGTTGTGGGACAAGGGTTTTAACCTTTCTTTATCTTTTGAACTCTTTTTCATATCTTTCGGTCCTCGTACTTTCGCACCTATATTCTTAATTCCCATTTTTCTTCATTTTTAAACAAAGTTGGCATAAAATTTATCATTTCTTTACATGATTTTTTTATTTATAAAGCAGAAAAAAAGAAGCTTTGATCAAAGCTTCTTTTTTATTTGTTCTTCATATCCTCTTATTACATTCTTGGCAAAGGTGGAACCGGCGGAGATAAAGGTTCAACAGGTTTTAGAACAGGCTTTTGTGGTTGAGGTTTTGCAGTCGGTTCTAAAAATGTATTGTTGAAAGAAACAGGATTTGCTGTTTGCGAACTATTTTGCTGTTCTTTATCAAGCACATCGCCAACAATGTTAGGAACATTTTGTTCTGTTTTTTGTTTTTCCGCTTCCAAAGCTTCTTCATCAGAAATAGTTTTTACATCAACGTTTCCATGACGTTTCAAGTCTACTTCAGGATAATCGAAATCAGATTTTCCGAATTTTTCTGTGATAACTTTCATTGTTGCTTTCCAGATAGAAGCAGGGATTGTACTACCATATACACCGCCCATTTTTGTGTTGTCGTCATTACCAACCCAAACACCGGTTACTGCATCAGGTGTATAACCATAGAAAGAAGCATCTTTACTATCATCTGTTGTACCTGTTTTACCTGCTGCAGGTACACCGATATTAGCTGCACGACCTGTACCGTTTGCTACTACTGTTTTTAACATTGCCGTAACAACTGCGGCAGTATTCAAGTTCAAGACTTTCATCACTCTTGTTTTTGGTGCTTGATAGATAACTTTGCCTCTTGAAGTTTCTACTCTTTCTATTGCATAAGGTTTAACCTTAAAACCGCCATTAGCAAAAGCACCATAAGCAATCGTCATTTCATAAAGTTTTACACCGTTAGACCCAAGAGCAATAGTCATATCATACTCGAGTGGAGTTGTTATACCCATTGAACGAGCAACGCCTATAACAGAACGTACACCCACATCTTTAATTAACCTAACAGCCATAACGTTTGAGGAAAGAGTCAACCCCATATACAAAGGTAATTTTCCTCTATACTTGTTGTTATAGTTATGTGGACGCCAACCGTTCAAGTTTATCGGAGTGTCATCCAATACATCGTTTGGTCCCCAGCCTTTTTCAATAGCTGCGGCATAAACAAACGGTTTGAAAGCTGACCCAGGTGGTCTTATTGATTGAGTTACACGATCATATTGGCTTTTAAAATAATTTTTACCACCAATATAAACTAATATTTCTCCGGTTATAGGAGAGAACGAAAATACCGCAGCCTGACGGTTTCCGCCAGAGCCAAGATTTCTTACTACAGCTTCTTCCGCAGCTTTTTGAGCTTTATAATTCAATGTTGTAACAACTTTATATCCGCCTTGAGAAATTTCAGTTTCATCAAAACCGAGTTCTTCAAGTTCTTTCATTGCATAATCAACAAAATAAGGAGCTCTGTTCAAAGAATAAATACTCGGATTTGGATTTAATCTGAGTTTTTCTTGTGAAGCTGCTGTATATTGTTCTTTTGTTATATATCTCATCTTGAGCATTCTGCCCAAAACCTGATTACGTCTTTGCAATGCAAGTTTTTTATTATTGTAAGGAGAATATACAGAAGGTGCCTGAGGCAAACCTGCTATCAAAGCCGCTTCTGCAAGAGTAAGTTCTTTCAACGTTTTGTTAAAATAAATCTGCGCAGCACCTGCTACACCATATGCACCTGAACCAAGATAAACGTTGTTCAAGTACATTTCTAAAATTTTGTCTTTAGAAATTGTCTTTTCTATTCTTGCCGCAACGATAAACTCTTTTATCTTTCTATCAAATGTTTTTTCATTGCTCAAGAACAATATTCTTGCAAGCTGCTGAGTAATTGTACTTGCACCTTGTGTCAAGCCACCTGTTGTAAGGTTAACAACCATAGAACGAGCTACACCAATAGGGTCATAACCGTGGTGGTGATAAAAATTCTTATCTTCTGTTGCGATAATAGCATTTTTGATATTGTCAGGAACATCAGCAATATCAACCTTTTCAAATTTATATGCTGTAAAAGTTTTTATTACTTCTTCATCAGAAGAATAAATTTTAGTAACAACATTTGGTTTAAAATCTTCTAAATGTTGAATTGGCGGTTGTGAAGACAAGTACATATTCACACCGATAAAACCTGCTAACATAAAAGAAAACAGCATAATAAAAAATTGTTTAAACGGCCCGTTTTTTCTGGGATTTTTAAATTTTTTCGGGTGTTTAATCTTCTTTTTAGGCATTTCAAACTCTGTCATTTTATACCAATCCATTACGCATAATCATATACAGGTGTATTCTAACAAATAAAATATATAAATACAAACACCCCAGCTTGCTGGACTCCATAAAACTATTTTGATAATATTCAATTATGGATATAACTATAAGAAGAATGCAAAAATCAGATGTTGACGAAGTTGTAAGATTGGAAGCACTATCTTACGGAGAACACCACTGGTCTAAAGAATCTTTTTATAATGAGCTTGAAAACAATCTTGCCCATTATTATTGTGCAATTAACAAAGAAAACACAATAATGGGTTATGCAGGATGTTGGCATATATTTGAAGAAGCTCATATTACGACTCTTTCTGTTAATCCTGATTATCGTAAAAAGGGCGTTGCCCAAAATTTATTATTTGCAATTATCGATGATTGTTATAAAAACAAAATCAAATACATTACATTGGAAGTTAGGGAGTCAAACGTACCGGCAATCTCTTTGTATGAAAAAAACGGGTTTAAATCGATTGGCACACGTAAAGGTTATTATCAAGACAATAACGAAAACGCTCTAATTATGTTTACCGAAAATATTTGGTACGAAAAATTTAAAACGTTGTATAATAAACTGAAAGCAGCTCAAGAACTGCAAGGACAAATATGAACACAAAACGTTTAAAAAACGAACTTGATACATTTAATGCAGAAAATAAAAAACTACGTATAACTATGGGAACTCTCGTGGTTATGGGTTGGTGCGTATTTTTAATTATCATATCAACATTTACTCAGTTCGATTTTAACCACTACATATTTGGTTCTTTTAATCCTTCTGACCCTAACTTTTTAAAATTAAAACACTGTGTATATATACCACAAATCCCAACAATTCTGTTTATTGCAGCACTAATCGGAAGCAGATTCGGTATTACTTCTGTTTTAATTTATATTTTACTGGGCCTTACATTCTTCCCTATATTTGCTTTAGGCGGAGGAATCAGCTACCTTTTTCAATATAATTTCGGTTATATTTTAGCCTATATTCCGGCAGTATTTATCGTTTCTTTTATGCTTAAAGACAAATTTAATTATGCAACAACCGCTAAAGCAACAATAATGGGTATTTTAACAATACATATAATCGGTATTTTTTATCTTATACTTATGGCAATTATCCACAGAGACCCATTTTCTGAAGTTTCAAGCTGGATTGCAATGCAAAGCGGAACCAAAATGATTTATGATTTTATATTCGGCTATTTGGCAATACTACTGGCAAAACCTGTAAAGCAAATTTTATGGGTTTCTATGGGTTAGTTTTTTTTACGGTCATTGTCAAATTTTTGAATCTTTAAATCCAAAATAATTGCATCAAACATTTTTTTTCGTTGTTCTTCAGATGCAAATTTATTATTTTCGACACTTTTCCTAATCGCTTCTACCTCGTTTGCATCAAGCACAACATCGTCAGGATTAAAACCTGTCAAATCTCTTTTATAAGGATTTTTTGGCTCTTGATAGGATTGAGATACATTTTGAGAAGGAACTTTCCATATCTTATGAGAAAAGTTGATATCAGAAATTTCTATACCTAAAGGTTTTGAATATACATTTATTTTTTTTAAAATATCTGCCTTAAACATTGTTAATTCTGAGCTTACGGCAGCATTAGCACAAGCGACAAGCAAAACATTTGACTGGTTGATTGTTTCAGGTCTTGAATATTTTTCAAATTTTTTACCAACAACCTTAGGCCAAAACTTAAAAACAGAAGCCTTTTTCACGCCCTGTTTAAGATTAGAATCTTGCAAAACAGAAGACATAACGCTCCCCAAGCTTGTAAAATCAGAATAAAGAATCTCTTTATTTTCTTTATCCATACTAACATCCTTTGTCTTGTTGGCGTCTTTGTTCAATAAGTTTTGCAGCCTTTTCAAAATCGTCTACAGTGTCAATATCAACACAAGTACCACCAAAATAAATTTCAGGCTGAAAACCAATAAAATCTTTAACCTTTTTCATTACATCAGTTTTAATTATATATGTAGCACCTGTTTCTCTTAACATTGGGAAATGTCTGTCAGTATCTTGACGTCTCGGACGATTGCGATAATCGTACAAACATTCATATTTACCTGTATCAGGATTTTTACGCCATTTTGCGTGTGTTGTACCTAACATTTTTCCGGCAAAAACGGAATCGCAACCGTTTTTTTCGTTAGCAAAAAACAAATCAAAAGCTTCATCCAGTTCTTTTTCGTTGCGAAGCGGACAAGTTGCCTGTAATAAAACAACAATATCAGGCTTATATCCTTCTTTTTGCTCAAGATATTCTACAACCTGAAGCAAAACAGGAGCTGTTTTGGTTTCATCTTGAGCAAGCTCAAGAGGTCTATCTACAACCTCTGCGCCTAATGCAGAAACAATTTTTTTTATTTCAGGACTTTCTGTAGAAACTACAGTCCTTGTAACATATTTTGAATTATGTGCAGCGTCAATAGAATAAGCAACGAGGGGTTTTCCCGCAAGTTCTTTTATATTTTTACCGGGTATTCCTTTTGAACCACCCCTAACAGGAATAATTGCAAGTATTTCCATAGCTTATAATTAGTCTAAAATTTCTTCTAAAATTTTTGCATTGCTTAAAGCTTTTTGAGGGCTTGGAAGTTTTGTACGTTTGATATAGCTTCTTAAAGCTTCTCTAACAAGCTCACTTCTTGTTCTTTGTTCGCTGTCAGCAACTTGATCAATCTTGTTTAAAAATTCATCGGGCATTGATACCAAAATTCTTGCCATATTTTCTCCTTATGATGATTCCCTATCTAATAAATAGCAACTTCACCATAATATTATACATCAAAAGGTTATATTTTCTATATCATTTTGCGCAATATTTATAATAATGTTACATATAGTTTATTGGGGCTTTGATTCACGCAATTCTTGCGCAACAATTTTTTTCATCTGCGCATATTCTTTTGCATACTCTGGATACTTGTCCCAAAAAGTTGCAAAACGTTCAGGGCCTGTTGTTTCTGAAGCTAACTTTGACATAGCCTCTTTTATATGAGGAAGTCTATCCCAAGCCATTTGAGATATTTGTCTGTTTAATTCTTTATTTTTTGCACTCAATTCACGATTTCTTTGAATAACATATGCTCTGTGCGCTGCGTTATAGTCTTTTGTTTTTTGAGCAATTTTTTTGTTTAAAGTTTCATCAGTAGAACTCAAAAGCCTATGATAATTTGCGCCAAAATCAGGAATTCTTATTATATCCATAAGCCAAGCAATAGCGCTTCTGCTTTTTAAGCCAAATTGCTTAGCAATTTCATCGAGAGTTTTTAAATTTCCCCAGCGCTCTTTTAACAAAACCAATGACAAATCTTCTAACTTAACCGATTCCATAATTTTTTTTATATTTGGAGATTTGTGTTGAATAACAACATTAGCAGGCAAAACATCTCTAAATTCATAAAACATATTTTGCGCTTTACCTAAAGTTTTGCATTCCAACAACGGTGCATAAGTTCTTAAATGAATATCTCTCAAAGGCTCAAATATATCGCCATTATTTTCTACAGCATTAGCAACCTTTACTCGCATTCTCTGAGGCAAAAGTCTTAACCTTTTATCATATATATACTTTAAATTTATATCTCTTGCACCGGAGAAATTCGGATAATATTTATTAGAATTACAATAGTTATGTGTAGAAAATTGAATACTCATAACAGAGTAATACTCAAAAACCCTAAATTTTGTTAATCTGATTTTTAAAATTTTACATTTTTTTATAAACTCAACGAAAGCTTATAAATTTTATTTTTATTAAAATCAAACAAACTGCTCAATATAACAGAAATATCCTTGTCTGAATAATTTAAAGCTTTTAATTTCTTAATTTTTTCAACAAGTTCTGCTTCATTTTCTACAGTTTCTTCAACAGCATAAAGAGTACAAACAATTTCGCCTTTTAAGACATTGTTTTTAAAATAGTCAATAACTTCGCTAACATTACCAACCTTAACTTCTTCAAACATTTTAGTGAGTTCTCGACCAACGGCAACTTTGGCATTTTCACCTCTTGAATTTTTTATATTTTCCAAAGTTTCAATCAGTCTGTTTGGAGACTCATAAAACACCATATCAGTATTAATAAATTTTTCAAAAACCTTTGCCTGCTGATTTTTAACACGAGGCAAAAATCCGACAAAAGCAAATTCCTCTGTTTTTCTAGGAATCATTGAAAGAAAAGTAATTACAGCAGATGCTCCCGGGATAGAAGTAATTTTTATTCCGTGTTTAAATAATTCATCAACAAGAACTCTGCCCGGATCTGATATACAGGGAGTACCTGCATCAGAGATAAGAGCAATTTTTTTGCCCTCTTTAAACAACCTCAAAAATTCTTCTGTTCTTTGTTTTTCATTAAACTTGTGATAACTTACAAGTTTTGTATCGATGCCATAAGACTCCATAAGATTTGCACTTGTTCTGGAATCTTCACAAGCTATCAAATCAACATTCATTAATGTTTCTACAGCATGCATACTAAAATCGGACTTATTACCGATAGGAGTAGCAACTATAAACAATTGTGCATCAGAATTTTTACTCAAAAGCCAACCCCTGACGTTTTCTTATTTTCAAGCAAGATGAACTTCCAAAAGTAAGGAGTTTATAAAGACCTGTTTGTTCAAAGAGTCTTGATATATGAGGTTTCATATTTTCAACACTGATTTTAACCTCATTAAAAACAGCCATCTTTTGCAAATCCAAAAGACGTTCTATGTCATTAAGACAAATATCATCCACATTTGTAAAATCAAGTTTTAATTCATTATCTGCACATTGAACAAGCCCCGCAGCCGAATTATCCATGTTCAGCCAGGAGTTAATATAAATTTTTTGCATTATTAACAACCCAAGATTATAATATTTTTCTTAACAAATTTTAGATATTTTTAAATACGATATCCTCAACACAATTATCATAGCAGAGAATTTTCCCATGCCAATTTTTTAATATTTTTTAATATTTAAATTTTAATTTCCTATTACAACTAGCATTATCAAACAAAGTATTATTTATAAACTATCTTGATTTAGCTTTCTTAGTTATCCTTAAAGCGCATTTTTAATTTGCTAAAACAAATTAAAATGCAAACATCATAAATCAAGGAGAAAATAATGTCTCAAGTAGAAAAAACAAAAGAAAATTTAGAACAATGCAACTGTCTCAAATGTCCATCATACACAACTTCTTGCAAGATTAAAGAGATGCCTCACAATATGATGGATATGTTAAAAGGAATCGAAAATGTAGAAGGATTAGAAAATCTTTTTTGTGCTTATACAAAAAGCAGATGTATAGACGAAGACAAAGGCTGCCTTTGCAATGTATGCAAAGTTCACGACAAATATGACCTTGAAGACGGTCACTATTGCATAAAAGAAGGCGGATACTAATCAACTAATCCCCCTTATACGCTATAAGGGGGATTAGTATTGCGGTTGCATTTAAAAAACTTTATAATGATAACACGGTAATATAGTCATTATGAGGTCTTTTATTGTGTTTGAATTGTGGCAAATCTGGTGTATAGCTGGTGTCGTATTTTTTATAATTGAATTATTTACACCTGTATTGTTCTTTTTAAATTTGGGATTGGCGTGCTTTATTGCCGCTATTTGTGCAGCACTCGGTATTGTAACAATCGCTCAGGTTATAGTTTTTGCAATATTTGGCACAATATTTTTAATTTGGCTAAGACCAATACTTATGAAACGTAAAAAAATTTCTGAAGTAGAGACAGTAGATATGTATATCGGCAAAACCGCAAAAGTCATAAAGACTGTAACTAAAGATGAAGGAAGAATCTATATTTTTGACGAAGAATGGCCTGCCGTATCACAAGATGGAAATACTTATAATGAAGGTGATATAGTTACAATCGTTAAAACAGAAAATATGCTTATGTATGTTGAAGGAAAGAATACTGATTAATGTTTGTCATTTACGTAAATCAAAATGAAGAAGCCATCGTTGAAAGGTTTGGGAAGTTTCATAAAACTCTTTCACCAGGAATACATTTTTTAGTGCCTTTTGTTGAAAAAATTAAAGGATTAAAATCTCCTGAAAATCATAAAAAATATATAAATTACGGAAAAATAAAAAAGACACAAGAAATATTTCATTTTCCTAAAGACAACAGAATATTTTTTGCAAAAGACAAGTCACAACTAAAACTAAAAGCGAATATTAGTTATCAAATTTTTGATAGTTATAAAGCCGTCTATGAGGTTGACTATCTTTTTGATGCCCTAAATCAACTCTGCGCAGGTATTATTCAAAGCAGATTATTAGATGCGCCTGAAGATACAAATCAAATAGATTATTTGCAATCTTTAACAGATTCTTTACTCCCAACTTGCAATGAATATTGCCAAAAATGGGGAGTAAAAATATTAAATTTTGAACTCAAACAAATAACAGACACAAACGGAATAAGAAAAAATTATTAATAAACAAGCAAAAGAAAAGGAGAAGAAATGGGAATTTTATTGATTGTACTACTTGCACTGGTTATAAGCTACTTTGTTGCAGGTATCAAAATTGTTCAACAGGAAGAAGCAATTATTATAGAAAGACTCGGGGCTTTTGAAAAAGTATTATACGCTGGTTTTCACCTTATAATACCGTTTTTTGAATACCCAAGAAAAATACGTTGGAAAGAAACACTAAGAACAATAGACGGCAGAACATATGCACAACTTACAGAAAGAACAACAATAGACCTTCGTGAATCTGTTATGGATATTCCACGTCAAAATGTTATTACAAAAGACAACGTATCAATATCAATCAACGCTTTGATTTATTTTCAAATTATGGATGCCAAAAGCGTAGCATACCGTATTCAAAATTTGCCTGAAGCTATCGAAAAACTAACCCTCACAACTATGAGAAACGTTATCGGGGATATGGTTCTTGATGAGACACTTTCATCTCGTGACACAATTAACACAAAATTGAGAGAAACACTTGATGAAGCATCTAACAAATGGGGCGTAAAGGTAAACAGAATCGAGCTTCAAGAAATCACTCCACCTGCTGATGTTCAAGCATCTATGGAAAAACAAGTTAAAGCAGAAAGAGAAAAAAGAGCAGCAATATACGAAGCAGAAGGTTTGAAACAAGCTGCAATTTTAAAAGCAGAAGGTGAAAAAACAGCAGCTATTAACAAAGCAGAAGGTCAAAAACAATCTGCAATCTTAGAAGCAGAGGGTGAAAAAGAAGCAGCAAGATTAATAGCAGAAGGTCAAGCAGCTGCAAGGGTAAAACAAGCAGAAGCTGAAGCAACAGCTATCAACAAAACAATAGAAGCAATCCAAAATCACGGACAACCAGACAAATACCTTATTGCAGTAAGATACCTTGACACACTCAAAGAAATGGTCGAAGGTCAAAATAACAAAGTTGTCTATATGCCTTATGAAGCAACCGGCATCTTGAGCTCTGTTGACGGTATTAAACAAATGCTTGACGGAACAAAAGTTCAATAAAAAATATAAGATAAAAAACCAAAAGTCCGATTTTAAAATCGGACTTTTTTTATTAAACATAAAGTCGAACTATCTATGAAAACTCTTTTATATAGTCCTCAAGCTCAATACAACGTTCCAAAACTTCATTATATAATTTGTTCAAATAAAAATCTATTTCTCTTGCATCTTTGAGTTCAATTTTTTTCCAGAAAAAGCTTTCTTTGATATGAGAGAAAAAGTAATCTTTAAACTTAACTGCAGATTCATATATTGTTGAATCAATAAACCTTTTTGCTTCACAAAGATATATGAACAAATCACAAACCTGAGATTTTGCACTTAATATTCTGTTTGTTACCAACGCATTTTTTACTTTTATCAAGTGATCAAGAATGATTTGATATCTTGGCAACAACTCTTTTTTCTTTTGCAGCAAAGTTTTTTTAAAATATTCCATAGTTGTTGCATAGCCAAGCTCAACAAGTTTATCTCTTTCTGATTGAGGCAAGGTAAACTGAACCGGCAAAATGTGATCTGTATCTATTTTGATATAGTCAAACTTATCCTTTGGTTGATAGGTTTCCATGATATATTCGGTTGCAAAATTTGACATAGTTGCAAAAACCGCATTTAAATACTCTACGGAATTTTTTACATCCGGCCAGCACTTTGCACCTTCCAACCTAAACTCAATAACTCTGCAATCTTTTGGACAAAGAATGTCACAAATTCTCCACATCGGCCAACTTTTCATAATATCGCCATCAATGAGTACATTTTTTTCGTACTCAAAAGGTTCTAACAACCCCGGCAACGATGTAGAAATTCTTACAGCTTGAGCCACTTCAAAATCAGGTGTTGTATATTTTGAAAACACATAAGGATTACAACCGTTAATATTTGTTGTTATTACAAAAAAATCTTTATCGATATCTTTAAAAGTAACAGGAGGATTTTGCCCTTTTTGATAATTCTCTTTATAAAACTTTTTTTCTATCCCTGTACGTATCCAGTCCAAAAAATGCTCGCCTTTGCTTATCGCAAATTTTTTGGTCAAATCAAATCTTACGTCTCTAAAAAGATCAAAGTTTACTTCTTTAAAAATTTCTTGAAATTCTTCGTAAGTATAATCCAAAGAAGCATAAGCAGCAAAAACTGCCCCAACAGAAGACCCAGCAAATGATTTTATTGAAATACCAAGTTCTTTCATTGCACGCAAAGCACCAAGGTATGCAAGCCCCCTTATTGCTCCGCCACCAAATATGCAAAGATACTGTTTTGAACCTATTTCACTCAAATAAAAAACCTCTTGATATTTTACTCTTAATTAAAACATAAATTAAATTATAAAAATACAAAACCGCTCAAATATCCCTCTGTTGGGGGATAAGCAAAAAAAAGAGGCAAAATGCCTCGTATATTGTTGAGTATCGTCTATTATTTTTTCTCTCTCTTAAAGATTGTTAAAAAGTTCTTCCTGTAGAGTGTGTTGCTTGAGCTTTTCTAAGATTATCTTTCAAGCCTTTTGCAAGGTCTGCTCTACCATTTTTTTCATAAATTTTTGTGATTGATTCTAAGAATTTCACACTATCTAAATCAGAAGGTTCTGCTTTAGATACAGCTGTTTTTGGAGCAACCATAGCAGGTGATTTTGATAAAATCGGATTTTGAGCAACAGGTCTGTTTAAAACAGGTTGTTTTTTTACAGCTGCAACAGATTGCTTTTGTACAGGTCTTGCAGGAGCGTGCAAAGGTTTACGTCTTGGAATGCCTGATACACCTGCAGATTCAATATTAGAAATATAAGGATTTTTTTGGCTATTTTGATATGCTCTCATTCCATAACCTGCATTTACGGGGTTTACAGCACCTAAACCATCCGGTCTTGTTAATGACATATTTTCTGACATTCTACGATTAAGAGCTATTTCTCTTTCCATTTGAGGAGTTTTTGGCTTAGCTAACATTTCACTCAAAGAAGGTTGTTTAGAAACAGGTGCTTTTTTCTTTGGTCTAAACAACATAGAACCAATGATAAACAAAACTCCTATAATAGTGATTAAATTGATATCACCTGATGTAGCTTTTTTTATAATTTTCTTCGCTGTGTTTTTTACACCAACAAGCATTCCTCTTGAAATGTGCATTTGAGTCAAAACTTCATTAACCTGAGGGTTTGCGGTTTGATCAAGTTCTTCATCAGCTTCCACAGCCTGAGTATTATAAACAGGAGTGTAACTTGAAACAGGAGCACTTAAGCTTATTGTTTCTTTAGCCGGAGCATTTGCACTCAAATCTGTTTTGATATTTTCAAAATATACTTTACTATTTGAAATACCTTCACCTTTAAAAATTATTTTTATATCGCTTTTACCTGCAGGAGCAACTGTGACATTATCGAGATTCGCAACATTATTGTACACAGTGTTTAAGTCGGGAGATACTTCAACATCTTTGAGCTGTATAGTGAGTTTATTATCAGAAGAAACTGTCTTTTTCATCTGAGGTGTCTCGTCAGTTTTTAAAACAATTCCATATCCTGAATCTTGAGCATTAATTTGCACTTCTGAAAGAGTGTTTGCAAAAGCAGCCGACATCCCCATCAAAACTGCAAGCCCTGCAATCGATAATCTTGTACTAAATTTTGCGATACTTCTCATTATTTCCCAATACTCCCCACGGGTTACTCAACATCATCAAAAACGTGATACTCATCGTTCACATATAAATCATACGTTTTTGGCATGTTAAAAACATCAATCACGGGGTTAAAGCTTCAAAAAAACATATTGACCACATGGTCAATATAATTTTTTAATATAGGCAAATTTAAACTTTCAGATGTTTTATCAATTTATGCGCATAAACAATCAGTTTCAAAAAGGCTCTAGATACGTTAGAAATGAAATAAAAAAAATCTTCTGTACAAAAGAAGGTAAAATAGCTCGTGCTCTAAACAAAACAGCTACATACAGAGACCCCTTGCTTGCAGGAAATAGAGAACCTCTAGAAGGCTATTTCCCTGCTGCATCAAGTGAGGATTTAAAACTACTTTTATCCGCAGCCCCGGAAGATATTTTAAAAAAATGTACTTATACAAATCCAAAAGATTTAAAAGATTACCATATCCTTTTAAAACAACGAAACAATAACGGTACATTAACTGTACGAATTTTAGATTCTGACGGAGCTTTTGTAAAAGAGGGTAAAATCAAGCCTAAAAAAGTTATCGTGCTTGACGATTTTAGACACAAAACTACCGGAATGACATACAATGAAAAACAGAAAATACCACACGGGGAAGTTGTTAAGCACTTAATAATACGAAGCAATCCTTTTAACGACTACGAATTTATTGACGTGTCTAAAAGTTCTAAAACCATTTCTGCTGCAAGTATGCTAAAAAAAATATTAGAAAGAATCGAAGCAGGTGAAAAAATTGATGCAATATCTTGTTCTTTTGCAAAAGAATTCACATATGAAAATTTAGAAGATATGATGGGCATAACACTCAAAAACAAATCTATGGTTGAACAAAAAAAGCTTTTGCAACAAACAATAGAACAGTATAAAGAATTAAAAGACATGAAAAAAGAATTTGAGCTTTTTGAAAAGCTTAAAGCAAAAGGCGTAAAAATCTTTTTTGGTTCGGGCAATGGAACAAAAACAATAAACGGAGAATTTACAGAGACCCTGAACTATAATCTTATAACTAATGCAACCGAAGGCGTTGGAGCACTAAACCACGAAGGTAAAATTGCACACTATTCATCAAGCAGAAAAAGTATTTTTACACCCCATTACGAAAGTGGAAATCTATGCATTGAATATAGAGACGGAGGATTCAATATTTCAGGTGGAGCAGGTATAGATATACCTTATACAAAAACTGTAGCAAGTCTTTATAAAAGAATTAAAAAATTGGATCCAAACTCTCCTAAAATTAAAGAAACAGACGGCGTCAATTTCTACCAAGGTATCCCCTTAAAAATAAATACAATGTTTAATGAAGTAACCCCAGAAACAATAATAAGAAACGGGACATCTTGGGCAACTCCACGACGCACTGCAGAATACACAAAGTACTTAATGTTAAAAGATATTATTTAAACTGTAAGCGAACAATGTCTGGAATTTAAAAGAATAAAAACATATTATGATTTCTGTTTGTTACGGTGCTCACTTATCACTCTACCAGTGTGTCCAGCAGCATATATCCCCAAAGCCAATAATAATATAGCAGTAATATCACCGTATTTAGATGAAGGAATTTCTTCGCCTTCACCATTTTTTATTTCTTTAAAATGCCCGTTGTGAGTATAATTTACATAAAAAGTTTCATCAGTATAAGGATCTTTTAATATACTTGATTTTATAACGTCATCTTTATCATAAACGTTTATAAATTTAATTTTTTTATTGTCATTTTTTCTTTCAATTTCACCAAAAACAGTAGTATGGTCAGGTGAAAAAACTCTTACGTGGTTATATTTATACTCATCATTTTCTTTGTATAAACTGTCTTTATGAGCATTAAATACATAAGTTTTTTCATCCATCTTAGAAAGATGTTTTTCATAATCCGATACGCTTTTAAAATATTCATCTTTAAAATCATCCATATCAGCGTATTTCAAATCGTCATAGCATCCGGTTAAAGCCATAACTCCTGATAATGCAATAACAGCTGGCAATAACTTTTCTGCAGGTACATTTTTAATATTTTTTAATTGAGAATCTTCAATTTTTTGTGAAGCTTTTTCCTTTTGTTTTCCTGAAAAGTTTATATTTCTACCAACAATAGTATTAGTTATGTAATTTATTCTCATAATCTACCATACCTCTCTTTGAAAGGTCTAAAACACATAACAAAATTTTTTTGCTGATTTATTAACTTATATTAAAAAAGCAGAAGCCCAAAAGTGAACTTCTGCTTTGATATTTTTGATAAGAACAAAGATTGTCTTTCGCAAATGTTGATTAACGTTTTGAGAATTGGAATCTTTTTCTTGCTCTTTTTCTACCGTATTTTTTACGTTCTTTAACGCGAGCGTCTCTTGTTAACAAACCTTCTGCTTTAAGAACACTTCTTAATTCAGGGTTGTATTCGAGCAATGCTCTAGAGATACCGTGTCTGATAGCACCTGCTTGTGAGCAAATACCACCACCAACAGCTTTAACTCTTACGTCAAAGTTTTCCATATTTTCTGTTAATGCCAAAGGTTTGTAAACCAAAATTTTCATAGCAGGTCTGTTACCAAGATAAGCATCAAGAGTTTTGCCGTTAACAAAAATTCTGCCTTTACCTTTAACTAATTTAACAACTGCAATAGAGGTCTTTCTTCTGCCTGTTGCCATAATTACTTTATTATCAGCCATTATTTAACCTCCATTTCATATACTACAGGTTTTTGAGCTTCGTGTGGGTGCTCAGAACCTACATATACTTTGAGTTTTGTAAATTGTTGTGCACCTAAAGTGTTGTGAGGCAACATACCTTTAACAGCTTTTTCGATAACCTTTCTTGGATCTTTTTCCATCATTTCTTTGAATGATGCTGTTTTCAATCCACCTGGGTAACCAGTGTGGTGCAAATAGATTTTATCAGTTTCTTTTTTACCAGTAACCTGAACTTTGTCAGCGTTAATAACGATAACAAAATCACCTGTATCAACGTTAGGTGTATATTCAGGTTTTAATTTGCCTCTCAACAAGTTAGCACAAACAGTAGCCAAACGACCTAAAGTTTTACCTTCAGCGTCGATGATATACCATTTTCTTTCAACTTCAAGAGGTTTTGCTGAATATGTTTTCATCTTTCAGTTTCCTTTTATATTTTAATAGTTACTTCTCATTTAATTTGTAAGGTTGATACCCTACCTCTACCAACGTCAACCCATCCGGGCTAATTGTCGGTCCCGCTTTAGTCCTGTCCTTTGCGTCAAGAACCGTTTTCATAAATTCGGGTTCAAATTTATTGTGTTCTATCATCAACAAAGTACCAACTATCGTACGAACCATGTTGTACAAAAATCTGTTTGCAGCTATTTCAAAAGTGATGACATCACCGTCCTTAGTGCAGTGAGCTTTATAAACAACACAATCCTTTGCGGGGTTTTCGGTCTTAGATGACTTGAATGAAGAAAAATCGTGTTCTCCTATCAAATAGCTAAGACTCTTGTTCATTCGTTCCAAATCTAAGGGTTCTCGAATTAGAAGCGAATGCCCATCCCAAACAGAACGTTGTTGTCGATTGACAATTTTGTATTGATACACGCGGTATTTTGCACTCAACTGTGCGTGAAAAGAATCATCAACAGATTGTATAGACTTTACGCTAATATCATCAGGAAGTATCCCGTTCAAAGAGTTAAGGAACCTTGAAGCAACAATCGGCAACTCACTCTCAAAATGGACAACCTGACCTTTTGAGTGTACCCCTGCATCTGTTCTGCCGGAGAAAATTGTTTTTACTATAGATTTATCTAAAGTACGAAGGGCTTTGTTAAGTTCAGACTGAATCGTTACCTTATCAGGCTGAACTTGTGAGCCCGAATAATTAGTTCCGATATATTCAACAATCATTGAATACTTCGGCATTACACCCTCGACTAAACGAGTTGAATCAATGCCATTTCAGAAGCGTCACCGCGTCTTGGAGGCATTCTGTAAATTCTTGTGTAACCACCGTTTCTGTTTGAGTATTTTTTGCCAGTTTCAGCAAATAATTTTCTCAATACAGTTTGAGCAACTGCTTTTTGCTCTTTATCAGCTTTTGTTACGTTTTCAAGTACTTCGCCAGTTTCAAAGTTCATGAATTTGCCTGTTTCTCTATCAAAGATAAATTTAGCAGCCAATCTTCTTGAATGAAGAGTACCTTGTTTTGCAAGAGTGATGATTCTTTCTGCATAAGGTTTAAGAGCTTTTGCTCTTGCCATAGTAGTTTTTATTTCACCGTGCAAAATAAGTTCAGTCGCTAAAGAACGAAGCAAAGCATTTCTTTGATCTTGTGCTTTTCCTAAGTGATGTTTTTTAGACTGGTGTCTCATTTTATTTATCCTTTTTCTTAATTATGTCTATTCAAAATACAGACTATACAAGTTCGTCCATATCTACACCTTCAGGATTAGGCATAAGGTCTAAACCGAATTGGTGTAATTTTTCGATAACTTCATCAGATGATTTTTTACCGAAGTTTTTAATATTTAACAAGTCATGTTCTGATTTTTTCAATAATTCAGCCATGTTGTTAATGCTTGCTCTTTTCAAGCAGTTGTAAGCTCTTACTGACAATTCCAAATCTTCGATAGAAATTGTAGGAGCTGCAGTATCAACAACTTCTTCTTCCTCAATTACAGCTGCAACAGGAGCTACTGAAAGAACAGGAGCGCCACCTGAAATTGATGCAATCTGCATAAAGTGTTCGATTAAGATGTTAGCTGCTTGAGATAATGCAACGTTTACATCGATTGATCCGTTTGACCAGATTTCCAAGTTTAATTTATCAAAGTCAGTAACGTCACCTACACGAGTGTTTTCTACATTGTAGCTAACACGTTTGATAGGCATAAATGTTGCATCGATAGGCAACATATCAATCGGCATAGAACCGTCATTGTTTTTCAACACGTCATGAGCGATATAACCTTTACCAGTTTCTACAACGATATCAGCGTGGATTGAACCGCCTTCTGCAACTGTACAGATCAACCAGTCAGGGTTAACAATTTTAACACCTGCAGGAAGTTCAATATCAGAAGCAAGAACAGGGCCTGGTTTATCAACGTCTAATCTCAATTGCACAGGTTCAGCTGATTCTGTTTTAACAACCATACCTTTGAGGTTAAGCATTATATCAATTACGTCTTCAACAATACCAGGAATAGCGGTATATTCGTGAGTAATACCTTCGATTCTTACAGCGGTAACTGCTGCACCTTCCAAAGAAGATAACAACACACGTCTTAAAGCGTTTCCGATTGTATTACCAAAACCTCTTTCTAATGGTTCAATTACGAATTTACCGTATTGTGAACCGTCAGAACCTGTTGTTGTTGTAACGTTTTTAATTTTTAATTCCATCTGTTTTTCTCCTAATTTGTTGTTATTCGGACTTTATGTGGATTATTTTGAGTAGTACTCAATAACGAGTTGCTCTTTAAATTCAGGATCGAGTTCTTCTCTTTCCGGTATTCTGTCGAATACAATTTTTTGAGCAGCCGCATCTACTGTCATCCATTGAGGAGCAGCCACATCAAGCGGTTCCATAACAGTTTTTACAAATTCTGAACTTCTTGTTCTGATTGTAACAACGTCGCCAACTTTTAATAGGTAAGATGGAATGTCAACTTTTTTACCGTTAACTAATACGTGACCGTGGTTAACGATTTGTCTAGCTTGTTTTCTTGTAGTAGCAAAGCCAGCTCTGAACAATACGTTATCAACTCTTCTTTCCAATAATTGTAAAAGAACTGTACCTGTAACGCCTTTTGTTCTAGCAGCTTTGTTATAATATTTTGCGAATTGTTTTTCACTTACCAAGTAAGTAAGTCTGATTTTTTGCTTTTCATTTAAGTGAATAGCATAGTCAGAAAGTTTTTTTCTTGCAGCACCATGCTGACCTGAAGCAGTCTGTCTCAAAGAAGAAACCAACTTTCTGTTAGATAAGTCCGTAACACCGTAGTTACGGAATAATTTATTTGAAGGTCCTGTATATTTAGCCAATTTTTGACTCCTTTGTCGTTAATTAATTACACTCTACGTTTTTTAGGTGGACGGCATCCGTTGTGTGGAATTGGAGTAACGTCCTTGATTAATGTGATTTCTAAACCTGCAGCCTGAATAGCTCTGATAGCAGTTTCACGGCCTGAACCAGGTCCTTTGATATAGACTTCAACTTTTTTCATGCCTTGATCAACAGATTTTTTAGCTACTTGAGCTGCTGCTGATTGAGCTGCGAATGGAGTACCTTTTCTGGCACCTTTGAATCCGCATCCTCCTGCTGATGCCCAAGCAATAGCATTACCTTGAGTATCGCAAGAAGTCACGATTGTATTGTTGAATGTTGATTGAATATGTACAACACCTTGCAATACATTCTTTTTTTCTTTCTTTTTAGTTTTTATTGGTCTTGCCATTTTTATTTCCTTTAAATTATTACTATTAATGTTGTTTTTATTGCTCCTGTGGAGTTTTTCCAAAACTCCTACGTCGCTGATATTAAGTTCCGCCTTTACAGTCTTTCAGTTCTGAAAGCCTTTCAAGGCTTCACCGCGGCTAACGCGTTCTACTTCTTCTTAGAAACTGGACCAGTTTTTTTACCGCGTCTTGTTCTAGCGTTAGTTTTTGTTCTTTGACCTCTTGCAGGAAGTTTTCTTCTGTGTCTCATACCTCTGTAAGAGTTGATTTCTGAAAGTCTCTTGATGTTAAGAGATTCTTCTCTTCTCAAGTCACCTTCGATATGATAGTTTGTAAGCTCATTTCTGAGTTTTTTGATATCGTCATCTGTCAAATCGTCTGTTCTTAAGTCTTGAGAAATACCACAAGCTTCAAGAATTTTAGCAGAACGAGTTGGTCCTATACCGTAGATATAGGTTAATGCGATTATCATTCTTTTGTTACGGGGTAAATCAACCCCAGCCAATCTTGCCATCTTTTCTCCTTATTTTATTTTGTGATTGTTTTTTGTCTTACAAGTCGGATATTGATGTTTGCTAATGCTACAAAATCCGTTGTCTTGAATTTCTTTTTCGCTCAGCACTGTCGTTAGTTTCGCTTAGGTATAACTCACTTTGTGCTTCGCATTACGGGCTGGGTTCGCTATGCTCACTCGGCGCCCGTACAGAAATCCGCTACCCTTGTCTTTGTTTGTGTTTTGGGTTTTTGCAGATAACTGTGATTCTGCCTCTTCTTCTGATGAATTTGCAGTCTTTGCACATTTTTTTAACTGATGCTCTTACTTTCATTTTGTTTTCCTTATCTAGTGTTTTATTGTTTTTGCCGCGTATGTCCCGAGAGGCGGGACACTTTGTATATGAATAAAGCCGAAGCTGTTATTTAAGTCTGTAAGTGATTCTTCCTCTTGTCAGGTCATAAGGTGTCATTTCAACTTTTACTTTGTCACCCGGAAGAATCTTAATAAAGTTTTTTCTGATTTTTCCTGATATATGAGCAAGGATTTCGTGTCCGTTTTCGAGTTCAACTCTAAACATTGCGTTTGGTAAAGACTCTAAAATCTTGCCTTCAAATTCAATTACATCTTTTGCCATTTTACCTTCTTTGACTTTTTTGATTGTGTATCATTGGCGTTTTGGGTATATTTGAGGCTGTAGGGTGTTGTTTCGGCTGTAACACTGCTCCCTTCAGGACACAATATGCCCCACCTTTCTAATCTTACATGCTCAAAAATCATAAGCAAGTGTTTTTCATTGATTTTATTAAACTTTAAGCCAATTTTTAAAAACTGCGCCTTGTTTGTTTAATAAAAAATAAGACATATTTAATAAAATCGATTATGTCCGACTTCTTCTTTTTATAAGGATTTCGGGATTTTTTGTAAAGTTATATTAATTTTTTAATTATTTAATTATTAAATAAACAAACTCCAAATCTAATACCGCATTTTTAAATCTGCTTTACATTTCTTAATAATTTAAAACAAGTCAGGCAATTTTAGAATTAAAAAATACTTTATATAAGAGTAAGGGAAATCAAAAATTTAAAGGAAGCTAAAAACCATATATATCTTTAAGTTAGAGATTGAACTTAACTAAAAAAAGATTAATAAAGTTTTATCCATATACTCTCTCTCTCTTAATATCCTCGTGTTTATTTAATGCTTGCAACGAATTGTAAGCATTTTTTTTTGCATAATTTAACGTTTATCAGCAACAAAAAAATGAAACACAGCAAGAAAAATTTTGCTTGTTATATCAACTCCGTGCCAAATTATTGCCAAAATAACAAAAACAGGAATCATAAAAAATTTTAAACCAGAAGGTAAGTATATCGAATCTGCAATAAGAAGATGAAACTTATCAAAAAATGAACCGGTACAAATATTTTGTCTTCCTTCTTCTATATTTTTTTCGAACTCTTTATAATACAAATTTGCATCTTTATACTTGTTTTCGTACCTTTTACGGACTTTTTCCCTTGCTTCTTCAGACTGTGGTGAGTACGAAAATCCACCAGAATAATTATATGCGGATTTCTCTCGATGTTTAGCTTTTGCCGAACCAAACATCACTTTGTTATACTCATTTCGCAAGCGAAAATCCGACAAAACCTCATATGCTTCATTGATATCCTTCATCATCTGACGACTTTCTGCAGAGTTATCGTTAATATCAGGATGCCAACGTTTTGCCATACGTTTATAGGCATTTTTTATTGCCTTTTCGTCATCTGTAGGTTCAATTCCAAGTATTTTATAATAATTACGATTAAAATTCATTTTTGCTTAAATTTACAAAATCAACAAAGTTTATTAAAAATTTTATCATACTATAGCAAATATTTATATTTACGGTTTTAATCTAAATATGAACATAAATGATTTTAACAGCTTATTTGGCTTAGATACACCCATTCGCCCAATAAAAATAAAAAAAGAAAATATTTCCACGCCAGAAAACAAACTAAATGTTTTAGACAAAGATGTATTTGAAAAGACTGTAGAAAAGCCCCAAATTTTTGATGTAGAAATTGAACACATTTGTGCAAAAACAAAAACGCCTAAAAAAATAACGGTACAAATAAATCCACAGGATAAAGGCATAATATATAAAAAAATATTTAACAAAAAAAACAATAAAATTGAAAAAATCCCAGTAGCAGTCAACATAGCAAAATCCAGTGACAAACACACTGTGAGTTATTACTTTTTAGAACCTGAAACAAATAAAGAACTTGGTTTTGTGATAATAGAAGATTGGCATCTTGCAAAGCTAAATCCGGCATACGATTACTATCTCGACAACAGCAAACTTCTTGATGATTTTCCTGAAATAGGAATAGAAGGTGACAGGATTTCTATAGAATATTTGCAAAACAACGACGAAGAACATTACTCAGGCATAGGCAAACTATCTGACCAAATAGCAATAGAATACTGTTTGCAAGAAGGTATTGAACCAAACATATTATCTTTAGCAGAACCAAATTCACACGCAGCGCACTACAAAAGGGGCAGACGTTTTTTACCTGTAGACAAATATGACAAGGATTTGGATTATTACGAGTTTGTCAAAGAGTACGGAACAAATGACCCAAACCAAATTATAGAAAAAAGAATCAAAGAAACTCCAAAAGGTCAAAAAGTTGATACATCGGACTTATTCGGAATTTACATGTATATGCCTCAAAACGTTATACAACAATATATGGAAAAAATTGAAAAAAGCCCAATCCTCCATCAAATTTAAGATTTTTACGCAAAAAAAAAGCTCTAATTTCATTAGAGCAATACTTTTAATAGGAAGGGAAGGTTAGGAAGTTAGGTAGGTTAGTGTTAGTGTGAAAGTCTCGTCTTATTTAAAATCTTTTTTATTGGTTTCTCGTTTTTTATTTAATGCTTACATATATATAAAGTATATACTAAGTTCGAAATTTCACTTTTGAGTATATACTGTTACATTTCTTTACAAAGAAATTAAATAGCGCAAAATTTTTAATTTAGGTGTTTAATAGTATTTACCCAAAAGAGTTTACTGATATTCACAACACATCATGAACATAAAACAGGTATCAAAAGCTTTATCAAGTCCAAGATTCCTTGCACCGACAGTATTTCTTGCCGTCAGTACAGGGAAAACAATGCACGATTATGAAAAAGCAAGACCTTCAAAAAAGAAAACAGTTCTTGTAAAAGACACTGCCATGCTAACAGGTTCATTGGCAGGCTTTTTGGTAACCAACCCTATAGCAAACGCTTTATGTAAAAAAAATGTATTTAATAAAGTTGTACTAAAGCAAACTGAATACATACTCAAACAAACAGCAGGTGCTGTAGCGGTAACTCTTGGCGGAATTTTAGGGGCAATTGGAGCAAATGAACTTGCTCATAAATATATTCTTAGTAAACCGTTTTTTAAACAACAAGAAATTGCAGATAAAAAAGCATTAGAACATAAAGTACTGGTTGAAAGTAAAGTTTTTCAAAACTTTAATTACGTAAACCAACAATTTAAACAAACAGCCTTTACGGTACTGGCATTACCCAACATGAGCCTTTTAACGGCAGCACCAATGCTTGCATTAACAGGGATGTCTGTAGCAAAAACAGAAGGCTACAATAATAAAATCAAAAGGACGGCAAAAGAGCTTATTGCTAATTCCTTAGTTCCGACTGTATTAATTTCTGGTGTATCACTGGCTGTAGATAATAAAAAATGGTACATAAAATATCCTGCATTATTTGTTGCTTTAACAGTAGGCTCTTTGGCAGGAAGAAAAGTCGCCGAAAAATACCACAATAAATGGGACGATGCTATAGACTCCATCGACTTTAAAAATATAAATTTCAAACGAGCTATTGAAAGCTTTGAAAAAGATAAAAAAGCTAAAAAGGTAACTTAGAATGTTTCCCAAAACCTTTTGGCAATTTAGGGATTTTTATCTTGCCTGACTTAACGCCGTCAGAAATTTTCGTAAAACCTTGCATCATTTTACGCATTTGCTCAAACTGTGTAATAAATTGGTTTACGTCTTGAAGCTGCATACCACAACCTTTTGCAATACGTTTTTTACGGCTTGTATTTATTAAAGACGGGTTATCTCTTTCTTCAGGTGTCATACTTTGAATGAAAGCCTCAATTCTTTTCATATGTTTTTCGCCTTCATTGGCAATCAACTGTCTGTCGTCTTTTTTAAGTCCGGGAATAGGTAACATTCCGAGCAATTGATCCAAAGATCCAAAGTTTTTCATTGTTTTTTGCATATTTAAAAAGTCATTGAAAGAAAACTCAGCTTTTCTCATTTTCTTTTCAAGTTCTTCTGCTTTTTTAGCATCAAAGTTTTCTTGGGCTTTTTCCACAAGAGAAACAATATCGCCCATACCAAGAATTCTTGTTGCCATTCTATCGGGGTGAAAATCTTGTAGTGCATCTATTTTTTCACCTACACCTGTCAATTTAATAGGTTTTTGTGTACAGTAAACAACACTGAGTGCAGCACCGCCTCTTGAGTCGCCGTCTAATTTTGTTAACACTAAACCAGTAATCTCAAGTTGTTCGTTAAAGTTTTCAGCTACATTAACAGCTTCTTGACCTGTCATAGCATCTATAACAAGCAATTTTTCTTGAGGATGAAAAGCTCTGTCTAACAATAAAAGTTCTGCCATCATTTGTGTATCAATTTGCAAACGACCGGCAGTATCTAAAATAACAACATTAAATCCGTTGTTTTTTGCATATTCTAACGCTTCAGATGCAATTCTTTGAACATCAGTACAACCATCAATAGTAAAAACTTGAGTCCCGATTTGTTCGCCCAAAGTTTTTAATTGAGCAATAGCTGCAGGTCTATACACGTCACAGGCAACAAGAAGAGGATTTTTTCCTTCTTTTTTTAATTTAACAGCAAGTTTAGCACTTGAAGTTGTTTTACCTGAACCTTGCAAGCCAAGCATCATAATGATTGAAGGATGACCGCTAAGATTTAGAGGTTCATTTTTTTCACCAAGAAGTTTTACAAGCTCGTCATTTACTATCTTTATCAATTGCTGTGCAGGATTAACACCCTGTACTACATTTTCACCTTCAGCACGTTCTCTTACTGAAGCAACAAAAGCTTTTACAACACGTAAATTAACATCAGCCTCAAGCAAAGCACGGCGAATCTCTCTTAGTGCATCTTGCATATTATCTTCTGTCAGCTTATCATTGCCCGAAGTTTTTCTTATTATCTCTTGTAATTTATCTGACAAACTATCAAACATATTAAAAACATCCCTCCGTCAATTAATGACGCTTTCCCTAAGTAGTATTGTGATGATTGAGATTATAGCATGAAAAAATAAATAAAAAATTATCTTCTATAAACCTGTTGTTTGTGATACAAAACACGTATGGAAAAATATGTTTTAGTTACCGGTGCATCATCAGGTTTAGGCAAAGCTACTGCTCAAAAATTAGCAGATAACGGTTTTATGGTTTTTGCCGGAGTAAGAAAATCAGAAGACAAACAAACTTTGGAAAATTTACACAAAAATATCATTCCGATATTTATTGATGTAACAAGCGAAGAAAGTGTTAATTGTGCATTTGAACAAATATTAAAAACAACGCCAAAACTATATGCGCTAGTTAACAATGCAGGAATTGCTCTTGCAGGCCCTGTAGAATATATTCCGATTGAAATTTTACAAAAACAGTTTGAAGTAAATGTTTTTGGTGCAATAAGAGTAGCTCAAAAGGCATTACCCTTTTTGCAAAAGTCCGATGACTGCAGAATTGTTAATATAAGTTCTATGGCAAGTTATGGGATTTTCCCTTTTGTATCACCCTACTGTGTTTCTAAAAGAGCACTCGATATGTTTTTTAATTCTTTGTTAATAGAGTGTAAAATGCCAAATTTAAAAGTAATTTCTATTAAACCAGGTGTTGTCTCCACCCCTATTTGGAACAAATCCGTTGACGAATCAATGAAGAACTTAGAACATTTGTGCGAAGAAGGTAAAAACAAGTATAAAAAAGAGTTTGAATTTTTAGCGGCAAATGCAAGAAAAAATAACGAAAAAGGATTGAAATCACAAGATATCGCAAATCTTGTGTATAAAGTTTTGACAGTTAAAAAGCCTGCGCTTTCATACAACATAGGCAATGATTCTGTTTTTGCCAGGTTTATGTCTTACCTTCCTCAGTCAATATGCAACTTTTTAGTAAAAACAGGTTTAAAAAAGCGCATTAATTAACAATAGTTAACGTTTTAGCAACTTTTAACCTTGTTTTGTTTTACTATAACAGTACAGGTAAGTTGTGTTTTTATGTCTTTAAATTCAGTAAATAATACATTTAAAAATTTTATAAGCACTTCAGGAACTATCACACCTATGACAGCGCCTAAAACTGATGTTGCTGCAGTCAGAGTGGGTGATGTTTCTCTTGAAAAAGATACTGTACAAATTAAAGAAGAGAAAACTAATAAAAATCACAGAAAAAAAATGCTTGGCTTGCTGGCATTTTCAATAGGCTCTGCCTTACTACTAATAACTATTGGCGTATTCACGCTAAGTAAAGGTTTTTCAGGCAATATTGCAAGAAGACTCTCTAAAATTTCAGACAGAGCGAAAAAAGCTATTTATGAATTAAACACTCAATCTCAAAATTTAACAGATAAACAAAAAATGAAATTGAGACTGCATAAGGGTGTTCAACATGTTGCGGATGCATTGCAAGCAACTTCAAATATTTCTGCTGTTAAAGACAGTGCAATGCTTCAACTTATGAAAAAATTGCACATGGAACCTGTTGCCAATGCAATAAACAAATTCTTTAGAAACAAGCTCGTACCTAAAACAAAAAATGCAGCTTATAATCAGGCAGAAATTGCATCTATTGAGTTTTGCAATTACCTTGAAAAACTGGCAAAACAAAAAGGCTCTCCAGAACTTGCACAAAAGGCAAAACAAATAATGGCTGATTATTCAGCTAAATTTTCTGCTCAAAACCATATAAAACGTGCTGAAGAAGCTTGGGAAAGCATGGATGGTTTGCATGAAAAAGTATACTCTTCTTTGTTTAAGCCTGAAGGCGGATTTTTCAAAAACTTAAAGCAATTCCGTTCTTATTTAACAGCAGACCTCATTGCTGAAAGAAGAAGCATTGTAATGGGGGACTTATACAAAGCAAAAGCCAATATTTCAAACAATCTTACAGACGTTAACGAAACTATTAAGCAAGCATTAAACGAAGTCAAAATCAGTGTAGATTCTCAAAACACAAAAGCAGTTGATATTATAAAAAATATAAACAATTTAATTAATGAAAGTAAATTATTGCAAGGTAAAACTGAAAAAACTGCAAGAGAAGCCGTTTTTTCAAAAGTTAAAGCAAATCTTGATGATTTATTAGCTATAGCTAAAAATGATTTACAAGACAAAAATGATTACAATCTTGCTAAAAAACGTATTGAAAAACTTACTGAACTTTTAAAACCGGAATCTTACAAAAAAGGTTTAGCTCAAGAAGCAATTACAGATATAAAAAACATGTTTCCAGATGGCAAAAATTCTGTAGAATACAAACAAGCTTTAAAATACATGGAAAACATGAACGCAAAATTAAATAATGCAATCGCTCAGGAAAACAATACATACGAAAAACTTGCTGAATTAGCAGTGGGTTCTGCCCCATCAGACGTTTTTGGTATCCTTTGGCCAACTGCTCTCGGTGTAGGACTTGTTGTCGGAGCTGATAACAAAGAAGAAAAAATTTCTAAAACACTAACCCAAGGTTTACCTATTTTAGGTGGTGTTGGAGTTACTTATTATGGAACAGTAAGAGGTTTTACCGGCTTTAAAAACCTTGCTTTAGGTCTTGGATCAGGTTGGGTACTCAATATAATAGGTACAAAGATTGATGAACTTGTGAAAAAATACCGCGGTGAACAGAAAAAACTAAAAGCAGCCTTTGATTTAATGGCTAAATTACAAAAAACACAAAACCACAATACAACATTGGGTTCAACCGAAAAAATTTCCTAATAACGATTTTAAAAGGTAAGCATTTGGATAATAAACAAAAGTTAGTGCAATAAACCCCAACACAGGATTATACATATAGTCTTTTATGTTTAACAATCTGGTACTTTAAAGAATGTCAGATTTGTTGTAATATATTAATTATTATTAAGCAAATCAGGTTAGTTTATTATGTTGAAATTATTTAATACTTATTCAAATACAATAGAAGAATTTTTACCAATTAACGGAAACCACGTAAATATGTACGTTTGCGGACCAACAGTATATGATCATCCGCATTTGGGTCACGCACGTTGTTATATTACTTGGGATGTTGTATACAGATATTTAAAATTCTTAGGTTATGACGTTAAATACTGTCGAAACGTTACTGACGTTGATGACAAAATTTTGAATAAGTCAGTTAAAGAAAACTGTACTCCTGATGAAATAGCTAAAAAATATTATGACATTTTCTCAGAGTCAATGAAAAAGCTTAACAACCTTAAACCTGATGTAGAGCCTTTTGCCACAAAGACTTTAGGCGATATGATAAAAATGGTCAAAACTTTGATAGAAAAAGGTTATGCCTACGAAGTCAACGGAGATGTATATTTCAGGGTTAAAAAATTCCCAAGATACGGTTATTTAAGCAAACAACCTATCGATGATCTCGAATCCGGAGCAAGGGTAGAAGCATCAGATATAAAAGAAGATCCGCTTGACTTTGCATTGTGGAAAAAAGACGAAAAATTCGGTTACAAAAGCCCTTGGGGTGTTGGTCGTCCGGGATGGCATATCGAATGTTCAGCAATGAGCAAAAAACATTTGGCCGACGAAATTGACATTCATGCCGGCGGCGCAGATTTAATTTTCCCTCACCACGAAAATGAAATAGCACAGTCAGAATGTGCAAACGGTTGCAAATTCGTTAAATATTGGTTACACAATGGTTTTGTTACCATTAACAAAGAAAAAATGTCAAAATCTTTGGGTAACTTCATTACTATTGACGGCTTGCTCGAAAAATACGATGCTAACACAATAAGATTTTTCATATTAACAAACAATTACAGAATGCCTGTTGAATTTAATGACGAAGCGCTTGAAGCTGCATCAGCAGGTGCAAAAAGGCTAAAGAATGCGGCAAACAATGTTCTTGCTTGGGTTGGAAAAGATGCCCTTGTTGAAAACATTGAAGGTGAAGAAATTGAAGAATTCAAAGCCGCAATGAACGAAGACTTTAATACATCTAAAGCTCTTGCTGTACTGTTTGAACTTGCAACAAAAGCTAACAAGGCAAAAGATTCAAACGACAAAGAAAATGCTGTTAAGTATATTTCAATGCTTATTAAACTGGCACGTGTAATGGGCTTTGATTTAGAAAAAATTGAACTTGATGAAAACCAATTAAAAGAAAAATTAAATACAATCATCAACGACTTTGATTTTATTACTGATAAAAATGCTGACGCAAAAGATATTATGGCAAAGATTATAGAAGTAAGAAACAATGCCAGAGCTCAAAAAGATTGGGCCACTGCCGATGCGATAAGAAATTCTTTGGATAAAATCAATATCGTTTTAAAAGATTCTAAAGAAGGAACGGTTTTTGAATTGAAATAGTTAACTTACGGAAAGTTGGCAAGATTATGTTAAAAGTAGGTCTCACAGGCAATATTGCCTCAGGTAAATCAATCGTACAAAGTTATATCGAAAAAAAAGGCATCCCCGTTATTGATGCGGATTGGATTTGTCACCGTTTGATGGACGATAACGAAGAAGTTATCGAAAAGGTTAAGGCTCTTTTTCCTGACCAAGATATTTTTCTTGAAGACGGAAGACTCGGCCGCCATAAAATAGGCCTTATTGTTTTTGCTGACCCTGAAAAGATGGAAGCTTTAGAAGATATATTGCATCCGCTTGTTGAAAAAAAGATTTTGGAATTCTTTGAAGAAAACGAAAACGAAGAAATAGTTGTTGCATCCGTTCCTTTGTTATTTGAAGAAAATATGCAAAATCTTTTTGACAGAACAGTCCTCGTCTGTGCAGATAAAAAAATACGTCTGCAAAGACTTATGACCCGTAGAGGATACCCTTTGGAACACGCATTAGAAAGAATCAATGCTCAAGTTTCTCAAGAAGAAAAAAGAAATCTTGCTGATTTTATTATCGAAAATAATAACAACTTAATTGAATTGGAAAATCAGATTGAAAGAACTCTTGAAAGGCTCTGGTCATGATATTTAAACTCCATAAAATCCCCGACAGATTTATCTTCCGTGTAATTTTTGCATTGCTTATTTTATGGAATTTAAAATACCTGTTTTTAATCGTACAGATTCCGTTCACTATGTTGTTTGTTGATTATTTAAATAGCAACTCTTTTTATTCCCAAGTAAAAGATATCAAATCAACAATAGTTAGTGTTAAAGATTTTCAAGATGAAGGTAAGATAGGATTTGTTTCTGACACTCAAGAAAGTAGTGTTTTTGATTACGAAGATTCAATCCGTAATTTTTATTTGGCACAGTACGCAATTGTTCCTTCTATTTTGAAAAATGATAAACTCGAAAATTATGTCATAGGTGCTTATGAATATACTCCGCAAAAAATTACAGCACCTGATAATTTTATGACTTACAAAAAAATTAATAATAGAACTTATTTATATAAAAGGATAAAAGACTAATGTCAGGCTCAATATTAGGATTTATACTCGGATTACTCATAACCTTGTTTACGGGGTACTTTGCAGTTTCTGTAATCGAGAGAGAAATGGAATTGAGATTTAGGTTATTGTTTGCAATACCTTTGGGGTTTGGGATAAATTCCATTTTGTATTTTTTATTCCTTTGCTTTAATTTCAACACTTTTGAATATTTCAAATGGTTTGAGCTCGCAGTAGCTGTTGTACTTGCTTTAATGTACTACAACGAAGAAAAACCTGATTTGAGCAAACATAAATTCAGAAAACTGTCCAATTGGTTTTATTTATTGAATTTATATGCAGTGTTGATTTATCTTAAATACTTTATAAACAACCCAATGGGCAGCTGGGACGGTTTTAGAATATGGAACATAAAAGCAGAATTTTTGTTCCAAAATAATCCATTATGGCAAAACGTATTTTCACTCCCACATTTTATGTCTCATAATGATTACCCAATGATGATTCCTGCTGTTACAGCAAGGTTGTGGAGCTACACAGGTATTGAAAATTACGCAATTAACGCAACAATAGGCCTGTTTTTTACTTTTGGGCTTGTTTATCTTTTGTATCAAGCTCTCACTTATTTTAAAAGTGAAAAAGTTGCAATAGCTGTTACATCAGTGTTTATGATACTTGATATATTTCTTGTAAACGGAGCTGCCCAATGTGCAGATATTCCGCTTGCTTATATGTATTTAGCCGCTATAGTCAGTTTGTTTTTATATTTTAGAAAAGAAAAATTTTCATATATTGTTCTGTCAGTACTATTTGCAGCATTGAGTGCTTGGACAAAAAATGAAGGCATTTTATTTTTTGCAGTATACTTAGTGACCGTTTTGGGATATTTTTTATCTGCAAAAAAATTCAAAAAAGCTGGTCTTACTGTTTTAACAACCATTGTACCAATCGTTTTGATAGTAATGTACAAGTATATGTCTCACGCAGCAAATGACTTGATAGCAGGATTTGTTGCATTAAAAACATACAATTTTGCGTTTGATTTTAGCAGATATGTTGTAATCATAAAGACATTTATAAAAATGTTTTTATTAAGATTTCCACTGCTGATTGTATTAGTTTTATTGTGTATAAAAGGTTTTAAAATAAAAGAAAATAACAAAATACCATTCATCTTAAGTATTGTTATTTTTGTACTCAGCGCTATTGGCTATTTTATGGTGTATTTATTCTCACCTCACGATATTAACTGGTTAGTACAAAATTCTATGGACAGATTAATGTTACAGTTATTACCGTTATTCTTATTTTTATTTGCTATAAATCTAAGAATCGGTAAACCGGACAGTGTGAATTAATCAATTACTTATTTAATGATGTATGATAGAATTAAAATTGTTAATTTAGAGAAATTAGGATAGAAACAATGAAAAATATTAAAAATAATGTAATAGTTACATCAATAATGGGGCTTATTCTTGCAGGGAGTTTGATTACTTTTGCTGCAAAAGCACCGGTTACTGAAACAGTAAAACCTCAAGCACCTGCTCAAGTAAACTTAGATTTAACAGCTAAGGCAGCTGAAGAAAAGCCTGTTGCAAATAACACACCTCCAGCTAACGCAAATGAGTATGTTGCGGTTTCTTCTTTGAATGTGGTGAACAACCCTTCAGCATATTTGAATAAAAAAATTAAATTCAGAGCAGCTTTTGATAAGTTTTCTACTTTAGGTTTGGACTACAAACCGGCATTTAGAGATTCGCAAAAATATATTTCTTTCTTGATTAAAAGAGATGATGTGACAGATCATACTGTACCGTTGTCAGAAATGAAAATATTTATTAAACGCAGCGAAGCAGAAAAATTTATTGAACTTGATTCAGGAGATATTATAGAAGTTTACGGAAAAGTATTTTCTGACGCGTTAACAGATGCTTGGGTTGAAACAGACAAATTAGTTGTTTTAACTAAAAAGAAAAAAGAAGAAACAAAATAGTTATAAAAATTAGCTCAAAAGGATAATTGCGGAGTTACGAAAATGAGTGCAAGTACAAAAAATAATAAAGTTGAAAAAGTTGAAAAAACTGAAGAAAAAAACAAAGTTTATTTAACAATTCACGGACATTTCTACCAACCACCAAGAGAAAACCCTTGGTTGGAAGCAATAGAATTACAAGACAGCGCTTTACCTTTTCATGATTGGAATGAAAGAGTTAATCTTGAATGTTACAATCCTAACTCTGCATCAAGGATTGTTGATGCCAAAAATAAAGTCCTTGATATTGTAAACAATTATTCGTTAATGAGCTATAACTTTGGCCCTACATTACTTTCTTGGATGGAAAAGCACGCTCCAAAAACTTATGAAAGGATTATAAAGGCAGATGTTGTTAGTCGTGTTGAGTTTTCAGGACACGGCAACGCAATTGCACAAGTTTATAACCATATGATTATGCCTTTGGCAAATCGTAAAGATAAAGAAACTCAAGTTAAATGGGGCATAAGAGATTTTGAATACAGATTCGGCAGAATGCCTGAAGGAATGTGGCTTGCAGAAACTGCAGTTGATGATGAAACACTTGAAGTTCTTGCTGATAACGGTATTAAATTCACAATTCTTTCGCCTTATCAATCTTTAAAATACAGAAAAATTGGCGCTAAAGAATGGACTGACGCAGGTTGGGGAAACATAGACCCAGCAAAGCCATACAGATATTTCATAAAAAACAATCCTAAAAAGTTTGTTGATTTGTTCTTCTATGACGGAGCTATTTCAAAATCCGTTGCCTTTGACAATATTCTACAAGACGGCAATAAGTTTGTTGCTCGTTTAAAAGAAGGTGTTTCAGACACAAGAAATTATGCACAACTTATAAACATCGGTACAGATGGGGAAAGTTACGGTCACCATACAAAATTTGGTGATATGGCACTTGCCTATGTATTAAGAGTAAAAGCAAAAGAAGAAGGCTTTACTATAACAAACTATGGCGAATACTTAGAAAAATACGGTGTACACGATGAAGTAGACATAAAACAAGCTTCTTCTTGGAGTTGTTTCCACGGTGTTGGCAGATGGAAAGAAGATTGCGGATGTTCTACAGGCGGACAACCAAGTTGGAACCAACGCTGGAGAAGACCGTTAAGAGAAGCTCTTGATTATTTAAGAGACAATTTGATTGAACTTTATGAAAAATACGGAAAGAAATTTTTCACAAAAAATCCTTGGGATGTTCGTAATGAATATATCAACGTAATTTTGGACAGAAGTGAATTGTCAATCAAAAACTTCTTAAGAAATAATCTTAAACCAAATTGTGACGATAGCGACAAAGTTGCAGCAATGAAGCTTTTGGAAATGCAAAGACAAGCTATGCTTATGTACACAAGTTGCGGTTGGTTCTTTGCTGATATCTCAGGCATTGAAACAACTCAGATTATGAAATATGCTGCTCGAGCTATGCAGCTTGCTAAAAGCTTTACAGAAAAAGACTACGAAACAGAATTTGTTAACATTCTTGCAAATGCACAAAGTAACATAAAAGAATTTGGCTCAGGCGCTGATATTTACAGAAAATTTGTAAAACCTTCTGTTGTAACAATCAAGCAAATTGTAAGTTTATGGGCCATATCTTCTTTATACGAAGAAGATATGGAGGATGAAACATCATTCTATTGCTATGATATGAAACGTTTGAGCTACAAGATTGTATCAAAAGGCAAAAACAGCTTGTATCTTGGTCGTGTTGAAGTAAGATCTCAAATTACGCTAGAAAAATACGATATGATTTTTGCTCTTTTAAAATACTCTGGTGGCGATTTCCACTGTGCAATAAAAGAGTTTGCTTCTGCAGAAGAATGCAATGATATCAAGCGCAATTTAACCGCAATATTTATGGATTATCCATTGACAGAGATAATCAGAAGCTTGGATAAGAGCTTTGGTACAGAATATTACACACTAAAAGATATCTTTATTGAAGAAAGAAGAAAAATCCTCAATATCATGATACAAGGTAAAACAAGCAAATTCTCAGGCTTGTATAAAGATATCTACGAAGACGGAAAAGCTTCTATATTCCACTTTAAAAACCTCGGCTTAAATCCGCCTGATGAGTTTAAAATTGCAGCAAAATACGTTTTGGGTGTTGAATTTAACAAACAAATTGAATACTCTAAAAAATCTATTCACGAACACGAGTTGCAAGAAGCTATAGATATTTATAACGAAGCAAAAATGCTTGGTGTTTCTTTAGATAAAAAACTCGCTAATACAGTGTTTACGGAAAAAGTGACAGATGCAATGTATGAGTTAGCTAAAAACCCTGAAATTCACAGAATAGAAACTGTTTTGAATCTTTTCAAATATGTGGATGCTCTTGAGTTAAACATTGACACTTCTGAATCTCAAAATACATACTTTAACAAAATACACGAAATTCTTGAAGATGTTGTTTCAAATATCGATGATATAAGCAGCGATTATGACAGAAAATTTGTATTACTGCTTTTAGAACTCGGAAACAAACTCAATATCAATACAGATTTTTACAGAGAAACTTTCGATAAAGCTATGTCGCCACTGACAGCAGCTATGAAACAACTCAAAGAAAAAGAATCTAAGAAAAACAGTTAAATAATACTAACAATATCATCAAATAGACTTCCACAAAAATTTTGCTTGGGTTATTATAAAATAACAAGCAAGAACAGGAACACGCCATTATGAAAGATATGTTAGATAAAATTCTTCAAATAGAAGAAAAATATGTTGAATTGGGAACAATACTCTCTGACCCTGATGTAATAGCTGACTATGAAAAGTTTAGAGATTTGTCTAAACAAAGAAAAGCTATGGAAGAAACCGTTGAAGTGTATCATCAATGGAAAGACAATATGGACGCCATTGAAGATGCAAAAGAGCTTTTAAAATCAGAATCAGATCCTGAAATGAAACAATTTCTTCATGGCGAAATAGATTCCAATGAAGCAAAAAATCTTGAGCTTGAAGAGAGAATGAAAGTTTTACTTTTGCCACGTGACCCTATGGACGACAAGGACATTATGCTTGAAATCAGAGGCGGCGCAGGTGGTGACGAAGCTAACATATTTGCCGGCGACCTTATGAGAATGTATCTTCGCTACGCAGACAAACAAGGCTGGCAATCTCAAATATTGAGTAAAACAGATTGCGAGGCAGGCGGTGTATCTGAAGTTATTATCTCAATTAAAGGCGATAGCATTTATTCTAAATTGAAATACGAGTCAGGTGTACACCGTGTACAGCGTGTTCCACAAACAGAATCTCAAGGACGTGTTCATACTTCAACAGCTACAGTTGCTGTTATGCCTGAGGTTGATGACGTAGAAATTGAATTGAATCCTAATGACTTAGAAATTTCTACTGCTCGTTCAGGCGGTGCAGGCGGACAAAACGTTAACAAGGTTGAAACTGCTGTTCGTGTGTTCCACAAACCTTCAGGAATTATGATTTTCTGTACAGAAGAACGTTCTCAACTTCAAAACAAAGAACGTGCATTACAGATTTTAAAAGCAAAATTATATGACATCGAAACACAAAAGCAAATGCAAGAAATAACTGACCTTAGACGTTCACAGGTTGGTACAGGAGATCGTTCTGAACGTATTAGAACATACAATTTCCCTCAAGGTCGTTTAACAGACCACCGTATCGGACAAAACCTCAATGTTTGGACTGTTATTGACGGTGATTTGGATGAGTTAATCAATCTTTTGATGGAACACGACCAAAAACTCAAACTCGAAAAACTTGCAGAAATTAATTAACCGTTTATAAAAAATCATTAAACATTTAAATTAGTATATTTAAACCCTTGTATGTTTATAGTAAATTGCTTATTGTTACATACAAGGGTTTAATTTATGAAAGAATATAAATCAGGTTTTGTTGCTATTATTGGGCGTCCTAATGTAGGAAAATCAACATTACTCAATACTGTAATCGGTCAAAAAATTGTTATTGCAACTGACAAAGCACAAACAACAAGAAAAAGAATAAAAGGCATTTATACAAACGAAGAAGGTCAAATTGTTTTTATTGACACCCCTGGAATCCACAAACCACTGGATAAACTCGGTGAATTCCTTATGGACGAGGCAAAATGCTCCATCCCTGATGCGGATTTAATTTTATTTTTAGTAGATGCATCTGAACCTGCAGGTGCAGGCGATAAATGGATTGTTGAAAATTTACTAAAAAAAACAGATATTCCAATAATTATTGTATTGAACAAAGTTGATAAATTAAAAGACCCTATAAAAAAAGAACAAAATGTATTAACATATAAAACGCTTTTTGATGTTAACCTACCAACAGCAAGAATATCTGCTCAAACAGGTAGAAATATCGATACGCTTATCTCTACAATTATGCGTAAACTTCCTTGCGGTCAACCTATATACGATGAAGATGACTTAACAGATGAAAGTATGCGTTCTATTGCTCAGGAAATAATTAGAGAAAAAATACTTTTAAATACAAAAGATGAAATTCCTCACAGCGTTGCTGTTCTTATCGAAAAATACGAAGAAAAAGAAGATATAGACAGAATTTCTGCAACAATACACGTAGAACACGATAGCCAAAAAGGTATTATGATTGGTAAAAAAGGCCAAATGTTAAAAACTATCGGAACTCAAGCAAGATATGAGCTTGAAAAAATGCTTGAGAAAAAAGTATTCTTAGAACTTAATGTAAAAGTATCTAAAGATTGGAGAAAAAAGACTCCTGATTTAGAAAATTGGGTTTAGAATAAAAACATAATATACAAAATAAAACCCGATACAAAAGTATCGGGTTTTATTTTAGTCTTAACTTAATTTTATCCTATTAAGGATTTGTACCTTGAGTACCTTTGTTAAATAGACCTTTGCCCCATTCATAAGCTTTTTGGGCATAAGTCATTACAAAGTCACCCACTTCTGCAACTGCTTTTTTACCATAATGAGCAGCCTTTTCAAGCAATTTTGCATCTTGTCCTAATTGAGCAGCTTTATCAAAATCTTTAAACATTCCGACTTTGCCTCTTAATACAGTAGCAGCAGCTACTAATACAACTGCACCAATTACTGTATTTCTAAACCAATGACTTTTTTTCTTAGTTGGTTGATCATACGGTCCGTTCATAGGTGTACTTGCCGCCGGCTGAGCTTGTGGTGTATTCACAGCGTATGTCGGTTTTTTAGAAATTGTAGCCGGATTCATGGGCGTAATGGTAGAAAAACTTGTTGACATGCTAACACTCCTTTTATTACACACTTGTGTTTATATAAAACTGCAGAAAACTTTTTATTGCTACATGGCCAAACCATGCCATTTATTATGAAACATTTTGTTACATTATAACATTCATTAAATTATTTTGGAATATTTTTTGAAGAACTGTAATCTATATAATTAGAGGATTAAATAAGAGGATAGTTTATGAGTATAAATGTGGCTATAGACAACGATGTACTTGATAATGCAAAGTTTGTCGCAAGTAAAATTGATGAAACGTACTTAAGAAAAAGAGCCTACGCTCTTGGTATTGCAGCTAATGCAACAGCAAAATATTTAAATGCAAACGGATTAAAAACATTATCAAATCACAGCCTATATCGTTCAGCAGTTTTTGCAAAAGAAGTAGAAATAGCTGACATTTATGCAAACAACGCCAGATTCGATGTTCGTGTAACATTCAACGACACAACATTTACAGTTCCAAAGCTTCACGTAAAATATGACATTAAACCGCAAGCTTACATTGTTGTAAAATTTGACTCTACATTAAAAGACATAAGCTTCTTAGGATTCATCCCATCTGAAGATTTAACTTTTGATAAAAATGGAGATGAATATTACACATATCCTCTTGAAATTTTGAATCCAATTGAAGATTTTATTCCTTATGCTCAAAAATTAGACATAACACCTTCTAAATATAGCGAAACAGATCACGAAAACGTTAAAGAACTTTGCCTAAGTTTTCTTGATGAAGAAGCATCCGAAGCGGATAAAATATACTTTATCAAACACGTGGCGACCTGCCCTGTATGTCGAGAGACATTCTGTGATATGAATGATTTTGACGACATTGTGTCACAACTCAAAAATTACCACGAACTTTTAAATGATAGTACTTTAAGTGTTTTATCCGGAAACAAAAAGGAGGTGGATCAAGCTGTTATCGCCAATATGGCGTTTGTTGAAAATGCCGGCGAAGATTTGCCGGACGAAGAAGCAATAAAACTGGGGGGTGCACTCCCGTCTGCATCTGGGGCATTAGTCTCGGGTGAAGCGGCATCAATTATTGCTCAAGGTGCTTTAGCTGCAGGCGCTGCCGAAGTTGTTGAAGAAATCGGAAAAGAACTTGAGCCTGAGATTTTAAATCTTTATGATGATCAGGAAGAACAACAAAAAGAAGAAAGTTCTTCAGAAATTGAAGAAACTTTAACAGATAACAATGAATCTTTAATTTCTGAGCAAGAAGAAATAGAATCCCTTACAGAAGAAGACCAAGAAATAACGCCTGAAAATAATCAAACAGATGTTGAATTATCTGAACAAGACAATATTGCTTTGGATGATTCCAATACTGAGGTAGAAAACCTTGTAGAATCAGATAATTTAACAGAAGATGACTTAGAACAGCTTGATGAAATAGATTCAATCAATCAAGAATCTTTCGATGAATTAAATGCATCTATAGAAGCTTTTGCAAGCTCTCCTGTAGAGGATTTGGCAGAGACAAAAGAACCACTATCAGAAGCAACTGACGAAGAAGTTACAGAGGATAACTTACAGGCAGATTTAGAAACGCCTATAGAACTTGAAGAAGTTGCAGAGGATAACTTGCAAGCTGATTTAGATTCTCCTATAGAACTTGAAGAAGTTGCTGAAGACAACTTGCAAGCCGATTTAGATGCTCCTATAGAACTTGAAGAAGTTGCTGAAGATAACTTGCAAGCTGATTTAGATTCTCCTGTGGAACTTGAAGAAGTTGCAGAGGATAACTTACAGGCCGATTTAGAAACGCATATGGAATTTGAAGAAGTCACTGAAGACAACTTGCAAGCCGATTTAGATGCTCCTATAGAACTTGAAGAAGTCACTGAAGACAACTTGCAAGCCGATTTAGATACTCCTATGGAACTTGAAGAAGTTGCTGAAGACAACTTGCAAGCCGATTTAGATGCTCCTATGGAGCTTGAAGAAATTGCTGAAGACAACTTACAAGCCGATTTAGATACTCCTATGGAACTTGAAGAAGTTGCTGAAGATAACTCACAAACTAATTTAGATACGAATGTTGAGCTTGATGACCTTCATGAAGAAATTAAAGAAGAAGAAAACGACAATATTAATCTCGAAATTGAAAATCAAGAATTAGATAATATTGAAGAACTCAACGATGACATATCATTAGAATTAGAAGAAACAACAAATGATGACACTTTAAATGTTTCAGAAGATATTATTTTGGAAGAACACAATATCGAAGAAGACTCATTTAATAATCCTAATGAACAACCAGAGACATTAGAAGAAACTTCAGAACAAGATTTAATTGGTATTGAATCCGACAAATTAAATGAAGACATCTCTGAAGCAAAAATATCATTAGAAAATAACGAACCAGAAGATATTCATCCAATTGAAGAAGTTGAACAGCTGGATGAATTATCTGATGAAATATTGCAAGAAAATACAACAGAAAAACTTTCTCAAAACCAAGAATTTGAAGAATCACAAGAAGCTGACAATTCTCTAGAGTTTGAAGATTTAGAAACAATTGACGAACTTAATGAAATTAGCGAATTGCAGGAAGAAAATAATATCCCAAACGACGATGCAACAGCAGATTTCAAAATTGACGAAGAGACAACTCTTGAAGAAAACAGAGCAGAAGAATTCAAAGAAAACATAACAACAGAAACTAATGATTACCAAGACAATAATTCTACTGAGTTTTCAAGTGAAGTAAATACAGAGTTTAACGAGGAACAGGAGATTTCTGATATGCCACCGGCAGATGAACAAACATATTTTAATGAAAACAACACTAATTCTGAACAATCTCAAGAAAACAGTGAATTGCAAGACCTTTTAGATGACGATCTTCTTGCTCTATTATCTGACGATGACACGCAAACTCAAGATAACGACTCACTAAATACCCAAAACTCTACCGAAGATTTACAAGAAGGTATAGAATTAACTGACGAAGATTATCAACAACCAGAATCAGAAAATCCAGAAAATGGTCAAACTGCAGAAAATGGTGAAATAGAAAATCTTTTTGATGAACAAAATGTTCCTCAAGATGGTGAACATGTTGAACTAGATTTATCTCAAGAACCAATGAGTGCAGAAGCTGTTAAAAAGACTAAAAAACTGGCAGTTGCAGGTGCATTAATAACACTTCTTGCTATTGGAGGTGCTGCCGGTGGATTTTATATGTATCAAAAAAATATAGCGGCAAATAACGATTCCATTGACACAGCACAGGATAATCAAGTATTTGATTTTCAAAATAAAGGTTCAGAAGAAGAAGCAGCTGATACATCATCAGCGGCTGTATCTCAAGATATAAACAAATCAATGACAAACTCATTCTCTGACAAACCTGCTGCTATATCTATTACAAAATTATCTTGGCAAATAAATGAAAAACTTGCAGTTGAACCTTCTGTTAAAGAATATTTACAAACTGCAGGTAAAAATATTCAGCTAAATTTACAAAATGATTTAGCAAATGCCTCTGATGTTGCATTTAATAATAGTGTAAAAGTTTCATTTGAAATAGCACCTGACAATACAATGAAAGGCATACAGGTACTGGAATCCAGCGGTTCCGACAAAATAGATGCAGCAATAACAAAGAGCATAAAAAATACTCTTAAATACGTTAGTGTTCCAAAATTAAAAAATTACAACTCAGATTATTTCTTAACTTTGATAATTAATTTCTAATTCTATGATATGATATAATCAATAAAGTTATTTATAGAATTGGGTTGCGAAATTGGATACTATAAACGAACAAAAAGAGCTTATAGAAAAATTAATAAAGTCGAATAATAAATATAAGGGGAATGAAGATCTTTTAGAAGATTTTTGTTCAGAAACATTAAAAAGATCATATTCATTATTTGATAACGTAAATATCAAAGACATAGAAAATTATATTGCTAAAGTCGTAAACACATCTATCCTGACCGTTCTTAAACAAAACGGTAGAGTTAGACGTAGAGAAAACAAATATGTTAGCACTCGTGAAGTGCTAATGAATCCGGTTCCAGCAAAAGTAGAAGAGCCTGAAGTTGAAAAAACTCAAGCAACTAGTATCGTTGCAAGCGAACCTTTTGTTTACGATATAGCTGATCCGAGAGATTCTTTTGAAGAAAAAATCGTTAGAAAGGATCTTCTTCAAAAAATAGTTGATATTGTTCTGGTTGCTCAAAGAGAAAATCCTTCAAAAGAATTTTTGAAGATATTTTATTTGAGATATGTAAGAGAGTTTAAGCAAAAAGATATTGCTAAAGATGTAAATATATCTCAAGCAGAAGTAAGCAAAAGATTAATAGAGATTTTAAAAATAGTTAAATCTCATTTTTAGTTGTTCTTAGCTCTGTTTGATTATATAAATTCATCAATCTTTATCATATAATATGCTTAAACAAATAAGCGGTTTTTGTAATGCTCTGTTTAAAATGTAAAAAAGAAATACCTGATAACGCATTAAGATGTAATCATTGTCACACCAAGGTTCAGTCGGTATGCCCTGTTTGCGGCAACGTAAACCCAATCATTGCCGAATATTGCAAAAGATGCGGATTGCAGCTTTTAAAGCACTGCCCAAAATGTAAAAGTTTGAATCTTCCTAAAGCACAAAGCTGCAGAAAATGCGGTACACTTTTTAAAAAAGTTGTAGCAGAAGTTTCGATAACAGATTTATCGAAGATGAAGAAATTCGAAGAACAACAAACCCAAAAGCCACAAGAAAAACAATCAAATACTATATACAAAGGTGTGTCAAAAGATTTATTGGCAATACCTGATGGCACTGATAAAATATCTTCGGGATTAAAAAAAGAAAATATAAAATCTAAAAAAGTCATAAACACAGATATTGTTGTTTCTGAAGAAAAAGTTGTCAAAAACATAGAAACTTTCACCCAAAAATCACCTATAGATAATGTAAAGCCGAATAAAAAGACTGTAAAAAACAAATCTAAAGATGTATTAAATAAAGAGTTTTCTTCAGATAACAAAACAGTCCCAATAGTACAAGAAGAAAGTTTGGTTGGAGATCTACCGAAAGAGCTGGATCAAATAAAAGCCAAAAATCGTATCATATCAGCAATAGCTCAACCGGAAAAACTTATAATAGGTCTAAGTGCACCTGAAGGATGCGGCAAATCTACTGTTTTAAGGTATCTTTTTAACGATTTATTAAAGCAAAATTACATCTGGCTTTGGGGAGAATGTAGCGCAAACTCTCAAATTAGCCCTTTTGGCATCTTCCAAGAAATAGTTTTGACATTTTTCAATATGCCGAATTTTTCTAATATGTCAAACGATTTTCTGCGCCAAGCAAAAAGAATGTTGTCACAAAGTTTGCCATTCTTTAATGTTGATGAAATAAACAATTTGTTCAACTTTTTGTATCCGACATTGACTGCAAACTTTGAGGACATTTTAAACAACAAAGATGTGACTTTTGCTCTGTTAGAAAAACTTATTTGTGAATTGTCGAAAAAATCAAAATTGATAATAATAATTGACGATTTTGACATGATTGACGGAGCTTCATACGAATTTTTATCTTATTTCGTTGATAGAGGCAATCTTAACGAAAACATAAAACTAATAATTTCATACAAAGATAACCGCATTACCCAAGGCTATTTTTATTCAGAAAAAATATTCCAAAATCAATACGAAGACATAAGATTATCTAATCTTTCACCACGTGACGCAGACAATCTGATAAAATTATTCTTAAAAGGTTCAAATCCATTACCAAAAGAGATTTTTGAAAGAATTTATACATTATCCCAAGGCAACAGTGCATATATCGAACAAATGATTGTTCTTTTAAACGAGAACAAAGCATTTTATTCCGAAAGCGGAAAAATAAGATATGCTCAAAATCCGATTGCATTAAATCTACCTAAGAATCTTTACGAGATACTTGTGTATAGATTGACTCATTTGCAAAAGAAATTTCCTCTTGCATTTAAAACTCTATGCACAGCAGCCATTATGGGTAATAAGTTTAACGTTAAGCTTCTTGGAATAATTATGAAGCTTGAAGCTCAACAATTCCAAAATGTAATAAAGATGCTTAGTACGTTCGCATATATTTCGCAATTTAATAGCAATATATATGAATTTAAAAACACTCTGCTTTGGCGTTTTGTTTATGAAAAAGCAAAACAAAGCAAAGATTTTGTACTGTTGAATGAAAAGATTTTTGATATTATCAGCTCTTTCACACTTTCAAGCAATGCTTTAAAAGCACTTATCGCACAAAGCTTAAACCAAAAATTGCTGGCGTTAAATATTTGGACAGATAACATAAAATTATGCGCATATCTTGGCGACGAACATTTGTGGACATTGTCACAAAAACAATGTTTAAAAATAGCGCAAGAAGAAAAACCTGAAAACAATTCTGTTATTATCAATAATATTCAGGAAAGAATGGGCAAACTCATCTATCAAACAAAACCATCAGAGGCTATTTCTTATTTGTCTGCTGCAATTAATAACGCAATGAAAGTAGATAACAAGCCCAAGATTATTGAACTAGCAGGTTATTTGAGCAAAAGTTGTTCACTCACAGGTAACTATTATGGAGTTATAGAATCTGTTGATACAGCTCTAAAATTAATAGAAAGCCCTGAAAAAAAACTAGAATGTGCATTAATAAAACAAAAGAAACTCAATGCAATGTTTTGTATTGGAAATTCGGAAGAAATTTATAACGTAGCAACCAATGATATCATCCCGATTGTTGAAAAAGCTCTTTCGCAGGAATCTCCAACTAATGGTATATCTAAAGATACAATCTACGAAGCTTGGTTAGAGTGTAATTTAACTTTAGCAATGGCGCTAATTTCTCAAGGTAATAACAAAAGTTTCGAAATTTTAAAACTAATTGATGAAATAGTTGAAAAGAACCACGTTGACAATAAAAACTATTTGCAACGAGTAAAATTAGCACGCGCTCTTGCGTACTCAATGCAAGGCAATTTAAAACGCTCTGATGATATTCTCATTGAGCTTACACAAGAAACATCAAAAGAAATTGTTGAACCGGAAGTCATTTCAATGTGGAATTTCATAAATATATTGAATAAACTGCACAGACATGACTGGCAAAATATCAAGGCAGATTTGTTCTCTGTTGTGACTTTTGCAAACAACTATAACGACGTTCTTGTTAAAAATCTTTTGAGAGTATTTTTAGGCAAAATACTTCAAGAAGAAGGAAATCTTTCTAAAGCTTTAAATATATTCAACGAACAAATTACTGTCTTTGCTAAAGAAAAAATAGCTGCAGGTGCTTTCCTTTGCTGGTATTATATAGCGAAGCTTACTCTTGTGACAGACGGAAGTGAAAAAGCCTTGCACATTTCTCAAAAAGCATTGGATGTTGCCAAAAATCCTAAGATTTCAAATTACTACTTTATGGTTTTATTTAAAAAACTTATTGCAGAAATCTATATTATCAAGGGTGATATGGATGCAGCAAAAATGTATATAGAAAAATCGTTGAGAATTGCTAAAAAATACAATATGAAACTTTTAAAAGTTTCTGTTTATCAACTTTATGCAAAATATCTTGAAGAAATGGTTTTAAGAAAGCCTAAAAACGGACATACATACGCACAAAACGCAGTAGCTGCATACAAAAAAGCAATCGAACAAGCAGAAAAACTTGAAATAGAAGCAGTTATTGAAGATGTTCAAAAAAGCTTTAATTCGTTTAAAACATTTTGTCAGCTAAATAATATAAAAATCTAATTGGCAAGTTTTGGGAAAAGACTTATAGAACCATCGTCTTCTCTCCATTGAACATAACCTATTTTTAGCTGACCGCCCATATCAAGTACTGTTACAAGTGCCCAGTTTCCACTAATTTTACTCAATTTTATTGAGCGTATATATGTAAAACCGCCAAGTTTTTGAGATAGCTTGTCAGCTCCGCTGTAGTATCCTCTTTTGCGATAATCTATATTCTTCATGTAATACAGACCATATTTTCTTCCATAGTAAGAATAAAAATCTTTAAGGCTCCAAAAATTATCGATATTTGTTGATTTTATCCAGCCTTTTTTGTTGTCGTCTTTGTCATATATAATTTGATACCAATCGTCTTGCATATCAACAACCATACAAAAAGCAAGATCCTTTGCCTGCACTTGAGCAGCAAAAAGAGCAGCAGGTTCTATTGTTTTTTTATTAAGCTTAACTTCAGTATCTGTCCAAGTGACATTTTCTATATTTTGCGAATCTTCTCTCGGATAGAGATAAAGCTTAAAGCTTTTTGGAACTTGTAAAAAGCCAATGGTGTCATTGCTTATCGAACCTGTATAATAAGGCATTACATCAGCTAATGCCTGTGTATTAAATAACGATATTGAATATACTAAAACTACCAAAAATAAAATAATAAATCTTTTCATAATAAAGGTTTAGCATAAATCAATCGGTTTTTCAAAACAATTCATACATAAGGCGGAACAATTTATCTTATAAATACGTTTTTTATGTATGTTTGCAGCATAGCTTTTATCTTTAAAAATTCTTCGTCAGAATAAGTTTTTTCTTTTGAAAAATTCGGATTGAGTGTTGTATCAGATTTGAATTTTTGCAAGTAATATAGGGGTGCACCTTTTATCAAGAGTCCTATTTTTTCAAAATCAGCATAAGAAAGCTGAGATTTAACTGTTGTTGTTCTAAATTCATAAGGTATATCAGCGTTTTTTAAAATACTTATGCTTTGGTGTATTTTATTTGTATCAATATTGGTTGCAACAATGTCTTGGTATTTTTCTAGCGGAGCTTTAATATCCATTGCCACATAGTCAACAAGTTTTTGTTTAATTAAAAGTTCTAGCACCTGTGGGTTTGTGCCATTAGTATCAAGTTTGGTCAAAAAATCCATTTCTTTAAGCTTTTTAAAAAATCCTGCAATATCTTTTTGCAATGTCGGTTCACCCCCAGAGACGACTACTGCATCAAGCTTTCCCTTTCTGGTTTCTAAAAAATCAAACACAGCAGCCTCTTCAAAAAGTTTGTTTGAAGAAACTGCTGTCAAAATATTTGGATTGTGACAATAGTGGCATCTAAAATTGCAGCCTAAAGTAAAAATTACAGCCGCAATTTTAGACGGATAATCCACCAAAGATGATTTTTGTAGCCCTGCTATTTGCACTTTATTCTCCGCAAGCACATTCTTTTATATTGAAGTATTTTCTATTTTTAAATTCTTCGGCTTTGCCTTCATTCCATTGATTAACAGGGCTTATGTAACCTACAACACGAGAAAACACTTCACAACTTTCTCCACAATCAGGGCAAGTAAAGTGTTCTCCAGCGACATAACCGTGTGTCGGACAGATGCTAAATGTTGGCGAAAACGTAAAATAAGGTAGCTTGTAATTTTCGCAAACCTTTTTAACCAAGTTTTTAACCACATTAGTATCATATATTCTTTCCCCTGCAAAGATATGTACCACTGTGCCGCCTGTATATTTTGTTTGAAGCTCATCTTGATTGTCTAAAAGCTCAAAAATATCGTCGGTATAATTAACAGGTAGGTGAGTAGAGTTTGTGTAGAAAGGTTTAGCACCTATTTGATAATCTTTTTCGTTAGCGCATATTATTGTATCAAATTTTGTTTTATCTAATCTTGCGAGTCTGTAAGATGTACCTTCTGCAGGTGTTGCTTCTAGGTTGTAGTTGTTTTTTGTTTCTTTTTGAAAAGCTGAGATTAAATTTCTCATATAATCCATAACCTTTAGTGCAAATTCTTTTCCTTCTTTAGAGGCGATATTTTTACCCATAAAGTTTTCGCAGGTTTCGTTCATACCGACAATACCAATAGTTGAAAAATGGTTCTTCCAATATTGGCCAAAACGAGCTTTTATATCTTTTAGATAAAATTTTGTATATGGATACAGATTTTTTTCTGTATATTCTTCTATCACTGCTCTTTTAATTTCCAAACTTTCTTTAGCAAGCTCCATATTTCTGCACAGCATTTGAAAAAATTCTGCCTCATTATTTGCAAGATAACCTATTCTTGGCAAATTTATAGTAACAACTCCGACAGAACCTGTAAGAGGGTTAGAGCCAAATAAGCCCCCGCCCCTGTATTCAAGTTCCCTGTTGTCAATTCTAAGTCTGCAACACATAGAACGAGCATCTTCAGGGTTCATATCAGAGTTAATAAAGTTTGAAAAATAAGGAATACCGTATTTTGCGGTCATTTCCCATAAACCTTCAAGAGCCGGATTTTCCCAGTCAAAGTCTTTTGTTATGTTGTATGTTGGTATCGGGAATGTAAATACTTTGCCTGTGTAATCGCCTTGCATCATTACTTCAAAATATGCTTGGTTTATAAGATTCATCTCGTTTTGAAATTCTTTATAGGTTTGTTCTTTAAGTTCTCCACCGATAATAACCGGCGCATCAGCATAATAAGAAGGAACAACCATATCCATCGTTATATTTGTAAACGGTGTTTGAAATCCAGTACGAGTGGGCACGTTAAGATTAAAGACAAATTCTTGCATGGCTTGTTTTACTTGTTCGTAATCAAGATTGTCGTACTTGATAAAAGGAGCAAGCAAAGTGTCAAAGTTGGAAAAGGCTTGTGCGCCTGCGGCTTCGCCTTGCATTGTATAAAGAAAATTTACTATTTGTCCTAATGCTGTTCTAAAGTGTTTTGGCGGAGCACATTTGACTTTTCCGTTTACACCCGTAAAACCTTCCATTAGTAAATCTTTTAAATCCCAACCTACACAGTATGTTGAAATCATATTTAGGTCGTGAATATGTATGTCACCGTTTTGATGGGCTTGTCTTATTGCTTTTGTATAAATCTTATTAAGCCAATAATTTTTACTTATTTCTGATGATATATAATTGTTCAAACCTTGGATAGAATATGTCATGTTTGAATTTTCTTTTACTTGCCAATCAATTTTCTTTAAATAATCATCAACAAGCTTGATATTTTTATCTACAGAAAAATCTTTTATCTCTGCAGTTTTGCTTGTATAAGGATTGGTTAATTTTGTTGATTCTTGATTTTGCGCAAGCTTCAACACTCCGTTTTGTGAACGGCTAATGTTTTGTTGTTTTAATTCCATGAAAAAATCTCCTTGTCTCGAAGTAATACATACCAGATAAGCATTCCGACTTTCTCACTTTATAAGAACAGGTCTTTTGGTGAGGCCATTTTGCATTCTTAAACCTGCAAAATAAGGCACGGCTGCGGACCAGTGAGGGAATTTCACCCTGCTTTCCTTAAATGGTATTCATATAATAATTCTTTTTTTATTTAAGGTCAACATTCAGATAGTTTATAAAAACTATACTTTTAATATTGTTATAGAGTTGATGTTTTCTAAAAAGTTATTGATAGGCACTTTTACTTCTTTTTTAGTGTCATGTGGATTTATCAAAGTAACATAATCATCATCAGCGCTTTTTATACAATACGCGTGATGTATAATTACGCCATCTTTTGGCTTTTTGAAGTTGCAAGTAGCAGCAAATATCTCCGAATGTTTTTTTATCTTTTCTATTGAGTCGGTAATTTGTTTTGGCGTTTTATTACCGTTGTTAAAATGTGTCTCTGCTTTTTTCCCTGTTAACATATACATTACATCAGAAGAAAAACCGCCTGCTAAAGGCCAGTTTATATCATTACTGGTGTTTTTACCGTTTATGGTATTGGGGTGTTTTTGAGCGTTTTGGGCATTATTGTCCAAAAGTGTTCTTTTATAATATTCTGCTGCAATTTCAAGAGCAATTACATCATCATCGCCTCTTGCGTAACATTTGCTTTTTTTAGCAGCTTCAAATGTTTCAGGCGAAATCATTACAGTTTGATTTACCCCTACAAAATTAACATATATACTATTGTTAGGCAGTTTTTTCACTGATTTTTTTATAATTTTTTGACCTTCTTTAGTCGATGCGAGTGCCGATATACCTGATAAAAACCAGCAGTTGTTTTGGGTTTGAAAATAATCTCCTATTTGACCGTCTATATCGGGTTTCCCTGTGCTGTAATCAATTACATATCGAACTTTTTTAATAGTTTGAATAGGTACAGAATAAATGCTCACAGGGAAGCCATTGTCATTTTTTTCTGATTTTAATGACAAGTTTTGCCAATAATTATCACCAGAGTTTATTTTCTCAACCAATAGTAAAATTCCCCTCGCATTGTATATCTATATAAAAACAACTGCTAAGAAAATATTTACTGTATAATTTGGTGTATTAAATTATTTAAATACTAATTGTTACACTTCTCACTGTATACATTAAGATATTGAGCTAAGTTTTCTATATATTCTACAGGTTTTATTGATGCGTAAGGTTCAAAGCTCAATACATTAAGATATTTTTTGGCACGACTTACAGCAACATAAAAAAGTCTTAAGGCTTCGTTTTCTTCCCTTGGCTTTTGCCACAGTTGTTTGTATATAAGAGCTTTAGCTGTAGATTTACCTTTGTATTTTGCAGCTATAACCCCAAAACCAGGTTTATTGCCATATTGCATATCAAATATAATGCTTGTTTTATCAATATTTTTTGCGGAATTAGCAATACTCAAAACAAATACATAAGGATACTCTAGCCCTTTTGATGCGTGGATTGTAAGAATCTGAACAGCGTTTAGTTCTTGAGTATTCACTGACGGAAGCTCAAAGTTTCTATCATCTTTTATTTGGTCAAAATAATCGATTAAATTGTTTATGCTAATGTAGTTTTCGTTTTGCTCATAATCATCAATTATTTTGGCGATAGTATTTAAATTATTCTGCAAACTGACTGTTTCAGCCTGAGCTGATTGTTCGGAAAGTTTGTATATCGGCAGTTTTGTTTTTATTATTTCAAACACCTGCAAAAGTGTAAGAACGTTTTTATTTTTTCTAAGATAATTAATGTTTTTGTATATTTCATCGAGCAGTTGATATTCTTCTCTTGATTCTTCTTCTAAAGACATAAACTTTTGTGCAAAGTTGAGTCTTTTTAGTTCATCATATTCAACTGTATCAATAAGCTTTTTGTCAAAAGATTTTTTCATTTCAAAAATTTGAGAATCCGATAAGCTTGTTTTCAAAAGTCTTATCAATGCTTGTTCATCTTCTGTATTTTTTATAAGCCTTAGGGCACATATTACATTTTTTACAACCGGTTCTTCAAAAAAGCTTGTGTTCACTTTTTTGACAGACGGAATATTTCTTTTTTTCAATTCTCTTTCAACAATATCGGCCTGAGCGTGGGATTTTACAAGCACGGCGAAATCTTTGAAATCAGCTTTGTCTCGTTCAATAAGAGTTTCAACTTCTTGTGCTATGTAATTTGCTTCAGCAATTTTTTGTTCGTGTGCGTTTTCAAACCCTTCAATAACCGTTACTTTTATATCTTTTGAAGTATCCGGGTATGTTTTATCAGGGTTGGCATTTAGATTTTCGTCTTTAAGGTTTAATTCATTTTGTGTAACGTAATTTACAGCATTTAAGACTTCAGGTGTCGAACGATAGTTGATAGAAAGATTTATTGGTGAATATTTTTTACCATATTTTTTTTCAACATTTTCATAAAGAACTTCCAAGTTTTCCATCTGTGCATATCTGAATGCGTAGATAGATTGTTTTCTATCCCCTACAAAAGTAAGGTTTGCATAATCAGGATTTAACAAAAGTTCTATAAGTTCAAGTTGTGCACCGTTTGTGTCTTGGAATTCGTCCACAATAATTTGTTTAAAATAGTTTTGATAATATTCTCTTATAAGCTCGTTTTGTTTAAAAATCTGTATTGTCTTGTTGATTAAATCGTCAAAATCAGCGAGGTCTTCTTTTTCAAGCTCTTTTTGATACAAATCATAAATCTGAGCAATTATTTTTGTAAGCAAAAGTTCTGTTTCTTCGATTACAGGGATATTTTCGGGGAAACCTTGTGCTTGTCCGTAATCTATAGCTTTTCTTTTATTATTTTTATCTAATATGAGTTTTGGTTTTGCAATTTCATCAAATATTTTTTCATCTAAAACAGTGCTGTCATCTGTATAAGAATTAAAGTGTCTTGCCCAGCTGTAAGCGTAATCTTCTTTTGTATCAAACTTGAATGGAATTGATTCCATTGTTTGAGAAAAGTTTTTTGTAGCTTTGATTGCTTGGTCCAAAAACTCTTGAGGCGAAATACCTAACGACTTAATTTTTTTAATTACCGAATAAATATCCTCTAGAATTGTATCTATATCATTGATTTTATTCAATTGAGAAATTTCTTTTATATCAAGGAGTTCTCCGTACTTTATTCTTTTTATCAATCTGTCATAAATTTGCTTAAGCTGTTTTTCATCTGCCATTTTAAAAGACGGAGACAGACCTGCTTCTATTGAATATTTTTTAAGTATCCTCATACAAAAGCTGTGGAAAGTAGAAATCCATAAATCTTCCGTACCCAGAGCTTTTATGCCATTAGATTCAAGAGTTTTGACAATTCTGTCTTTCATTTCTCCGGCGGCTTTGTCCGTAAATGTGATTACAAGAATTTTCGACTGAGGATTTTCAACCCCTTGGTTAAGCAAATCAACAACAAGTTTTGTAAATCTGCGAGAGATAATTTGCGTTTTACCTGTTCCCGCCCCTGCAACTATTTTGGTACAGGAATCAAGAGGGTTTAAGACAGCTTGTCTTTGAGCTCCGTTAAGGCCTTGTGCGATATTTTCTATAACTTTGTTCATCTATTCTTCCTCCTTATCGCACAAGAAATTGTATGCACAAGTGTCACAATTCCAGCCTTTTTCTGGTTTAAATTCTGTCTCGTTAATTATTTTATCTACTACTGTTTCTTTAAGGTTTTGAATAATTTTGTCCTTGTATGTTTCTATTTGTTTTGCACTTACAAAATCCTCATTACAGCCGTTATCTTTTGCTTTTGGTCTAATATAAACCAATCCCAAATCAGTAACTTTGTCTTTGTAATTTTCCAGTTCTTTGCTGTTTTGTATAGCAAGATAATATAGCGGAATTTGGTAATCATAAGCTTTTTGAACATTTTCTATATTTGATGGTTCTTTACCTGATTTAAGCCTAAAGTTAACGCCATTATCGCTTATTGCATAATCTAGAGAATTAGTTTTATCTTTGCCTGTTTTATAGTCAATAACCTTTGTTACTCCGTTAGAATCTGTTATAATTGCATCGATTCTGCCGTCAAAAACAACGTTTGGTAATTCCTCCAGAGTGAAAGAAAAAGATTTTTCACAAACAGCTTCTGTCGGAGGATAATCAAACCCGCCTGAGTAGTCATAATCTTCAACAGCCTCTTTAAAATTGTTTTTCATTTCTTCTATAGAAAGTTCAGGTGCCGCCTTAACAAGTTCTATATCTATATCAGAAAAACCTGCTTGTTTAGCTTTTTCTTCATCGATTGCAGAATTAAAAAGTATATCTGCAAGTTCTAATGCTACATTTTTATTGTATTTGTCTTTAAATCTTGTATTTAAAACCTGAAAAACCGCATGCACGATACTTCCGTAACTTGCAGAAAAAGTGTATGGTTCTTTTAGGTTTAAAAGGTTTTTATAATAATATTTTCTCGGACATTTTAAAAATGTGTTTATTGCTGACGGATTGAGCTTTAAAGTATCGTTTTCTTTTATAATTTTTGAAGCTGATTCTATTGCTACTGTTTTGGCCTGCAAATCAGTTTGAACCGTCGAATCAGAGACAACATCATTTACCTCTTTATAATTAATTTTATCCGCTGTTGTCAAAAGTTTAAAAAACACTGACGGTTGAGCTTGTTTTTTAGCTTCGTAGTTGTGAGTTGTCAATGTTAATTTGTTTTTTGCAACACCCATAGCAGAGCATAATGCACAAAGCTTTTGGCTAAAATATATTTCATCAGTTTTTAAAAAGAAATCAAAATCAGGAGATATTTTTTGAAGTTCTTTTAAAAGTTCTGTGTTTGTTTGCTGAGAAATAAAAGGATAAGCATTATTAGCAGCAGGATAGTTATTTTGTGTCAAACCTACTATATAAACATATTTTATATCTTTTAGTTTTTTAGTATCTGTAGTTATTGAAGAAAGAAAAATTGCGTTTTTCTCAAGTTCCTTATCCTTTGGCAAGCCCTGCATAATTTCTTTAAAAGAATCAAATTCTAAGGGTGCATCAATCTTTTCAAAAAGATTTTGTAATTCGTTTAGGCTTTTTATTTTACCTAAAACAGCGTCTTTTACTTGTGTATTTTCAAACTTTGAAAGATTTTTTTTGATAAGAGTTTCTATTGCTTTTGCATAATTTTGATTTTTGTAGTCTTCGTAGAAATTTTTTATTGAATTAAATTCTTGTGACAAATTGTTTTTGTCGTCTTCCTCAAGTGTATTCCAAAGAGCAAATATACATTCTAACAAAGATTTTTGAGAATTCTCTTTATTAGAAAAAATCTTGTCTGCATTATACGGATTTTTTGAGGTTTCTAAAACTACCGTTTTAAAAAGGTCATCAAGCTTTTCAAAACTTATTTCTTTTTGTGCTTTTGAAGAAATATTTATATTTTTTATTTCGTCATAAGAAAACTCTTGCAGATTTAATTCAAGAAAAACATCAGAAATTTTTTGGTATAAATTAATTTTGTGCTTAAGGTTTTCATAGTCTTCGCTGTAAATACTGCTTATTACAGGAAGGTTTTGCGATTTCACAAGGTCTAAAAACTTTTTTCTAGCCTCTGTCTTATCAATAAAAACAGCAATTTGAGAGTAACTGGCGTCACCATTTTCTACAAGTTTTTTTATTTCATCAATTATGTACAAAGTTTCGTTTTGTATATCGGAAAACTCTAAGTATTTTATACTGTTGGATTCTTCTGTAACTAACTCAGGTATAATTTTGCCGTTAAAGCTGTTATACAAATATTCAACACGTTTTTGAACATCGACATTATCGGCTTTTGAGAAAAAACTACTATTCTGTAAAGAAAATGGGATTTTAAAACCGTTTTCTTCCATTGTTGATAAATAGACTGCATAAAGCTTAGATATTAACAACAGCCTTTTATTATCAGTCTCAGAAGTTTTTATGCTTTTAACAATATTTTCAAACGACAAAGGCATTATGTTGTTTTGATAAAGCAAGCTAAAAATGTTTGATAGCTCCTGAAAAAACATATCTGATTTAGCCAGACACATAAGTGCAGGATTGTCTTTAAAAAGAACTTTGGCCTTAGCTTTTAATATGTTAAATGCTAAAAATCTATAGTTTGTTTTGTTAGAACCTGTTTCTTCGATAAAAACAGTATCATCACTAGATTGTGTATTCATAAATGTAATCGTCCATTATGTAGCCGTTGCCGATATCAAACTCTTTTGAGTCAACTCTGTCAAAACCAAGTTTTTCATATACCATTATTGAGGCAAAATTGTATTTGTTTACAGTAAGGGTGATTTTAGGTAGTTCCAGTTCTCTTGCTATAGGTATAATTGCATTAGTAAAAGCTTTTCTTGCAAAACCTTTGCCTCTAAAGTCTTTTTTAATATAGATTTTTGACAAGAACAAATTATCTTTTTGTTTTTGAACAGCAAAATATCCTATATTTTCACCATCTTCTTCCATAAAATAATACTGATAGTTTTGAAAATTAATCTGCCCTTTTACAACCTGTTCTGATTGAAATTTTTCAAGCATATAATCAATTTGTTCTTGAGAAATAAAACATATTGAATATTCATTCCATATTTCTTTAGCTAGTGAGCACAACTCTTTTATTTGTTCTTCTATTTCTACCTTAACCCAATCAAACATATTATATTCCTTTTGTTATCCTTGCAAAATATCAATAATGAGCCAATATCATTTTATACTCTATGTGTAGCATATTACCTACATACAGTCAATTGAATAAAAACAACACAATGTATTATTAAGATTTATCAAATAACACAATCTTTCTAGCAAATTTTAGAGAAAAAATCACTTTATACAAATGAAGGCTAAAATGTGTGGAATGAAACTTGTGCAAATTTTTATAAAAAAGTGTGAAAGGAGCAGGTTATGCAGTCAGTAGGAAACAGAGCAATCGCAGTAGACGGACAAGTGTACAATGTCCAAAAAACAACAAAAAACAACACAGGAATTTGTACTTTTGCACCGGTAAAAGCAGAAGCCGTTAATATTAACGGGGAAAAATATTACGTAACCCAAGCTCCTGATTTATTTGCCAGTGATAAAACAAAAGATGTTGTTTATATAAACGGAAAATCTTATGATGTAACATCTTTACCTGAAGCACATTTTAAAGCAGGCGCTCAAAAACTGGCAGACAAACTACTCGATAAAACAGTTTAAAAATATTATTTATAAACAAAGGGTGTGATTTTATCACACCCTTTTATTTTTTTATCTTTCAGCAGCAAGTTTTTCTCTTACTTTAGCTTCAACTTCTTCAAGGACCTCAGGGTGAGCTTCAAAATATTCTTTTGCTTTTTCACGACCTTGTCCAAGTTTTTCTTCGTTATAGCTAAACCAAGCACCTGCTTTTTTAACAATATCCATATTAACAGCAACGTCTAAAATACAACCGAGTTTGCAGATACCTTTACCAAAGATAATATCAAACTCACAAGTTTTAAACGGTGGAGCTACTTTGTTTTTAACAACTTTTACTCTTACTCTGTTACCGATATCTTTATCATCTTTTTTGATAGAATCGCATCTTCTGATATCAAGACGTACAGATGAATAGTATTTCAACGCGTTACCACCTGTTGTTGTTTCAGGGTTACCGTACATAACCCCAATTTTTTGACGTAATTGGTTGATAAAAATAACAGTTGTATTAGTTTTACCTACGATACCTGTCAATTTTCTTAAAGCTTTACTCATCAAACGAGCTTGCAAGCCCATTTGTTGATCTTCCATAGCACCTTCAATTTCTGCTTTAGGAACAAGTGCTGCAACAGAGTCGATAACAACAACATCAACAGCTGCAGAACGTACAAGTTCTTCTGCAATTTCAAGAGCTTGTTCACCTGTATCAGGTTGAGAGATAAGCAATTCATCAACATTAACCCCCAAAGCTCTTGCATACTCAGGGTCTAGTGCATGCTCAGCATCAACAAACGCAGCAATACCGCCTCTTTTTTGACATTCTGCAACGATATGTTGTGCAAGTGTTGTTTTACCTGATGATTCAGGCCCATAAATTTCGATTACACGTCCTCTAGGAACACCGCCTATACCTAGCGCAAGGTCTAAAGCAAGTGCACCTGTCGGTATAGCTTCACAAGCTACGGCTGTTTTATCACCGAGCTTCATAATAGAGCCTTTACCAAAATCTTTTTCTATTTTTTCAATAGCAAGTTTTAGTGCTTTATTCTTTTCTTCAGAAACAGCAACTGCTTCATCTTTTTCTTTTACTGCCATTAATTTTCTCCCCTTTAAAGTTTGTATAATCTCCATTTTACCCTATTAAGGCGTTTTATACAAATAGTTTTTAATAAAAAAGTGGACAGTTTAAAAATCACAGAGAGCTTCTTTTTCTTTTCTTGAAAGATGTTTTATTCGATATTCCTCTTTCATCGCTTCTGATTTGGTATCAAACTCTTTTAAATAAACCATTTTTAACGGTTTGTGTACACGAGTGTACTTGGCTGCTGTACCTTCTTTATGTTTTTCAAATCGTTTTTCAGGATCGTCTGTATAACCGCAATATAGCGTATTATCAACAGTAAGAATAATATAGGTATAAAATTTCTTTTCCATAATCAGAACATTTGCGAAATTCTGTCTAATTCATCAATTATTGTATTATAATCAGTCGCGCTCATTAGTGTTCCACGTGTTGCTGCAGCATTTTGGACACCTTTTATGTAATAAGGGTAGAATTTTCTCATAAACGGAATAGCATTCTTTTCGCCTCTCAAAGCTACTTCTGCATCAATGTGTTCTTTTGCCCATTTGATTTTTGTTTGTATATCTGCTTCTTCAATAATCTCACCTGTCAAAAGGTAATGTTCAATTCTATGAATCAAATCAGGAGAACCCAATGTTCCTCTGCCTATAGCTATACCGTCAACACCTGTTATTTCCAAACATTCTTTAGCCTTTTGCGGTGATGTAATATCTCCGTTTGCATAAACAGGAACACTAATATATGCTTTAATTCCTGCTATTGCTTTCCAATCTGCAACACCTGAGTACATTTGAGAGCGTGTTCTGCAATGTATCGTCATCGCATCGGCTCCTGATTCTTGCATAAGACTTGCAAACTCCTTAAAGTTTATTTCAGAAACCGTATACCCCAGTCGAAATTTTACCGTAACAGGTACATCTACTGCATCTTTAACTGCTTTGACTATATCAGACGCAAGCTGAGGAGTTCTCATAAGAGCGGAACCGTCACCGCCACAGACAACTTTTCTAACAGGACAGCCCATATTTATATCTATTATGGACGGTTTTCTCTCAAGATTCATAAGCTTTTTAGCTGCAGTTGCCATCATTTGAGGTTTATGGCCCGATATCTGATATGACAAAGGAAATTCGTTCTCAAGATTTTCAAGGATTTTATTTCCGTCTTTTCTGTTTTGCATAAGCATTTCAGAGCTTATCATTTCTGTTGTCAAAAGGCTGTTTGAAGAGAACCTTCTAATAAGCTGCCTATATGGCAAATCAGTAATTCCAGCCATAGGAGCAAGCATTACACAACTTTTTAGTGTAACGTCTCCAATTTTTATTTGAAAATTTTCGTTATTTTTTAGTTGCGGCAGGCTTTGTGTTTGTTGCTGCAGGTTTTGGTTCATAAGCTTTCAAATCCTGTATTCTTTTTGCAGAATATCTTGTGTATTCGTTTGTTTCTCCAACTTTCTTTGTTTCTGCTAAATATTTTTTATAGTATGAAAGTGCGTTTGAATATTGTGCAAGATAATCGTAATCAATTGCTATTGAGTAGTTTGTAATAGTCAATTGAGGATTAAATTGCAATGCTTTTTTATAATCATTAATAGCCAATTGATATTTTTTCTGAGAGTCATAAACACTGGCTCTATAATAGTACGCATCTGCGTTTTTAGGGTCAGACTTAATGACATTATTCAAAATTGTCATAGCCTCAGCATTTTTTTGAGCATCAATAAGAGCAATTGCCTTATCCAATTGAGCAGTTGATTCTTGCTCTGTTACGTAATCAACAAGTTCTTTTGTTGATTTATGTTGAGGGTTTATAGCAAGAGCTTTTTGAGCATATTCTCTTGCTTTAGCATAGTTATTGTCATTAGCGTATGCTAATGCTGTAAAATATGCAGTTTCAACATTTTGTGGGTCTAAAGTAAGTGATTTTGCGTAAGACTCAGCTGCCATCTTGTTGTTACCCATTGCTTGGTAACAAGCGCCTATACCCAATAAAGATTCAGGGGTGTTAGGTAAAATCTTGTTATAAACAGCAATAGCTTCTTGATACTTTTTCTGGCTGTATAATTTTGACGCATCGTTATACAACAGAGAAATAGTTTCTGCATCGATAGATGCTAATTGTTTTTTTATAACTTGGTTTTCTGGGAATAAAGCTTTTGCATCAGTTAAAATTGCACGAGCTTTATCATAGCTGCTTTGTTGAGTATATGCCTGAGCCAAATTTATATAAGCATTTTCATTTTTTGGTGCAAGCTTAATTACCTGATTATAGTAAGGAATAGCTTCTGCAACCCTGTTTGCTTTATGAAGTTCATAAGCATAATTGTATAAAATACCTGCATTATTTGGTTCTTCAGAAACTTGGGATTTTAAGTATGCAAGTTTTTCTTCAGGAGTCATAGTAGTTTCATACATATTATACAGCTCGTTTTTAATATCCTGATTAGTTGGATCAAGATTAAGAGCCAGTTTATAGTTTTCTATAGCAGCATCTTTTTTGCCCAAAGCCTTATAACACTGAGCTTTGTACAAATATGCAAGCATAAAATTAGGATTAAAGTTTGTTATTGTATCATAAGCTTCAATTGCTGTTTCATAATCCTTTTGTTCTTGGTACAAAGTGCCCATATTGAGTCTGGTTGTAGTGTTAGAAGGATTAATCGATTCAGCCATTTGATATTGGGCTAATGCCCCTTGATAATCTTTTTTTCTTTGTAACACAGCCCCAAGGTTTGCGTGGGCTTCTGCATCGTTAGGATCATCAGAAACCTTTTGACGCCAAATGTTTTCCAATGACATTATTACATCTTCATTACAACCGTCTTTTGTTAAAGCTTTATTGTATTCTTCTGCAGCCAAATCAACTTTACCAAGTCTTTCATAAGCACCTGCAAGTTTTAAATGAAGATTGTTGTTTTTATTATCAAGAGCTATTGCCTCTTTCAAACTGTCAACAGCTTGTGTATTTAAATTCAACACGTAGTATATTTCACCGATATTTGCCAAAGATGGCTTGCGGTATGTTGTATCGTTAACCGATTTTTGAAACTCTGTCATAGCTGCCGCAAATTCACCTTGAGCTCTCAGAGATTTCCCCATCATAAAATGACCTTTAGGTGTTTGGTCTGCATTTATCGCATAAAGGATCGTCTCCAGATTTTCTTCCATCGTATTAATGTCAGCAATGTATTTTGCATCAGCAGGTTCGTTATTGTAATACTTCATATAAAAAAGAGCCGAACGCAAATCATTTGCAGCTTTATTATAGTCCATCGCTTTATTATTAAAGTACTGGGCACGAGCAAGGTATGCATTTACCAATTGAATTCTTGAAGACTTATCTTGTGGGTTTTCTCTCAAAGCCTTTCTAAATTCAGTAATGGCTTCAGTATATTGATTAGATTTAAGATAATTTAGCCCATTGTTGTAATACACAGAACCTTGTTCCGAGTATCCTGAATTATCGTAGTTCACCTTAACTACATTATCTTCCGAAAAAGCTGGAAGATTCATCATAGCTAGCAAAAATACAACCGGTAATAATCTTTTAAAATTAACATTTTTGTGGGCATTTTTTTGCATATTAGCGCCTTTCAAATTTGATGGACAAAATATGTATACATTATAAGTCAAATATTAAAAATATGTATTCTCGTTACAAAATATTACCAGTTGTATTGCGCAAAAAAAATTACCATGTATGATAATAATGTCAGAAAAGTTACCCAACAATTTAATATACGTTCGACCGATATTTTTCGGTTTTACTTTTGTTGTTAAATTGTTTTAAATAGTTTACAAACACACTAAGGAAAGGTAATACAGTGGAAGAAAAAGAAATTCAAGAAGTTGAAACAGTTGAAACTGCAGAAGTTGCAGAAGCTGTTGAATCAACAGAAGAAAAAGCACCTGCTCAAGGCAAAAAAGGCAGAGGTCAAGCTAAGGGCAAAGGCAGAAAAAAAGTTGAAACAGTTGAAAATGCTCCTCAATCTGAATGGAAAGAAAGAGTTGTTCAAATCAGCCGTGTAACAAAAGTTGTAAAAGGTGGTAAAAAATTGAGCTTTAGAGCTATCGTTATCGTTGGTAACGGCAAAGGCCAAGTAGGTGTTGGCTGTGCTAAAGCTTCTGAAGTTATCATCGCTATTCAAAAAGCCATTGCAGAAGGCAGAAAAAATCTTATTACAGTACCTATATTCAAAACAACAATTCCTCACCCTATCACAGGTCGTTCAGGAGCCGGTGCTGTTATGTTGAAACCTGCTTCTCAAGGTACTGGTGTTATCGCAGGTGGTGCTGTTCGTGCAGTATTAGAACTTGCTGGTATCGAAAACATTTTGAGCAAATCTTTAGGTTCAAAATCTCCGCTTAACGCAGCTAATGCTACTATGGAAGCATTAAAAGAATTGAGAACATTCAACGATGTTGCTAAAACTAGAGGTTTGTCTCTTAACCAAATGCTTAATGCATAATTAGCGTAAGTTTTAATCAGAACAAACAAATTAAGAAAAGGAAATAATAAAAATGGCTAAAGATAAATTTGAAAAAGTTTCGATTAAGCTTACAAGAAGTTTAATCGGCTCAACAAAAGACCAAATCAAAGTAGTTAGAGCTCTTGGTTTGAAAAAGACTAACGATGTTGTTGAACACTTTGCCAGCCCAACAATCATGGGTATGGTAAACAAAGTTCCTCACCTTGTTACAGTTATTAAGTAGTAGTTAAGTACAATAATTAATAAGGACATATAAAAATGGCAGAAAGAATAACATTAGAAGATTTAAGACCTGCTGAAGGTGCTACTCACAAAATAAAAAGAGTAGGCAGAGGCAGATCATCAGGTCACGGTAAAACATCTTGCCGTGGTCATAACGGTGAAGGACAACGTTCAGGCAGCTCTCAAAAGAGAGGTTTCGAAGGTGGACAAATGCCATCTTACAGACAAATGCCTAAACTTAAAGGCTTCAGAAACTTTGCAGCTCTTAACTGCGCAGAAATCAACGTAAAAGACATCGAAAAATTAGATGCTACTGAAATTGATTTGTGCTGGTTAATCGAAAACGGCAAAGCTCACCCAAGCTCAGAAGTATTAAGAGTTTTGGGTAACGGTGAAATTTCAAAAGCTGTTACAGTTAAAGCAAGATACTTCACTCCGTCAGCTAAAGAAAAAATCGAAAAAGCAGGCGGTAAAGCTGAATTAGTTTAATGATTGTATAAACCGCAAGCTCAAAAACAGGGCTTGCGGTTATACCATTTAACCCGTTTATAATTACGGGCAGATAATATGGAGAGGATAATACTCAAATGCAAAATGCAAGAATGAAGCCCCCATCTATGGATGATGTGGTCTCTATGTTTCAGGCTTCCGGCTTGAAAGCAAAATTAATATTTACTTTTGCAATGATTGTTGTTTTTAGATTAGGTGTTGCTTTACCGTTATATGGTATCAACAACGAAGTTTTTTCTAAAATCGCTCAGGGCAACAATATTATCGGTTTTATCGATTTATTTTCAGGTGGTGCGTTAGCAAATGTTTCTATATTGGCATTAGGTATCGGACCATATATCACAGCATCAATTATCATGCAACTTTTAACGGTAATTATTCCACACCTTGAACAGTTGCAAAAAGAAGAAGGCGAAGCAGGAAGAAGAAAGATTTCTCAATACACAAGATACTTCACTGTATTTATATCTTTCTTTCAAGCTTGTATTTTCTTGTTGTACTTGTTACATCAAGCACCTGCAGCTATTTTGCCGGGTGTATCACACATCGCCTTTTTCATCGGTTCTGCAATAATTTTAACTGCAGGTTCAGTATTTGTTATGTGGCTTGCTGAACTTATGACAGAAAGAGGTATTGGTAACGGCGGTTCTATGTTGATTTTCGTCGGTATCATTTCAAGAATACCTTTCTATTTTGAAAAAACAGGTCAGCTTGTTGCAAATGATTCTTCATTGCAGCTTGCTTTATTAGTATTGTTGGCAATCTTCTTTGCAACAATGGTATTAATTGTAATTATGCAAGAAGCAGTAAGAAAAGTTCTTATTGTTAACCCTAAAAGACAGGTTGGTAACAAAATATACGGCGGAGTTAATACTTATATTCCGTTTAAAATGAACCCTGGTGGTGTAATGCCAATCATCTTTGCGATTGCAATTTTGCTTTTCCCAACAACAGTTATAAGCATTATTGGGCAAGCTAACTTACCGGCAGGGGCTTTGAAAGACTCTATCACTTGGTTATCAACAGTATTGAGCCCTTCCGGATGGATTCACTATCTATTGTATTTCTTGTTGATTGTTTTCTTAACTTTCTTCTATGCATCAATTATGCCAAACATGCAGCCTAAAGAAATAGCAAACAACCTCAAAAAATACGGATCTTCTATCCCTGGCATAAAACCTGGTAAACCAACAGCAGAAGCTCTTGATAAAATTATTTCAAGACTTACATTGTTAGGTGCACTATGCTTAGGTATCATTGCTTTGATTCCGTCAGGAGCGTCTTACATTACCAATATCACTACTTTACAAGGTATTGGTGCAACATCTTTAATCATCATGGTTGGGGTTGCTCTTGATTTCATTAATCAAATTAAGACACAACTCCTTGCAAGAAACTACGAAAGCTTCTTAAAAGAACCAAAGTAGAATAAAGAAATATAAATACTATTTAGAAAACCCTTATTAAGCAATTTGTAAGGGTTTTCTTTTTGGTTAATTATAAAAAACAGAATAAAATAACTAAAACTTTTGTAAACTTTGTTAAAAAACTAGCAATTTTTTTTATTCGCATGTTTTTATTTAGATATAGAGTTTAATCAAAGGAAAATCATGGGCGGATTTGAAATTCCAAAAGTTAATCTATTTCAACAACCGGTACAGCAAATTGGTGCTGTAGGCGGTCAAGGCACCCAACGTGTCGGCGGCACAGAAAAAGCCGGCGGTGCATTCGGAACATCCGGTGGTTCTGCTGTTGATAGAGAACTGGCTGATGTAAGAAGATTCATCCCTGCATATAACGGAACAGGTGAACTTCAACCAAATAACGCTGAGCCCGGTGCTAAATTACAAATGTTATACGCATAAAATAAAAATAGAATATAAAAAAAGCTCTGAATCTTCAGAGCTTTTTTATTGTTTTATAACGACCTTCTTGGTTTTTTAAATTGTTTTATAAAATCAGAAGCTTTTTTCAAAATACCATCATCTTCAAGCGCTTCTTCAGGAACAAAAATATCATTCTCATCATTAGATTGAAAAACATCTATTTCATCTTTTTTCTTTTTATCATCTTTTTTTCTGCGTTGAAAATAGCCCAAATTACCACCGCCACCGTTGTTGCGCATGTTTTGTGCTTCTTGAATCCCGAATTTGGGACTTGGACCATTGATGCCAAAAGACATTTTTCCCTGTTTCTTTTCTTAGTAACGCAATGAAGTATAATCTTCTACTTATATTATATACTATTTTTGTAGCAAATGTAACCCCATGCAGCTAGTGCATTTACAGGATTTTGAATAAAAAATATTATTGATAAACAAATACTAATAGCCTGCCAAGGCAATCGCTTGCGGTAATGATTTTTTGCAGGTTTCTCAGTAATAATACGGCATAAGATGTTAATAATCATAAATTGGATTTGAATACAAAAATCCGATTTCAGTTTGTTTAATTAAGGAGGGAAAGATGACAATTAACAAACTTACACTTGCCGCAGCCCTAACAATAGGATTGATGGCAGGTACAATGAACTCGGGGATTGCAAGTAACGTAGATATTTCAAGTTTAGATATGACAAAACTTGCTGCTTGCCCGTTATCAGGATGTGAGGCAGATGTAACGCCTTCAACAGCAGTCTGCCCTTGCACACCTGCACCACAAAACGATTGCGGATGCGAAACAGGTGCAGCAGCACCTTGTCCTTGTGACCCTTGCAACACTTGCGCACCTGTAGATCCTTGCAACCCTTGTGAAGCGGTTGCTCCACCTTGTGATTGCCAACCTGTAGTACAGTCTGTATGCGCTTCTCAATGTGACGGCAAATCAGTATCAAAGCAGCATTATGCTTACCCAGCAAACGTATACTCTGATAGCCAATCAGTAGGTTCTGAAGCTAATAATGTAATTATTGGCGAATCATCACAATGCGGTTGTTCTTTATGCCCAACACCGGGTGTAATGGTTTCTGATCTGCCAACTTGCGGATGCGGTTGCGGAGAAGGTATTACAACCGGAGCAGCAGCAAACATGCCTGTAATTGGCAATACAAACTTTGACTTCAACCAAATGATTACAGGCGGTGCAGCACCTGTTGACCCAACAGCAACAAACGGCGGTTGCCCTGTAGAAATGCAAACACAATCAGGAATGCAAGTTATTAAAAGAACAATCGTTCCTTACAATGCACCAATCACAGGCGGTGCTTCACCAATAACTGGTGCTTCTTCATTTGAAGATGTTCCTGACGGATTCTGGGCTGGTTGTGACATCAACCTTCTTGCAGAAAACAAAGTTGTAGCCGGTTACCCTGACAGAACATTCAAACCAAATTTACCTGTATCACGTGCAGAAATCGCATCAATGGCTGTTAACGGATTCAATTTAAGAAGCTGCGGATGCCCTTCTAAACAATTTAAAGATGTTCCTGCAGATCACTGGGCAAACCAAGCTATTAACACAGCTGTAGCTAACGGATTAATGGAAGGCTACCCAGGAGATATGTTCCATCCGAACAAACCTGTTTCAAGAGCAGAAGCAATGGTAACACTCGCAAAAGGTATACCTTGCGAAATGGATAATTGCAAAGCAGAACAAATCTTAAGCAAATATTGCGACGGAAATAAAGTACCTGCTTGGGCAAAAATCCCTGTAGCAAAAGCTATTGAATCAGGTGCATTGAATGATGTTCCAAACCCAAATGAAATCCAAGCCTGCAAAGATGCAAGCCGTGCTGATGTAGCATCAATGCTTGAATCAGTCAGAGTAGCAATGGGCTATTCTAAAAAAGACGTAGCTTACACATCTGATTGCGGATGCACAGGCGGCGCAGCATTTATGGCAAAAGACGAAGTTGTAACTATTCCTACACTTTGTTTAAAATTTGAAGACGAAATCAGTGCAAAATCAGCTACAATCGGTGACAGATTTGCAGCAAAAACAACTGAAGCAGTAACAATTGACGGTAAAACATTCCCTGCTGGTTCAAATGTTTACGGTAAAGTTACCGAAGTTGAAAGACCAACAGGCAACTGCAAAGGCGGTTTAAAACTTTCTTTTGAAAGAATTCAATGCCACAACTGCAAAGCTGACTTGCCGCAACAAGTACTTACAGCTCAAGTTAAAAACGACAAAAAACCAAACTTCTTTGCAAGAGCAATTGAAATGCCATTTAACTGGGCAGGCAGTATCGTTGGTACCGTAGGTAGAACAGTAGGCGGAGCAATTATTGCAGCAGGTAACGCAGCAGAACACGTAACTGACGGCGTAGGTCTTACTCTTGGTGAAACACTACAAGGTGAATTACCAGCAGCTGGTAGAAGCTTAATGGATGCATCTAAAGCTCTTGTAAAAGCTCCTATCGACCTCACAAGAACTGCTCTATCAGGTACAATGGGCCTTTTACAAACAACAGGCGACGAAGTTGCATACCTTGTTGACCCAAAAGGCAACAGAGTTACATCTGTTAACCCAAGAGAAAACATCACAGTTGCTTTCGGTTGCAACTCTTGCACAGGTTGTGCAGCACCTATCCAACAACCTTGCGACCCTTGTGCAGCCCCTGAACCTTGCGATTGCGACGATGATTGCGGATGCAAATAATTAATTCAAGGTAGCTAATTTAAAAGAGTGTGAACTTTATAAAAGTCACACTCTTTTTGTTAACAAATAAAACACCTAACACTTGTTTTAAGTTGTATTTTAGCTTACGCGTGCTACAATTATGTAAGGGAAACTATATTAAAAATCGAGATATTTATGGGCAGGATTGTAATTGACAGAGATGTGTGTAAGGGTTGCTATTTGTGTATCAACGCATGTCCTAAGGGTTTACTAAAAAAGAGTGACGAACCTAATTTACACGGAGATTTTCCGGTTGAATTTAAAGATGAAAAAAATGAATGCATCGGCTGTGCAATGTGTGCAATGAATTGCCCTGATGTAGCAATAAGAGAGGTTTACAGATAGTGGCTAAAGTATTAGTTAAAGGGAATGAAGCAATTGCACAAGCTGCTATCAATGCAGGTTGCCAATGCTATTTTGGTTATCCTATAACACCGCAAAGTGAAATAGGCGAATATATGGGCAAACACCTTCCAAAACTTGGAAGAGTATTCATCACTGCAGAAAGTGAACTTGCTTCAATTAATATGGTAATCGGAGCAGGGACCACAGGAACAAAAGCAATGACATCTTCATCTTCTTGCGGAATTGCTCTTATGCAAGAAGCGCTTTCAGCAATGTGTTGTGCGCAAGTACCAGGTGTTATTGTCAGTGTAATGAGAGGCGGCCCCGGATTAGGAAACATTGCCCCTGCTCAAGCTGATTATTTTCAAGCATTAAAAGGTGGAGGCAACGGCGATTACAAAATTATCGTTCTTTCTCCGTCAACGGTTCAAGAAGCTATTGATTTAACATACAGAGCTTTCCACTTGGCTTTAAAATACAGAAACCCTGTTATGTTATTGGCGGACGGCATTTTAGGCCAGATGATGGAACCGGCAGAGTTTGGAGAATACCCTTACAAAGACCCGGATGTAAGCGAATGGGCTTTAGACGGTGCAAACAATCGTCCGGCAAGAAATGTTGTTTCTCTACACATGCCTGAAGGCGCAATGGAAGAACTAACAAACGAAATTTTTGAAAAGTATGAACTCGTTGCACAAAACGAAACTACATACGAAGACTACAAATTTGCAGATGCAAAACTTGTATTAACAGCCTTTGGGTCTGTAGGAAGAGTTGCCAAAGCAGCTGTTGACAGAGCAAGAGAAGAAGGAATGAAAGTTGGTTTATTCAGACCAATTACATTATTCCCATTCCCTGACAAAGACTTAAACAAAGTTGCACAAAAAGCAGATATGATTCTTGATTTGGAATTAAACAAAGGACAAATGCTTTTAGACGTACGTTCTGCAGTATTTGGTGCTTGTCCTGTTGAATTTTACGGAAGAACAGCAGGCGGCTTACTCACACCAGATATGATTTTTAACAAAATCAAAGAGTTATATTCAACACTTGAAAACAAAACACAAGCAGGGGTCAGATAATTATGGAAACATTGGTATATAAAAGACCTGAATCACTACTAAAAGACGGACACTTTACCTTCTGCCCCGGATGCGGACACGGAGTAATTTTAAGGATAATAGCAGAACTCATTGACGAGTTTAATCTTCAAAAAGATACTATTGCAATATCTTCTGTAGGATGTTCAATATTTTTGGAAAAATTCTTTAACCTTGACGTCGCAGGCGCATCGCACGGCCGTTCACCTTGTGTAGCAACAGGTGTAAAAAGATGCAAACCTGATAAATTTGTATTTACTTATCAAGGTGATGGAGATGCAGCTACCATAGGATTTAATGAAACAATCCATACTGCTTGTCGTGGTGAACATATCACTACAATAATGATTAATAACACAAACTTCGGTATGACAGGCGGACAAGCTAGTGCAACAACTCTTGTCGGACAAGTTACAACAACTACTCCGGCAGGAAGAAAACCTGAGTTAACAGGTTATCCTTTGCATGCAGCTGAAATAATCTCTCAATGTGACGGCACAGCATACTGCGCAAGAGTTGCTATTACAGATACAAAAAATATTATGCAAGCTAAAAAAGCAATTAAAAAAGCTTTTGAAATGCAAATAAAAGGGCTTGGCTACAGCTTTATTGAAGTGCTTGCAGCTTGTCCTACAAACTGGCATATGACACCAGTTGAATCAGTAAAACATATACAAAACGTAATTGAAACAGTACACCCGTTAGGTGTATTCAAAGATATTACCGCACAGGAGAACAAATAATGAAAGGCGACTTAAGTGTAATTATATCAGGATTTGGCGGACAAGGGGCGCTTTTTGCAGGCATTTTGCTTTGCCACGCTGCCGTATTTGAAGGAAAACACACTACCTGGTTCCCTGCCTACGGTGCAGAAATGAGAGGCGGTGCAGTTAACTGTTCAGTTAATATTTCTGATCGCGAAGTACCTTCTCCTGTTATCGATGAGGCAGATGCAGTTATTGCATTAAACGATGCTTCACAAGAAAAGTTTGAACATAAAGTAAAATCAGGCGGATTTATGATTATAAATTCTTCCTTGTCTCATATAAAGCCAAAAAGAACAGACATCGATTACATAAAAATCCCGCTTAACGAACTTGCTCAAAAGCTTACACAACCTGCATTTGTTAATGTTATTGCCCTAGGTGCATTCTTAGAAAAAACTAAGATTTTAAAAATAGAATCGGTTAAAGAAGTTATGAAAGAAATGGCAAAAACAGTTTCTGCCAAAAAAGCTGCATTACTTCCAAACAATTTAGAATCTATTGAATTTGGTGCAAATATTATAAGACAACAAATGGTTACCGTATAAAATATGAACGAAACAATTGAGTACATAAAAAAACAGATTAAAGATTTTCAACCTGAAATAGGTATTATTCTGGGCTCGGGTCTTGGTGATTTTGCAGATAACGTGCAAGGAGTAAGGGTTCGTTATAACGACATTCCCGGTTTCGAAACATCAACAGTCGCAGGCCACAAAGGACAGCTCGTTTTTTGTGAAGTAGAAGGCAAAAAAGCAGTAATCATGCAAGGCAGATACCACTACTACGAAGGGTATCATATAAGCCGTATTGTTTATCCCATAAAAGTAATGAAAAAGCTTGGTGTAAAAACTCTTTTCATCACAAATGCTGCAGGTGGGGTCAATAAAAGATACAATGCAGGTGATTTGATGTTAATCACCGACCACATTAACCTTATGGGCGTTAACCCGTTAATTGGTGAAAATGATTCATCTTTGGGTGACAGATTCCCGGATATGAGTGAAATCTATAAAAAATCACTCATAGACATGGCAAAGAAAAAAGCTAAAGAATTAAATATACAAATAAGACAAGGTATCTATGCTGCAATGAGCGGGCCAAGTTATGAAACACCTGCGGAAATCAATATGCTAAGGATAATGGGCGCAGATGCTGTCGGAATGTCTACTGTTCCTGAAGCTTTAGTGGCAAATTATTGCAGTATGGATGTACTTGGAATAAGTTGTATAACAAATTCTGCTGCGGGAGTACACCCTTCAAGACTTTCTCATGCTGAAGTTGTTGAAACAGCAGAAAAAGTAAAAACTGACTTTAAAAAATTACTTATTTCGATAATCCGAGAGATATAATCTATGAAAAAAACAGCTATTGGTCTTATGTCAGGTACCTCTATGGATGGTATCGATGCGGCACTCGTAAATATCGATGATAATTTTAATTTCGAATTTATAACAGGCCACTCACTTGATTATCCAAAAGAGGTTAGAGCAAAGCTGCTTGAAATTGCTAACAACAAAGGAAATACTTCGGATATTTGTTTTATGGGTTTTGTTGTCGGCAAACTTTTTGCCCAATGTGCAAACGAACTCATTGCAAAATCAGGATTAAAAGCTAAAGACATTGATTACATAGCTTCTCACGGTCAGACAGTATTTCATATTCCGCAAATTAAAGATATCGGCGGAATCAAAACAGGTAGTACCTTGCAAATTGGGAATATATCAGTTATTTCCGAACTTACAGGAATAACGACCATTGGTGATTTCCGTTCAAAAGATATCGTTCAAGGCGGGCAAGGCGCACCTTTAGTCCCTTTTGCTGATGAGTTGATTTTCAAAAAAGACAAAAACAGGGCCATTCAAAATATCGGGGGCATAGGTAACGTTACTGTTTTATCAAAAGATTGTGAAACATTTGCCTTTGACACAGGCCCCGGTAATATGCTTATAGATGCATTCTGCAAAAAGTTATTTAATCTTCCTTTTGATAAAGACGGAGAAATTGCTGCTCAAGGGAAAATTAACGAAACTTGGCTAAACGAGTTGTTAAATGAAAATTACTACAGTTTAACGCCACCCAAATCTACAGGCAGAGAGCTGTTTAATGATGATTACGTAAGGGCAATTTCACAAACAGCTCCAAAGGATAAATATGATACTATTGCGACACTCACTGCATTAACAGCAAAAACAATAGCAAATTCATACAAAGATTTTGTGCTTTCAAAAACAAATTTGGACGAAATTGTTATCGGTGGTGGTGGAGCATACAATAAAACAATGTTAAAACTTATTGAAAACTACACTGGTATTAGTGTAAAAACACACAACGATTTTGGTATAGATGACAAATTTAAAGAAGCAATTGCATTTGCAATGCTTGGTTTTTGCACATTAAACAATACTCCGAATAACCTACCAAGCTGTACAGGAGCTAAAAAAAGCGTTATCATGGGAGTAATATCTCACACTCAATAGGAATTTATTATGTTTGATGAAACAGCTACCGAGCTAATTAATAAAAATACAGTTAATATAGATATGGTAGGCACTTATGATATTCTTACAATGATCAATCAAGAAGATATGAAAGTTGCATCAGCCGTACAAAAATGTATCCCTGAAATAGCTCAGGCTGTTGATATTATAGTCAAAAATTTCCTTGATGGTGGACGACTTTTTTACGTAGGAGCAGGAACAAGCGGAAGACTCGGCGTTTTAGACGCATCAGAATGCCCGCCAACATTCAGTGTGAATCCTGATATGGTGCAGGGTATAATAGCAGGTGGTGACAGAGCTCTAAGAGAAGCTATTGAAGGCGCTGAAGATTCAGAAGAACTTGCTGCGACAGATTTTAAAAACAAAGACATATGCAGTAACGACACTATTGTCGGAATTTCTGCATCCGGTAATGCAAAATACGTTGTAAAATTTTTAGAAATAGCAAAAATAAAAAAATGTAAAACAGTTGCAGTCACATCCAATCCTGATGCAAAAATGAAAGATTTTGCAGATTGTTTTATTTGTGTAGAAACAGGGGCAGAAGCAATTTCAGGCTCTACCAGAATGAAAGCCGGCACTGCACAAAAAATGATTCTTAATATGCTTTCAACAGCATCTATGGTAAAAATCGGAAAAACATACCATAACCTGATGATTGATGTAAAACCAACCAATGACAAGTTAAAAAGACGTGCAGTAACAATCGTTTCTGAAATATGCGGATGTCGTCCCGCTACAGCAAGAAACGTTCTTGAAACAAACGGCTACAAAACAAAACATGCTGTATTGTTCATACTATACGGTCTAAGTTTTGAAGAAGCAGATCTTCTTTTAAAAGAAAACAACGGTGTTTTAAGAAAAATCTTTTACTAAAGACTTTTAATTCTTTCTTGAGGATCAGTAATACTTGTTATACGTAAGCCAAAGTTATCTTCGATAACAACAACCTCACCGTTTGCAATATGCTTGCCGTTAGCATAAAGTTCTACAGACTCACCTGCAATTTTATCAAGCTCAATTATAGAACCTCTTGTCAACTCGAGAACTTTTTTAACAGGCAACTGACATCTGCCTAGTTCAACAGTTAGTTCGAGCTTGATATCCATTAACAATTCAAGGTTCTTATTTGTATCTGTATTAGTAGGTGTATAACTGTCAAAAGGAGTGAACTCTAATGGTCTTACAGTCACAGGTTCTTGCTCGTGCATAGAAGGATCTATATGTACTTCTTGAGGTTCGTCACCCACTGAAGATACAGCATCATTGCCATCCATTTGAGTAAAATCATAATTAACTGCACCTGCATCAGGAGCATTTTCAGCAGGATTTACATCATTGATACCACCTTCTGATGGGATTTCATTTTGGTTAAAATCATCATATTGCATATTATCTTCTGACATGAAAAATCCTTTCTAAAAATATCTCTTTAATGCATCCACGTAGTAATCGTATCTGTCTGTAATCTTAACACATACTTTGTCTTTAATACGTCCGGGACGAGCGTAAAACTTACGTTCACCATTGACATTAACAATTAAATCTTCTGTAGCGGCATTATCCAATTTTAATACATCGCCCACTTTTAAATCAAGAAAATCCTGCATTGATATTTCTGTTTGACCAAATAAGACATTAATATCTACAAGTGAAGTATCTAATTTTTCAATCATTTTTTGTCTTTCTTCACTTGTTGCAATAATACCTTTGGTTTGGAAAATATGTTGTGTTGTAAGCTGAGACAAAATATTTTCTAAAACAGGATATGGGAAACAAAGACTTAAAAGCCCGTAATGTTTACCTGAAATGTGCACTTCAAGAGTAATAAGAGCAACAATCTCACCCGGTGTTGCAACCTGAATACCAGAATAATTGTTGTCTAAACCGATTAAATTACCGTCAACAGGAATAACATGTGACCAAGCCTCTGCAAGAGTTTGGACTGTTCTTTCTATCATCTTTTTAACCAATGATTCTTCAACATCAGTCAACTCTCTCGGTTTAGATTCAATATTGCCGACACCACCCAACATTCTATCTACAATGCTTGATAAAACCTCAAAGCTAATACCAAGCAAAATCTGTCCAGGCAAAGGGTTGAGTTCAAAAATAGCTATAGAGATAGGGTTAGGAACAGAACGCATAAACTCGTCATAAGTAAGCTGATCAACAGAAACTACGTCAACCTCAAGATGCATTCTTAAGTATGCAGTCAAAACAAGAGCAAGCTGTCTTGAAAACTCTTTGTGGATATCTTGCAAACCTCTTAAGTGGTCTTTTGAAAATTTGTCAGGACGTCTAAAATTGTAGAGTTTGTAGCCTTTTCTGTGTTCGTCTGTACCGTCAAAACTTTTCATAAGCAAATCATTATCCGTCAATTCTGACGGAAGCATATCTAAATTATCATTGCTTTGTTGAAAATCTGACATTTAACTCTCCCACAAACTATTGCATAATAAACTGCCCAAAGCTTACTCTTATAACTTCTCTTTCGCCGTCAAATATGCCGTTAACAGACTCTGCTATTTGTTGCTTAGCCAATTCTTTACCTGCCGTTGTTGCTAGCTCATCAGAAGTTTTACTTGTTAAAACGGTAATAACAGCATCTCTAATAGCAGGTTTATACTGTTCCATCTCTGCAATTAAAGCATTTTTAGGATTTGGAGCAGGAGCGCCGTGTCCACCATGACCGCCAGAAGGTTTGACTTCCTCAGCAGCCGGATCAGGCTCAGGATTTGTTATTTCTACAGCAACATTAGCCTTCAAATATCTTCTTGGTTCTACATCACTAAGGTTCATAGTAAAATCACCTAAGTCTAAAACCAAACCCCTTTCAGGTTTATCTAACTGTTCAGCGTCTTCTTCTGTTGTTTCTTGAGCAGAAACATTTTTAAGCTGACTCGTTAAAAGGTTAGATTGCAAAAAATAATTTACACCGATAAAAATAATACAAACTATTGTGGTTGTAATTATGTTTATTAATATAGAATTTGAACCGCCGTTTTCACTAACTGCTTTATCTTTTTCAGGTGTTTTTTCCTGTGTAGGTTTTGACATTTTATATCTCCAACTTATAAACTTATTTTTTATCAGAACTTAATACTATTATATCCACTCTACGGTTTTTTGCGCGTCCTTGAGGTGTAGTATTTTTTTCTATCGGCATATACTCACCATACCCTACTGCCGACAACCTGCCCGGTGGAAAACCATGTGACTGAGTAAGATACTTGATTATATTTGTAGCTCTTGCCGTTGATAGTTCCCAATTAGAAGGAAATCTTTCATTTTGTATAGGCATCGAATCCGTATGACCTTCAATAAGTATAGGATTCTTACACTTTTCTAAAGTACCTGCGATTTTATCAAGTGTGACCTTTGCCTGTGGTTTTATTATAGCAGAACCGGGGTCAAAAAGCATAGTATCATTAAGTCTTATTACCACCCCACGGTCTGATTTTATTACTTTTACTGAAGTATTTAGCTGAATTTCCTTTTCAATTTCTTCGATAAGCTGCTTAGTGTCAAGTATTCCATCACCGCCATCCAGTATGGTTTTGCCACTATTTTCCAGAATTCCGTCTGTGCTTTTTTGTTCCTTTTGAGCGACAACTTCTGCTTCTTCGTTTTTGTCTATTGTTTTAGAAGCAAAAACTTTTTGTATAGACTTGTTAACATCTTTAACTTTCATCTCGCCCATAGAATTTGTCGCAAACATAACCATAAACAATGCAAGAAGCATTGTTACAAAATCCGCATAAGAAATAACCCAACGGTTTATATAGTCATTAGAATTTGTATAATACTCATTTTTCATTATCTTACTTCATAAGCTCCCATATGACTTTTCTTATCTACCTTGTGATAATCGTTGTGATATTTTAAATATGCCAAAAGCTTTTCTTCAATAACCATAGGAGATTCTTCCATCTGTATAGAAACAATCCCTTGCAAAACAACCTCTTTAAAAAGAATTTTTTCTCTTGTGTTCATTTTGAGCTTACCTGCTATCGGTAAGAACAAAAGATTGGCAAAACCAACCCCATATAACGTTGACACAAATGCAACAGCAATACCTTGTGCCAATATATCGGGCTGCTGAATATATCCCATAATTTGAATCAAGCCAAACACAGCACCAACAATACCAAAAGTCGGAGCATAACCTCCCAAGGCCTCAAAGACTCTTGAATTAATTAATTCCTCTTCTTCGTTGTACGAAATTTCCGCCTTCAAAATATCATAAATCATTTGCGGATTGTTGTTAAAATCCACAGAAAGCTGAATACCTCTTTTTAAGAAAGGATCTCTAATGTTGTCTATATACTCGTTAAGACTAAAAAGTCCTTTTACCCTTGATTGATGAGCAAGATAAATAATCTCATCAATAACTTTCATATGAGATTGTTCTTTCTCGACAAAAACATCCAAAGAAGCTTTTAATGCATTTTTTAATGTAGAGGGGCTAAAATTAACAAGAGCAGCACAAAAAGTCCCGCCAAGAACAATCATTACGGCAGACGGCTGAAGTAAAGACACCATAGAAGCCCCATCAGCGCGATGCGACATCAATATCATAAACACTGCCGCAAATATTGCTACAATTGCCGAAAAATTCAAATCTTACCTCTCCCGATTTCGATACGTTTTATAAAAAATATACTATCCCTAATTTTTTACTACTAATATAATTTCACATTTTCGCAATGTGGAATATACACCATTTGGTTGATTTTCATACAAAACAAATACGTATTAAAAAGTCACTATTTATAATCTATGATTCTTTGTTTTTTCATTGTGTTTCCGTGACGCTAGACAAATACAAGTTTTTTATATAGCTCGCAAAGATATTGAAGCCATATAAAAAACATACCGACTTGTCTTCTATAAACGAAGTGTTCAAAGTTATAGCAAATAAAGGTATTGAAGCCATATAAAAATCTTGGATTATTGGCAGTTTAAAACAAAGTCACTATTTAATAATCTATGGTTCTTTATTTTTTTCATTGTGTTTCCGTGACGCCATTTTCTAAAATCTTGGATGGTAGTTCGAAACAAAGTCACTATTTAATAATCTATGATTCTTTGTTTTTTCATTGCATTTCCGTGACGCCATTTTCTTTAGCTCGCCTCAGCTCGCTAAGAAAAGAAGGCAAAAAAAAGGGATTCATAATGAATCCCGTCGAATCTTTTTTGATTCCTCGTGTGTAAGTAAGTGTAAGTGTAGGTTAGTGTTTGGTAGGTCAGTGTGTATGTTATAAAAAAATCTATTTCTCTTAATTCTCTTTACAAGTGATAAACTTTTTTCTCTTTCTCTTTTTTATCTCTCGTATATATATAAAGTATTTACTTCTTAAATAATTGCCTTTTTGATTCAAAACAGCGTAACATTTCTTAATAAAAAGCAAAAAGGCAGTATATATAAGGTTTTAGCAACATATAAAACTCAAGTCACTATCTAACAATCAATGGTTCTTCATTTTTTCATTGCATTTCCGTGACGCTAGACAAATACAAATTTTTTATATAGTAGGCAAAGATATTGAAACCTTATAAAAATCTTGGATTATTGGCAGTTCGGAGCAAAGTCACTATTTAATGATTTATGATTCTTTATTTTTTTCATTGTGTTTCCGTGACGTTAGACAAATACAATTTTTTTATATAGTAGGCAAAGATATTGAAACCTTATAAAAATCTTGGATTATTGGCAGTTCGGCGGGAGTCACCGTCCCGCCTCACAGGACGTGCTGGGTTCGGCATAGCCTCACTCGGCGCACTTGCCAAAATCCGCAAAAAAAAGGGAGTTTTGAAACAAACCTCCCATATTTCCCCATTTCTCCGTATATTTACGCCTAACTAAGTAGTGCGTTAATATTCGATACCTTGTCTAGCCATAACACCCATATCAAAGTAGTGTTTAATAGGCTTCATTTCAGTAACCAGATGAGCCATAGCAACAAGCTCAGGGTGAGCATATCTGCCAGTTAATACGATTTCGAGGCTTTCCGGTTTATTCATTAAAACTTCTTTAATCTCAGATACTTTAATCATATTCATTGCAACGCAAATGTTGATTTCATCCAAGATAACAAGTTGGTATTCGCCGCTTTGAATAGCTTGTTTTGCTAATTCCCAACCTTTTTTAGCTTCTTTGTAGTCCTCCATACAAACATTGTGTTTGTAAACAACTCTGTCCATACCAAACTGGTGAACTTCAAGATTAGGCAAAAACTGACCTGCAGAAGCAATTTCTCCATAAGTAGTACCAGAGTCACCTTTTGTAAATTGGATAACAAGAACTTTCCAACCATGACCTAAAGCACGTAAAGCCAAACCCAAAGATGCTGTAGTTTTTCCTTTACCGTCCCCTGTGTAAATTTGAATATAACCATGTTCTAACAAAGTCTTATCCTCCAAAACTGACAGATTCTAATCTCATCTATCATTATAAAAATCTTTTGACTATTTTTTATCGATTAAATGGTGTAAATCTTTACCACTAACAAGTTGTCCAGAATAAGGGTAGTTTTTACACTTGTTATGTAAAAAAGACATAACAATGTCATCCCCGAAAAATTTTTCACTTTTTTATATGAAATAATTTTTTAATTAGTCATCCGAACTGTTAACTTCTTATGATTACAATATTAAAACAAATTTCAATTGAATGGGCAATTTTTATTTTCCGCATGCTTTTTAATTTACAATTTTACTTATGTAGCAACACGCAAAAACCAATAATGACTTATGTTTCAAGGGGGGTAACAAAAGTTTTACATTATTTTTTTTAGAATTCTTAAAAAACACTTGAAACCATGAATACAAGAGTATTTAATCTTTGTTTATAAAAATAATATCCGTTAAAATTTTGTAATCTTATTTTGTAAAATCAGATATACAGTTATAAAAAAGAGAAATAAATGTCTTTTTTACATTTATTTCTCCTTCTTAACACAAATATTATGTACAAACTATTTTTTTACACGATCAAACCAGCCCTTTAAAATCTTTAAAGGAGCTCTTGTTAAGCCAAGGGCATTAGCTTCTACATCTTTGCTGATAACAGAACCTGCCCCAATAGAAGCATTTTCACCAACATGAACAGGTGCTACCAATACAGAATTAGAACCTGTTGACGCATTGTCATCAATCACTGTTTTAAATTTTTCTTTTGTAATGTGATTGTAATTTGCAGTAATTGTACCGGCACCAATGTTTACGTTACTTCCTAAAGTACTGTCGCCCACATAACTTAAATGGCATACATTTGTATGGTCTTTAATTTTTGTTTTTTTGATTTCGACAAAGTTGCCTATTTTAACACCGTTGCCAAGCTCAACATCACCTCTTAATCTTGCGAATGGTCCTATTTTGCAATCTTTACCGATTTTGTTTTTACCTTCGATATAAGTACAAGGATAAATTATAGTATCAGCTTCAATCTCAGTTTCCGGTGAAATATAAGTTGTATCAGGGTCAACGATTGTAACTCCGTCATCAAGAAACTTATCAATAACTCTTTCTTTAAGAATTTTAAAAGCCTGTGCAAGATGTTTTTTAGAGTTTATACCATAAGATTCTTCATTATTTTCGAGAATATAAGATTGAGCTTTTAAACCTTGAGAAATAGTCCATTTAACAATATCTGTAAGGTAATACTCATTTTGAGCATTGTTTGAATCCAAATTTAAAAACGCTTCGTGAACTTTTGCCCAATCAAGCAAATACACGCCTGTATTTATTTCTTTAATCTTTTTTTGAGCATCTGATGCATCTTTTTCTTCAACAATAGCTTTTAAATCGCCTTTTTCATCTCTCACAATACGTCCGTAATTTGTTGGATCATTAAATACTGCAGACATAACAGTAAGCGCAGCATTGTTTTTTCTGTGAGCATCAATAAATTTTGTCAAAGTTTCTGACGTAATCAAAGGTGTATCACCGCAAAGAATCAAGACTTCACCATCAAAACCTTTTAAATCCTCATAAGCTTGAAAAGCAGCATGACCTGTACCCAACTGAGGAGATTGCAAACGGCATTTTGCATTTTTATATGTATCTGTAACATATTTTTCTACTTGTTCAGCACAATGTCCCACTATTACATAATTTTCTTGTGCTAGATTTGTACCGTTCACAGCGTCGATTACATAACCCAAAAGTTCTTTGTTAAAAATTTTATGCAAAACTTTTGGTGTTTCAGATTTCATTCTTGTACCCTTACCGGCAGCAAGAATAATTGATTTTATTGGTCTTTCCATATTTTAAATTCCTCTATGTATCATCATCACTATTTTATATCAAATAATAAAGGTTGTTTATTTTTTAACAAAGCTACTTTCATGTTCATAAATCATTTTTTTAGAGGATTTAGCAAAAAATACACATGTAGTACCCTGTATATATATAATTTGTGCAAATAATATCTTTTTGCATGCAAATATTTAAGACTTGGTAAAAAAAATAAATAAAGAGGTAAGGTTTGAAAAAATTTCAATTTAGACTTCAGGTCGTACTTGATATTAAAGAAAAACTGCTAGAGCAAAAGCTTTTGGAATTGTCAAAAGTTCAACGAGGCTTGCAAGAAGCTGTACAAAAACAAAGAACGCTTGAAGGTTATCAACTGGAAATTAACGAAGCATTGATGAACGTATTTCAAAGCGGGAATGATTTGGATTTAATCGAAGTTCAAAGATACAAAGATTTTATAAACAAGCTCATTGTTGATATTTCTAACCAAAAAGTTGTTATACAAAACATCAACAAAGTACTTGAACTTAAAAGAAAAGAAGTTAATGAAGTTTTGAAAGAGAAAAAGGTTTTAGAAAAACTAAAAGAAAATCAACAAAAGAAATACTATCAAGCATACGATTATTATCAATCTAGAGAATTAGATGACATCGCATCTGCAAGGTATGCAAGAGTATAAATAAAGTCAAAAAGTATTGGGAAGAGGAATAAGAGTGAACACAGAATTGTCAAATATAATACAAATGTCGGCACCTCAAAAAGTGTCTGATTCCTATTCTTCTAAAAAAGACTACAATACTGATAAAAACGCTTTTTCTGACACATTAGACAAAGCAAAAAAATCTTATGCTGATAAAACAGAAAATACTGTTAACAAAGATAAAAAAGATTACGCACTAAATACAAAAAACAAAGAAACATCTACTCAAACAGATACAAAGCAAAAAGAAATCTCTAATAATGAAACCAAAGAACCCGTACAACAAGAAAACATTAAAAGTACGGAAGAAACAAACCCTGTAGAAACAACAGACAAAACACAACAAACAGATACAAAACAAGAACAAATTAGTCAAACAGAACTGCAACAAATTCAAGAAACTATTCAACTTCAAGAATCTGTGTTGCCTCAACAACTGGCACAAACTGCCGAACAAGCAGTTACAAACACTGCAGAAAACGCAATAACAACAGTTCAAAAACAACAAAACAACAATCAAAATTTGATTGCAAATGAACAATTGATTGCAAACATAGATTATGAATCATCAGCAAACACAGATGATATTGTTATTGATGAAAAAACACTAAAAGCAATTTTAGAAAAAGCACAAAAAAGTGAAGAAACTACTGTTTCAAATAACATTCAAACAACTAACCAATCATCTGGCAATCCTCTTGAAAACTTAAAGCAGGATGCATTGAATACAACTGCAAAAAATACGGAAGCGGTTGATGAAACAACAATAACAAAAGTAATGACACCTGCTGATACAGAAGCAGATAAAGTTCCTGTAATTAAGGTTACGGAAGAAGTTGCAGCTAGCGTAAAAGAAAACACTGCAGCAAGTTTAGAAAATAAAGACACCACTTCTAAAATCAAAGACAAAGCTGTAGCTCAAATGACTTCATTGGAAAACACAAATACAGTTGTAAGCCAATCACAAACAACAGATTCATCTTCAAATCAAAACGGTAAATCGCTATCACAAAATAACGCTCAAGAACAAATTGCAAAAATGGCAGTTGAGGCTAATTCCAACAACGGACAAACCACAACTAACATAACAAGTGATGTTTTTGTAAACAAACTTGATTCACAATTAAACGTTGCAACAAAAACATCTTCTAGCCCTCTTAATCAGCTCAATCAAAACAGCATAATGGAACAAGTTAACAAGCAATTTGAGCAAATACAACAAAGCGGTTCAAATAAAGTTTCAATAATTTTGCAACCTGAAAATCTTGGTAGAGTTTCTGTAGAAATTATGAACTCAAAAGACGGAATTGTTGCGAAAATGCTTACTGACAACCAGCAAGTGAAAGACTTGTTCGACAAAAATGTCGAAGCATTAAAATCAAACTTAAGTTCTCAAGGAATCAATGTTAATAACATCAAAGTTGAATGCACACAAGAATCAGCAAACAACGCAATGAACTTTGAAAGAGAACAATTTAATCAAACATTTGATAGCAATCAAAACAACCACAATCAACAAACAAACCAATCAACAACTGCGTCTTATAATCCAACAGAAGCAGAAACATCAGATTTTGAAGAAACTGAAAACACAACATCAAATATAAAACTGACAAATACACAAACGATAATAAAACATAATGGTAAGGTAGACTATAAAGTCTAATTTAAGGGGAAGAGAAAATGTCATACGCAACAATACAACAAGAATTAGTGAGCATGCAGACCAACACGGCTGTTAATCAATCAAAAAATAAAACGCCATCGCAAGAACTTGATGGAGACGCATTTTTGATGCTTATGCTTGAGCAGTTAAAAAACCAAGATCCAACCAACCCTATGGACAACTCAGAGATGTTGGCACAACAGGCTCAATTCTCACAACTGCAAGAAATGCAAGAATTAAACGAAACAATTGCCAACAATAACATGATTCAACAAGCAAACAGCCTTGTTGGCAAAACTGTTCAAGTTGTTGACCCTAACAACCCATACAGACTTATTACAGGTCTTGTAACAAGTGCTAACTTTACAGGTGATAGCGCAACCGTTACTGTTAACGGAAAAGAATATCCGCTTGGCTTAGTTGCCGCAGTGACAGACGGAGCTCCGGCTTCCTCAGCTGACGTAATAGCAAACAAAAAACTTAGTGAACTAAACAATGTATCTTCTTTGACAGAAGGATACATAACTCTTACAACCCAAAAATCAACAAGTTCACAAAAAGAACACACATTCATAAAAATCACAAAAGACATGACTGTCGCTGATTTACAAAAAGAATTTGAAAAAGCAGGTGTTAAATCAACAATAGAAAATGGAATATTAACTATTTCTAAAGGCGATTTTAATACAATCGCAATTACAAACGGAAAAATAGGAGACAGCTCAGCTCCTGCTTCAAACTTTGTAAGCGCATTTCAAATGTTCCAAAACGAAAGCGGTAACTTAGAAACTGCTGTTTTAGATTTCAACAGAAATGGAAACAACAATTCAAACGGAGGTTCAGGAAACTCAGGCGGAAGCACTGAGCAGAATGTTTTAGAAAGAATACTAAATAGAGTTTAAAATAAAAAGCTAATTATATAAAAAACGGGAGGATTAATGACACAATCATTTTACACTGCAATCGGCGGTATGAATGCAGGACAGACAAAAATTTCTGTAGTCGCTGACAACATTGCAAACATGAACACTATCGGCTTTAAAGCCTCAAAAGTAAACTTTTCTGATGTTTATTACAGAACATCTTCATTTGGTAAAGCACCAACAAGTGCCGGTTCTGGTGGTATCAACCCTAAACAAATCGGTGTAGGTGTACAAACAGCATCTATTGCAAGAGATTTTTCAGCTGGTACAACTCTTACAACAGGATTAAACACAGACCTTTGTATTAACGGAAGCAGTTTCTTTACAGTAATGTCATCTACTGATGGTATATTGTTTACCAGAGACGGAAACTTTAACGTTGACTCTAACGGTAACCTTGTAACAGCAAACGGCGATAAAGTATTGGGAACAGCTAGTTCACTTGGTACATCATCAAGTGAAACCCCAATCAAAATTCCAACATATATTACAACAGTTACATCACCTGCAACAGTTGATCAACTTAACACAAAACGTCTTAATGAATTAAACGGTATTTTAAGCGGTGGTGTTACAGGCGGTTCTTTCACAATCACATCAATAGATGATGCAGGACAAAGAACTAACCACGTAATAGACGTTACTCCTGATATGACTGTTGAAGGTTTGGTTCAAGCAATCAATGACCAAGCAGGCGGAGCTTATACAGTTGCAATCAATGATGACGGTCAACTTTCTTTTGAAACAGCAGGCGACGCCGTAAACCTTGAATTTGCAAACGGAAACTTAGATGATCCGGATGCACCAAAATCAAACTTTGCTACAGTTTTAGGCTTTGGCTCAGCTAACGAAGACGGTACATACACTTCTGAAGTTATGCACTATCACCAAACAGTAGGCTCAGGTACATTGAGTGACTTAAACTCTGAAAACTACACACAATTAACAATCGACGAAAACGGTATTATCGAAGTAACATACGGTAACAACGACAAATTGAGTGTAATGCAAGATCCTAACAACCCTGAAAAAATGATATTCCAATATACATTAAACAGCGGTATCGTTATTTATGGTGATGATTTAACGATTAATGACGGTCTTGTAGAACCAGCAAACTTACAAATACAACTTGCAAGTTTTGTTAACCCTAACGGTCTTATTGCAGAAGGCGGCAACACATATTCTGCAGGCCCTAACAGCGGTATGGCATTGTATGGAAGTATCAGTTCAAACGCATTTGGTAGCGTCTCTTCAGGTGTACTTGAAGGTTCAAACGTTGATTTGGCTACAGAATTTGCAGAAATGGTAGTTGCACAAAGAGCTATCGAAGCAAACAGCCGTGTATTTGATACAACAAGCCAAATTCTTCAAACACTCGGCCAATTAGGCAGATAATAATCTGACAACCCGAAAAATATAATTAGCAATTTAAAAACCCGAAATCAAATGATTTCGGGTTTTATACTCTCTTCTCTTAATACTTGTAAGCCATTTTTTAATATGACTTGTATTCTTTTTCAAATCCAAATAAAGAACTTACAGACTCGTTATCATGGATTCTTGAAATTGCCTCACCCAAAATAGGCGCAATACTCAACTGTGTAAACTTAGAAGAAACAGATCTATCTAGAGGTATCGAGTTAGTTATAATAACTTCTTCAACAGGAGCATCTTCTAATCTTTGTATTGCAGGACCTGACAATATACCGTGAGCAGCACATACATAAACTTTTTCAGCACCTTCTCTAATAAGAAGCTTAGAAGCTTCACATATAGTGCCTGCAGTGTCAATCATGTCGTCAACTAAAACACAAATCTTACCTTTAACATCGCCAATAATGTGATCGGCAATAGCTTCATTGTGTTTGTCACGTCTTTTATCAACAATAGCCAACGGACAATCCAACTGTTTAGCAAAGACTCTTGTTCTTTGTACACCGCCTGTATCAGGGCTGACTGCAACAAGTTTATCGTGAGGAATGTTTAAGTTTTTAATATATTCTGTCAAAACAGGTGTTGCATAAATATGGTCAACCAAGATATTAAAGAAACCTTGAATTTGACCTGTATGTAAATCCATTGCCAAAATTCTGTTAGCACCTGCTGTTGTCAACAAATCTGCAACAAGTTTTGCTGTAATAGCTTCTCTTCCTGAAGTCTTTCTATCTTGTCTTGCATAGCCGTAATACGGAATTACAGCTGTAATGGATTTTGCACTTGCTCTTTTAAAAGCATCAATCATAATAAGCAATTCCATTAAATTTTCATTTACAGGGTTAGATAAAGGTTGAACAATGAAAACATCATCTCCACGGATACTTTGTTGAACTTGAACGTAGATTTCGCCATCTGCAAAGTTTTTGATAATCATAGGACCAACACTGGTTCCTAAATAACTAGCTAACTCTTCTGCAAGCTCTTTATGTGCGCGACCTGAAAACAACTTTATATCGTGTGTCGGATTGATAATTCTTTCGCGCTGTGGAAATTCCATAATCAATTCCATTTTTCATTCCTTCCTTTGTTGCAAGACTATACAAATTATATCAGCAAATCGTTATATTTTATACATGTTTTTTAATTTCTTTTAGTATTAATTTTTAAACCCCCTAAATATTTTTTTTGTTACCTGCCATGCAAGCGATTTTTCAATTGCAATAAATTGTTACAAATGTAATTTTTATACAAAACAACAAAATCATTAAGCAATGTAAAAAAATATGTCAAAACACCTACATTCATTTAAGAATATGGCACATATGCCGATAACATAAACAAGTCAAAAAGGGAAAAGGATAGGTTAGTAATGCCACAAGGCTTTAGCGAACTTGTTAAAGTATACATAGAGAATTTAAATTTATCTCAAGAAACAAAAAAGCAACTTTTGGAATCCAACCCAAAAACTCTTGAAGATGTTTCAATGTGGTTAAAAAACACTCAAAAAAGCCAACAAAAAGATAAAGAAAGTTCTTTTAACCCTTTTTCAGCAAATACAAAACTAAATCTAACAAAAGAGATTGAGCTCTTTACAAGCAAAAAAACATTTAATATAAATTCTACTAATTTCGGTTTTAACAAAAATTCATTAGTAGATACAGATGATGCAAGTTGGGGTCTCAGTCTTGATAAATCACAATCGGATTCTATCAGCAATTACAGCTACTACAATCCAAACCAAACCTTCCAAGTACAAAGAACTTTCACCGCAGGAAAAGTAAACAGAACAAATTTTTCTAAAACAAATAATACAGAAGCCACACAAAACACAACAAGTTCAAACACAAGTGCCGAATCCGCAGCAAGAACTCCAGAAGAACAAATACAAGATAACGCTATTGCAAGCATACGTGAAAATATAAACACATCTATTGAAACAGTTATGCAGCAGATGGAAGAACAAGGGATTATCAGCTCTGCTTATAATTCTTTAAAAGAATACTTTGATTCTCAAATGGGTTTAAGTAGCGTCTGTCGTGTAATCTATTCGGAAAAAAACACAGCTGATTTATTGCAAAAAGCTCAAGATAAAAAGCTGACAAAAGAAGAATACTGGAAAACTAAAATATCAACTGCAATAGATATGATAGCAGGCAACAGAAAACTTTCTGCAGAAGAAAGAGCTTGTCTCGAAGAAAGACTGAGTGAATTTACCCCTGAAGAATTAAATGCCCTAATTGACAAAATAAAATATGCTAACAACGAAGATTATGAAAAACTTAATTCTAACCTTGATAAATATATAGAAGAAGGTCGAAATATTCTCAGCAGAAATCGTCCCGATTCAAACGCAACAGAAATCAACACAAACCCCAATTCCATAAAATCTCTTATGAAAACTGGTGATGCAAAAGAACTTATGACTTTTGAAGAAGTTTGGAAAGCAGAAAGAGGTGTGGATTTCAATCCGCAAGCTATAGAAAAATATGAAGAAGCCGCAGCAAAATATGCAATGGTTACACTTGTAACAAACAAAGCTCAAAACATTCATGATTTACTGCAAGATTCAATGACACTGGTAAGAGGCAACAACCAAAACGGCGTTAATGACAAAACTAGAGAAGCTGGTGAAAAACAGCTGGAGTCAAAGCTTATCACAGCATTAAAAACTTTATACGGAGATGATGAAGCAAAAATAAATGAAGAACTTCAAAAAATTTCCAACAACACAATTTCTTACAAAGACGGACAAATTGTTTACTCTGAATTCAGCAAAAATAACAAAGGTTACTGTCTTTTAGATACTGCCCAAAAACTGCTTGATAACGTTGATGCTAATGTCCAAAAAATTCAAGGTAGCTACGGCGTTGAATACTATGCTAAGCAAATGGCATCAACTTACGAACAAGCTTACGGAAGAAAAAACGCAACCCAACTGGCAAGAGCTTTTGCAAATGACCAAGAAGAAATCGTAGGCAAAGTCCGTTCCGGCGTTGAATATATCGGTGCAGGCGTAATGGTAGCAGGAATGTTTTTCTGTCCTCCTGCAGCTCTCGCAGGAGCATTAACAGCATCTTTTGGAGGAATAGGGGTAGAAGCTCTTAATGAAGCCTCAAGAAAAAAAGGAATGACAGAAGAAGCCAAGAAAAAAATCACAGAAGAATTACTCACAAATGCAGCATTATTTGCAGTCGGAGGTGCAGCAGGCAAAATGGGCTCTGCATCCAAAGCCGCATTATTGGCTCAAAAATGTCCTACCCTAATGGCGTGTATCGCTGATATTGGTGTAGATGCAACAATAAGTTTGCTGGGTGATATGGCATTAACCGGAGAACTCGATATTGAAGGAGAAGGCTTATCTCAAATACTATCAATCATCTCAGGACATGTCAGATCTGCAAAATTCGGCAAAATGAAAGAAGGTATAAATAACTTTATTTCAAATAAAACAAACCCAACACCAAATTCTTCACAAAGCCCAAAACATAAAGAAAATCTTAAATTGCTAAAATCCAAATATAAAAATAATAAGGAAATGATGCAATTTATAAAAAAACATATTAATGATGTAGAATTTATTGAATTATTAACAAGAGGTGATATCGAATATTATAAACTGTCTAATTTAATAAATATGACAGATGAACAAATCGATATAATGAAAAAGCTTGGCAAAGCTAATCGGAAAGAAGCTTTTAACATTAATGATTTAATGATGCTATCTGTCTACGTTAAACCAGAACAAATTGCAAAATTGGAAGAACACGGTCTACTTAATGATATAGAAGGCCGTACAAAAAGTTTAACAGCTCAAGATTTATATGAGTTGGCAGACTTAAGTGACAAACAATGGGAAATCATTGAAGAAAGAGGACTTTTAAAAGATATACAAAACACATCCTTAGACGGATATAGTATCAAAAGAATGTCCTTTTTTGATGATCAACAATACCAAAAAATTATAGACAGAAAACTCATAGAAATTTCACATACATTTTGTGATGACGGTAATTTCGAATACGCAGCATTGGCTCCTTTAATAAGTATTCCTGATGAAAATTGGCCAACAGCGCAAAAAGTTTTAAAAATGAAAGACAAACTCAATTTAACCCCATTAATGGTAGAAGAGTTATCCTCTCTCAATGAAAAAGAACTGAGCAGACTTAATGAATTTGTCTCAAACTACGATAAAAAAATCGATTTTGACACTTACACTTTACTTGAAATAGTGCAAATGCCGGATTCACTGTATGCAAAACTCAAAGAAAAAGGCAAACTAAAAAATATTAACTCAACAGAAATTAATCTGATATCTGCTTTTTCAAAATATGCAGAAAAAAAATCTGTTCGAGAATTTTCAAAAACCGAAAAACGACAATTTATGATGGAATTAATGAAAAATAAAAATAGTTTTGTAGATAATAATGTCAATTTAAAAGGAATAATAGATATCTTACCATCCAATGAAGCAGAATATGCCGAAATGATGAAAAAGATTTCTCAAAGCTTAAACATTTCTACAAAGCCTATATCAGCAGAAGACAAAGCCAAAACAGAAGAAAACTTAAACAAACTCGCAGAAGTTTTGAAAACCACCGATTTATCAGATTTGGAAGAAATTAATCTGACTATGCCACAAAAAGAATTTGTAGCTAAAGCAGAAGAAATTTTAAAAGATCTTTCAGACGAAGAGAAAGCCAAAGTAATGGATTATTTTGGTTTTAAAATTGTTGATGGAAAACTTACAGGATATCCGAACAGTGCAGACAAAGATTTATCACTCGCAGACATAAGTGACCCCAAAACTATTGCAACCGTTGAAAAAATGAAAGGTCTTGTGGATAACTACACAGACAACAATTTCATTACCGTAAAAGATCATCCTGAACTTAACGCTGTGTTAAAAGAAATATCCAGACTAGTCCCAGAAATTTTTAACCAAATAGACGGCTCAAAAACACCTGTAGAAATGTTAAAAACATTGCAAAAAATTGTACAAAAGCCTGAATTCAACAACCTTTCAGATAGCGACAAAAAAGTAATGATAACAGCAACACTTTTGCACAATACAGACAAAATTTCAGGTTCAACTTCCGAATCAGCTTTTGATGCCTATTACATCGGAGAGAAAATGGGACTTTCTAAAGCTGAACTTTTGAAAGTTTATAAGATAGTTGAAGCTTCTGATTTAATAGAAAAATTCATGAACACAACTAAAAATAAAGACAACATCGGAAAAACAACAGAAAGAGAAAAAGTTTTCGATTATCTGGCATTTATGCTTAAAGATTCCAATAACTTTGAACTTGCACAAATGTTATATTCAACTAAAGAAGCTGACGGGTTAACAAGACACCTCGATAAAATGTTGCAAAATAGAATACAAGAAATGAAAGCCAATGATTTCTTACTTCCGCAAACTTCTACAGCAGAATTAGAAGCACACGCACAAATGCGTAATATCAACGGCTACAACGTTAAAGTTGTAGATTCTTCTCAAATACCTGATTTTTATGTCTATATACACGCCTTAATAGGGGCAACTACAGGCGGTTCAGGGCTCACCAATGTGGCCAATTTTGATGTATTCGGGCTTGTCGGTGACGGTTCGGTAATCTGTGCATCATATGTAGGCAACGGCAAAGCAGGTACTATCGGCAATGCAAGCTATGGTCTGATTTTTGACGTAAATGCAAACAATCAACACGTTGGCGCCGGCTATGACATATGGTCAGTATCAAAAAATGTAAACCAAATGTTAGAAGAATATTTTAAAGAATCACCAAATGGTTATTGCAATGAGAAAAAACAGTCTGAACGAAGAATGATTGCTACTCAATTAAAGAAAATTTTAAATATTAGTGATGCTGAATACATTCAACGAATAGAAAATATCAAAGAAAAAGCAAATGGAGAACCTTTAACTCTAGCAAAAATCAAAGAAATCGATCCTGAATTTGGAAAAGCTTTTGAAGAGTTTCTTAGCAAAGTTGACTCCCCTGAATCAGGAATCATGAGAAGCTCGCATCATAATGAAGTGCTTGTTACAAATCCCAAAATCAAGGGCATTTTTACAAAAGATATAAAAGAATTACCTGAAGACTTATTAAAATACGCTCAAGAAAATAATATTCCTATCGTAATTATCAAATAATTATTTTCTTCACATTCGTTTATGATTTTAGGCTAAAAATTTACATTAAAAACTGTCTGTTATATCATTTGGGTATAAGGTTACAAGCATTAATAACAGAAAAAAACAGGTATAACATGGACAGTTCAAAATTAAGAAATATAGCGATAATTGCGCACGTTGACCACGGCAAAACAACGCTCGTGGATTGTATGTTAAAGCAGTGCGGTGTATTTAGACAAAACGAAGTAGTTCAAGAAAGAATCCTTGACAGCAACGATCTTGAAAGAGAAAGAGGCATCACAATCCTTGCCAAGAACGTTTCTGTTCACTACAAAGGTTACAAAATCAATATCGTTGACACCCCAGGCCACGCAGACTTCGGTGGAGAAGTTGAACGTGTTTTAGGTATGGTTGACGGTGCATTACTTATTGTTGACGCAGCAGAAGGACCTATGCCTCAAACAAGATTTGTATTACAAAAAGCTCTTGAATTAGGCATAAGAGTTATTGTAGTTATTAACAAAATCGACAAACCTGCAGCTGACCCAGACGAAGCATTAAACAAAGTATTTGACTTGTTTACAGAACTAACAGATGACGAATACTTAATTGACTTCCCTGTAATTTACTCAAGCAGCTTAAACGGCTATGCAAAAAAAGAATTGGAAGACGAATCAACAGATATTATTCCATTGCTTGATTCTATCGTAGAAAACATAAAATCACCTGTTGCAGACGCATCTAAAGATTTACAATTCCACGTAACAACACTTGATTACAATGAATATGTAGGCAGAATTGCAATAGGCAGAATCGTAAACGGTTCTGTTAAATCACAAGAACAAGTTAGCCACATACATACAGACGGAACAATAACAAGAGGGAAAATTGTTAAGTTGTTCGGTTTTGAAGATTTAGGACGTGTTGAAATAAAAGAAGCTTCAGCAGGTGACATCGTAGGTATAGCTGGTTTCCCTGACATTCAAATAGGTGAAACAATTGCTTGTCTTGAAAATCCTCAAGCTTTACCGCTTATTAAAATTGACGAACCAACATTGCAAATGAACTTTTCTGTAAACAACAGCCCGTTTGCTGGTCAAGAAGGTAAATTTGTAACTTCAAGACAATTAAGAAAAAGATTGTATCAAGAACTTGAAAAGAATGTTTCTTTAAGAGTAGAAGATACTGATTCTACAGACGTATTCAAAGTTTCAGGAAGAGGGGAACTCCACTTGAGTATTCTTATAGAAACAATGCGTCGTGAAGGATATGAGTTCCAAGTCTCTAAACCTGAAGTTATCTACAAAACCATCAATGAAGAAACTTATGAACCATACGAAGACTTGTTGATTGATGTTCCTGAAGAAGCAGCAGGCAGCTGTATCGAAAAACTTGCGGGCAGAAAAGGTGAAATGCTTGAAATGCAAGCAGTTGGTACTCGTTCAAAAATGAGATTCTTAATCCCTTCAAGAGGGTTAATCGGCTTTAGAGGCGAATTCATCAGAATGACTCGTGGTGAAGGTATCATGAACCATACGTTTGCAGAATACAAACCTTACGCAGGTGATATTAACCGTCAAAGAATGGGTTCACTTATCGCTCACGAAGACGGCGAAGCTGTTCCATACGCATTGGCTCAGTTTGAAGACAGAGGCGTATTCTTCATCGTTCCAAAAACAAGAGTTTACAGAGGAATGATAGTCGGTGAATGCAACCGTTCTCAAGACATACCCGTAAACGTTTGCAAAACTAAAAAGCTCACAAATATGAGAACAGCAACAGCTGATGTTATGGTTACATTGCAAGCTCCAAGATTGTTGTCATTGGAAGAATGTCTTGAATATATCTCTGATGACGAACTTGTTGAAGTAACACCAGAAAACATCAGAATGAGAAAATACGACCTTGTAAAATTGAGATAAATTAAAAAATCAACAATAAATAAAAAGCCGTTTCTTTTTCGAAACGGCTTTTTTATATCAATTTTTCAAACAAATTATTTAAGAAAATTCTTTTTAATAATCTCAACAATCCTTTGACTAGCAAGACCGTCGCCGTATGGGTTAACAGATTCAGACATTTTTTTGTACTCGTCAGGATTGTCTAAAAGATTTTGGATTTCTTCAACTATCTTTTTAGTATCTGTACCAACAAGCTTAACAGTACCGTACTCAACAGCTTCAGGTCTTTCTGTTGTAGTTCTTAGAACAAGAACTGGCTTACCTAAAGAAGGAGCTTCTTCTTGAACACCGCCTGAATCTGTCATAATAATATGAGATTCTTTCATCAAAGTTGAAAATGGAGCATACTCCATAGGGTCTATCAAGTGTATTCTTTCTTTGCCTTCTAAAAGTTCACGAACAGGCTTTTGTACATTAGGATTCAAATGCACAGGATAAACGACCTGAATGTCTTTGTTCTTTTCAACAAGTTCAAGAACAGCTTTACAGATATTTCTTATCGGCTCGCCAAAATTTTCTCTTCTGTGAGAAGTTAACAATATTGTTTTAAGCTTGGGATTAAGGCCGATATAGCTTAAATCAGCTTTGTTATTCTCGACGGTATGCAACAGCGCATCAATAACAGTATTACCTGTTTTATAAATATGTTCTTGTGGAATAGCTGATTTTATAAGGTTTTGCACGCTTGTATCAGTCGGCGCAAAGTGATAAGAACAAACTGCATCCGCAAAAACTCTGTTTATTTCTTCAGGGAAAGGATAATGTTTGTCAAAAGTTCTTAACCCGGCTTCAACATGCCCGACAGGAATTCTTGCATAAAAAGCACTCAAAGCTGCTGCCATTGACGTTGTTGTATCACCGTGCACAAGAACAATATCAGGTCTGCTTTCTTCAAAAACTGTTTTCATAAGCATAAGAACTTCTGCAGTAATTGTCCACAAATCCTGATTGGGCTTCATGATATTAAGGTCATAATCAGGTACGATATTAAAGAGCTTCAATACCTGATCTAACATTTGACGATGTTGAGCAGTAACACAAACTATGCTTTTAAAAACATCGGGTTGTTTTTCCAGCTCTTTTACTAGAGGCGCCATTTTTATAGCCTCAGGGCGTGTACCAAATACTGTTAAAACTCTGATTTTTGACATAAATTAATATCCTTAGCCGTAATAACTAAGGACATTATATTGCAAACTTATTATTTTGTAATCGTTTTTTCAGCGGGTAAAGTATTGGCTAACCTTATAGCTTTTTTATCTTTTTGATTTTGAAACCAGTCTTTTACCTTAACACCACTATATACGGCAACACCTGTAGTTAATACATCAAGTACATTTTTTACAGCGTTCATTCCTTCATTTGCAGTAACCCAAGAAGAAATTTCTTTAGTAGCAAATTTTTGAGCAATTCTTATAGATTTAGCAGATGTATAAACTTTCGTCAACAAAACCGGTAAAGCAACAGCCATAGAAAGTTTACCTGCATTTTGTCTAACAAAATTTGTAAACTTATCTTTTTTAGACAACTGTTCTCCTTCTTTGGTTGTTTTATTTCTACTGCATACAGATACGATTACTATGGGTAATGTTAAAAGCTTAATTCCTTTATAAAGAGGGCCTTTTACAGCCTGTAACATAGGAAATTTTCTGGAAGCCTCTGCCATTGCACTAAACGCATCAACTCCTGCGGTTTTATGCGGTAATAAAAGGACTTTTGCTTTTTTCAAATACATAGTTGAGCAATCAAAAGGCTTATCCATATAAGTTGTATAAATTGCAACTTGAGTTAGCAGCGGCTGATTATATTTGACAGCAAGTTTATTTAAAAATTTGCTTACAGGGTTAAAACCTGCTTTCATAGCATCAAAAATCTCTTGTTTTTGTTCTAAAGCCTCTTCTTGTCCATATTTTAAGACTTTTATGCCTTTAGGTTGCAATTTTTTGGCAGCAAATTCATCAGCAATATTAACAATTTTTTCCAAATTTTCTTTACCCAAGTCTTCATGGATATTATTTCTTATTTTATTAGAAACGTAATCCAACGGTTTTTTAAGTTCCGCAGAGATAACACCTGCTGTGAAATACCCCGCAAACCCTCCACCAACAGAATTTTTAGTCTTTATATTAGAATTGTTATCATTTGCAACTGTGTTAGGTAATGAAACAGATGCCACCATTTGTCGTATATTCATATTCTTTCCCTCTTTTATTTGCAATAATAACCAAACACAAACTTTTTTGCTGTTTTTAATAAATTATTTTTACAATTTGTCAAAAAATTCTTTAATATATTTTTCAAGCTCTTGAATAGTATCTGCAATCTTTTCTGCTCCGTGAGAAACAAGAAACTCTCTGTCTTTATACCCCCAACTTACGCTTATACAAGGGATATTTGCATTTTTTGCTGTTTCTAAATCAACTTCAGAATCACCAACATAAATACAACGTCCCTCGCAACCGAGCTGTTTTATTACAGCAAATACACTATCAGGCGCAGGTTTTTTACGCACACCAGAACTTTCTCCCACTGCTATCTTTATTTTGTCCCCAAAATATTTTGCACAGAGTTCCTTTACTGCTGTATCATACTTGTTTGAAACAACAGCACATTTTATACCTCGTTTTTGCAAGTCATCAAGCAAACCCAACACACCGTCATAAGGACGAGTTTTTTCATACATTGTTTTAGAATAATGCTCTTTAAAAAGATTGAAACAACTTTCAAAATTTGGGTTTTCCAATCCGTCAGGAATCGCCCTTTCAATCAACTTTTGTACGCCATTACCTACAAAGCTTCTTATTTCCGTTAACGAGCGTTCTGCGTAACCAAAATGTTTAAGCGCAAAATTTGTACTTTCATGCAAATTTTCCAACGTATAAAGTAATGTACCGTCCAAATCAAAAATAACAGACTTTGAACAATCACTCTCAATCATTTTATTTATGTCCTTTTTCTGTCAATTTACGATAAGCCTGAGAATTGATTTCTCCACCGACAAGAAGCATCAAAGACGAATAATAAAGCCATACCATAAGCATTACAAAAGCACCGATTGACCCGTAAACCCTGTTATATGTATGCAAGTTATTGATGTACACAGAAAAACACCAAGATCCAAACATCCAGCAAAAGCAGAAAAACAATGTTCCGGGTAACGCAGCCTTACTTTTTAACTTGTCAGACCCCTGCCAAGCAGGAAGCAAAAAGTAATTTAAATATGCGGTAAGATATAATGCAAGAAAAGCAACAAACCATCGACCAATCATAAATAACGTAATAAACAAAGATGAAAGGTTGATAAAGTTCAACGCAAACTGCAAAAATACTTTACCAAAAATAACCATATTTACAATCAAAAACATAAAAAAGATATTTACAAAAACCATAAGTATAGATATTGTTCTTGTGACAAGTAAATTCCTGTGTTCATCTATCCCCAAGGCCCTATTCATACCTTTTATAATACAAAAAATTGCATTTGAAGATAAAAACACGGTTATAACAAAACCGAATACAGCAACAATCCCACCATGTTGAAAAATCAATACTTCATTTAAAACTTCTTTGATTAAATTTACAGAATCTGTTGGAGCTACACTGTCAAGAAAGTGTATAATCGGCATAAACTGTGACTTTTTTCCAAGCAGTGTAAAAAAAGACATCATAAACAGCATAAAAGGGAATATTCCAATGGCAAACCAAAATCCCATCTCTGCAGCCATCCCCATAAAATCGTCAATGATAATACGGTTAATTAAATTTTTAAGATAGTTAAATGCCTTTTCGCCAAAGCTCATCTTATTAACCCAGTGCTTTCCTAATCTCTTCCAAAATTTTGTCTTTTGCTATTTTAAGAGGTTTTCTTATAGTGCAACCTGCCGCAAAAGTGTGACCGCCGCCGTTAAAAACCTGCGCGACCTTACTAACATCTATTGTCTTACTTCTAAGACTTACTTTAGTTGTGTTTTCATCGACTTCTTTTGCAACATAAGAGACCTCTGTTGTTCCAATTCTTCTTAACTCTTCAACAAGGCCTTCCGTATAATCATTTGAAGCGTGAAATTTTTCCATATCCTTGTTAGAAATACAAACGCCTGCAATCCTGTTATTATCGGTAAAATCAGCATTAATCATACAATGTGCGTGCAAAAGAACCATATTGCGAGGCTTTGACTCATAACAAAAACGAGCTATCTTAGCAGGTTCCGCACCAAGCTTGATAAGTTCTGCCGATTTTAAAAGCGTATCAGCATTTGTATTATCGTATCTAAAGCCGCCAGTATCAGTCAGCAACGCTGCATATAAACCCCACGCTGTTTTTTTATCAATATTTAGATCAAGTGCTTTAAATATATCAAACAACACTTCACCGCACGAACAAGCATCTCCACGCACAAAATTAACAGTTCCATAATTGTTATTAGTTTTGTGGTGGTCAATATTCATCTTTGTTTCAGTACGTTCATACACGGGCAAAGAATCACCCATTCTATCTTTTGCCGCTATATCCACAGCTATTGCAAGATCGTACAAATTATTTTTAACCTGTTCAGGCTTTTTAGCTTCGTCTAAGAATGGAATAAATTTATAAATCTCAGGAATAATACCGTTATAGACCATATCTACAGAATCTTTGGTATGGTCAAAATTGTTTAATATAACCTGATACAAAGCACTCATTGAGCCAAGCGTATCACCGTCAGGGTTAACGTGCGAGATAATAACTATTCTTTTTGCAGCTTGTATCGTGTCTTTAAATGATTTGAAATCCATAAGATTATTATAATATAAAACTTGTAAATATAAATAGGAAAAGATATGGAAGCAATAATTCACGCAATACTTACTATTGTAAATCTATTTTTAATCGTAGGCTGCTGTGTAGTATTCACTAATGCAGTAGAACACATGGGTAAACTTTACAAACTGAACGAAGGGGCAGTTGGCAGTATCCTTGCAGCAGTAGGTACAGCATTACCCGAAACAATAGTACCACTTGTTGCAATTTTAGGTGCATACCTTGCTCATACAGATGTACACGTTGGCAAAGAAATCGGTATCGGCGCTATTCTCGGTGCACCGTTTTTGCTTTCAACACTTGCAATGTTTGTGACAGGTTTGGCTGTTCTATTTTTTTGGAAGCTTAAAAAACGTGAACACGCAATGAATGCTCATTATGAGGTAATGTTTAGAGATTTAAAATTCTTCTTTATAAGCTACACAATTGCTATTGCTGCAGGCTTTATTCCGTTCAAATGGGGTAAAGTATTTTGTGCTGTTGCTCTTTTTGCTTATTATTTACTTTACGTTTTCAGAACACTTAACTGTGCTCACTGTGAAGGAATGGAAGGCGAAGAGCTTGATGAATTACTATTTACAAGGTTCCTCAAAAAATACAATAAACTCGTTGTTTGGTTGCAAATTATTGTTTCTATAGCTGCATTAATTGTATTTGCCCATATGTTTGTCGGACAAATCCAATTCTTTGCAAAACTTTTCAGCATTAATCCGCTTGTTTTAAGCTTGATACTTGCACCTATTGCAACAGAGCTTCCTGAAAAATTCAACAGTGTTTTGTGGGTAAGTCAAAGCAAAGATACTCTTGCTCTTGGAAATATCACAGGAGCTATGGTTTTTCAAAGCTGTATTCCAACAGCAATAGGGATACTTTTAACACCTTGGGTGTTTGGTATGGAATCAGTAATAAATATAGTTCTTGTTTACCTATCAACAATAATACTTTTTATAAACCTATATAGAGACAAAGCATTCAGCCCACATATATTAATAACTTGCGGTGCATTTTATTTAATATATTTAATCTACATTTTTTGGAAAGTAATCTAATGTAATATAACTTTCCCCTGTACTTCTTTTCTCGCACCAAACGAGCTTTGAAGACTATGTAAAAGTTCTGCAGACGTATTTGCGCTGTAGAACTTTCCGTTTGTAACAAGCGCTGTACATTTTAGTTGGTTATTAGCTTCCGTATCATAAATATTAAAAGCAATAACATCAATAAATATATCCTGACGAGTTTTTGTAAGCTCCATTACATAATCACAAGGGCTCTCGTCACAATTTTCTCCACCGTCAGAAAGCAGAATTATTCTTTTCTTGCCTGTTACACCTGCAAAATCTGAATTAACGGCCTGTTTTAAAGAATACGTAATAGGCGTCCAACCTGTGGGTTTGAGATTAAACAATGCGCTTTGTATGGCTGCACCACTATTTTTTGTCATAGGTACAATTAAAGAACTTGCTTTGCAAGCTGCGTTTGGCAACACAAAACCACCCTTATGCCCGTATACTCTAAGGCCGACCCTTTTTTCTTCCGGCAATTTAGGTATGATTTCTTGCATAGTATCTAAAACCATATTGATTTTACTTGTGCCATGGAGTTTTTCGCTCATACTGTTAGAAAAATCAACAATAAAAAGAACAAATTCTTCAGCGTTGTCTTTTTCCGCAGAAGCCTCGTAAGGAGCGGATTTCACACCTACACTCTTTACAAAAAGCAAAAAAAGTACTATAAATATAACAAGTAGTTTACTGGATGTATTAATCATAAGTGTCACATATTGGAGTTAATTATTATGTGTGCAGCAGCGCAAGCCCCTGCAAAAAATTTTGCAAATTTACTTAGCACAAGTAAAAGTATCAGAAAATTTAAAAAGAAAATACCCCCCGTTGAGGCTATAACCAAAATTGCCGAATCGGGCAAGAATCATCTTCCCCCTGAATTTACAAACAGAATCGAATTTATTGTAATTTACGATGAAAAATTAAAAACTCGTATGGAACAAGCTTCAGAAAGTATGTTCCAAAGGCTTTACGGTCAATCAAACAATGACATAGACAGAGCAAAACTAAATGCATACAACCACTATGCAAAATTTTTCATCAAAGCACCAGTTGTTTTTGCAATAACACAAAAAACACCATTTTCCGTAAATATCAACGATATGGTAAAAGCAATGCAAACAAGCGCAAAAGTTCACGGACTCGAATTACTTGAACTTATGCCTCAATTGAGCGCCCACAAAGAATTTGCAGAAGTATTAAACCTAAAAAAGCCTGCTCAAGTTTTGACTATATTAGCATCAGGATATCCTGACTAAAAGTTCTCTAATCTTCACTTTTTGGTAATAACGTACAACCATTGTTAGGGCTGTATTCGCATACACAGTTTTTGCCATTATTTTTAGCGTTATACAAAGCAACGTCAGCTAATTCAATGAGAGTTTGCTCATCAAGAGCACAAGAAGGATATTCACTCATACCGATACTAACTGTAGGGCATATGCAAATATCATCTTTGACATTAATTTTAATCTTGCTTATATTTTTGCGTATTCTTTCTGCAATAATTTGTGCATCTTTGATATTAGTTTCCGGCAAAATAACCGTAAACTCTTCACCACCGTATCTTGACGCAATATCAATTTTTCGCACTGTTTGTTGTATGCAATTTGCAATTTCTCTTAAAACCTGATCGCCTACAGGGTGGCCATAGGTATCGTTAACTTGCTTAAAGTTATCAATATCCATCATTAACAGAGTCATTTCATGGTTATATCTTGAAGAACGTTTGATTTCGTTTTCTAAAAGAGTATAGAAATGTCTGTAAATATAAAGCTTTGTCAAACCATCTTTTGTTGCAAGCTCATAGAGTTTTGCGTTATCAATAGCAATAGCAGCCTGATTGGCTAGTGCCTCAATAAACTCTAAATCTTGTTTGTTAAACAATTTGCCATTTAGCTTGTTAGTAATATTTATAACCCCGATAGGTTCACCCTTAGATATAAGAGGAACACAAAGCAGAGAATTAACATTCAGCTCATGCCCGTTGTCTATAAATCTGGGGTCATTTTGACCAAGGTTAGAAATTATCGATTTCTTTTCAACAAAAACCGTACCTGCAATACCTTCACCAACTTTTATTTTAGAACATTCAACAAGTCCGTTATTGATTTCAGTCTCAAGGTTTTTGTCAGCAAGCCCATAAACAACTTTTGTTTGCAATACGTTTTCTGCAAAATTGTAAAGCATCAAAGAGCCTTTTTCTGCATCAATTGTTTCAAGAGCTTTGTTTAAAATAACTCTTAGCAGACGTTTCAAGTCGTCAATAAAGTTAACCGCCTGAGAAATATTGTACAATATAGAAATATTGTGCAGCGATTTTTGCAACCTTTTCAGGTCATTTTCCTGATCCCTACGTTTAATATATTTTATAAGGATAGGGCCTATGTAGTTAAAAATTTTGTTTAGATAACGTAAATCATCATAAGAATATTCTGTGTTTCCGTCTTTTGAACCCAACGAACATATAAAGTATGGAATGTTATCCTTTTGGAAGAGTTTAAAATAACAACTGTTCAGATTTTCTAAATCGTACTTTTCCCAAAAAGAACGATATATAGGTTTGCCTGAAGTATCAGCAACTTTAATAAACTCATTTTTGTTTAAAACTTCCCAAAATCCTTCATCATCATTTTCAAACTGAAAATACTCTTGCGTATCATTGTTGCTGTTTGCAACCATGTAATACACTCTTTCATGATTAATAAAGAATCTTACATCAGAAATATTTAACCCCTGAGTAATAAAATCCGTAACTTTTTCTATTAAATCTTCTATGGAATCAGCTTGTGTTGCAATAATACTGAGTTCAAACAGGCTGTTTAAATCATAAAAGTTTTTTTGCAGAGTAGTAATTTTATCTGAAAGATTTTCCATAACAATTATTTTATTAGAATTTTAAGAATAATTCAATCAATTCATAGTACGGTTTTTATGTAAATTTTTTATAAAAAAAATATTTGCAGGTGGCAAAAAAAATTTTTCAGAAGTTATTTACTTAACGTAGTCTTTAAACTATGATAAAATTCCCGAAACATAATAAACAAATTTGTCGGAATTAGATAGAGTGGACATTAGAAGGGTATAAAATTGACAGAATTCAGCACCACATATTCAGTGATAATGCCAAAGGTAAAACTGACACCTATTAAACAAAAAACTAAAAAAGAGGAAATCAAGGAACTTATTCAAAACCCTGATGACCCGCTTGCTAAATATCCTTTAAGAGCATTTGGGTATTCAAACGAAGTTGGGGCAGCAGTTTCAGCAATGCCGGTTTGGGGTAAAGCAGCAGAAGCGGCTTTATGGGTACCAGCATTAATGTACTTGGGTGCTGACATTTATGACAAATACAGACGAGGCAAAGAAGGCGATTATACAAAAGCATCTTCTACTGCTGCAGTTCAACAGGCAACTTTCCAAGCACTGGCAAGTGTAATATTACCTACAGCTGCTGTTAAAATGGGTCAAAATATAGCTGGCTACACAACAAAATTTGACGGTTCTGGTATGACAGCTTCCGCTAAAGAAGAAATGTATGACAAACTGCTCAACGAGTTTGATAACTACAGTTTTGCAAAAGGTGATATACAAGAAGCAGACGGTACAATCATCAAAGGCTTTGACCGTGTTAAAAAGAGAATAATAGATGAAAAATTAATTCCTGAATTAAAAACAACAAGAACAGACCTTGAAACAGAAAGCTGGTTTGCAAAAGTTGTAAGATTTTTCGGTCACTCAAACAGACCTATATCTTCTGCCAAAGCTAACGAAGCCGACGTTATAAGCTTTATGGAAAAACAAGCAAAGAAAATCTTTGATAAACAAACAATCTTTGAAACTTCTACAAGAGAACAAATTGAAGAAATGGACAACCCTGAGCTTATAAAGCTATACGATAAAGCTTCAAAAAATGCAGAAAAAAGAGCTCAAAAACTTATTCAATCATCTCCTGACTACATAATGAAAAAGATTCTTAACTCAGGAGAAGCGGAACATAAAGATTTAATCCACGATATCGCTAAAACTTACGATACTGTGGAAAAAAGAAGATTACTCGTAAGACAAGCAGACCAATCAGGTAATGTAATCAAACAAATGATGCAAAACCCTGCACACAAAGCAACTATTGAAAAACTGGCAAAACGTCTAGAAATTTCAAGAACAGCTTTAAGAGGCTACATCAAAGGAAAAAGCATGAAACTCGGATTGTTAAAAACAACAGGCGGTTTCATTGCATTGGGCTTGCTTGCTGTACCGATTGACCATTTTGTACACAAATACATAATCAAAAAATTTGTAGAGCCAGGTCTTGAAGGTGTTGAATCATTGAAAGAAAAATTATCTTTCAAAGCACAAAAAGAACCGGTTGCAGGTCCTAAACTAAACAGATAGAATAACTCTCCTATACTAGCCTGATTATGGCATAGTTTGTTTTCAAATTTTAAATAAAATTTAAGAAAACAAATAGGAGAAGTTATGGTGTCAAAAAAAATAAAAAGTCTCATTGCTGTTACACTAACTTTATCGTTTAGTGCTACGGTATGTCTTGCAGCAATCAATGGAAACGTAGAAAAAAACGGTGTATCAGGGGATTACAATCAAGTAATTGACTCTAAAACCCAAACCCCTATAAGCTCTGCTGATGTATCCCTTCCATCAAAAGGTTACAGAACACGAACAGATAACGAGGGCCGATTTTCTCTCGGAGCAAAAATAGACGCACCGACAATTATGTCAGTTCAAAAAGAGGGTTACAAACCTTTTTCTCTGACAATTGACGGGCAATCTGCTGGGAAACCTTTAGTTATCGGTATAGAAAAAACCACTCCTCACGACATAATAATAGACAAAGATATGTATCATATCGGAGATGACAACTATTCGGAAAGCTCAGCCAATGCAGCTGATTTCAGAATAAAAGCAATCGGGCCTTTTTATACAAAAAACTTTAATATAAAATCACTGCCACAAGAGGGAGATATGTATCTTGTAATAGGCTCCGTAATAGGCATAGACACAAAAATGGCCAGAGATATGGGACAATCAAGAGTAACAACATCTTATGCTACTGCCCCGCAAATATATTTTAACGGGAATATGATTGCAGAATTAAACCTAAACGGAGATAACCAACAAATAAAAGTTCCAAGAAGTATAATCAGACAAGGACAAAATCAACTGACAATAAAAGCCGGTAAAAACCTATTTCAAACAGCTTATGTTGATTACGATGATATAGAAATCATAAACCTATTTATAGAATCAAAATCCAAAATAGCTTCTGATTAAAGATTACTTTTTTGTAATATAGCATAGCAAAATATCTTGTATATTTTATAATGAAAAGTAAATAATTACGCGTTTTACAACTAAAAAATATGTGCATACAAGATAATCATAAAATATACTCCTTTTTAGGAATAAAAATAAAATTCAAAAAAGGGAGAAAAATAAAAGGCTACGTTTTACATAGAAAAAGAGAAATACATTATAATATAAAGAAATTTGCGGCATTGTTTTGTCCCTGCAAAAAATACGATTATATTATACCTATTGGGATGAACTGTAATTTTTCGGAAGCATTTTTAAAATATTTCAGGTTCAGTGACTCAACATTTTGGAACTGGGTTTATGCGTATAATTGTGCAGAAACTCAAATCCAAGTTATGGATAATCCTTCAATAATTTTTTCAGAAGGCGCGTACTACAAAGACCTAATGTGGAACTGCAAAAAAACAAATTTAAGATTCCACGGTAGAACAAAACACAAAGACTTACTAAAAAAAGACGGTTCTCTTAACGAGGATAAACTACAAGAAGACTTAAAAGAACTCAACTCTCGTATAGAATACTTACACTCAAAAACTCAAAATTACATAAATTCAGACAAAAAAAAATTATTTGTTTATACACTTGTAGCAAAAAACAAATCTGAACTACCAAATTGCATAGAAAGTGCAACAACATGGCACAAATATCTATCAAAAAAAAGCAAAAATTTTGATTTTTTAATTGTTTGCGCAAGACAATACTACAACACAATAAAAAACTCAATACAGACAGAACAAAACAATATATACATTCGTAAAGTAAAATCAAACTACGAAAAAGAGCAGGTTTTACACCTCGACATAATAGGCTGGGCTGATATTTTTAAAGAGTTTAGACCAAAAAAAATTATAAAAACAAAAAATAAAAAATTAAAATATGATGAACTTTAAAAAAAGAGGGCTAAAAGCCCTCTTTTAAGTGTCAATTTTTTATTTTGTTATTCACCTTCAAACTGAACCATTGAAACAACATCGATATCTTTAAGTTTTTCACGTCCGCCAAGGTCAGAAAGTTCAATAATAAATGCGGCACCAACCACATCAGCACCTACTTTTTTGAGCAGTTTTACAGCAGCATCAACAGTACCGCCTGTTGCCAACAAGTCATCAACAACAAGAACTTTTTTGCCTGCTTCTACAGCATCTGCGTGCATTTCAATTTTATCAGTACCATACTCAAGTTCATACTCTTGAGAGATAGTATCAGCAGGAAGTTTACCGGGTTTTCTTATAACAACAAAACCTGCTCCCAATTTATAAGCAAGTGCAGCACCAAAAATAAAACCTCTTGATTCGATACCTGCTACGTAATCAATTCTTTTATCTTTATAAACTTCTGTAAGATAATCAATCATATAACGCATTGCTTGAGGATCTTTTACCGCAGTTGTAATATCACGGAAAATAATTCCTTTTTTAGGGAAGTCAACGATTGCTCTAATCTTAGATTGAACATATTCTTGCATTTCTTTTAATCCTTCTTTTTCATAAATTGTGACATATCAAGTTTAGGGCAAAGCCTGTTCGATATCTTCAATTATATCATCAACATCCTCAAGACCAACAGACAAACGCATAAAGTCATCAGAAATTCCGCAAGCCTTTAACTGCTCATCATTTAGCTGTCTGTGTGTGGTCAAACAAGGATAAGTGATTATTGAACGAGAATCACCGATGTTTGTAGCATGGATTAAAAGTTTTACGTTTTCAATAAATTTTACACCTGCTTCTTTTCCGCCTTTTATACCAAAGCTGATAATAGAAGATGCGCCTTTGGGCATATATTTTTTTACAAGCGGATAATATTCATTATCTTCAAGCCCAGGGTAATTTACCCAAGCAATTTTAGGATGGTTTTTAAGATGTTTTGCAACCTTAAGTGCAGTATCACTCAACCTTTGCATTCTAAGGTGCAAAGTTTCTAAGCCCAACAATGTTAAATAAGAGTTAAACGGACTTATACAAGATCCAAAATCTCTTAAAAGCTGACCTCTCGCTTTTACAATAAATGCAGATTTTCCAAACGCTTCCGTATAGCTCAAGCCGTGATAACTCGGATCAGGATCTACAAGTTCAGGGAATTTGCCAGAAGCTTTCCAATCAAAATTACCTGAATCTACAATCATACCACCCATAGAATTGCCATGACCTGAGATATATTTTGTTAAAGAATGAACAATGATATCAGCACCCCACTCTATCGGTCGGCAAAGATATGGAGAAGGCACAGTATTATCAACAATCAAAGGAATGTTATGAGAATGTGCAACTTTCGCAGCAGCCTCAATATCTGCAACGTTAAGTTTCGGATTACCCACCATCTCAATAAACACGCATTTTGTTTTTTCCGTAATTGCTTTTTCAAAATTTTCAGCAGTTTCAGCATCTACAAAAATCGTGTTAATGCCAAGTTTGCGCAACGTTGAGTTTAAAAGATTAAACGTTCCGCCATACAATGTTGAAGAAGCAACAACATCATCACCTGCTTTTGCAATATTTAAAACAGCAATCATAGAAGCAGCTTGTCCTGAAGAAACGGCAAGCGCACCAACTCCGCCTTCTAAAGCAGCAACTCTTTCTTCAAGAACCTGAGTCGTAGGGTTTGAAATCCTTGTATAAATATCACCAGATGTTTTCAAATCAAACAAATCAGCAGCATACTGAACATTGTCAAAATCAAAAGCTGTAGTCTGATATATAGGAACAGGAATACAATGTCTGTTGTCTTTAGCCTTGTGCGCACCTTGTACCGCTATACTATCAAATTTCATATTACAATTGACCTCTCAAATTTTCTTTAATAATGTCAGACACCCAAGGCACATAACTGTCTTTTCCTGCAAGAGCACTGATAATAAGATAAAGTACAAAAAAAGTATAAATCAAAGTAATAACAGAAAAGCCCAATAACAATGGAGTATTGAGTAAAAATGTAATCATACCAAGAATATTTTTAACTATAGGAATATAGCTCAAAATATTCATTGCATAGCCAAGACCAGTAAGTATAAGCCACAAGGCAAAAGCTATAAATATTGATTGAAAAATATGATATTTTAAAAACGGTTTCATATCTTTTTTCATAAGATAAGCAATTATTATAAAAGCAAGCCCTACAAGCGGCAATGCATAAGTAACCGCAGCAATTAATTTTTCAAACAACGATGGTGATGAATATCTTCCGTAAGTCAATTTTATCTCCCGAAGTCATAATGAACTATGCTTTTTTAAGCAATAGCATTTTCTTCTTTTCTTTTAATGTATTCTTGCAAAATTTCGATATAAACAAGTTTATTTTCTATAGACTTGTCATTATATTGCAAAGCTTTTCTATATGTATAAATAGCATTTTCCAAATCGCCTAACATAAAGTATGTATTGCCGATAAATGAATATATTTTTGCATCCTGAGGACAGATTGCAGAAGCTTTTTTGTAGTAATCAAGAGCTTCTTCAAACATTTTTCTGTCAACATAAATATTACCAAGCAAAATGTAAGCATTAGGCATATTCGGCGCAACAGAAACAGCCTCTTTATATTTGCTGATAGCCATATCAATTCTGTTTGCATCAGAATAAGCAATAGCGTGACAAACATAAACCTGATAAGCTTTATCATCAATTTGATAGCATTTTTCAAAATATTTATCAGCATTATCAAAATCTTTTAATGAAGCATAACAGTTAGCTATACAAATCGTAGCTTTTAAATTTGTTGGTTCTAGCTCAACAGAATGTTTTAAAGATTTTATTGCTTCTTTATACATGTGCATAGACATCTGAGCGCTTGCTTTATTAATATAAGTCTCAGCATCTTTGTCATCTGCATTAATAGCCTTGTCATAATAAACAATAGCAGTTAAATAATCTTTTCTGTCTTGAAACAACAACCCTATTGCGTTAAACAATGCAGCATTCTTAGGTTCAAGCTTTAAAGCTTTTTCATAATTTCTCATAGCTTGGTCAAACTGCCCGAGTTCGGCATACGCATTACCAAGATTCATATACACAGAAAAGCTTTTTGACTCAATTTCTGCAGCTCTTGAATAGTAATCGATAGATTTATTGATATTTTTAAAGAAAAAATGCAAACTACCTGCATTAACCAACGCTTGAAAATTTATCGGGTTAATTTTCAATAATGACTCATATACCCCAAGTGCGTTTTGGTAATCTGCCTCCGCAATATATATTTTACCAAGTTCTACGTAATTACTCTCCTCAGAGGGATTTTGCGCAATTTTTTCGATTAAATCGTCTTTTATATCTTTTGATTTGTTGTTACCTATATCCATAGAAGATATTCTACTACAATTTGACAAAAAGGGGAATCAGAATTGTAGCCATAGCCACCCAAAATTAAAAAAGAGGGTGTTGTCCCTCTTTGATAATATTCAGATGTAATCAATCAGCCTATACTAAGCCTAACATTTTTTTGTACCAGCTGAATGTTTCAAGTTCAAGTCCGTTAAATGTTGTTTTCAAACATTGTCTTTTCAAATAACATTCGAATTCATCATTAAATTTGGATTTAACCTTTTTTTCTTCCTTTGATGCAGTTTTTGTGGACATTTTGGGCCTCCTTTTTTGGATTTTTTAAAAATTAATAAACACACAATATATAAAATTAAACCTAGACCTATTGAAACTAATTATAGCACACTATGCCCATGTTTGTCAGCACATTTACTATAAATGTAAAAGTTGTAAAGGTAAATTTTTGCTAAAAATCAAGCGAATTTTAACTTTTGTATCTTTACACAACTTAACATATAGTGTATTTAGGACAATTTTTGTAAGACGGCTCTTGCTATTTCACCGGGTGGATGCAGTCTGTCACCAGATGGCAAATCTCCGTATTTTTGTTTCATTCTTGCAATAAGCTGCTTTTTATCAGGATCAGGATCAAAAAACAGTTTTGCATATATACTGACTCCGTCTTCAACAATAGGCGCAGTAGAATTAGAAAAGACTTTTCCGTACTTCTTAATAAAAGCACGATGTGCTACTGCATTCATCCCCAAGAAGTTTAACTCCTCCTGGATAGAACTTTGACCATCTTTATCTTTTGCATGTCCAGCCTCGTGCAATATAGCCTCGCCAATCGCCAACATTACGGCAAAATCATTTGTTTTTTGATAACGCTTGTTTATCATAATGGCATTTTGATCAAAGCTGTATTGAGCATGGACGTCTCGTTCAAACGGCTTTGCAAAATAAAGACGAATATTTTCTTTTTTTATAAAATCCACGCATTCTTTGCCCGATTTAAAAGGAAGCCTGATGCCCATATTCTCCACATATCTAATATCTTCCGGTGCAAAAGTTAATTCGTTAATTTCTGACAGAGCTGTCGCAATGACATTGCTGCGTACCCAAGGCAAATCCTTCTGAAAGTCTATTTCTTTAGGCTTAGAAGTTTTGTTATTAGGTACCCATTTGCAATTATTCATATATGAATACATATTAGAATATATTGGAGAAATAGGTGTCATATCTCAATTAATTTTCATTATCATAAGTAATTGTATAATTAGGGCTAACAGCCAACCATCTAAATGCAGCCTCACCGTCTGTTTCCGGCATATCAGTAACAAATGTACCACCGTATCTGCCTCGAGAAAAATTAACTATCCCTTGTTTTGCCAAATTTTGCAGTGCTTTTCTTATCGTGTTCGAAGAAACATCAAAACGCTTTGACAATTCTTCCATAGAAGGCAGTTTGTCCCCTATTTCATAGTTGTCACTTATAAAGCTTTTGATAGTGTTTTCTATTTTTTGATAACTGTAAAATGCAGCTTCTGTAGCTGAAGCAAAAATAGATGTTTCATTAAGCGGCTGCAAAACATTTTCGGTAGAATTCATATCAGGTACTTTGATTACTGTTGTACCGTATCTGCCTCTTCTTGCGAGCAAATATCCTTCATCAATAAGGGTTTTCATCGCATCGTGAACGGTTTTTATACTAACCTTAAGAATATCAGACAACTCTTGATGTGCAGGCAATCTGTCACCTATCTTAAAGTTGTTTCTTATATAATCCTTGAGTTCATCTTCAACTTTGTCAACAAGAGTGTCAGCACTAATGACTTCGCCTTGGGATTTCATAATTTCAAGTTCTTCGTCTGTAAAATCAGGAACCTTTTTTAAAATCCAGTTAGATTCATTTGAACGAAAAGCCTTTGGCTCAATAATTCCTTGTGAGTAAAGATAATCTAAAGCCAGCCTGATAGTATTTGTAGAATTGCCTATTTCTGCAGCAAGTGACCTTGCAGAAGGCAAAGAATCATTAACATTGATATTATTATCAACCAAATATTTTTTTATCTCTGTAATAACCTTTTCTCTTTTAGAAAAAGCTTTTTTAATAATAGGGTTTGTAGAATTAGAATCCCTGATAATTGTGCCTATTCTTTGTTTAGACTCCAAAAATCCGGCATCTTCCACGCTTCTGATTGCGTTTTGAACAGTTCCGACGCTAACACCCAAATAATACGCAATATCTTGTTTTTTAGGCAAAAGAGTATTAGCTTGTATTCCGCCTTTTTTAATACCTGATGTAATCCAGTCAGTAAGCCATTTTTTTATTATAGAGTCTTTAGATTCAAAGGAATTTTTAAAATCAGGAATTTCCTTAGGCAATTGAGAAATTTCTATTCTTTTAAGCTCTGATTTCTCAAGTTTTTCAAAACCTACTGTCTTATTAGTTGCAGATTTATCTGCCATTTTGACCTCCTAAATTTGCATTTTGCCTAAACACAACAGTTTTCACACATTAATAATCAACTTATTATACCATATTACTAAAAAAACAACATATATTTTTTTGTTACTTTATGCAGAATTGTAAACAAATTTTTAACAAACCAAAAATCGTGGGCAATTTTTCAAAACAAAAAGTTTTTACATGAACAAGAGGAATTATTATTTTTTTGAGGAGAAACACATGGCAAACGGAATTAGCGGAGAAACAATTACAATTCAAGCTGGACAAACACTTAGTCAAATTGCAGAACAATATGGCGTATCTGTAGCAGACATTCAAAAAGCAAATAATCTTAAAGGTACAAATATTATGGCAGGAAAGAACCTTATTATCCCTGCACCTGAACCAAAATTTGATAACGGATTTACTAATTCAAAACTTGATGCAATGAAATTTACAAAAGAAGAACGAGAAGAAAATGCAGAATATTCTCAAGAAAAAATTGCAATTGCCAATGCAACAAACAAAAAATTAAAAGACCAAGTTGCAAATCTAACAGTAAATAAAAAATCAGGCTACGTTCAAATCAACGTGAAAAAAGATGTAACAGCAGAAGAACTTAAAAAATTATACGAAATCCCTGACGGGGTGTTAAAACATTACAATGACCTCTCTTTTGAATGGAAAGACTCAGGTGACGAAGCAGGTCACCAATACAAAGACTGGGGTAACCCAACATTCCATAAAGGAGAATCAGTTATCGTTCCTCCAAGCAGTTTTGAATACCAAGGCTGGTTAAAAGAAACTTGGAATGCAATAACAAGATAACAAAGACAATCAACAAGCTGAAAATGCATATTTTCAGATAACTAAAACCGAAAACGGGGCGAAGCGGAATTGGCTGCATGGGGATACTATCCCTATCGCCCTATCGGGAAAACAAAAAAGTCGGTTTAAAAACCGACTTTTTCAAAAAACTTTGTTGTTTGTTATCCTTCATCTGACGGTGGTTGATACCATTGCAAAACGTCAGGATAAATACAATTATCATTCAGACGCCGTCCTGCAAAGAAAATTGCTTCAAGCTCAGATTTTTGCTTACCTTCAAGGTTTTCAAAATACTGGTCTTGCCTTATAAGAACAGCAATTTCTCTTTCAGCCTCAAGATTGTCGTCAGACACCTGCGACTCTAAATATTCTATTCTTTCTTTTATCTCACGCCGTGCGGACTTAATAGCGTCCATCACTTCATCTGCGTTGTTTAATGTTTTTTTAACTTGGTTTTCTACTAATTTCAACATAAAATGACCTAAATTGTCTGGATACGGTACACTCATACTAATGCTATCCCACCACTCTATTATACTGCATGAATCACATATATATAAAGTGTTTAAAAAGTCTCTAATTTCAAAAATTGGCAATATTGTTACATTACTTAAACTTATCTTTGAAAACATTATGTTTGCTTGATTCTAAAATGTGCTTGTGGTTTGATAAGTATAGAGAGACGCCCCAAGGGATTAATCCTCTTGTAAAAAGGGTCTTATGGCTGAAAGACCGCCCGATGGGAGCGTTTTAGAACAACAAAACAACAGGAGAAAAAGCCAAAATGGTTAAAATCAGATTAAAAAGACTCGGATATAAAAAGAACCCTACTTTCAGAATCGTTGTTATCAACGACTTACAAAAAAGAGAAGGCAGACCAATCTGCGAATTGGGTCACTACAATCCTAAAACAAAAGAAATGAAACTTGACAAAGCTACTGCTTTAGAATGGATTGCTAAAGGTGCAAAACCGACTGAAACAGTTCAATATTTAATCAAAAACTGCAACGAAGACGGTACTTTGAACTATCAACCAAAAACAGAAAAGAAACTTTCTAAAAAAGCATTAGCTAAATTGGAAGCTGAAAAAGAAGCTCAAGCTGCAGCAGCTGCTGCGGCAGCAGAAGCTGAAGCTGCCCCAGCTGAAGAAGCATCTGCAGAAGCTTAGTTAAAAGTTTAACAGGGGAAAAGAACACTTATTAAGCCGCTTTGATACTCAAAGCGGTTTTTCTTATCTAAAAGAGTTTATACGTGTTACAATAAATCTATGCTGTATTTTTATCACGGACAAGAAGATTATTTGATGGAAACAGAGCTTCATAAGCTCAAAGACAAACTCGTGGACAAATCTTTTCTTTCCACAAACTACCGTGTATATGACAACCCAAAATTTGCAGAACTAATGGATGTACTAAGAACACCATCACTTATGTTTGGCAGTATTTTAGCTGTCATTAGCTGCGAAAAATACTTTTTCGATACAAAAGGCAAAATCAGTTTTGACGATAAAGAAATCAAGCAAATTGAAGAAACAATCCAAACCATACCTGATACACTAAACATTGTTTTTGTCTGCAAAATAGAAAGAGAAAGTACAAAAAAAATCGATACAAGAAGAAAGCTGTATAAAATTCTCACTAAATATGCAACTGTTACAGAATTCCCGGAATGGAAACCATACAGCAAGGAGCTTCCTTCTTGGATACAAAAGCAAGCAAAACAAAAAGATCTGATTATGGCATCAGATGTAACTCAATTTTTGATAGAAAGACTCGGCACTAATTTGCGTATAATAAATGCCGAACTAGACAAACTCAAACTGGCAATTTATCCAACCAAAGCCGTAAAAAAAGAAGACATTCAAAATATTTGCACCTCAACAGAAGATATATTTGTTTTGACGGATTACATACTAAAAGGCGAAAAAGATAAGGCCTTATTGGAGTTTCAAAAACTTTGCACAAACAAACATTACTTAGAAATACTAGCTGTTTTACAAACAAATTTTGCAAAACTTGCAAGCATAAAAGTTGACTCTGTCGATAAGAGTCCGTTTGAAATTGCATCGAAAAATCACCTGCCCGAATTCATAGTGAAAAAGCAGTTGGAAAAATTAAAAAAAGTTCCTATGGACAGACTTATACAAATAAGAAAAAACCTGCTTGAAGCAGAATACAGAGTAAAAACAGGAGAAATGTCATTTTATGAACTGCCTGTTGAACTTGCATTACTAAATTAGAGGATTTATGTTCCACCCGATTTTTAAAAGAAAATTTGAATATTTTACAAACTACTTTGAAACTGCACTAAAAAACCAAAACCGCAGCTTCGCACAATCGCTTGTGCTTTACGGACAGGACATAGTTTCTCAATATTACCTTGCAATGGAAATAGCAAGACAACTAAACTGTCAAAAAGACGGTGCTTACAACTGCGATTGCATAAACTGCAATTGGATAAGAAACAACCAACATCCTGCAGTACTTACCATAACCAAAAACGACAACAAACCGTCTGATGATACATCAAGCAAAGTAATATCAATAAAACAAACCCTTATGGTAAACAACAGCTTGATTAACTCATCAGATTACTACAGAGTATTTATTTTTTGTGATTCAGAACTTACAGAACCCACAGAAATCCAACAAAGACATTTGGACGAATTTGCTGATTTAAAATTTAAATTTCCTCAAGAAATTTGGCAACCAAAACCATTAACCAGAGACGTTTTAATTGAAGCTTCTGCAAACTCAATGCTCAAATCAATAGAAGAACCGCCTGAAAAAACACTGTTTCTGTTTTTAACTTCAGACAAAGAAGATATTATTGAAACAATTATTTCTCGTTCTCAGTGTTTTTATGTGCCTTCATATAACGCACAAAGCTACGATATAGAATTTTTAACCTCAGTAATGGCGGATTATCCAAATATAAAAAAAGTTAATGTAATAAATACAGTAGACAACCTCGAAACGGCGATAAACGAAAAAGGCTACAGCGCAGAATATGCTCTTGATTGTCTAGAATATTATTTTGCTCAAAGGATTAAATCTAATCTAAACAACAAATTACTTGTTCAAAAAATAAAAAAAGATATACTAAAAGTTCAACACGCAAAAAAGCAAATAGAAGCTTATATCAGACCTCGACTGGTTTTAGAGGATTTATTCTTTTCGTTTCTGACATAATTTGTTAAGTTTTGTTACGGATATATACTTTTTATAACATTAATATGGCAATTTTTTATAAAAAGAATTGTTTATATAAGTACGAGAGATATAAAGAGAACAGAGAAAACAAACACAGGATAAAACAAAAACCACATCGGTTAAACACCACATAAACACTTTAGAGATATTAGAGAAACAAAAGATTTAAAACTTACTACTTACTTAATTTACTTCACACTTCACACTTCACACACTTCACAAAATCCACACAATGACGAGGAATGCAAAAGAAATTTTCATTCCAACGGTTTAATCAACTTTGATTAAGCCGTTTTTTTTATTCTGTCTGACAAAAATTCGTGATAAAAATCACTCTGCCGAGCAAAAACTGACTAAATGTTAGGTTTCGCGAAAGGAAGACACGAATGAATTTTGGGAATAACGTCTTGAAAAGGAGAGCAGTTGCAGTTCAAAAATCGAGACGGCAACTGCGACACTAAATTAAATTTTAATCACTTAATCTCGTATTTACAAAATAATCAAAATAAAAACGGATTGTTAAAATAATTTTAACAATCCGTTTGGAAATTCTTTATACCATATTTTTTTCCATCTTAGCTCTGTCTGTATACTTTTGATCAATTTGACCTGATTTGTAAATACCGTTCAAAAGAGCTAAACCAATTGCTGCTACAAAGGCAACTTTTCCACCCTTAGGCAACTTATTGAAAGCATTTTTTGCCATTTTTACATATGGAGTCAAGAAAGAGCTTACTTTTTTAGCTATAGGTTTAAACTTACCTTGCATTTTAGAAATAAATTTGGCAGCATCTTTAAACAATGTTGTTTCTTTAATTTTTGTACCAAGTCCCTTAAGATAAGATGTGGCTTTTTGACCTACTTTTGAATCTACTGCCATTTGAGCAACATCTTTTGTCCCATTATACAATTTTGAAAATTGATCTTTATGTTTTACCGCATAATCAGTAACAACAACAGTAGCACCAACGGTTGCTCCTGTTGCAATAGCATTCCAAGCTTGTGAACCTGCACAATTTACTCTGTTACCAAACGAACCTTTATCACTTGAAACAAGAGGTGCTATTGTTGTCAATGTAGGAGAACCTAAAAATACTGTCATAATTTACCAACCTTCCTAAAAAAAATTAACCTTGCACTAAATTTTCCAAAATCACTTACTCTTTTATAAAGTTTTTATTTTTTTCAAAATTGCCTAAAATCGCACAAAAATTTCTACAAACCACCCAAAACAGCTCTAGATAAGCCTCGCATCTGCTTAACAGAATTTAACATGTAAAGACAGCAAAAATGAATTGAACAAAACAATGAGCCAAACTATCTTGTTACAATTTAAATTAATCAAATATGAGCCATGCCTGTTGACATTGTTCAACATGATTGCTTTAAAAAAAATGTCAATGCCTGATAATTGTAAACTTTGCAACATTTTCTTGCATAAAAAAGCACACGTCATGGGCTATTTGTAATACAATAAATATTAAGTAGTATTATTTAGTAGATTTGGGGAGAAACAAAACGTGAGTCAATTAACCGATTGTACGGAAGAAAAACTTAACTTATCCAAAAATGCCATCAAAGTTTTGGAGAAAAGATATTTAAAAAGAGATGCTCAAGGCAATCCTACAGAAAGACCTGAAGATTTGTTCTTGAGAGTTGCTTCTACACTTGCAGAAGCTGATAAAAAGTTCGGCGCAACTCAAGAAGATGTTGCAAAAACAACAAAAGAATTTTATAACTTCATTACAAAACGCTACTTTATGCCAAACTCACCTACATTGATGAACGCAGGTAGAGAATTGGGTCAATTGGCTGCTTGTTTCGTACTTCCTGTAGAAGATTCATTGGAAGGTATTTTTGAAACAGTTAAAAACACTGCATTAATACACAAATCAGGTGGTGGTACAGGTTTTTCTTTCTCAAGATTAAGACCTAAAAATGACGTTGTACGTTCAACAATGGGTGTTTCTTCAGGCCCTGTAAGTTTTATGGAAGTATTTAACGCTGCAACAGAAGCCGTTAAACAAGGTGGTACAAGACGTGGCGCAAACATGGGTATCTTAAGAATTGACCACCCTGATATCTTAGATTTTATTAACTGTAAATCAGACAACTTTAAATTAAACAACTTCAATATTTCAGTTGCTGTTACAGACAAATTTATGGAAGCTTTAAAAGCAGATACAGATTACGAATTAATTCACCCAAGAACTAAACAACCTGTTGGTAAATTAAATGCAAAAGCTGTATTTGATTTAATCGTAGAAGGTGCTTGGAAAAACGGTGAACCGGGTATCATCTTTATCGATCACATGAACTACGACAACCCAACTCCGTTAATCGGTGAAATCGAATCAACAAACCCTTGCGGAGAAGTTCCATTGCTTCCTTACGAAGCTTGCAACCTTGGTTCTATCAACCTCGGTTTAATGCTTAAAGGCGAAAAAGGCAACTACAGCGTTGACTGGGATAAATTGGCTGAAACAACTAAAACAGCTATCCACTTCTTGGATAACGTAATTGCAATCAACAATTATCCGCTTCCACAAATTGCAGAAATGGTACAAAACAACCGTAAAATCGGTCTTGGTGTAATGGGTTGGGCTGATATGCTTATGAAAATGGGTATCGCATACAACTCAGAAGAAGGTACTAAACTTGCTTCTCAAGTTATGGAATTTATCGATTATCAATCAAAAGTTAAATCAATCGAACTTTCAAAAGAAAGAGGCAGATTTGGTAACTTCAAAGGAAGCGTCTATGACGGTGTGTTTAAAGACGGAAAACCTTTCTTAACTTATAAATACCAAGGCAAATCAGCAGGCATCATCACAGATGAAATGTGGGCTGACTTGGATGCTCAAATTGCAAAATACGGTATCAGAAACGCAACTACAACTTGTATTGCTCCAACTGGTACAATCTCAATGATTGCAAACGCATCAGGCGGTGTTGAACCTTTATTCGGACTTGTATTCATCCGTGACGTTATGGATGGAACAATCATGATGGAAGTTAACCCGATTTTTGAAGAATACGCAAAATCTCACGGCTTCTATTCAGAAGAATTGATGAAAAAGATTTCAATCGACGGAACAGCTGCTCACTGTGACGAAGTTCCTGCCGAAGCTAAGAAAATCTTTGTTGCAGCTCACGACGTATCACCTTACTGGCACGTAAAAATGCAAGCTGCATTCCAACTTCACACAGACAATGCTGTTTCTAAAACAGTTAACTTTGAAGAAAATGCAACAAGACAAGATGTTGCAGATTCTTACCTGTTAGCTTATGAAAACAACTTGAAAGGTATAACAGTTTATCGTAACAACTCAAGACAATTCCAACCTATGAACCTTGAGAAAAAAGACGATAAAAAAATGCCTGAAATTAAAGCAATCGACGCACCTAAAGCAGAAACCAAAATAGAGCTTCCTGAAGCTCAGCACGAAGGCGAAGAACACAAATGTCCTGAATGCGGTGCTGTTCTTGGTTATGGTGAAGGATGCTTTATCTGTCTTAACTGCGGATACTCAGGTTGTTCATAAATATACTTAAATTAATAAAAAAGGCCCTTAAATATTAAGGGTCTTTTTTTATAGTCTCAAAAAAAAGAAATGAAAAAGATAAAATAATGATTTTTTAGATACTTGTCTTTTATTAATAAAACTTACTTACTAAAAAGCTTTTTCATTCTTTCATTATAAAATTCTTCATATCTGTCTTCCAATATAGCCTTACGAGCTTCTTTAACAAGATCTATAAGGAATTGGATATTGTGAATACTCAATAATATAGCAGCAGTTGCTTCACCAGCTCGATAAAGATGTCTTATGTATGCCTTTGTATGATTGCGGCAGGCATAACAATTACAGTTTAAATCAAGAGGGCTAGCATCTCTTTCAAACTCTTTATTTTTAATAATTTTTCTTCCTTCTGATGTAAAGAAAGAACCGTGACGAGCGTTTCTTGTCGGCAACACACAATCAAACATATCTACACCGCGCAAAATTCCGTCTAACAAATCTTCAGGAGTTCCAACACCCATAAGATATCTTGGTTTTTCACGAGGTAACAAAGGTGCAGTTAAACCTACAAAATGATTTTTCACATCGGCAGGTTCCCCAACACTTACACCGCCTATTGCGTAGCCAACAGCGTCAAATGTAGAAATTACACGAGCACTTTCTTTTCTTAAATCATCATAAAAAGCTCCCTGAACAATAGGGAAAAGTGCCTGATCGTCACGAGTATGTGCTTTGAAACATCTTTCAAGCCAACGATGAGTACGTTCCATAGCGAGCTTGGCTTCTTCGTATGTACAAGGATATGGCGCACATTCATCAAAAGCCATTGCAATATCAGCACCCAAATCTTGTTGAATTTCCATAGATATTTCAGGATTAATGAAATATTCGGAACCTGTTTTGGCATCTTTAAATCTTACGCCATCTTCTGAGATATTGCGCAAATCAGCAAGACTAAACACCTGAAACCCGCCAGAGTCTGTCAAAATCGGTTTATCCCAGTTCATCCACTTATGCAAACCGCCAAACTCTTTGATTAATTTATTCCCGGGTCTTAAAGAAAGGTGATAAGAATTTCCCAAAATAATCTGAGCACCGGTATCTTTAAGATGGTCGTTTGTCATCATTTTAACAGCAGAATTTGTCCCCACCGGCATAAAAATAGGTGTTTCAATATCGCCGTGAGGTGTATGCAAAAGACCGGCTCTTGCTCCGGTCTTTTTATCTTCATTTAATAATTCATAGCTGAAAAAATCGCTTTTCATTATTTCATATCTTCCCAAACATAATCCATCATAGATTTCCAATCTCTGCAAAGTTCTTCAGGCTTAAAGTAGATATTAATTTCTCTTTCGGCACTTTCGCAGCAATCAGAACCGTGAATTGTGTTACATTCTTTTGTTTGTGCAAAATCAGCTCTAATTGTACCTACTTGAGCATCGTTAGGTACTGTAGAACCCATCATATGGCGCATACCTTCAATAACATTTTTGCCTTCAACAACCATAGCAACAATCGGACCTGAAGTGATATAGTTGATTAATTCAGGATAAAAAGGTTTACCTTTATGTTCTTCGTAGTGTTTTTCTGCAATTTCCAAAGTAGGTTGAAGCATTTTTAAACCAACGATTTTGTAACCTTTGTGTTCAATTCTTCTGATAATGTTTCCGATCAAGCCTCTTTTAACTCCGTCAGGTTTGATTGCTACAAATGTTCTGTCCATTAATGTCCTCCAGTATTCTAAAAACGCTTTAGAAATAAGTTAAAGCACGCTTTAACAAATGCGTTCAAGTCTATTGAAGCATAAACACCAAGTTTTAACAAGTTTTAAGCAACAAAGCGTTTTTTATTTAAAAATTTTTATATTTATGAAAAAATGTTAAGAACAGAGTTGCCAACTAGCATATTTTTTTATGTTCCGACTTCATGTAACTGAATAGCGGAATGAATTTATAGAAATTTATATATAGGAAAGTCGTAAAACATAATGGGAGCAGGAAACTTAAACCCAATACTAAAGAAAATAGCCAGAGCTGCTTACAATCTTGGGGATCATAACGATCCTTTAAATGCAGTGTTAGCAATAGCAATTTTTAAGGGCATAAACCGTCCGTTATTTACAATGATGGACAAAGAATCAGACCCAAAAACAAAACGCTATGCAGCTTTTAGAGAAGGGTTAACGGAAGTTGTTGCTGCTTCAACATATATCATTACAAACAAAACCTTGGTTAAACCTATTTCTAAATACTTAGAAAAGAAAACAGGCGGTTCTTTAGGAAAAATCACTCACGGTATAGAATTTTTAGGGGTATGTGTAAGTGCAGTATTTTTAATTCCACTGGCTTGCAACCTTTTGCTTAACCCTATTATGAAGGGAGTTTCTAAACTTACACATAAAAAAGAACAAGAAACTAAAGGTTTAGACATAAAAGAGAATGTTGTACCGACACTTTCAAAACCTGTTGTTCAACAGTTACCTGCAACCAATGTTCCCAAAGGGCCAAACAGCCTTGTTGCGGTATTACAGAATAAATACGCCGCAAATAACGGCGGAAACATGAAAGTGGGGGCGTAGATGATTACCAACACTTTTGTACATTTAATATCTAAAAACGGTTTTCAAAACCTTATCCAAAACACAACAGCTCAAGTCTCTATTGAAACAGGCTTAAAAGCTGTGGGTCGTCCTGCATTTACACTTGCAGATACTCATGTTGACAAAGAAACCAGAAAATACTCTGCGTTTAAAGAACTTTTATACCAACTTTTATGCCTTGGTATTTATCTTGCAGTTATCCCTGTAACATTCAAAAAAGGTGGTTTTGCAGTATTTAAAAAACTGTGTAACAAATTAAGTCAACACCCTGAATTTCTAAAATCAATGACAAAAACAGATACTCTTCAAGGTATCGAAAAATGCTCAATCGATATTTTTAAAAACGAAAAAGGACTTGTTGCACTGCACAAGATTAGTCACTTAAGTGCAGCAAAAAGACAAGATAAAACTAACGACCTTGCTCAAAAACTTTTAAAAACCATTGAAGAAAATACAAATTGGGAACTCGTAAAAAAAGAATACGGAAGTAAAGAAAAATTTATGGAAAATATGCTTAACAAAGAAAGAGAAAGCAGATTTTTCAGACAATTTTTTATAGGCAAAGGCGGAATAGAGATGAGCTCCATCGTCGGTTCTGTAGTAGGTTTAACAATCCTTGCACCTGAATTAAGCCATTTAATTTTGCACCCGATTATGAAAGCTCTTAACTTGGAAGCATCTCATAAAGCAAATTCTGAAACAAAACCTCAAAATATTGATAAACAAGCTTAAGTTTTTGTGGTATCCTTTTTTAATATAAAGGTGGAATTTGACTATGAAAATTACGGCAAAAAATCTTGTAAAAATATACGGGGACAGAACTGTTGTTAACGACATCAGCTTTGAAGTTAACCAAGGCGAAGTTGTTGGTCTTTTAGGTCCAAACGGTGCAGGTAAAACAACTACATTTTATATGGTTGTAGGACTTGTTAAAGCTAACGGCGGACAGGTTTTTCTTGGTGATAAAGATTTAACCAATGTACCAATGAATATCAGAGCCAAAGAAGGTATCGGATACCTTCCTCAAGAAGCTTCTATTTTCAGAAAATTGTCTGTTGAAGACAACATAAAACTTGTTCTTCAAATGAATGACAAACTTAACGAAGAAGAGAAAAAACAAAAGCTTGAAGATTTGCTTGACGAATTCGGTATGAAAGCAAAAAGAAAATTCTCAGCAATATCACTTTCCGGTGGCGAAAGAAGAAGGGTTGAACTCGCAAGAGCACTTGCTGCAAGCCCAGAGTTTATTCTTCTTGACGAACCTTTTACAGGTATTGACCCTATCGCAATAGGAGAAATCAAAGACAACATCAGAAAACTTTCTGAAGAAAAGGGCTTGGGTGTACTCATTACCGACCACAACCCTAAAGCTACACTATCTATCACAGATAGAGCATACGTTATCTTTGACGGAAAAATAAAAATCCAAGGTCGAAGCGTTGAAGTAGCCAATGACCCTGTTGCTAAACAATTCTACTTAGGAAAGGATTTTACTCTGTAATGAAAATGCCTAAAATATCCTTACCATTTAAAATTTTTGACGGATATATTACAAAGCAGGTATTTGCAGCTACATTAGTTTGTATTTTTCTTTTTGTAGTTGTTTGGATTGCGCCTGAAACACTTTTGAAAGTTATCAAAAGAACCATGGCCGGTATTTACACCCCTATGGTAGGGATTCAACTTTTGATTTACGAAATCCCTAAAATTGTAGGTAAAGCGCTACCTGTTGGACTGCTTTTGGGCACTCTTTTTACTTTTGACAAATTGAGCAAAGACTCTGAGCTTACAGTATTAAGAGGTATTGGTCTTACATTTTGGAGAATAGTTTATCCCATAATCATTTTGAGTATTTTTATCTCGGTATTATGTTTTTCTTTGTACAACACGCTAATACCTTATAGTGAAAAAAGAATTAACGACCTAAAAGGTGAATCATACGAAACTCACTTTGTTTACACAGTTAAAGCGCCAAACGATCAGTTAGAAAAAATTATTGTAGTGCCAAGATACTACAACGACATGATAAGCAAACCGCTTATCCTAAACTTTGACTCATCGCAATATAAAGACACAAGTGTTCTAAGCAGTATTATGCAAACAGATTACGCCGTTTATAAAAAAGGTCAGTGGAAAGTCTATAACGTAAAAAAATATGAACTTACCAAAGACGGGGTATTTAAAAGCATAAGTAATGTTGATAGCGAAGAAGTTTTGTCAGGCTACAAAGCAGATAAAGCCTTTAAGATAATGTCTTATTCAACTAAAAAAGAAAGAGCATTAAATAACTCAGAAGTTACTGAATACATAAAAATGCTTAAAGATGAAAATCTTAAAGACGAATACAGATTTATGCTTAACAAATATCTTCAAAGATATTTCCATTCGGCTATCTGCATATTGTTTGCCATTTTAGGATGTTTGCTTGGTTTTTCAAAACCGAGAGAACAAAAACTAGTCAACTTTGTAATAGGCATAGGTATAGTTTTTGGGTATTATATTACTCTACCGTTTTTTGATATGTGTGCAGAAAAAGGGATACTGAGCCCGTTTATAACATCATCAATACAACCTATAGCCATTTTAATAGCAATATTTATCTTTAAAAAAATCAAAGATTTATAATAAAATCTTTCGGAGGATTTTAAATGAAAAAAACAATATCTTTATTATGTCTGCTTTGCAGTGCAGTAGTTTTTGCAACAGGTGCCTGCCCTCCGATAAATAACAACACTTGTCCGACAACCCCTCCTATCGAAATAAAAAACAACAAGGGGCTTTATATAATAAAAATTCCTAAAGAAAGAAATTCAAACATTCGTCCATATGTTTCAAAATTACTGACATATAACAAAACTGTTTTTAATCTGACAAACGCAGAACTCGTTATTAACGCAGGATATTTTGACCCAAATAATCAAAAAACATCCTCATACGTAATTATTGATAAAAAAGTTGTTCTTGACCCAACAACAAATAAAAGTCTTATGAACAACCAAGCAATAAAACCATACTTAGACACAGTTTTAAACAGAACAGAATTTAGAGTGCTCGACTGTCAGGGCGAAACTAAATACGACATAACAGCACACAATACAAAACCACCTTTCAGATGTGAAATAAAACATTCCATTCAAGCAGGCCCTATGATTTATCCTGACTTGAGATTATCAAGAGAATACTTTGTCGCAAAAGACGAAAACGGAAACGTCACAAGAGACTCTATAACAGCACTCAAAAAATGCGCAAGAACAGCAATAGGTATAAAAGACGGTGACATATACATCATCATCGCAAACATATACCACAAAGTAACACTACCTGAATTATACAGAATTTGCGAAGATTTAAAACTGGATAAAGTGATGAACTTCGACGGAGGCGGCTCTACCTCGCTAAATTACAAAGGTACAGGCAATCCTAACTTTAAAAATCTTGAAATTACGTCAGATAAAAATAAAAACGCAAGAAAGTTAAAATCTTTTCTGGTTATAGATTAATATTTATAACTGGATATTTTAACAGAGTTTTAAAGTATCAACCAGTTCTAAAATTGATAAGAGTTCTTCCGTAAACTCCCTAAACTGCTCATAATCAACAACGGGCTTATATAATTTACCGATTTTAAACAAATCCTTTTGAGTAGAAATAGCTATTAATATTCCTTGTTTTGATATCGATGCTTCAAGCTGAGAAGCTTTAAATACAAGTTTTATCTTTTTAAAACTTTCCATAAACGAAGCAGTTAAAGTACATTTAGCTGCTATTAGATCATTTGAATAAACATTATATTGCTTTTCAAAATTAATATCTTCTATATTAACCTTTTTTAAGTCTTTAGGTACTAAATTTATCAATCTTTTTTTCTTGATAAGAGTGACACCTTTATATTTTTTCTTAGGCAATAAAGCAACAATAACCCCTTCAAACCTTGTTTTCAGAATACTTTCATATGAAGTAGCAACTCCACCCAAAAAAGTTTCAAAAATTCTTATACTTACGTTCTTATATTGCCCCTTAAAGCTATCATCATCTTCTCTTTTTACAAAATCAGAAAACAAACAAGAATTTTGTATAAAATCATTAGAAACTACCCTTTTATCGCTCCACTTAAAAGAAGATAAGTGAGAAAACAAAAACGGCAATATATCTTTTTTTACTGATTTTTCGAATTTTTTGGCAATGATACAAGGATATATAAATAAAAACACAACTACACCGCCAAGCAACATAAAAACCCATATCAATAAATCACTTCTCTCTATATAATCAGCATTTGGAGAAAGATTATAAGTTAACGAATCTAAAAATTTAAAAATGAAAGGAAACGAAGATATCAAAATAACAGCAACTACAATACAAATAATTACCTTCGCTAAATCTTTTTTTCTACGTTCTTCCAATGGTTTAGCAATATTCAATATTGCCTCACTATAAATATTATCAAAATCCTTTCTAATATCGTCTATCGTCTGCATATTTTCTCCATTAAACAAATTTATTCCCTCACAAAATACCTTTATTTTATTAAAATTAAAACACCTAAAAACATTAGATGTTATAATAAAGTCTATGTTCATCAAATCAATAGAACTCAAAAATTACAGAAATTACAAAGACCTTAAGCTTGAATTTTCAAAGGAAAAAATCCTTTTGATAGGCAAAAATGCTCAAGGCAAAACAAACTTGCTTGAATCTTTGTATTATCTCTCTTGTTTAAACACTCCAAGGGCAAAAAATGACAGCGAACTAATCTGCTGGGATGAACAAATAACAAAACTAAAAGCAGTTATTCAAAAAGATGATATAGAAAAAGAACTGGAAGTTTTAATAAATCCGCCTAAAAGAAAAGAGCTTAAAGTAAACGGAATAAAAAAAGGAAAATCAGCAGAATTTTGTATAAATCTCTCGGTTGTGGCTTTTTCTGTAAACGATTTGTTGCTGTTAAGAGGCGTCCCTGACGATAGAAGAAGCTGGCTGGATATGGCAATAAGCCAAATTTATCCTGCCTACCCGGACAGACTTGCAAAATATAACAAAATACGAATCCAAAAAAACAACCACCTTAAAGAAATTAAAGGAAATATAAACGCTGATACATCTTTGCTTGAAGTGTTTAATACACAAATGGCTGTATCAGGCAGCAATATTATATTTTTAAGATTAAAATTCTTGAAAGAATTACAAAAAATTGCAATGGAAAAGCATCTGCAAATTGCGCCAAATGAGATATTAACAACCTTCTATAACTCAACCGTATTAGGCGATATTGTTTTTTCAACAGAAGACATAATGCCTGTAGAAGAAATTGCACAAGTTTTTGAAAAAAGATTAAAAGAAAAACAACTGGAAGAAATAATCAGAGCCCAAGCCCTTGTAGGCCCGCACAGAGATGATGTTTCCTTCTTTATTAACGGAGCAGAAGCAAAAAAATTCGCATCTCAAGGGCAGCAAAGAACAGTTGTATTGAGTTTAAAACTTGCAGAACTTGAACTTATTAAAGAAAAAATCAATGACACACCTGTATTATTATTAGATGACGTTCTTGCCGAACTCGATGACATAAGACAAAACTATCTTCTAAATGCCATCGGCGAAAACACTCAAACAATAATAACCTCTGTCGATACACTTCACTTTGACGAGGAATATCTTAAAGATGTGGAAATATTTAAAATAACAGAAGGCAAGTTATCTTCTTACATTGGATAATTAGCAGCTGTATAATCTTGCTGTTGAGCAGATTGAGCTTGTCCGTTATAGTCAGAACCTGCGCTTGTTTTTAATTTTTCCAAGTACATTTGACCGTTTTTAACAATTGTTTGTAACTGAGCTAAATCGTTTTCAATGTTATTGAGAACTTGTTCAGCATAGTTTTCAGCACCTTCTTTGATTCTGTGTGCTTCATCTTCTGCTTGAATTTTTATTTTCTTAGCTTCTTCTATAGTATTATCTCTCAACTCTTGACACTCAGAAAGAACTTGTTCTTTAATTCTTTCAGCTTCTCTTTGAACTTGGCTCAAAAGTTCTGATTCGCTCAAGATTTTTTCAGCTTCAGTTCTTGCTTCCGCAATAACTCTTTCTGCCCTTTGTTGAGCTTCTATTTGTATTTCTTCACGTCTTCTTAAAATGGATTCAGCTTCTTTAATGTCTTCAGGTATAGAAGCATCGATTCTATCTAAAATATCTTCCATTTTTGAACTATTAACCATGACAAAACCCGGTAGTAAATGGAACCCGTTATCTAATATTGAATTGGCTCTGCCTAAGAGTTCTTTAATTCTAAGTTGTGTCATATCTGATTTTACCTTTCGTTATATATTATTAAAATATTTTACCACACTTTCGGGAACAAATTTAGAAATATCCCCGCCATATTTTGCAATTTCTTTTACAGTGCTTGAGGAAATGAAATTGTATTTTGGTTTTGTAATCAAAAAGACTGTTGTAATATTCGGAGCAAGCGAATTATTAGTCTGTGACAGCTGCATCTCATACTCAAAATCAGAAACAGCTCTCAACCCTCTGATTAAAATATCTGAACCGACTTGTTTTGCATATTCGATAGTCAGACCATCAAAGCTATCCACCTCGACATTGTCCAACTGCATTTCTTTTAAAGCATCTTTTATAAGAGCAACCCTATCTTCTGTAGGTAAAAAGCCCTTTTTAGCATCATTTTTTAATACAGCAATTATCACTCTGTCAAACATTTTGGAAGCTTTAGAAAGCACATCTAAGTGCCCTTTAGTAATGGGGTCAAAACTTCCCGGATAAATTGCTGTTTTTTTCATTTTTGGGTTTCCGTCTAATGTGGATATCTGATAAGTATAATTATATTATCTCAATATTAAAATATTGCGATTTTATATAGAATTGTTTATTATTGTTACAAATCAACAAAATGTTTTTGTTATAATAATCTTAAGTGCAGATATACAGAGGGTAGAGGTTTGATAGAGAGAGTCGTTTTATCTATACTAATTGCGTCTTTATGGTTATTTCTTTTTATATTCCAAAACTTTATGTCTACGTTTTGGGCGATCATATTTTTGTGTATTTTTATGGTTTCATACGCAATTTATATGCAAATTGCAACAAAACACCAAAAAAGAAAACACAAAAAACAACCTGAAGAACTTAATTGGAACTACAAACCCCTCGTAACAGTAATGATACCTGCACATAATGAACAAGATGTTATTGAAAAAACAGTCGAAAACATCTTGGAAATGAACTACGAAAAATTTGAAGTTATTGTTATAGACGACAGAAGCGAAGATAATACAGCGGAAAAACTAAAAGAACTCGAACAAAAATACGAAAAAGTTACTGCACTGATTAGAGACAAAAACGCATTCCCCGGTAAATCAGCCGTACTAAACGAAGCTATGGAAATAGCAAAAGGCGAGGCAATACTTGTTTTTGATGCTGACGCAAGAGTAAAACCTGATTTTCTAACAAGACTTGTGCCACATCTTGAAAAGGATTGCGTAGGTGCAGTGCAAGCCAGAAAAGTTATTATAAACAGAGAAGAAAACTTCCTCACTCGCTGCCAAGACAACGAATATGCACTTGATACCCATTTCCAAGTAGGTAGAGACAGCATAAAAGGTGCTGTTGAGCTTCGAGGAAACGGAGAACTCTTAAAAAGAGAAGCTCTCGAAGACATCAACGGTTGGAACAATTACACAATCACTGATGACCTTGATATGTCAACAAGACTCCACATAAAAGGCTGGGACGTACGTTTTTGCGCAGATGTTTGTGTGTACGAAGAAGCTGTTGTAAAATTCATCCCTCTTTTAAAACAAAGAAGACGCTGGGTAGAAGGCAGTATAAGAAGATACTTAGAACACTTTTGGGGCGTACTTTTCTCAAAAGATATGTCTTTGCGTGTTAGTATCGACATGATCGCATACATTACAGAATTTATTCTACCGTTTTGGATGATATCAGAAATATGTTTTCAAGCCTTCAAATACGTAAAAGATTCACCAAACTGTGTATCATCATCACTTTTAGTATCAGTTATGGTGTGTGCATTCTTTACAATAGGACTGTTATACAGTGTAAAAAAATACAATCACCTTTCAAGATGGCAAAGTATAGTACAAGCAATACAAACAGGAATATTCCTTTGCTGTGTTTGGTTCCCAGTCGTTGTATTTATTGTATTTAAAATAATTTTCTTCAAAAAGACAATGGATTGGGGCAAAACAACTCACGGCGTGACAAAAATCAACGAAGATAATGTCCTTTCTGAAACACAACAAGATGAAATGACAGAACCTGCTGTATAAATAAACGGATTTATTATGGAAAAGATTTTAAAAGGCGGAGACATCATCGAAATAATACCCGAAAAACTCGTGTATGAAGGTGATGCGATAGCAAAAATTGACGGATACCCTGTGTTTATAGAAGGCGGTTGTCCTCAAGATAAATTAAAAGTAAAGATTACAAAAGCCAATAAAAGCTATGCAAATGCAACCATAGAAGAAATTCTTGAACCTTCACCGCATAGAATAAAACCGTTTTGTCCTATGCACAACGTATGCGGCGGGTGTGGTTGGCAACATATTGATTACGATTTTCAGCTTGAACAAAAAAGAAATATCGTAGAAGAAACAGTAAAAAAATTTACAGGCGAAGACATAGAAATAAAAGAAGTTATACCTTCTCCAAAAACAAAGGCTTTTCGTTCCAAAATTCAATACCCGGTTTCACAAACAAAAGTATCAAAACGACTTCTTGTCGGGTATTACAAAAAAGGTTCCCACGAACTTGTGAATATAAAATTTTGCCCGATTCAACCTAAAATCATTGATAAAATAACAGAGTTCATACGACAAAATACACAGGAATTAGGCATCTCCGGCTACAACGAAAAAATTCATAAAGGCGATTTAAAACACATTGTCTACAGATACAGTCAATCAGAAAACGAGCTTATTGTAATCTTTGTAGTAAATGCAACAAAATTACACGACAAATTTAAAAAACTTTCAAAAAAACTAATGGACGAGTTTGCCCACATAAAAGGTTGTCTTGTTAACTACAACCCCAATAAAACCAATCTTATTTTAAGCAACGATACAAGAAAAATTCTCGGCGAAAACCATATTACAGAAAAAATAGACGACAAAATCTATCAAATTTCTGCCAATAGCTTCTTTCAGGTAAATATCGATTCAGCTAAAAATATTTTTAACACAGTAAAAGATATAATCAAAAACAACTATAAAAGCCCGCGTATTCTTGATGCATACTCAGGAGTATCCAGTTTTGGAATATGGCTCAGCGATATAGCAAAAGAAGTCGTATCTGTAGAAGAAGCACCAAGCGCAACTAAAGACGCAGCCAAAAACGTTGAGCTAAATAACATAAAAAACCTTACCGCTTTAAACGGTGATGCAAAAAATATCTTCAAAGAACTTATAGGAAATGGTGAAAAATTCGACGTTACTGTACTTGACCCGCCTCGCAAAGGCTGCGAACAAGAATCGCTCGACATTGCCATAAAATTGACAGAAAAAGCAATTATTTATGTTTCCTGCAATCCTTCCACTTTGGCAAGAGACTTAAAATACTTGCATAAAAACGGCTTTAAAACTAAATATATCCAACCTGTTGATATGTTCTGTCACTCATATCATATTGAATCTATTGCTTGGTTAGAAAAGCAATAAAATAATTTTACATACTCTATCCAACCAATATTAAATCAATTCAAATATTGGTTTAATTTTCCCGAATTTATAAGTTCTTTTAACTCTGAATAGCCGCCTATATATTTACCGTTAATTGTTATTTGCGGTACTGTAGCACGGCCTGATGGTATTTCGAAAAGCTCTGCTAATTTGTGGCGGAGTTCTTCTTCGTTATGAGAGATGTCGTGCTCTATATAATCAAGATAGTTATCGCTTAACTTATCTTTTGCTTTTTGGCAAAACGGGCATGTTGGTATTGTATAAATTTCTATATCATTTTTCATAAATCCATTATGGATTTGTTTAACAAAAATAAAATGCGTAAAAAGTATAAAATTATTTGCCTATTATAGATGATAAAACTGCATTAACCGTATCTATAATAGTGTTACCCAAAAAGACAAACATCAAAAGTATTGCAAACCATTTTTGGATGTCTTTTACTAATACAACTCTTTTGTTGGAACGTTGGTCTGATAGCTCTTTATATTCTTCTTTGTTTGGAGCTTTAGGAAGGTCTTCTTCAAGCTTTTCTATGACAGAATTGTATTTTATTTTGATTATTGAAGAATAAGCATCCTGATTGGAAATCCACATAATACAAGCTGCGATTCCAAATATATCAACGCCAAGCAAAAGAAAATATTCTGTTGGCATAAACATTTTAGAAAAAATTAATGCAAACAAAAATACTGCAGAAAGTATCATAAAAAATCTGTTTATCGCAAAAGAACGATTAATGAAACTTTCTTTCATCTCGTTATAGATTCTGTATTGTTCAAGAATTAAATGTTTTTCGTCCATTAGAAATCTCCAAGTGTTTGTAATAATTGTAACACATATAATAACTTATGTTACATTTCAACATAGCAGTAGCAAAAAAAATCTGTTAAGCGTTTTATACTGGTAAGTGTAAAAGGAGTGTGAAGACATGATTCAACCGTTAAATTCTATAGGTACAAATTGTTGCGGTACAACAAGAAAACAGTCATTTGGTGACAATCCGCAAACACAGGATAAACCTTTTGTTGTTGAAAACAAAGAACAAATTTTAGGTAAAAAACCTTCAAAAGCAAAATTATTAGCAGGTTACACAGCAACTCAGTTTGCAGCAGGTGCTATTGTTAGCGGTATTTTTGACGGGTTAACAAACCTTTGGCGTGTTGCATTCAAAAATAAAGAATTGATGCCTCTCAAAGAAATTGGCGGCAGAGCAGCATTTATGGGTGCAGCGTTTGCTGTTATCGGCCTTGTATTTACTGCTATTGGCTCACTTATGGCAAAGAAAAATAACTAACATTTTTCTTAATATAATTTTTATGAAAACGCTTTATATTATTAAATATGAAGCGTTTTTAATTTATTCTTTAAAAAATTTCATTTTTATGTAAGAATTTTTGTAAGATAGCACTTTGTTGTCTGTATGTCACCTTGAATTTGTTTTACAATGTTAAGTTTAACAATTCCAAAACATATTCGGAATGACAAAAAAATAATCGTAGTACTAGTAAATAAAAAAAGGAAAAAAAGATGGCAAGACAAGTCCCATTAGAAAAGGTTAGAAACTTCGGGATTGCAGCTCACATCGACGCAGGTAAAACAACTACTACTGAACGTATCTTGTTTTACACAGGTAAAACTCACAAATTAGGTGAAGTTCACGATGGTGCGGCTGTTACCGACTTTATGGATCAAGAAAGAGAACGTGGTATCACTATCCAATCAGCTGCTGTTACAGCTATGTGGAAAGGTCACCAATTAAATATCATTGACACCCCTGGTCACGTTGACTTCACTATCGAAGTAGAACGTTCTTTACGTGTATTAGACGGTGTAGTAGCAGTATTTTGTGCAGTAGGTGGTGTTCAATCACAATCAGAAACAGTATGGAGACAAGCTAACAGATATGAAGTACCAAGAATGGTATTTGTTAACAAAATGGACAGAACAGGTGCTAACTTCTATCGTGTTGTTGATCAATTGAGAAACAGACTTGGTGCTAATGCGCATCCGATCCAATTGCCTATCGGTGCTGAAGATCAATTTACAGGTATTGTTGACCTTATCGATATGAAAGCTCACATCTATACTAATGATTTGGGTACAGATATCAAGGTTGAAGATATTCCTGCTGATATGGTAGAAAAAGCTAACGAATATCATGCTGCTTTGGTTGAAGCAATTTCTGAACATGATGACGAATTGATGATGAAATTCCTTGAAGGCGAAGAGCCTACAATGGAAGAATTGAAGAAAGTTTTAAGAAAAGCTACTTGTGACAACAAAATTGTTCCTGTTTGCTGTGGTACTGCTTTCAAAAACAAAGGCGTTCAGTTGTTGTTAGACAACGTTGTTGATTATCTTCCTTCTCCGGTTGATGTTAAAGCTATTGATGGTGAATTGGAAGACGGTACAAAAGTTGAAAGACATTCTTCTGAATCAGAACCATTTGCAGCTCTTGCATTTAAAGTTATGACAGACCCTTATGTAGGTCGTTTAACATTCTTGCGTGTTTACTCAGGTAAGTTAACTTCAGGTTCTTATGTATTGAATGCTACAAACGGCAAAAAAGAACGTATTTCAAGACTTGTACAAATGTATGCTGATCAAAGAAACGAAATCCAAGAAGTATACGCAGGTGACATTTGTGCAGCTGTTGGTCTTAAAGATACAACTACAGGTGATACATTGTGTGATGAAAAAGCTCCAATTATCTTGGAAAGAATGTCATTCCCAGAGCCTGTAATTTCTGTAGCTATCGAACCTAAAACAAAAGCTGACCAAGATAAAATGGGTATCGCTCTTCAAAAACTTGCTGAAGAAGATCCTTCATTCAGAGTTAAATCTGATACAGAAACCGGTCAAACTATCATCTCTGGTATGGGTGAGTTGCACTTAGACATCATCGTTGACAGACTTTTAAGAGAATTTAAAGTTGATGCTAACGTTGGTAAACCTCAAGTTGCTTACAGAGAAACAATCAGAGGTAATGCTGATCAAGATTCTAAATTCATCAGACAATCTGGTGGTAAAGGTCAATACGGTCACGTTAAAATTCAAATCGAACCTGCTGAAGAAAACGCAGGATTCGTATTCGAAAACAAAATCGTTGGTGGTGCTATTCCTAAAGAATACATCGAACCTGCAAGAAAAGGTATGGAAGAAGCTCTTGAAGGCGGTATCTTAGCAGGATTCCCAATGATTGACGTTAAAGTTACATTGTACGATGGTTCTTACCACGAAGTTGACTCTTCAGAAATGGCATTTAAAATTGCCGGTTCTATGGCTATCAAAGAAGGTACAAGAAAAGCTAAACCTTGCATCCTTGAACCTATGATGAAAGTAGAAATCGAAGTTCCTGAAGAAAATACTGGTGATATCATCGGTGATATTTCTTCAAGACGTGGTCGTGTTGAAGGTATGGAAATCATCGAAGGTACTGGAATCCAAAAAATCAGAGCTACTGTTCCTCTTGCAGAAATGTTCGGTTATGCAACTGATATCCGTTCAAAAACTCAAGGTAGAGGTACATTCTCTATGGAATTCAGCAAGTATGAACAAGTACCTGCTAACATCGAAAAAGAAATTATTGAAAAATCAGGTGCATCTGCATAGGTTTTCAATATTCATAAAATTAAAACCGGTTATGTTAAACATAGCCGGTTTTTTTTATTAAAATTTTATAGAGAGCTCAGTGGTATATCAAGTTCCCCATCGGTAGATTTTCTTACGTTTTCTAAGATTTCGTATGGGTAGTATTCAAAACCTGTTATCTCTTTATTTTTTATTAGTTCTTCTACTTTGCGTAAGTTCTTAGGTAAGTTTTGTTTCATTTCCGGGTGCAGCTTATACCAATATTTTAGAGTTTTATCTCTTTTGGCTGAGCTGCAAGATTTGCAAAGGACTATTTTTCTACCTTTAGAATCAGTTTTTAATATATTTTTTGCTCCATCGGTTTTGGTATCTATCAAATTTATTGTAGCTACAGAATTTTTAAAGATATCTTGTGCTATAACCTTAATTTCGTTACCAACTTTTTTTGCTACCTCTTTTTCCGGGAAAAGAATTGCTTGTAATCCGTACAGCTCTTTTATCGGTGCAATGACCTTTTGCAAAAGCATTGATTTATTGCGGTTGCTATCATATAGAGCGCCAAGAGTTGACTGTGTTATTTGGTAATATTTGTTGTAGTCAAATTTTGTATCTTTATTTATTTCCAGAATTATTTTTTGAATGTTTTCTATATACTCATTGACCAGATTTTGATTTTGTTCATCATAGTTGTTAATATTTGCACTTGTTGCAGCCATAGAAATACAGTTGAACAATGCTTCTTTAATCTGTTCATATTTGTGTTGTCTTAAACTATCGAGAATGTCTGTCTCAGAAGCGTAAGGATGTTTTATCAATAAATCTTTAAACTCTTCTGCAATAGGCAGGTATCTTTTTTTGATAATATTTTTATTATCGTCTAATATTTTAGCAATCTCATACATGGAGTTGCTGTTTTTTACTTCTTCAAAAAGTTCGCATTTTTTGTCATGCGTTATCGTTTCTTGTCCGCAACTTGCACAAGGGATTCCGTTATGTTTTACCAGTTCAAAGTTTATTTCTCTTTCTTTTTTTACGCCGGTAATCCCTGATAGTTGTTTTAATGCAGCATCATTGTCATCAGGGTTTAATCTATCATTAGAAGTATCTCTGACAAAACTTGCAAGAGTTATCGGGTAAGATTTGTTGCTTTCTAATTTACCTTGCAAGGCTGCGTCCGCAAGCTCTTGCAAATGTTTGTAATAATATTGAGTTTCTTCAGATGAGGTTAGTTTGTATATGTTTCTTTGTTCAGCTGCGCAATATTCACAACTCAACATCATATTTAAGATGCTGCCTTTTTGAGCATCTTTGCTTGTATTAACTTTATGTATATCTGATTTTGAATAGTGGAATAAATTTTTTAAAACAGTTTTTTGTATTTTTTCATTATTTGATTGAGTTATAGTTCCTTTGTCAAAAAGAAGCTCTTGTCTGCAAGCTATTTTTAATTTGTTAGAAATGTTTTTGTATATTTCTGTTTTGTCTTGATTTTGAAGAAGTTTAACAGTGTTTTTAAACGATACATCCAAATATTTTAGTAAAGCTTGTCTTGATTTATTTTGATAAAGGTAATTTATTTCTTTTTGACAATCAGACAATATTTTTTTGTCGTTTGTTGTTAAGTTTTTATTTTTTATAATATTGTCAAAATTTTCATTTGTTTTTTCTAATACTTGCGCTGTTTTTTTAGAGCACCCTTCTTTTAAAGCCGTTAAGAATGGTTCCATTTCAGGATTACGCAATTTGTAGAACATTAGTTTTGAGTCTTTAACAATATTTTTCATTTCAGGAACAATATTGTCTGAATATTTTTCAAGATAATTACAAAACTCCTCAGGTGTGTTTATTCCATCAGCTTCTTTCATACATTGCTGATATTCTTTTGCAGACAGCATCTTTGTACCGCATAACGGACAATGCATGTTATCCAGCGATTTAAGCTCACCAATAAAGGCAATAGTATCTATGCCTTGAAAATTAATGGGCCTATAGGCATACAGCGATTTACCACATTCTTTTTTGTTTACACTTCCACTTGTTACCGCACTACCTGAAGAAAAATGATTAACCGATGTACTACCGTTGATTCTGTTGTTAAAATCATTCGGTATTTTCATATCTTAATAAAAAACATCCTTTGACCAAAAATTGCTATTTTTTAAACACAAATTCAAAAATTTTTACATCTTGCAGTTCTGACTGATACACTCCTTTTAATGTTAAATGTTGGGATAATATTTCTTCTAAATTTCTAAGTATTTTTGTATAAAGAATAGCATATTTTGCATTTTTTTCAAGCTCATTTAGATTTTTTTTGTCAATATTTAAGTTAGAAATCATTGGCACATATAGGTTATCTGGGATTATGTACATATTGTAATTTTCTATTAAAAATATTCTCTGTCCGTTTTTTAGTTTTGAAATATAGTTTTCCGTAAAATATTTTTCTAAATCTTTTGGTGCTTTTGTCTGTTCTACATATTGCTGCATTAACATGCCACTTTTGTCTTTTTGAGAATATTGTTTGTCTGTGTAGTTGAAGGTTTCTTTCATTAAAAATGTATCAGAATTCATTAATAACTCTTCTGCTCTGTAGTCTATCAACTGCGATTTGTCAAAATATTTGTATAAAAATCTGCCAAAGTATGGCATTATTACTAAATCATTTTTATCGGCTTTTGCTTTCATAAGAGCTTCTGCACTGTAGTAGTGGAATGAAGATTGTCTTTTGATAGCAGAATCTTTATAAAATAAAAAACTAAATAAAGAAATTGCAACAACGCTAAATATAGATGCCTGAAGTAGTTTTTGGTTTGTTACTTTTGAAAGCCCAAAAGCAATAACAAGCAATATGTTTAAATGTACAAGTACTGTGTATCTTGTAACAAGAGGTATAACATGCAGGTTTGCCAAAGTTATCAGTATTGTAATAAATAAAACTGATAAAGAAATAATCAATATACTTTTTTCTGACTTTTCTTTTAATGACAGATATATTGCATACAAAGACAATATCAAAAATATTAAAACATAGAATATAAAAGGAACTATGCCATTTTCTTTTATGAAAACCAGTTGGTTGTAATTTATTGAATTATTCGAAATATTAACAAGTGCCGGTGTAAGAAAATTTTGGATAAGCGAAAAAACAAATCCCATATCAAAGTGAAAAATATCAAATAAAGAGCACAAACCGTTGTTAACAGAAAGCATTGTTTTTATCTGAAAATAACAATATGGCAGATAAAATATTGTTGTTGCAACGAAGCTGTACAAATAGTTTTTAAACTTTTTGCCTTTTTTTATTAACAAATAAGCTAAGCCAACAATAAATTCCGCGGCGACAAAAAATACCCCTGCATTAAAGGTGTAAACAATTATTGTGTTTGCTAGAAACAGGTATATTGCATTTTTTATGTCGAATTCTTGTACTATTTTTAGAAAACAATACACACTTATTAACCCAAGTATTGGCAAAAGAGAATAAAATTTAAGTTCTTGTGCGTAATAAATTTCCAACGCGCTTATTGTATTAAATATAGAAAAGATAACAGCTGTTTTTTCGTTAAAAAGTTTTTTTGATAAAAAATACCCAACAGGTATGCTGAGTGTTGAAAAAAGTACAGGCAAAAGAATTAAAGCTTTGTCGCTTGTGCCGACTAATTTCATCCAGAAATGCAAAATTATAAAAAACAAAGGTGCATGCAAATCTGTGAGGAATACTGTTTTTAGTATTTCTATAACACTTGTTTTAGATGCTATATCAAAACAATAAAGTTCATCAATCCATAACGCTGCACTATTGACATCTGCCCATCTCAAAATAAAAGCCAAAAAGGTTATTGCTATTAAAAAGAAAGTTGTTTTGTGTATGGATTTCATAGTTTTATTATAGCAAAATCAGTGTTTTTTTATAAAATTTGTTACGCTTGATATAATACTTAGTTGTTATCAATATTGCCTTTATATGCACAAGGAATATTTTCTTCTTTAAGATACTTCATTCCCCATTTATTCAACTCAATAATTGCAGGGATTAGAGTTTCCCCTCGTTCTGTTAGAGAATATTCTGTTTTTGGGGGGACAACAGGATAAAGTTTTCTTTTTATTATATTATCTGCCTCCAATTCTTTTAGTTGTTGGATTATCATTTTGGGCGTAGCATGAGGAATTAATTTTTGTAATTCATTATAACGTAGAGTTTTGTTTATCAGGTGTCCGATTATCACACCTTTGTATTTGCCTCCAATAATTTCCATAGTTACTTCTAGTGGACACTGATATTTATCTTGTTTTCGTTTAACCATAAGATACACCATACTTACTTTTTAGTAAGTATTATACAAAAAAGTACATTCTTGTCAAAAAGAAAGCGCTTGTTTAAAATTAATTATCTAAAGGAGAGATAACTATGAAAATAACCCAAGTAAGAAACGCTACATTAATAATTGAATACAATAATACAAAGTTTTTGGTAGATCCTTGGCTTATGCCCAAAAATTATATGGAAGGATTTATTGCTGCAGTTAATTCAGAAATTCGTCAGCCAAGAGTGGAATTGCCATTTGAAATTGAAAAAATAGTTGATGTGGATGCTGTTATTGTTACTCATATTCATCCGGACCATTGGGATGAATTTGCGGAACGTTCAATAAATAAGAATTTGAAAATATTTGTTCAATCGGAAGCAGATAAAAACTATATTTTGACAAAGGGCTTTGTAAATGTAGAAATTTTGGCTGACGATGGTACAAAATATAATAATATCAAATTGTATAGAACACCTACACAGCACGGTAAAAGAGAAATTTTAAAACCTTTGTGTGATTCGATAGGTATGCCATATGATGCAATGGGAGTTATTTTTAAATCTCAAAATGAAAAAACACTGTATCTTGCAGGTGACACTATTTGGTGTGAAGAGGTTAAAAACACATTAGATATGTATAACCCTGATGTAATAATTTTAAATGCTTGTGCGGCTACTGTCTTGAACGGAGAACGTTTGATTATGAATATTGAAGATATAGAAAAAGTTATAAAAAATGCTCCAAATTCAACAGTTATCGCAAGTCACATGGATACAGTAAGCCATTTAACTATAACAAGAGATGATTTGCAAAAATATAAAGAGAAAATGTCTCTTGATAATTTTTTAATTCCTAATGACGGAGAATTTTTGAGCATTGTGTGATAAATTTTTTTACATAAGGAATTTAATATAAAAGTGGGCTTTGCCCTCTTTTTTTATATTTATTATCCAAAAATAGTTGATGAACTTGTTAACAAAACTTTAATTGCGAGCAATTTTTAGCTTTGATTTACATTATACAGGTATGTATTTCAATTTTAACTATCACAACTATAATAAAAATTCTTTTATTCCCAGCTTTACGTCAAGCAGTAGAGATGTTTGTAACGAAAAAGGGCAGTTGATTCATCGTAATGATACAAGCCTTTTTCGCAACGATTTAGGAGATTGGGACAAGTTTGCAGATTATATTGGCAACAAATTTAAAAATTGTGATAAGGTCAATATTTATAGCTTGTCTTGTTCTTCAGGGGATGAAGTCTATTCTCTCGCTATGAAATTATTAAAAAAATACGGAGAAAAAGGCTCTGAAAAATTTTTCCCAATCAAAGCTTCAGACTATGACCCTAAAATCATTAATATGGCTCAACAAGGCTATTTACCAATGTTTGATGGTGATGAAGAGTTGATTAATGAGCAAACGGGTGGCAAGTTTGATGAGTATTTTGAAATATTACCTGCGCCTCCTCAATTATTTGATGATATGGGGATGGAACAATATGCCGACTATGATTTTGTTGTAAAAGTAAAAGACAGCCTAAGAAATAAGATTGAGTTTAAAGTTGCTGATGCTACAGAACAATGCAAATTGGTTGAACCTGATAACTCTATTGTTATGGCTAGAAATTTTTGGCCATATTTAAAAGATGAAAGTAAACGAATGACCTTAGCAGATGATTTGTATAGAACATTAGGTAAAAACTCAGCTGTTGTTGTAGGCAAATTTGACGATACATCAGGAGCTTTTGCATCTAAAAATTTGAGCGATGCAGGGTTTGTTTGTCGTGATGACAATTATTGTATTTTAGAAAAAAACTCTGTTCCTTATAATTCCTATTATTTGTTATAAACATGTAATTAAATTTTTGATTTTAAATAGAATTTTTTTAATTTTAGTATATTTCTAAATCTCTTTTAAAAGATTGTTTTTGTATGCCTGTATTGTTTATATAATTGTCTATTTCTTGGACTATTTTTTCTGTTATTTCTACACATTGATTATTTTGAGCTGTTTTAATAGTTTTATTCTTTACATTTTGGTAATATTGTATAAAAGTTTCTTCGTAAATTGGGTATAAATCTAATTTTTTTAAATGGTCAAAAATTTGTTTACAAATAAATAAATGATCATTTAAATTTTGTTTTAATATCTCTTTTTGGTACATTACAGAATTTTCATGAATTAATCTATTATAAAGTTTATTATCTAATAAATAAGCTGTTTGAATTTTTGTCATATAATACCAGTAAAAAGCTTCATCTTCTTGTATAAGTTGTTCCGGGAATCGGAGTTTATATTTGTCTATAATTTCTTTTTTGTATAACTTTGCTACCGGACCAACTCTGAATGATAAAAAGTTATCGTTTGTGATTTTTATTTTTTTGTTGCTATTATTTTTTGTGAAATAGTTTTCATAAATTGATTGATAATATTCGACCCTTGGTTTTAACTTTTTATCTTTGCAATAATTTTGGATATTACATATAACTATGTCAGGATTCTCTTGCTCCATTGTTGTGTATAATTCTTTTAAAAAATTGGGTTCAATATAATCATCAGAATCTACAAATGTAATATATTCTCCTTGGGCTATTTCTAGTCCTTTATTTCTTGCAGAACCTTGCCTTTGTTGAGTTTGATGTACTACGTGCAAGTTAGTTGTTGTATTTTTGTATTCTTTTAGTATTTCAAGACTATTGTCAGTTGAACCATCGTCTATACATATTATTTCTATATCAGTCAAAGTTTGATTAATAATATTATCAAGACAATTGTTTAGAAAGTTTTGGGCATTGTGTACTGGGATTATTACAGATACTTTTATATCATTTTTTTTTAAATTAGTAAGTTCTTTTTTATCGTAACAGTTGTGCCAAGTTAGTTTATCAATTTGATAATTAATGTTTTTTTCAACTTTTTTGGCATCTTGCTTAATCAAATTTATATTGTTTTTAATATTAGCCATTTCGAATTCTAAAAATTTATATTTGTTTTTGAATTTTATTTTGACTCCTAAAAAGCAAATAGTTTTATAAAAATTATATTCATTACGTATTGAGAATACATATTCTAAAATACTTAATTTCTTAGTATTAAATGTTTCTAATGTTTTTAAATTCAATGTTTTTTCTTTAAAAGGTGATAAATAAAAATATTTTAACCAAACTTTTCCATACGGGATATTTTTATATATCCAAGGTTTATCTTTGCTGGAAAAATGTATTATAGCTGCATTATTTTTTAAATCTTTAAAATCTTTGTAATTACTATTAAATAACTTATTAATTTCGTTGATATCCCATTTTAGCTTTGCTCTTTCTAAATTAACAATAAGCAAATTCCATTTAATATCTATTATTGTCAATCTATTACAAAAAACCTTATTAAATACATTTTGATCCATTAATTTTTTATCATTCATATATCGTTTAGTTTCAATTAGTTTATCAGTAATTGAATCTAATCTCATTTGCTTTAAATTTAATAACATTACTCCAGAATTAAAGTAATTAGGAAATTCTAATACATACTTGTGTTTAAAATATAACTTCCCTGTATCGTGAGCAGCACCTACATAGTTATCGCCGATATCTATATTAAATAACTCGCTTAAATCATTTAGTATTATAGTATCTCCATCAAGATATATAATTTTATCTATTTCAGGTAATAATTCAGGAATATCAAATTTTAATAATGCAGCTTCGGTTGCTGATAGATACCCTTCTTTTTCAAAATTGTGCAATCCTGCAAATTTTTGCATATCTCCGGAAATTATTTTGATTATACAATCTTTATTATTAATTTTATTTAATTTAGTGATTGTATTTTCGTCGATTTCTGTAGCAATAATATAGATTGTATATTTTGTGTTTTTATTTTTATTTTTGATAAGAGAAGTAATAGAAGTAGCTGTTTGGGGGATAAAATTACTATCAGTTATATACACTATTGGTATACTATTCATTTGATTCTCCTTGTTTGCATACTATGATACTTTATGTTTTATACTGAAATTTTTAATAACATACGATAATTATACTACAAAACAGTATAAAACAAATAAAATTATACTATTTTGCTGTATTAAACTTATCTGTTTATTACTAGATAATATCTTTATGCGTGATATAAAAAGACTTTTAGGCAATAATATTAGGAAATACCGTAAAGCTAAAAACTTAACACAAGAAGCTTTAGCAGAACTTGTTGGAATAGGAACTGCTAATATTAGTTATATAGAAAATGGTAAATTTTCTCCATCAGCTGAAACATTGGAAAAGATGTCTGAAATACTAGGAGTATATCCCTATGAATTGTATATGTTTGAACATTTAAAATCTCCTGATGAGTTAAGAAAAGAACTGATTGATGCAATGAATAAGGATGAAAATTTACTAAAATTGATGTATAAATTTTACCAAGCTCTTAAATAAGATATAAATATAAAATTGAAAAGTGGTAACAAAAAAAGACTCCCGATAAGGAGTCTTTTTTAATGGTGGGTGAGGTGGGATTCGAACCCACGACCAATTGATTAAGAGTCAACTGCGCTACCACTGCGCCACTCACCCAAATGAAATATTAAATTTTCAACTGCGCTACCGACCTCTCACAAAACCTGACATTTAGTCAGCTTTTGTTCGGCAGAGTGCCACTCACCCAAATGAAATATTAAATTTTCAACTGCGCTACCGACCTCTCACAAAACCTGACATTTAGTCAGCTTTTGTTCGGCAGAGTGCCACTCACCCAAATGAAATATTAAATTTTCAACTGCGCTACCGACCTCTCACAAAACCTGACATTTAGTCAGCTTTTGTTCGGCAGAGTGCCACTCACCCAAATGAAATATTAAATTTTCAACTGCGCTACCGACCTCTCACAAAACCTGACATTTAGTCAGCTTTTGTTCGGCAGAGTGCCACTCACCTAATGCGTATATAAATTTTCAAATAGCTGTTGCTGAAAATTTTTATACGGCAAGCAGAACTTTGTTCTAGCATAGTCGTTTTTCAACAAAACAATTATACAACTAAAATTTGTTTAAAACAAAATTTTTTGTAATAATTAAAGCATGGATAGTAAAAATTACACAATCAATATTGCGCATCTTTATCCCAAACTTTTAAACATTTATGGTGATTGGGGAAATGTATTGACTATAAAAAAACGCTGCGAATGGCGTAATATCGATGTTAATATCGAATCTATAGGTATTGGGGATTCCATCGATATTAAAAAATATGATTTCTATTTTCTTGGCGGTGGACAAGACCAACAGCAAATAGCTGTTTCAAAAGAATTACAAAAACACAAAACTTCGTTGCAAGAAGCCCGTGATGAAAATGCTGTATTTTTAGCAATATGTGGCGGTTATCAACTTTTGGGTCATTATTACCAACCGCATAATGCCAATAGGTTGGAAGGTATTAGTCTTTTGGATGCGTTCACGGTGGCAGGTGATAAAAGATTTATTGGCAATGTCACTGCGGCATGTGAATTTGTTGAGCCAAATTCTCTTGTTGGGTTTGAAAATCACAGTGGTTTAACATATTTGAAAAACGAAACTCAACCGTTGGCTTACGTAGAAGTTGGAAACGGAAATAACGGAAAAGACAAGACAGAAGGTGCCAGATATAAAAATGTTTTTGGTACATATTTGCATGGTTCGTTTTTGCCTAAGAATCCCCACTTTGCTGATTATTTAATTTCTTTGGCATTGCACAAACGTTATAAAGAAAAAATTGAACTTGCAAAGCTTGATGATGATTTAGAAAATTGTGCTCACCAATCTTTGGTAAATAAAAAATACTAGCTGGCATGTAACGTAATGTATCAATTTCATATCAGTTGTATAACAAAAGCTGTAAAATGTCATACAAAAGTATAAAATGATAATATGCGTATCGTCAAAAACACAAAAGATTTGTCCTTAAATGAGGACCAAAAGTTTTTTGCTGAAATCATCAAAGATGAGTTCGGCTATGACACGTGCGTTGAAGATGTTAAAAGCAAAGAGTTTTTAATTCAATATAACAAACCAAAACACAATTTTAATATTTATACAACAGCTCACCCTAATATTGAGGGTATAAGGCTGTTAGCTTGGAATCGTTAAAAATTTGCATAAAAAAAACCGGTTATTAACTAACCGGTTTTTTATTATTTGTTTTAATCCATTGGGATTATCAAAGATTGTCCAATTGATAAAGAATTCGGATTTGCCATCTTATTGGCTTCCATTATTTTGGTAATCTTTGATGGATCATACTTTCCATAGAACCTTACAACAATACCTGCAAGAGTGTCACCGGACTTAACAGTGTAAGTTTCCGGAGCAACTGTTTTCACTTCTTCAACAGCTTGATCAGCAGGGATTATTGATAATTTTGCAGGCTTAGCAGGTTTTACTTTCTTCACCAATTTAGGTGTATCCGGATTGTTACGTTCATTTAACGCATTAGAGCTAAAGCTCAATAATGCAGTCATTAAGAACATGCTCAACGCACCTGCGATGAAACCTGTAATTAAGAAAACACCAGGAGATTTTTCTTCTCTTTGGTTAACTTTGAAGTTTTGCCATAAAACATCAAGTTCTTTTTCTTTTGCAGGTCTGATATAAACATCAGGTGTATGACTTTCCATAGAAGTATTTTGAGATTTTGCTCTTAATTCTTCAAGTAAAACCATTTTTTCTTTCGAAAGGTTTGATCTGTATAATGTTGAACTTTTCATGCGACCTCACTAATTCTTCATAATCTATGATAATAGCTTGATAAACTTAAAGTCAAGAAATATAGTAGAATGTATTACATTCCTCAATATTTTGTATATTTATGTACAGATTTGCTTGTAATAAAACTTAAATAAGATTTTTTTTGCTACCTCACTTGTACTAAAAAAGGACTGTCTTTTGATACGACAATCCTTTTATAATTTTTTATTTTCGGCTAGATTAAAAAAACTAAGCTGCCAATTCTCCTTTAATTTCAGAGATTAAGTATTTAGCAACCCATTCAAAATCTTTATTTTCTTTTGCAACTTTTTTAAGACAATCAACAGAAGCTTCGCCGATTCTGATTAAAGACATAGCAACAACACCTCTTACAGCGCCTTTTGCTATTTGCAATTGTTCAACTAAAACAGGAACTGCTACAGAACCAACATTTACTAACATGTTTTCGATTTCTGCTTTGCTTTTATTATCTGCTGTTTCTAATTGAGTTAAAAAATATTTAATAGAATCTGCGTGCATTTTTATTCTCCATGTGTTTTCTTATCGTTGTACACATTATAAAGCAAATTTTTACTAAATTTTGATTTCTTTATCTAATCTTTATATCCGTATAAAGATTCTTTATTTTTTCAAAATCTATTCTTAAAAAATCAAATATAACCTGCTTTTTGGAGAATATTAAATTATTTAGGATATTAAAATTATTTGTCGAATTTTATACCCTGATACGAATTTCTTTTTTCCAGTTCTGCATCTATTTTATTAAGGATTTCAAATTTTTTGTTAAGCCATTTTGGTGCAACTTTTATGGCTTGCAATCCGTTGCCGCCGAGTCTGTGTATTGTAGTTTGTTGCGGTAAAAGTTCTAAACAATCACAGGCTATGTCTATGTATTCATCTTCTTCAAGAAGATTTATTTGACCTTGTTCATACATGTCAAAAAGTTTTGTATTTGGGAATATACATAAGCAGTGAAATTTTACTCCATCGACATGTAAATCTGCTAGAGTTTTTATTGTTTCAAGCATGTCTTCTTTTGTCTCGTTCGGTAGGCCTAAAATAACATGTACTCCAACATTTATTCCTCGTTCTTTTGTCATGTTATAAGCATTTAAAAAAGTTTGATAGTTGTGACCTCTGTTGATAAATTTTAGAGTTTTGTCATGGATTGATTGCAAACCGTATTCTATCCAGGTTTCGTATTTATCAGTATATGAGGCGATTAAATCTAACTTTTGTTCGTCAATGCAGTCGGGACGTGTTCCTATCGAAATTCCGACAATGTCTTTGTGACAAAGAGATTCATCGTATATTTTTTTTAGTTCTTCAACAGGTTTGTATGTGTTTGAATATGCTTGGAAATAAGACATAAACTTTTGTGCTTTAAACCTTGTTGAAAGGTTTTCTATACCTGTTAAAACCTGTTGTTCAACAGACAGGTGAGAGTCATGTGCTCTTGAAAAACTTCCTCCGTCATCGCAAAAAATGCAACCGCCCGACGAGATTGTGCCATCTCTGTTCGGGCAGTTAAAACCTGCATCAAGGGTTATTTTATAAACCTTTTTGCCAAACTTATTTTTTAAGTATTCACTAAACTGATAATATCTTTTGTTAGTGACCGGTCTTGGATAAAACATTTTATTGTTCTGATTCATCATCCGGTAATACTGGGTATAAGTAGTGTTCACCACATTTAGGGCATACAACTTCTTGTTGTTTACCGTCTTCTAAAATAGCTACTTCAAACAATTCTCTGCAGCTGGATTGTACACATCTTATTGCCCATGATGGTCTTACTATTCTTGCCATAATTCAATCTCCGTTTTACTTTTCTTAGAAAATTCTAGCATATTTCTTTGCTGAAATCCATAAGAGTTTTATGATTGTTTATTTTCTAAGGTAAAAAATTTCTTTTTTAAAAACTTCAACCCAACTCCAATATATGTTGAAATAACCATCGTCAGAACAAAATAAAGATATGTTGTTTGAACGGGATTATAAATCCAATAGATATCATGGTTTGCTCGTTCGGCAATCGGTATACCGTTAATTTTTAGAAAAATCGCAGTAATAACATACATAACAAGCAAATGATTGGCCATTATGTGGTATGTGTTTTCTCCCATAAGTTTGACAAATTTAATATCTTTTACGTATGGGTAAGCTATTTTTACAGCTAAAAGAGAAGCCCAAATACCTGTAAGAGCTGTTATTATAGGAACTATTAGCTGTTGGTCAAATCTTGCCCATACAAGCACATAGCTCAAACCTATTCCGTGTTCGGGGTCATAATCTCTGTTGAACATCCATAGCAAAGATTGCACAACAATAATAACGCCAAACCACTTTGCCGTAAAAATATCTATATGCTGCTCTATATAATGTTTGTAATGGTATCCGAGATATACAAAAAATACTGAGAACATTGTCCTTATTACAACAAGTGTCATTGGGTCAACGGGAAACATCTTTGAAACGGGTATAGCTAACACTCCAAGAATCGTAAAAACAGTGAGATGAAAATATTTGTTGTCTATTGATTTTTTGAGTGTTCTAAACAAGAATAAAAATACAATCATTGTCATAAACAACTGTGTAACAAACCACAACGGGCATGATAAATCAAACTGATGCCCGTTTAAAAACGGGGTAATAAAAAAGTTTTTAAGTGTAATTTCTTTTCCCCAGAAGTGTCCTGTAAGTTTTGCAATTAAAACCGTAACGCCAAGATAAAAAGCGTTGTACAAAAAGTAAGGAACAAGCAATGTTTGAACTCTTCTTTTTACAAAGGTAAAAACATCGTCAATATATTTGTCTTTAAACAAATAACCTGAGATAAAAAAGAACAAAGCCAGTTGGAAAGAATACGGTGTAAACATTCCAAGCAAAGAAAATTCCAAATGTCCTGAAACAACAAGCAATATTGCAAGTGCTTTTAGAATATTAACCTTTGTTGAAAAATCCTCTTGTTGATTTGACTTTTCATTAATGATTTTTTCTGATTGATTTTCTGTTAAAGTATTTGTCATTCTAGATTGCTTTCTTCTATAAATTCACTTATTTTTTGTAATCCGTTTTTTAACTCTTCAGGGTTTTTACAATATCCTACCCTAAAACAATGTTCTGTTTCAAAGCAAAATCCTGGAGTTAAAAACACTCCTTTTTCTTTTGCCAATTTGGCGCATAACTCTTTAGATGTCATATCAAAATCGTAATAAATTAAAGCAGTAGTACCCGCTTGCGGTTTTATGTATGAAAAATGTTTTTGAGTTTGCACCCAATCATCCAAAATTGAAAGACACTCACGTATAATTTTTTGGTTTCTTTTAATAATTTTGTCTGCGTTTTGTAATGCTAATGCAGCAATACATTCGTCAATTATAGAGCAGGAAATCATATTGTATTCTCTGTGATGAATACAGCTTTCAATTACATCTTTGTTTTTTGATGCAATCCAGCCAAGACGTAAACCTGCAAGTGAAAAAACTTTTGACATTGAGCAAACACTTATGCCTTTTTCGTATAAATCAGCTACAGAAGGTGTGTATTCATCTGTTTGATTTAATCCTCTGTATACTTCATCACTTAGAATATATGCGTTTACGCTTTTTGCAATTTCGATAATTTCAAGCAATTTTTTTTCAGGAATCAACGAGCCAGTAGGGTTGTTTGGATTGTTTAAGCATATAAGTTTTGTGTTTGAAGTCACAAGTTCTTTAAGCTCATTAATATCAGGTAAAAATTTATTTTCTTGCGTAAGGTGCAGGTATTGAACGTCAGCACCAAAAGATTGAGGTATTGAATAGAGTTGTTGATATGTTGGAATAACAGAAATAACCCTATCAGTGGGCTCTACAAGAGAATAAAAAACAAGATGGTTAGCACCGGCTGCCCCTATTGTTGGGATAATATCATCTTGAGACAATGTCTTGTAGAGTTTTGATATACCTTCTTTAAGTTTTGGGTAGCCTTTTATATAGCCGTAGCCAAGTTTTTGTGAACAAATATTGTTTAAATAATTTTGTTTACTCTCGTTCGCAATTTCAAATAATTCGTCTAACGAAAGATTTTGTACTGTAGTATTGCCTAAATCAAACAACGAATATTTTTCGTATTCGTTCATCCATTCTTCTACTTTAAATATCGCTGTCTTCATAGATAAATTATGACTTAAAAATTCTCTCTTGCAATAAGTTTATAGTGAGTTTTCTGGGGATTTATTTATGCAAAACTTTTTTTAATGTTTTACAAGCAAACATCAAAGCTCCTTTAGCAGGTTCTGTGTCAGAAAGTGCATTAAGCATCAAAAAGTCATGTATTGTGCCATTAATTCTTACGTTTAGAACATCTACATTTGCAGAATCGAGCTTTCTTGCGTAAGCCTCGCCTTCATCTCTTAATACATCATTTTCTGCTGTGATAATAAGTGTCGGTGGCAGGCCTGCCAACTCACTTTCATCTGCTTGTAAGGGGGATATATAAATGTCATCTCGAATGGTTTTGTCGGGTACATAAGCATCAAAGAACCACTCCATAGCTTTTTTAGTAAGCCAAGGTCCGTCTCTGAATTGGTCATATGAGTGTGTATCCATATCAGCATTTGTTACAGGATAAAAAAGACATTGGAATAAAAGATTTGCGCCACCGTCATTTTTTATTTTTATTGCGGTTGCTGTCGCCATATTGCCACCAACGCTATCGCCTGCTATAGCAATGCGGTTTTTGTCGATATTAAATTCCTCATGTTCTTCATAAATATATTGCGATACTGCATAAATTTGTTCCAAAGCCTTAGGGAATTTTTCTTCAGGAGAAAGTGAATATTCAGGAAAAAATACGACAGAATTTGTGTGGATAGCTATTTTCCTTATTAACATGTCAAAACAGTTTTTATCACCTATTACCCAGCCTCCGCCGTGGATATATAAAATGGCAGGAAGTTTTTCTTCATTGCCTTTGGGTCTTACTACTCTTAGGTTAACATCGCCTGCTATGTCAGTGAAAATAGTTATATCTTTTACATCGGCAGAGATTTCTTTATAACTTTCTTTTTGCAAATTTTGTAAAAATTCTCTTGCTTGAGTAGGGGTGAGTTTGTACAAAGGTTTGTTGTTTTGGGCTTCTAATGCTAATATAAATTCTTCTGTTTGAGTGTTTAAATTTGGTAGTTTAGAGTTTGGTTCAGACATATCTTCTCCTTATGTTTTTTATAAAGGTATCAGCATTAATAAAAAATTCCATTAGAAGAAAGTATAAATTGTAATATAATTATTTTATGAGTAACTTTGATTTTTTAAAAAATATAAACGAAAACCTGTATATTATTGCAGTTGATGCGGAGAACCTTTTTAGAGACAGATATTTTGAACAATGCATGGCGCAAACAAGACGTCTTGGTGAGCACTTGTGCAGACAGGTTATGGGCGATGGGGCGAATCCGTCTGATACGTTTGATCAAATCTTGGCAACTTTAAAGGATACTCCTTCTCAAAGTGAAATAGAAAAAGAGTTTATTGATGACTTGTATTTTTTAAAAAAGGCAGGTAACAAAGCCGTTCACTCGATAAAAGTATCAAATGACGGAAAAGATGCACTGGAATGTTTAGAAAGAGCGTTTGAAGCATCAATTAATTTTGCCGTTTATAAAGGCGGCGCATCAGAAGAACTTTTGAACAAAGTTTTTGATGAAGAACTTTTGATAACAGGTAAAAAAAGTAAGAAAATTTCTTTGCAGGAAGAATATATAGCCAAGAAAAAACAATGGATAGAAGAAGAAAAAGAACTTTCGCAAGGAAAAGAAAAAAAGAAAAAGAAATCAAAACGTAAAAATAAAAAAGAAGATGATTTAAACGAAAATGAGTATAATAAAAAAAATACTGCTTTAGATAACGGCAAAAAACCTTTGTGGAAAGAAATAGCAGAGACTATTGCTGCCGGTATCTTAATTTATGTTTGTTACTTGTTGTTTTTTAAATAATGGTTAATAAGGAGAATTGTATGAAAGTAATTTTGGTAAACGGAAGCCCCCACAAAGAAGGTTGTGTTTATACAGCGTTAAGTGAGGTTGCTAAAACTTTAAACGAACAAGGTGTTGAAACAGAAATCTTTCATGTTGGTATACCAGCAATACAAGATTGTATAGGGTGTTTTTCTTGTAGAGATCATAGAGGCAAATGTGCTTATGATAAAGATACTGTTAATGTGTTTCTTGAAAAAGCAAAAGATGCTGACGGATTTATTTTTGGCTCTCCTGTTTATTATGCACACCCAAGCGGAAGAATACTATCATTTATGGATAGAGCATTTTTTGCCGGCAAAGAGTTTTTAGAAAACAAACCGGCTGCGATTGTTGTTTCTGCAAGACGTGCAGGCACTACAGCTTCAATAGACGCTATGATGAAACATCTTACAATTAACAATATGCCTGTAGTTTCTTCAAATTATTGGAATATGGTTCACGGAAGCACACCAGAGGATGTAAAAAAAGACTTAGAAGGTTTGCAAGTTATGAGAATCCTCGGTCAAAATATGGCTTGGTTGTTAAAATGTATAGAAGCAGGTAAAAACTCAGGTATTGAACCACCTGCTAGAGAAGAAAAAATCTGGACAAACTTTATCAGATAGACTATAAGCAATCACAGAATCTTTTAAACGCAGCCTGCCCTTGCTCGCTGCGTTTAAATACGCCTGCACATTCAAGAACTTTTACAAATGCAGCACCGACTTCCTGTTCTATTATCTGCATTATATTTTCTTTAGTTATATTATCGTATTTTTTCAAAAATTCTTCTGCCCAAGCTGCATGGCTTTGAGTTAGAGGATTATCTTTTAGATTTTTCTTTTCTATAATCAATTCTGCAAGAGTTTTTAGCTCTTTATCCAATCTTGAAGGTAACACAGCCAAACCCATAACCTCGATAAGACCGATGTTTTCTTTTTTAATATGGTGCAGCTCTTTATGCGGATGGTAAACCCCAAGAGGATGTTCTTCTGTCGTTATGTTGTTTCTTAAGACTAAATCCAGTTCATATAAGCCGTCTTTTTTTGATTTGCGGACAATAGGAGTTATTGTGTTGTGGGGTTCTCCGTTTGTTTCTGCAAATATAAAGGCAGTTTCGTCCGTGTAATTTCGCCATTTATCAAGAATGTGTGTAGCGAAATCAATAAGTCTGTTTTCATCGTTGTGACGTATTCTTATAACAGACATCGGCCATTTTACTATACCTGTTTCGATGTCTTCAAAACCATTGACAGCAAAACGGTACTCAATCTCAGCACGTTCCATTGCAAATTCATAATTGCCGCCTTGAAAATGGTCATGAGAAAGTATTGAACCGCCAACAATAGGCAAATCCGCATTTGAACCGAGAAAATAGTGCGGGAATAATTTTACAAAATCAAAAAGTTTTCTAAATGTCTGTTTTTCAATAACCATTGGGATATGTTGTGAATTAAAAACAATACAATGCTCGTTGTAATAGACATAAGGCGAGTATTGAAAATACCAAGGTTCGTCGTTGATTTTTATGGGGATAATTCTGTGATTTTGTCTTGCAGGGTGGTTAATTCTACCTGCATAGCCTTCATTTTGCGCACAAAGCATACATTTTGGGTATCCGCTTTGTTTTGCTAATTTTGCCGCAGCTATTGCTTTGGGGTCTTTTTCTGGTTTTGAAAGGTTTATTGATAAGTCAACTTTTCCGTACTCAGTGTCAGCAGACCAACGCATATCTTTTTTAATTCTGTATGTTCTTATGTAATCAGTGTTTTGAGAAAATTCATAATACCAGTCTGTTGCTGATTTTGGTGAATCTTGATATCTTTTGTTAAATTCGTCCATAACTTCATGAGGTTGCGGGACTAAACACCCCATAAGCTTTGTATCAAACAAGTCTCTATATACAATGCTGTCTTCAATTAAACCTTTATCTACAGCATAATCCGTAAGCTCTTTTAATATGGCTTGCAATTCCACATTATTATCTGTTTCAGGATTTTCATAGTCTTCAATATGCAGAACTTCCAATATACGATTTGTTGTGTATATTGCGTCTTCTTTTTTTATTAGACCCTTGTTCAGAGCGTAATTTACGAGTTGTTTAATTGCTTTATGAACCATATTGACCTGCTTTAATCTATAAACTGTGTTACTTCAACTCCTCCATAAGGACGGATTGAAAGTATATGACAAGAGTCTTTGCCTGTGATTTTTTCGATATTATTTTTGAATTCCTGCAAAGATTCTAAAGGAACAAAAGCTTGAACCGTACCTGCGAAACCACCGCCGTGGACTCTAAATGCACCTTTGTCTTGCAAAAATTCATCACAGAATGCAAGAACAATTCCAACAGCTTGTTCTTTAGCTGAACCGCAAACACATACATTTTGTAAGTACATGTAAGATGATTGACCCGATTCTTTTACAAGTTTTAGAAATTTATCAAAATCTTTTGCTTCCAGACATTCTGCTTCTTCAACCGCTTTTTTATTGTCGTTAAAAAAGTGCAAAGCTCTTAAAACGGCTCGGTCTCCGTATTGTTGACGTAAGTTTGGTATTGCTTTTATAAAATCATTCTTTGATACTTCTCTTAAAACATTTTTGTTAAAGTAAGAAGCTATTTTTTTCATTTCTTCTGGTATAGCGGCATATTCGCCTGTTAAATCAGCATGATCAGCACCGGAATCGATTATACATAGTGCATAACCGCTTGAGGCAAAATCAAAATCAACTTTTTTAATAACAGGATTTTTGGTGTCTTTAAAATCTATTGAAACGATATTGCCTACAGATGATGCCATTTGATCCATAAGCCCGCAGGGTTTTCCAAAGAAAACATTTTCCGCATACTGGCTGATTTGAGCAATTTCGACTGCTGAAATCTTATTTTCACAAAATAATGAATTTATTATTGTTCCGATTAAGACTTCAAATGCTGCAGAAGACGACAGTCCTGAGCCTTTTAGCACGTTAGATGAGGTATATGCGTTAAACCCTTTTACATCAAAGCCAAGTTCTTTAAAACGAGCTGCAACACCTTTAATCAATGCTTTTGCTTGGTTATATTCTTCTCGTTTAGGTGTTAGGTCGTTTAAAGCTATTTCGTCTAAGGGGTAACCTTCTGACTTAACTCTGATAATATTCTCATTGTTTATGCTAACTGCAGCTATTACATCAAGATTTATGCTCGCTGCAATAACACATCCGTTTTGATGGTCAGTGTGGTTTCCGCCTATTTCTGTTCTTCCGGGGGCAGAAAATATTCTTATTTCATTACTGTTGCCGAATGTTTTTTCGTATCCATTTAAAATATTAAGATATCTTTCAATGTTTTTTGAAAATTCTTTTGTGCAGTAGAGCTTTTCAAAGGTTGTGTTAAAATCTCCGTTTGTTAAGCTATGTTTGATTTTTTCGAGTTTTTCCATAAATAATAATCCACCTTATTTATATTATTACCTATTTTTTGGAAAAATAAAGACTTAAATATATTATTTATATGATTAAAAGTGTAAAAAAATGGGAATAATATATATATAGGGTCAAAAAAGTGTTTATTATTTTTTAAAGGAGCTTACTATGGAGCAAAACTCTGTAACTCACGATGAAAGAGTAAAAAAAGCTAAGCTGATGAAAGTTTTTATTGCTTTTGCAGCAGGTATGGCTGGTTTACTTTTTGGGCTTGATATTGGGGTAATATCAGGCGCATTACCTTTTATCACTACCCATTTTGATTTAAGCAGCAGGTTGCAAGAATGGGTAGTCAGCACGATGATGTTGGGTGCAGCATTGGGTGCAATATCAACAGGATGGATTTCCTTCAAGTTGGGACGTAAAAAAAGTTTAATGGCTGGGGCTACATTATTTGTACTGGGCTCTCTCGGGTCAGCTTGTGCTCCTAACGTCATTGTTCTTTTGGTTTCAAGAGTACTTTTGGGGTTTGCTGTTGGTATAGCGTCTTATGTAGCACCTTTATACCTTTCTGAAATGTCAGAAAAAGAAGACAGAGGCAAACTTATATCTATGTATCAAATGATGGTAACTATAGGTATTTTGGTTGCTTTTATTTCTGATACTATCTTCAGCTATGGCGGACATTGGCGTTTGATGCTGGGTGTTATAAGTATCCCTGCATTATTACTTATGATTTCTGTGTTCGGTCTTCCAGACAGCCCAAGATGGCTTGCTTCAAAAGGTATGATATCTAAGGCAAAAGATATTTTAAGAATGCTCAGCACAACAGATGAAAAAGCTGATAATGAATTGTCTGAAATCAATGAAAGCCTTAAAGTAAAACAAGAAGGCTGGGGATTGTTTAAAGCTAACAAAAATGTTCGCAGAGCAGTTTATTTGGGTATGCTCTTGCAAGCAATGCAACAGTTTACCGGTATGAACGTAATTTTGTATTATGCACCTCAAATTTTCAAACACGCCGGTTTTGCAAATACTGAACAACAAATGATTGCAACTGTTATTTGTGGGGCGACAAATGTTCTCGCTACTTTAATTGCAATGAAAACTGTTGATAAATCAGGTAGAAAACCTATATTGAAAATAGGCTTTGCAGGAATAGCTCTTGGTACTTTCTTGCTTGGCGTTTGCTTATATATGATAAATGCAGGCTTTGATGCTTTATGGATTTCTATTGTGGCTGTTATTATGACATTATTCACAATAGCAAGCTTTGCAATGAGTGCCGGACCTGTTGTTTGGATATTGTGCTCAGAAATCCAACCGCTAAAAAGCAGAGATTTTGGTGTTGCGTGCTCAACAACAACTAACTGGGGCTGCAATATGATTATTGGCGCTACTTTCTTAACGTTGATAAATCATTTTGGTATTGCCGCAACATTCTGGATTTATACAACTTTGAATATTCTCTTTGTTGTTTTGACAATTCTGTTTATACCGGAAACCAAAGGTGTGTCTCTTGAAAAGATTGAGCAAAATCTTATGGCTGGTAAAAAGCTGAAAGATATTGGAGAGTAGTCATAAAAAAGCCTCCTTTGTGTAAAGGAGGCTTTTTATTATCGATTTTTTTATTATCTGTGGAAAACATTCACCTCTGCTGTACAAGGAGGAAAATCACGGGTTGCATCATAACCTGACGTATCATTACATTTTAATTCACTTGCAATGTTGTTATTAGGAGATGGTTTTGGAGCATTTTCAGGCAAAGTTTGATCAAAACTGGATATATACTTACTCATTGGGTCTAGAACCCAATTTTTACCTTGAAATGCAATTTTTTGTGCCTCATAAAAAGTCATTGGTATAGAATAATCCTTATCTAATTCAGGATTACCAGAGACTACTCTGGCTTTTAAATACAAAGGATCATAAATAGGTATTCCTTGAGGAACAACAAACCCATTAGCTTTATTTATAATGAAAGGAACAACATCCGGACGTTTTTTACCTGTTACATATTTAGAACTATTAGGTCGTCTACCTCCATTTAAATCAACCCACAAGAAAAAATAATCTTTATCACTCGAATCAACAAGATAATACTTCATCCCATCTGAAGTAGTAAAAGAAGGTGATTTTGGAATTTCACCACCACTTAAAAAAGTACTATTACTAAAAACAGAACATGAAGCTCCACCAACATTGTTAATATATCCACGTTCATCTCCTGTTAAAGCTGTGCACAATTGAGCGATTGTCGGCTCAGTACTATCACAAGAATTACCACAATTAATATAAGGAAAACGTTTTTTCTTAATATCATCAGCACCAGCTTTTCCTTCATTTTCCTGAGCTTTTAAATCTTGTTCTTCATTGTATTCATCAACATCTTTTTGAATGTTATAAGTAGCTACATTTAAAGTTTTGAAAGCTTTTGCATACAAATCTCCCAAAGCTTTTTCATCTGCATTCCTATATATCTTTAAAGATAGTATTACAAGAATAGCAACTATTGTTATTACAATAAGTGTTTCAAATATTGTGAAAGCCTTATTCGTTTTCATTAAATCAGTACCTTTCAATAAAATTAGTTCCATTCAACACGGACATATCCTGGCATGCCACGGCCACCGCGGCCCCATCTTTCATCAATAGTACAAGAAGTTGAAACTTTGCTGAAAGAACTACCACCGCCACCACCAGCTCCATATTCAGTAGGGCCAGCAGCTTTAATGCCTCTTTTATCTTTATCTATGGAATTATTAGTTCCCATATCATTTTTACCATTCATGCTTTCTGCAGAACAAGATGTACCGCCACCAGCCAAGCTTCCGCCGTATGGAGATATTGCACCTTCTTCTCCAGGTAATGCTGAATTGTCAGCACCAGCTGATTTATATCTGGCTTTTCCACCAGTTCCGCCTTTTGCTGTTACATAATAGCCAAATGCAGAGTTTTGACCTTGCTCACCGTTAGTATCTTCTGTAATAGCGCCAGCACCACCTTGGCCAACATATACTTTTACTTCATCTGTTATTTTGTTTAAAGACATATAAGCGGTAGAACCTCTCTTGCCACCGCCTCCTGCATGGTGACTTCCTGAAATAAGCATTACTACTCCATTACGTCCAGGATAAGCATCCTCTGTAGTGGACCCATCACCACCATGTCCGAACGTTACAGTTGTTGCACCGCCAGAATTAACTGAATTCATAAACTCTTTTGTATAAGAGCAATTTCCATCACTAAATAATCTACCACCACGGCTACCAGAAGCCCTAGCCATAGAACCACACTGGCCATCACCGGGATCACCAACTTTATTATTTGTTCCGCCTTTTCCGCCAGTAGCTTCTATAGGATTACTATAATCCCCATAAAGATAGAATTTACTAGACTTTCCATCCTTACCATTACATACATCTTTCCAAGTTGTGCCAGTACAAGATTCATCAATTTCACCAGTTGTTGACTCTGCATCTGGATCAGCAGAACCTCCTGAGACTCCCCCCATACCAGCTTCAAGCACGCATAAATCACCTTTATTCAAAGTACGCGTTTCATATTTTACGCCACCGGCACCACCACCCCTGTTGCCTTGGCCTCCAATTGTGGCACTACCACCACCGCCACCGCCAACAACTAGTATTTTATATTCACCACTAGCTTCAGCAGTATAAGAAACAGATGAGCCGTAAGACGCGGCATCAACCGCATAAGCAGTACCTGACGCACCGCCACCGCCACCGCCAATTACAAGAACAGTATATACCTTTGCGTTAGTTTGCGGTTTAAAAAGACAATAATCACCTTCGCTTTTTGTTGAGGAAGATTGACCATCCATAGTAGTTTTGCTAACATGTTTCCCATTTTCATCGAGATAACATTCCCAAACGCCATGTGGGTTTTTGTTCTTTGCATTTTTTTTAGTAATCATTGGTGCAGATGCAATAATTAAAAGCATAATTATGAACATCGTAACCAGTACTTCAGTAAGAGAAAATGCATTTAAATTTTTCATATTATACTTATTCATTTTTTATCCTTATTAATATTACCATTCGATAATAACTACACCAGGAGTACCAGCGCCACCGCCACCAGAAGAAGTTTTTCCACCAGCGCCACCGCCACCGCCTGCACCGTAAGTCATATCAAGTGGATGACCGCCGGTGAACACAAATGTGAACGCACCAGTAGTTTGCATTGCTGCAGCTGTAGGATTTTGCCAAATACTATATATTTTAGCACTTTGTCCACTCATACTAGTGTTAGTATTTGACAAACCGCCATAAGGTACTATCTTAGCTTTGTTTGATTCATTTTCAACTGGCGAAGGTGTGCCGTCACCACCAGGAACTGTTTCCGTACTATTAGCCCAAAATAGTTTTTTAGCTTGTCCACCGGGGCCACCATCTAATACAAACAGTTCTTTGTCGTCATTATATCTTAATATTTTTGTACGTCCACCATCTAAACCGTTCGCAGAACCACCACCAGGTGCACCACCATGTCCAATTGTAACTTTAAGTTTTTCAAGCTTTTTAACCATTGTGCTCACATATTGACCTGCTTGTCCACCAGTTCCACCATAAGCACTTGATTTTACTATAGTAACATAACCGTCATGTCCATCCTCACCGCGCAACACACCGTAAGAATTGACATCATCATCTGTTTTAACATAGCTTTTCACTTGTTCACCGGCACCATATCCGCCTGAACCAGGATCACCCTGATATCTTTTTCTATTAAAGAATGAAGCAATCTCATAGTCTTTACCATCATCAGTCCCTGGCTGATATTCTTTAACTGGATTGTTAAAATAAGGATAATCAAGACCAGTTAAAAAGTTTTCTGTACCAGTAAAGAAATCCATAATATTACCGCTTGTCTTTGCAGGATGGCTATTAGGTATAGCTTTACTGTATACACAAGCATTTATTTTATAACTTGGAGAATCAAAGTATTTAGGTCTTACTCTTTGTACACAACCACCTTTGTAGTAGTATGCACCAGTGTGATAATGCGTAGAACATGTCCAATATTGTTGCCACTCATCACACACTGTAGTATAACAAGTTTTTGGTTCTTCTTCAGTTCCACAGGGATATGATTCTTGGTGATCTCTTATACATCTTTCAAAAGGACCAGCCTCTGTACAATCATCAACCCCTACACATTGCCCTGGAGATAAATGCTCACCGACTGCACAATTGTAGTCATCAGGATATTCTCGTGTTCCTTGAAGAACCTCACATTCATCAACAGGAATATTTACATAAAAATTGATTGGCAAAAGCTTACGACTGGCACCGCCTGCACCACCAGCAACAGTAAGGGTTTTAGTTCCGTAATTTATACTTGTCGACTCACCGTTACGACCATCAAGACCGTCATAAACATTGTCAGTTTTTAAAATAAGATTGCTAAAACTATTATCAGCTACATACAATCCAACTTTTTTACGAGATGTTTGGCTTTGTTCACCCTTGCCAGCTTGTCCTACACTGGCATATATACTCTGACCACCTTTTAAAAACACAGGTGATCCTTGCAAAGATGAATCTTTTTTGCCTTCTTCACCACCCATACCAGGAAGGTTCCAGCATTTTATATTTGGTTTGTTCGCAGCGTCCATATCACTAAGGTATAGACCTTTATAATTTTGAGCAGCAATCTCCTTAGACATCGGCCAATTTTTTTCAGCAAAACAAAATGCTTTTTCTTTAAGATCAGCCTCTGTTCCTATATCAGTAGGTAAATATGTATATTTAAAGTCGTACACAGGAACATATTGACCTGTAAACTGTCCTTTTTCATTAGTTAATTGTGCCTTAGGTTCAGGATTTTGCTTACCATAATTATATTTATCAGTAAATTTCTTATCATTTTGGAACAGCAAATTATAATCAAAACCAGAAACAGGTAAATCAAAATAACCATACTTGTATATTTTAGGATTGAACGGATCTTCTGATTTTGCCGCTGCAAGAGAAGTACAATCCAAATTGTATGGGTTGGAAGCTACGCATGGAGTATAGTTGTACTTATTTGCATCATATGTTTGTGCTTTTTGATCCCAAGACCAATCTTCATGCCATTTGCCGTTAAGATTACCTTCCGAAATTGTACTACCAGCTAAATGGTGGTCTTGTGATTGTTCAAGAAAAACTTTCTTTTTATTTAAATCTAAATTACCAGCTTCGGCAGTTGACTGGTCTTTTGCTTCACCGCAAGCCATGCCGCCGCCGCCGCCACCGCCGCCAACTGCAATAATTGAATAGTAGCCGTCATTTTCAACACTACCGGCAAAGGTACCATTATCGCTTGTACGAGAATCAAAAATGCTTTCCATTTCACCCTGAGTACCTCCAGCGCCGCCGCCACCGCCGCCAACTGCTTTAATTGTAAAGTTTTTTGCAGCAGGTGGAGGTGAAAATAAACAAAAGTCGCTATCATTAGCTTCTTTAAATTGAGAAGTTTTTCCTCTATAAATTGTTTTTATAACATGGTGACCTTGGTCGTTCATAGAGCAAATCCACTTACCATGTTCACCGACCTCGCGATGTTTCCTTGTAATTACAGGTACCAGCGCCGCAGCAATTAAAGCTGCAATTAAAAGCAATATTAACGCTTCTGCCAATGTAAAAGCTTTTAGTTTCTTTTTCATATAGATTTGCTCCAAACTTTATTCCATTAAAATTATTCTATTTTGATAATGCACTCTCAACATCTTTTTGAAGGATATTGAGAGTGCCAAAATAATATTTACCAAGTTACCATTACTATACCGGAAGCACCATTACCGCCTCGACCAAATTTAACATTCGACCAGTTGAAATCGTTAGTGCCCTTTGCAGCTCCACCGCCGCCACCTGTACCAGGAATTGCCATGCCGCCGCCTTCACAGGAATCACCTGAACCAAGACCATCATATTTACAACTTTTAGTATGTGACAATCCGCCATATGTTTCTTCGATTGGAGTAATTCCTGAAGGATAGTTTATTTTTTCTTGTAAATTGCTTGGTATTGCACTAGGAATGCCGTCTTCGCCCTTAGCTTCATAATTAGTATTACCTTCTTCAATACCTTTGGCTCTTGGTTCACCACCGATACCACCATCAGCAACTATTCTATTCCCAAATCTTGAGAACATACCGTCTTCGCCGGCTTCACCATTTGTAACGCCGCCTTTGCCGCCTTTACCAGGGTAAACCTTAACAAATTCTTCACCTTTTTCTAAAGGAGACTTAGTATATGAATAGAATGAAACAGCTCCGGATTGACCGCCACCACCACCATATACAGCGATTTCTTGAACTTGGACAAAGCCGCCTTGACCTGGCTTACCTGTTTTTCGGTAGTTACCACCACGTCCACCGCTACCAAATTGAGAAGGGACCATATCTTTCAATATGGTAGGAAGCTGAGAACCAACTTCACCACGACATTCAATACCACCGCCTTCTTTGTCACGGCAAATCCATCCGTTTGGTTTTTTCTTGCGATCACCATCTTTCCAAGGATCTTGTTTTACATATGATATAACACCAGTTGCTTTAGTCTCTGTTTTTCTGTTTGTGCCCCAATATGTAGAGCAACCTTCTTGACCGCCAGTTGGCTTACATTTCCAAACAGCTTTTTTACGAACGTGCTGGCCGCCGCCACCACCACAAGCTTCGATTTCAATAAGACCATCAGCACCATTTCCCGCAAAACCAGAAGATATACCGTATCCACCACCATCTTTACGGTCAGTCGGCTGATTTCCCTTTAAAATTTCAGTAACCGTAGCTAAAACTACACCAGAGCCGCCCATTGCCCCCATGGCCGCAGCAACACTACCGAATACGGCTATACCAGCACCACCAGTTACTATGGTACCAGCTATCGCAGCTATCCACATTGCAGGAGCAAGAAAATCTAAAAACATACTCAACGGTTTTTGTGGTTGCCCACCACTACCGCCAGAACCTGCAGCAACTGTATACACTTCGTTTGCAAGCAATCTTGCTTGAGCGATAATAGCACCACCGGAATAACCGCCACCGCCATCACAAGCAACAGCACCACCGCCGCCGCCACCGCCGCCGCCGATTGCAACAATTTGATAAATGCCGTCATTAACAGGGACAAAGGAATTATCAGTACTTCCCGGTCCAAAAACTTTAGATTGACCAGTACCAGCTTCACCAGCAGCACCGCCGCCGCCACCGCCAACTACTGTAACATTAAAACGTGTCACTCCTTTAGGTGGTTCAAACTTTGCATACTGATCAGAACCAGAGCCTACGACCAAATCAGGTTTTTCTGCTCCATCAACGAACACCCTCAAGTTATCATTTTGGTCGTACATTGCCATCCAAGTATTTTTATCTTTTGCGGCCTCTCTATATTCTTTAGACTTTTTTATTACAGGAATACTCGCCAAAGTCATTAACGTTATGATAATCATCGTTATCAAGACTTCTGCAAGAGTGAATGCTAAAAATTTTTCAACTTTTTGTTTGTTAATTTTCATGCAGTGCTCCTCATTTTTGCTAAAAAACAATATAGATATCGGCATTATATAAAAATACTTTAATTTTTTTTGAATAATGTGTCAATTTCGTTACACATAAAGGGTGTATATTTATTATACCGTTATACCTATTATATAAATTCCCAAAATTTGGAGATTCTAAACATGTTTGTTAAGTTTTTTAAATTTTGATTTTGCTTTAAGAGAGAAAACTTTACTTAATTTGTCTTTTTAGGTCGCTTCTTATATCTGAAAGAGGCCCATTATTTGGGTTTCTGTATGTTTGATAGTACTTTTTGATATATGTAAACGGAAATTTGGGTATCCAACCTAATTTTACAAATATGGAAATACCTTCTGCACCTTGAGAAAACATCAATTCATCAATAGTTTGTTCATAAGCAGGTGATATTGATGATAACAGTTTTAATATGTAATCAGTTACTGTTAATGCAGAATATCCTGAAATAGCGCCTGTATTTGTTACTAAGTATGTTATTCTGAACTCTTTGTCATTAATTGTTACTTTTTCAGAATCTTCAGGAATTGCTATTTCATTTTCTTTAGCTTTTTCAATTTCAAACCATTCGCCGAGGTATCTTATTCTCAAAGAGTGTGGGTCAGGCATATAAATATCATCGTATTTGTTTGGCAAAAGCTTTGTTCCGTTTATGTCATATATACCGTATTTGTATTTTTGACAAGTTAAGAACATATTTCCAAAAAGCGGTTCTATTGAAGAATATTCAGGTGGAATAATGGCTTTTCCTGTTTCGTCATAAAGACCGTAATCATTGTCGTTGCCAAGTTTTACGTATTTAATCAAGATTCGTTCTACGTGTCTGTATCTTGGCTTAACCAGATAGTTACCTCTGCTGTCAATTAGGCCGTATCTGTTGCCTTTTTGTATAATCCAAGAGGTCTCTCCTACTCTGATAAGCTTTTTGTACTCAGCAGGAACAAGAATGATTCCTTTTTTGTCTTTGAGTCCAAATTTATTATCTTTGCTAAATACAGTTACCTCTGTATTTTTTATTGTTGGCAATGATTGCTCTGCGCAATACGATGGTAATGTATTAGACGCAATTAATAAAAATAAACCTAAAATGACCACAATCTTCTTCATAGGTTATATAATATCACAAATTTTGTTATGTTATAATTTTCTTGAGAAGTTGTGTTTTATTTAGTTGGAATTTACTTAGTATGAGAAATCTTTTAAAATTTTTGAAAATATCTGTTTTTTTGTTAGTTTTGTTATGCTTTTTTATTAGCATTCCCTTTTTTATATATTTAAAGGTTATACCTTATGCAGTTTCAAATGACAAATTAATAACCTTTGTAGAGGAGAATGCTGCCAAGACTCTTGGTGTTGATGTAAACATAGATTCACCTGTTTTAAAAACAGGTTTGAACACTAATATTGATTTTAAAGTAAAAGAAATCAGCATAAGCAAAGATAAAACAGAGTATTTTTCTTTGAAAAACTTTGATTCATCTGTTTCATTTGCTCAAGTATTAGAAAAAACTATTATATTAAACAAACTTGGTGCTGATTATATTTTTGCAGATGTTAACAAATTGATGACCTTATCAGGTGAACAAAAACCGCAACAGGAGCAAAAACCTTTTGATTGGACTATTGATTGGTTTAATTCGCTTTTATACGTAAAAAAATGTGTAATTGTCTATAATTTGGACAAAGATACTTCAATAAAGGTTGATGCACGTAATCTGGAGATTACAGAGTCAAGAGAACCTAAGTTTGTTCGTTTTAAAATAGCAGCGGTTGTCAAAAAGAAATCACACGAACTCAAGTTTTTCTTGTCTGACAGAGACACTGTCTATATGAAAGATAAAAGACTTTTAATAGATAGAGGTATATTAGTAGTTAATAAGTCTAAGATATTTATTAATGCTTCTGCAGACAGAAAAAACGGTTACGACATTAATTTATATGCAGATAATTTTGATTTGAAAAATATAATTCAGCTTTTGCGCTCAAATCTTATTATGCCAAACGGTGACGAGTTATTGTCATTCTATAAAGATATATATGGAAGTTTTGATTTTAAAATTAACTTAAATAAGAAAAAAGGTCTTGAAGGCAGTATTAAAATAAATAAAGCAGGATTAAAACTTATACCTGTTAATAATATACCTGTTATTGCTCAAAAAGGTGTAATTACTTTTGATAACAAAAAAATATATTTAAAAGATTTTGTCGGATATTACGGCAAAAATCAAAAGAACCGTGTCGAAATGTCTGGTACGGTTGATGACTATACGAAGTCTGTTGATACTAACATCGAAGTAAAAGGTGTTGCAACAAATGAACTTGTAAGTGACTATATTTCTAAAGTTGCTGGTTGCAAGCTTACATTGACCGGTGGTGATTCAGGTACAATTCTTTATGTAAAATCAAAATACAACAAGATTGATATTACATGGCTCTTTAAACTTGCAAAAGGTAAAGATATCCTTATTGAAGGAGCGTCTTTAAGCCCTGTTAATTGGGATAGAGCATTAAAAGCTGATTTTCATTTTGAAAATAATATATTCCAAATAAAAAGTATAAATTATTATATTGCTCAAGTTATAGATAAAAGTTCTAAAGGTATTAAACCTCTTCTTACTATCAGCGGTAATGTTGATTGTTCAAAACCTATACCTGAAGTTCTTGATTTGGGCTTTAATATTCCAAAACCGTTACCTAGTGAATTCTTAAATGTTTTAATAGGTCAAAAACTATTCAAAAAAGGTACTATTTCTGGCAATATGCATTATGTTGTCAACAATGGAATTCCTCAATTAAAAGGTAATATGGAAATGAAAAAGGTTCGTATTCCATCACAAAGGTTGCGAATCACTAATGCTAGTTTTTCTACTGACGACAATCTTATATACATAAAGGCAGACGGAAGATTTAAACGTTCAAAATATAATTTTAACGGACACTTTAAGAATTCTTTGATTTTGCCTGTTGTTGTTAAAGATATCAATTTGACAATAGACAACATCGATGTTGAAAAAATGATTCTTTCTATGAACCAACAAAATACAAACCAAGTGTCAACAGTAACCCAAAAAGATGTTGTTGCAGATTCAAACTCTTTGCAAAATGATAATTCTGACGAGGACGAATCAAGTTATGATGCTTATACATTTGATACCGGTTTGATTGTTGTTGAAAGATGTATATTGCACGTTGTAAAAGGCTTTTACAAAGACATAAAATTTGGCAATTTGTGGGCAAATCTTACTCTTGATGGTAATGGCTTGTTGCAAATTAAATCAAACAAGTTTGATTTTGCAGAAGGTACATCTTCTTTGAAAGTTCTATGTGATTTGAAAAAACATATTTACTCTTTAACATTAGGCGTTAAAGACATAAACTCAGACCTTATTGCAACTACTTTGCTGGCATTAAAAAGAGAAATCACAGGTAAAGCCAGTGGTTTGATAGAAATTAATACAGATGATTCTTTAAAACTTAGCGGAAGAATTCAATTTATTGTGAAAAATGGTACTATCGCAAAAGTTGGGCTTGTTGAATACGCACTAAAATTTGCAGCATTGTTCAGAAACCCAATGGCAATGATAAGTCCATCTACAATATTTGACTTGGTTAACGTTCCTGAAGGTGATTTTGATAAAATCGTCGGCGACATTGTAATGAAAGACAATATTGTTGAAAAAATCATGATAAAGTCTTCTGCTGCACAGTTGAGCTCTTTCATCATCGGACGTTTTGATCTTGAGACAAGAGATGCTTCTTTAAGAATTTATACTAAATTTAGTAATAAAAACAAAGGTTTTGCAGGATTTTTAAGAAACTTCTCTCTTAACAGTCTTGCAAACAGAGTACCTTTAAACAGCAGAAATGACAGCTTGTATTATTCTGCAGAATTGAGCCAATTACCACCAATCGATGCAGAAGAAAAAGATTGTCAGGTCTTTTTAACAAAGGTTGATGGAGATGTTGAAAAATTCAATTTCTTGTCTTCTTTGAAAAAGATAAAGTAACATTTCGTTAAGATGACTCCATAGGGCTATAAACTTTTTATAAAAAAATCCGAAGTTAAGACTGTAAGTGATAATTGTAGTCTGAATAAAAGGAGAAAAAATTATGAGTTTATCAGTTAATGGCGTATCAGGTCACGTTTATACAGATATTGAGAAAAAATTTCAATATCAACAGTTGGGAATCCCTGATGATGTTATATCTCAAGGAACTTCTGCAATAGAAGATTATGCGTACGAAAACGGCATAACATTGCCTAATTTTGAAACTCAAGATGAAGAACCGTTGTTTGAAACATCAGAAAATGAAACAACTCAAGCACAAGCTGGACAAGCTAATGCTTCGCAAGGTGGAAATAACGGGCAAATGAATTTTAAAGCATAATTTATTAGACAAAAAAAAGGCTATTCACAGGGACGAATAGCCTTTTTAAAAGAGAATTTTCAACTGAACTTATGTGATAGTTAGTGTGAGCTGTTCTGATATAGTGTCAGGGATTTCTCTTTACATATTTAATTATAATTTTATTTTTTATAGTAGCAATGACCCCGCGGAGTCATTTGTCTTTTATACGAGTTTTTCTTTTATTGCGAGTATTGCTGCTTGCGTTCTGTCTTCAACACATAATTTTTGAAGAATATTTTTAAGGTGATTTTTGACTGTATGAATAGACAATATTAACTCATCGGCAATTTCCTTGTTGGATTTTCCAAGTGCAACGAGTTTGAGTATATCTTTTTCTCTTGCGGTTAAATCAAAGTCATAACTTTCAGTTTCTTGAGATTCTGTAATCATATCATTGGATTGTATAATCTCAAGAATAAACTGTGCAATAGAGGGATCAATCCATATTGCTCCGTTTAAAACAGATTTTATGACGTTGATTAACTCATCAAGTTTTATGTTTTTTAAACAATATGCATTTGCTCCCGATTTAAAGGCAGACAATACTAACTTTTTTTCATTAAAAGAGGTTAGCATTATGACTTTAGTATCAGGCAGAATATTTTTTATATGCATTGTTGCATCAATACCGTTCATAATTGGCATTGATATGTCCATCAGGACGACATCGGGTTTGTGTCCTGATTTTATGTAATTTATTGCAGATTGTCCGTTATCTGCTTCTGAGATATTTGCATCAGGCAATTTTATTTTTAAACCGTATGCAGTTGTTTTTCTTGTATGCAGGTAATCTTCTACAATCAAAATTTCCATTATTTATCCTCTTTGTTTTGGTTTTGCGGGAGTTTTATAGTGAATCTTGTGTATTTGTTTATTTCACTTTCTACGTTTATAGTTCCCTTATGCATGCTAACCAGTTTTTCACATACACTGAGCCCAAAGCCGGAGCCAAGTTTGCGTTCAAGACTTTTGCCCGAGTAATATCTGTCAAAAATAAATTTTAAATCTTCAGGGGCGATACCGTTGCCGTTATCTTCTATTGTAATTATCACATCATTGTCTGTGTAATGGGCGTTAATTTTTATGTAATCGTTTTCTTTTGTATTTTCTATTGCGTTAGACAGAAGGTTCATAAAAACTCTTGTTAACTGAAATAAATCAGCATCAATTTTTGTTCCGCCCTGGTAGATATTATTAATTACTTGTATTTTTTTGTCACTTATAAGTGGTTTGAGTTTGTCTGTGCAATCTTCAATTATTTTGTATAAATCTACTTTTTCTATGTTTAATTTAAGCTTTTTAGAATCAAAGCTGTATGACTCAAGTATGAGATTTACCATTTTTAGCAAATGTTCATTGTTTTTTGCTAAACTTTCTGCCAATTCATATTCGTTTTGAAGTCCGATTTCTTTGAATTTTTGAGAGATTAATTCCAGTGATTGTGCTTGAGACACCAAGGGTGTTCTCAAATCGTGGGTGAGGTTTGAGATAAAGCTTTGTCTTAGATTTTCTTTTGTTTCTAGGTTTTCTGCCATATCATTAAAACTGTTATAAATATTTTGTATTAATTCTTGATTGTTTGTATTTGTTAATCTGAAATTGAGGTTGCCTTTTTCTATCTCTTTTGTTGCATTAGAAAGTGCCATAATCGGCAAGACAAAAACTTTTTTAACTATCATACCGATTATGAAACTTGAGATTATACCAATAAACAAGATTGTCAGGCTTGTTAAAATGTTGTCTATTTGTACTCTGTTTTGTCTGAATGCAAGGGAAATATTTATATAAGCAATTGTCTCATTATTTTCGTTTTTTATTTCTAAAAGATTGCTGTAACTATTCGCTTTTGGCTTAAATAGTCTTTCTGCCAAAAAAGTTTTTTTATCAAAATACTGTATAGACATTGGGTCTGTTGCAATATTTATGTATGAATATGGTTCTTGAGCTTTTTCAAATCTTAGTTCTATATTGTAAGGCCCTGATGGTCTGAGTTTTTTTATATCAACGGGTTTGCAAATTTTCAGGCTGTTTGTTTTATGTGCAAATGGCAAAAGTGTACAAGAAATAAGAGTGTCATTTTGACCTTCATAAAAAGAAACAGGCATTGCGACGGGTTTTGGCACAACTTTTATTGAATAATCTTTTAAGCTGTTTTTTATTTCTCTAAGCCCAACGGGGTTAGATGTCAGAAAATAAAGATTTTTTAGTATTTCGCCTTCTTGAATACTCAAATTGTTTTTTAAGTTTTCTTCAAGCTTAGCGGTACCGTTACTCAAACCGTTTTTAGACATTAATGCGTGCATTTTTTGGACTTGTGAATTATTCCATAAAAACATCAACACTAATGGTAAAATAGCCGTGATTAAAAAAACTGTGAAAAAGTATTTTGCAAATTTAAACATATCTTAACCCATGATAATAATATCATTTCTTTTTTGAGTTTAAAATGATTCTTGGGAGCTATGTTGAGCACAAAAATATGCGTCTATTTGTTTTGTTAATAAGATAAGGATCCGTTAGGATGATAACTTATTTTTCTTGGAGAAATACCGTATCTTCCCATTCTTTGGGCGATTAATAAATCCTTTTGCGGATTGTTATCTTCAGGGTTAAGAATGTATAGTAAATCTTCCCAATCTGCTTTGATTTTACCTTCTGCTATTTCTTTAGTCCAATCTGTGATTTGGTCTTGATAGTCTTTGTAAAGCATATTAACTTTGGCAAGGACCGGTCTTTTCTTTGCAATAAGTGTCATTTCATCATTTTGTGGAGTTGCTGGGCAGAATTTTTCGCCGGATGGGTATTTCTTAGCAAGTGCCAAAACCTCAAGATTGTCACATAATGATTCAAGTCCCATTGAGTAAACTTCTTCATTGCCGGTTGCTTCGTACAAAATATCCGCTAGTGCTTGTTCCATAGCCAGTGCTTTTATTTTGTTTTCTACCGTCATATTCAGTTTGTCAAAGAAGAGAACCTTGCCGTGATCGTATGATGTTTTTCTTTTGCGGCAGCTTAGTTCAATAAACTGATCAATGTTTATTTGATTTTTCCCTTCTCTTATTTGTTTTGCAAGTTCACTAAAATAAGAATCCATAAATTTTTCAGGGATAAAATCAAGTTTTTTGCCGTACATATATCTTGCTGTTTTTAGTTTTTCTTCATATTTGAAGTCTTCTAGTGATTTTATAGAAGGTTTAAGAGGGCCTTCCATTATTTCTCTGGGGAGTCCGGATATAAATTTTCTGTAAAATGCATCTTTAATCTGTGGAGAAAATGCACTCTTATCAGAGAATATAATCAATGCTGATTTGTTGAATTTTTTTATGTAATCCTTTAAATGTTCTTTGGTTTCTTGCAGTTTCTCTTGGCTTACATATAAGCTTTTTTCCGTATGATAATAATAGTGGATAATGTCGTCTATAGTTGTATCATCAAGTGGTTGTCTTAATGTACGATAGGTATTTTCTATAGCAGCTTTATTTATTTTAACTTTTTCTACAACAGGCAATGAGAAATTTTTGCCTAATCTTGTAGAATAGAATTGGATTGGGTTTTCTCCAATTTCTAATTTGTATATTGCTGTTTTTACGTCAGAAAAAGATAGAGTAAATACCTCAGGGTCGTGTGTATGTTGATATAAAACAGGAGCTATAGCAGCTTCGAGAGCTCTGTTTTGTTCAAATGCCGAAAGTTCTGATTCGGCTTGCATAAGTTTGCCCAAGTTTATTTCATCTTCTTTGTCAAGTAATTCGCCTTTAAGATTTTTTGTCCAAGAAATTACTTGTTCCTTTGGCAGTGACTCTATTGATTGGAAATATTCGTTCATGTATGCATCAGGAATATTGTGTAATCTTGGGCTCATTTCTTTTAAATAGGCTTGTTTAAATTCACTGATATAATTGGGCGCTTTTGTATCTTGGTTTTTTGTTGTTTCTGTTTGAGGTAGGTTTTGTGCTTTAAATTTTTCGAGTTCTTTTATACGTTGATTTTTGTCACGCATAATTTGTTTTTTGAGCTCTTCAAATGTTCCGCGCTGTATTGATGTTTGGATTTTTGAATGTGATTCTTGGATTTTGTTACCTAATGATTCAGCATATTCCGGGTGCTCATTCCAAAATGCTGTCATAACACGTGATTGAAATTCACTGAATTGTTGGGTTGAATAAAGCAAATCAGCAGGTTTAAAAATTTGACTTTCTTTAAGGTGTATTGATAAATCTTTTATCAAATCAGTGCTATGGTTCCAGGCGTCAATCATTGCATAACGCAATGGCTCAGAACCTGATTTCATTTTTGAAATGTAATCGGTTTTTTCTGCAGGACTCATCTGTGCCCAACGGCTGACAAGTCTTTGCATTCTTTTTAAATGCAGCGTATCTTTTTCTGCTTCTGACAGATTAGCTTCAAACATTTTTAAATTGTTTGTTGCCCATTTTATAAAAAGCTCGTCTTTGCTAAGTTTTTGAGAGCCTACTTTTGTATGTTTACCTTTTTGTTCATCATTTTTTTCGGCTTCTGTTTCTTTTGCTTTTGGCGGGTTCTTTTTATTTTCTGCTCTTTCTGCTTTTTTAAACTCTTTGAGCATATCTATTGCATTGAGTTGGTCTGCAATCATATCAAGTTTTTGGTTTTTAGTTAGAGAATTCCACCAATTTTCAAACTGTTCTACAGATTTTTTAGCACGAGCTGTTCTTTCTGATTCTGATAATGAATCCCAAAAAGCACGTTGTCCTTGAGAAATTTTTTCACCTACTTCATCAGAATAACCTTCTCTTGTGTATCTCAATGATTGTTGGTATTCAAACGGCGGTGTTTTAATTCCCAATGCTTTTAATGTTGAACTATAAATATACTTTGAATCATTGTTTTTAAATTTGAAGTCTGCTTTAAAATCTTCGTCGAGGTCGTTTTCTAAATCTTTGTTTATTTCGTCAATAGTTTTTCCTTCGAGAAATACTTTTTGCACCAAATAAACCGTGAGATTTTTTTTGTCTTTTAAAATACCTTTGTCATAAAGTTCTATTAATTCTTTATTTTCTTTAATAGAATTCAAAATACCTCTTGTAGCTTTGGTGTCTTCAGGGTTTTTTAGCTCAGCAAAAAGAGGTTCGTCAGCAAAATGTTTTTTGATATCTTCTACTGATTGAGCAGTTTCTAATTTGTCAAAAGCTCTTTGTTGTGCTTCTAACGGGGTTAGTCTTGATTTGTCTTCCAGTGCATCAACGTAACGTCTTACCGTAATAGGCATTCGTTCTTCGTTTGTTTCATAAAATCTTTCAAGCCCTTTGTCTACACGAGCTTTAAACGATAACAAATGATCATTAAATTTGGATCTTAGTTGAAAGTTTGACGAGTTTTGTTCAATTGGTTTTTGTTGTTCTTCTGTTACTTTTGCTTCCGCTTGTTTTGTTTGAACCTTACTTAAAGATAATAGAGGGTTGATTTGCATTTTGAATTCCTTACACTTTTCGACATTTGTACAAAACTTAAAATACATGAAATTTGCTTTAAAATCGGGTTTTGTAAAGAATTTTTTAGTTAGTTAAAATGCTAAAACTGTTTTTGTGAAAATCAATAAGTTTTTGAGCTTTCATAATACATAATTCTCGAGATAGTGCACTTCTGTTTACACCAAGATATTGTGCCATTTCTTCTCGAGAATGAGGTATTTCAAAAATTTTATTATTGTTTTTTTGTTTGTATTTATCCAGATAAATTAGTATGCGTTCTCGTAAAGATTTTTTTGTCAGTAATTCTATTCTTTGATTTAAAAACAAATTTTTCTCAGAAATAGATTTCACCAAATTTTGTAATAATTTTTTGTGAAATAGACAAGCCTCAGTACAAGGATTTAATATTTTTTCGATATTTATAAAATACAAAGTTGCATCTGTTTGAGCATAAACAAAATTTGGGCATTTTTTTATTCCTGAGCATACCACTGCTTCTGCAAAAGTTTCTCCTTTTTTTATTGTATCAATGATTATTTTGTTTCCGTCAAAGTCATCTTTGATAATTTTTATGCAGCCGTTTGAAACATAAATAACCGAGTCAATTTTTTGTTCGGGTTCCAGTATTATTTCATCTTTAAAAAAAGACTTTTTAACCGCGTTAAAACATTTAAAAAGTGTTTCTTTATCTTTTTCTTCTATTCCGTCAAACAGTTTTGTCATAAATAAGATTATACTTTCTTTCGTTGCTTGTGCAACAGATTTATTTATACATTGAGTTTATATTTTTAGTGTTAATCGATAAGGAGATACTTTATGAATAAGATGTTTTGTTTTCAATGCGAACAAACTGCAAAGTGTTCAGCCTGTACCAATATGGGGGTGTGCGGAAAAACTGCCGATGTTGCCAATTTGCAAGATGATTTAACCAGTGCACTGATACATATGGCTAACGTTGCTGTTGTAAATGACAAAAATACTGATTTATTGGTTGATGGTTTGTTTACTACAATTACAAACGTCAATTTTGATGCAGAGTCTATAAAAAATGAAGTACAAAAGATAATTGACCTTACTGGTAAAACTGATTTTGACATTTCTTCCGTATGGAACACAGATGAAGATATAAGAAGCTTAAAATCTTTGATTTTATTTGGGTTAAAAGGAGTTGCGGCCTATGCTCATCATGCAAAAGTCTTGGGGTATCGAGATGCAGATGTTGATAGTTTCTTTTTTGAGGCATTAAGAGCTGTTTCAAAAGATTTGAATGCTGATGAACTTTTATCTTTGGTTTTAAAAACAGGTGAAATAAACTTAAAATGTATGGAGCTTTTAGATAGAGCAAATACGGAAACTTACGGTCATCCAGAACCTACAAAAGTTACAACTAATATAGAAAAAGGCCCTTTCATTGTGGTTACGGGGCATGATTTAAGAGATTTGGCACTACTTTTGGAACAAACTAAAGACAAGGGCATAAATATCTATACGCACGGAGAAATGTTACCTTGTCATGCTTATCCTGAATTAAAAAAATATCCTCATCTAAAAGGTAATTTTGGTACTGCTTGGCAAAATCAACAAAAGGAATTTGATAACTTGCCGGCTCCGATATTATTTACGACAAACTGCATAATGCCTGTTAAAGACAGCTACAAAGATAGAGTTTTTACAAGCTCTGTTGTCAGGTACCCTGATACTGTTCATATTGGTGATAATAAGGATTTTACTCCTGTGATTGAAAAAGCGTTGGAGCTTGGCGGGTATCAAGAAGATAAAAAAATGACAGGTATAAATGGCGGTGACGTTTTGACGACCGGCTTTGGTCATAATACTGTTTTATCTGTTGCAGATAAAGTTGTAGAAGGAGTTAAAGCCGGTAATATAAAACATATTTTTCTTGTAGGCGGTTGTGACGGAGCAAAGCCGGGTAGAAATTACTATACCGAATTTGTAAAAGAAACTCCTAAAGATACTTTGGTTTTGACGCTTGCGTGCGGTAAGTTCAGATTTAACGATTTAGATTTGGGAGAAATAAACGGAATACCAAGGCTTCTTGACATGGGGCAATGTAATGATGCATACAGTGCAATTAAAGTAGCTGTTGAACTGTCAAAAGTCTTTAATGTAAGTGTTAATGATTTGCCTCTTTCTCTTGTACTTTCTTGGTATGAACAAAAAGCTGTATGTATTTTGTTAACACTTTTATATTTAGGTATCGAAGATATAAGACTTGGGCCAACATTGCCTGCTTTTGTGTCACCTAATGTGCTTAAAATTCTTGTGGACAAGTACAAAATAAAACCTGTAACAACCCCTCAAGAAGATTTAAAATCGATACTCGGGTAATTGTTATATTCTGATTTTTATATAAATTTGAAAGAACATAGAATTTTTAATTTTAATCATATTAATAATTATTAATTTTATGTTCTTTTAGTTATACAAAAAATGACGGGTGTAATAAAATAAAGCCATGAAAAAATTAGTTACCTCATTACTCCTTTTATCGTTTTTAACAGTGAACTGTGCGCAAGCACAAGAGGCAGTTTTTGCTTCAGCTCCAAGTCAAAAAAATGTTGTGGTACAACAAGCGGAGCCGTTTGTTATTCCTCAAAAACTTGAGGCGGAAATAAAAGATTCTATTTCTCAAATTTACGGTAAAGAACGCTGTGATGAGATATATAACAAAGTTCTTGAAATAGCAGCGGAATCTGTTAAAAAACGTCCGCAAAATTTAAAAAATAACGATTTAAACCGCTCATCTGATTGGTATAAAGATGAAATTATTTATATGTTCTATACTGATCAGTTTGGTGTTGCAAACCCTGATACTAAAAATACATTTAAAGACACCGAAAGAATGTTTGGGTATTTAAAAGATTTGGGTGTAACAACGTTATATATGTTGCCTTTTGCGGATTCTCCGATGCAAGATGCAGGTTTTGATGTGAAAAACCCAAGAGATGTTCGCTCTGATCTTGGCGGGATGAAAGAGTTTAAGGATTTTATTTCTAAAGCTAAAAAATATGGTTTTAAAATAAAAGCAGATTTGGTATTAAACCATTTTTCACAAGAACATGAGTGGTTTAAACAAATAGAAAAAGGCGATTTGTCAAAGTTGGATTATTTTATTGTTACTGATGAAATGCCTTTGTACAAAAAATATCAGGATGAAAAACTCGGAACAGTAATTGAGTACTTTGAAAAAGACGGCAGTGTTTCAAAAAGAAGATTAATATTCCCTGAAAACACTGAAAGTCATTGGCGTAAGGTAACAATAAACAATAAAGATTATTTCTTTTATCATACTTTCTACCCGTTCCAGCTTGATATAAACTGGGAAAACCCTGAAGTCTTGTATTATTGTCTTGAAACAATAAGCTATTGGAGTAATCTTGGTATTGATATTTTCAGAATGGACGCTATTCCATATTTGTCAAAAACTCCCGGTACAAATGCCGAAAATCAGCCTAAAACACACGCTATAATAAGACTTTTAAGCAATTATATTCAAGCAACTGCTCCTTCTTCAGTTATTCAAGTAGAAGCTTGTCAGCATCCTAAAGATATATTGCCTTATTATGGTAAGGAAAGAACGGTTGATATAAAAGTAAATGACAAAACTAAAGAATTAAAAAGAACAGATGAAGCGCAAATAGCTTATCATTTCCCATTTATGCCTGCTATTTGGGCAAGTTTGATTACACAGGATAAAAAATATTTTATAGAAGCCAGCAAAGAAACTCCTGCAATCCCTCAATCAGGTGCTTGGGCCATGTTTTTAAGAGTGCACGATGAACTCACTTTAGAGATGGTTACACCTGAAATTAGAGAAATTATTCATAACGACCTCGTGAAAAAAGGTGCGGATTTTAGAAAAGGTTTTGGGGTTAGCGGAAGATTAGCAAATTTTCTTGATAATGACCCTGACAGAATAGGGCTTGCTTTCTCTATTTTGATGTCTTTACCGGGTGTTCCTATAATTTATTACGGTGATGAAGTCGGTGCTGCAAACAATTTTAAAAACGCCAAAGAAAGCGAAAGAGAAAGAAAAGACAACCAAAAGAAATCTAAAACAAAATCTAAGTTGTTAAGCTATTTTGATTCAAGAGATATCCACAGAGGTAAAATTCCTTACAAGTTGTTCTATGGCTCTGCTAAAGACTATTATGCTTTTAACAGCAAGGTTTATAAAAAGGTTCAAAATCTTATCAAATTGAGAAAATCTCTACCTGTTATGTCTAGAGGACAGCTTATATTATTGAATACAAAATCTCCTCACAACTTTGCTTATATAAGAAAAGACAAAGACAAACAAATACTTGTTGTAAACAATCTTTCTGATAAAAAGCTGGTGGCAGAAATTACTTTGCCTGTTGATATCATCTTGAAAAATAACGGTCATATTAGAGTTCTTAAAAATTTAATCAATAATGATAATGTAAGAGTTAACCTTTCTTTGAAAAACAAGACAATGCACTTGAGGGTTAAACCTTATGATGTTTTATGGCTTGAACTATAGATTTAGAACCATTATCCCGTAGTTAAGATACAGTGCAAAACAAGTCCATAGCAGATATGGAACAAGAAGTGCTGCTGCAATTTTTGATATTTTGTAAAAGAATATCAATGTTAAAATTATAGACAAGACCAGCAAAATTATTATCACAAAACTTAATTTTATATTTTGAAAATGAAAAAATACAGGGCTCCAGCTTAAATTAAGCACAAGTTGAATTGTAAAAAATATGTAACCGAGAGTTTTATTTTTGTCGGTTTGTTTATAAATATAAACAAATAAAGATAAGGTAATTAAACCGTATAAAAATATCCAAGCAGGTGCAAATAATTCCGGCTGTGGAGTGAATAAAGGTTTTTTAAGCGATTCGTACCAAATAAGATTTTGCACACCTATCTCCTTTACTCTTTATTTTTGCAAAGTTTATAAGTGTTTTCATTGTAGAAAAAGGTAATTTTTTACCCTTTCTCAATTTCAAGAAGTTTGGCTTTTTTGTCTATTCCACCTGCGTATCCTGTTAATTTGCAGTCAGATGCTATAACTCTGTGACAAGGAACTATAATTAAAATAGGATTATGTCCTACGGCGTTTCCCACTGCTTGAGCGGACATTGCTGCTTTGTTATATTTTTTCGCAATAGTTTGTGCGATTTTTTTATAAGTTGTAGTTGTGCCGTAGGGAATTTCGCATAATATTTTCCATACGTCTTTTTGAAATTGAGTCCCCTCTAATTTTATTTTTAATTCTTTAACATCAGGGTTGTTGCAATTAAAATATCTATCAAGCCAGTTTTTAGTTACATTAAATATTTCTAACTTATCGTTTTGGCTTGTTGTTTTACCTGTTAAATTTTTTGCAAAATACTTTTGTCCTTCAAACCAAAGACCTGTTATATATTCTCCGTCACTTGCAATTAAGACTTTGCCGATAGGTGTATTATAGTTAGTCGTGTATATCATTTTGTTGTTTTTGTAGTGCTGCTGTTATAATTAGACAGTATAATCAAATATTATGAGTTTTTAAAGCAGAGGAAAACAAATGCAAAGATGTCATTGGGTTGATGAAAAATCAGAAATATACAAAAAATATCATGACACCGAATGGGGTGTTCCAAAATACGATGACAGAGATTTGTTTGAACTTTTGATATTAGAGTCTTTTCAGGCAGGGCTTTCGTGGTTGACTGTTTTAAAAAAGCGAGAAGCTTTTCGTATAGCTTATGACAATTTTGATGTACAAAAAGTTGCAAATTATAACCAAAACAAAATAGATGAACTTTTGAAAAATGAAAAAATAATCAGAAGCAAAAATAAAATACTTGCATCTATAAACAATGCCAAAATTTTTATTGAAATACAAAAAGAATATGGAAGCTTTTGCAACTATATTTGGGGATTTACAAACCAAAAAACAATTAAAAACTTGGACGACAAATTGCCTGTTAGTACAGAGCTATCTGATAAAATATCCAAAGATTTAAAAAAACGTGGAATGAAATACGTTGGAACAGTTATTGTATATTCGTACTTGCAAGCAATAGGTGTTGTTAATGACCACGAGACGGGTTGTTTTAAATATTAGTGTATTTTTTCATAATCTGAAAAATTGCTTGCATCAAGACTTTTTTCATTTGTATCATCACTAATATGTATTGTATAAACAACACTGACTTTTTCTCTTTGGCTGCCTTGTGGGAATTCTAAAATAGAACTTCCAGAAAGTCTGTTCAAATAAGCATAGGCAGAAGATAAATCTGCAGCTGAAAATGATAAATCTAATAAAAAGACTTTGGGATTAGATATTTGTCGGTATCTGTTTACATTAAAAACAAACATATAAGTGCCATTTCCAGGAGCCCATTGTTCAAAATCATCAGCAATATAGTTTCCGAGGTTACTTCTCCACACATTCCAAGAAATAGTCAAATCCCTCTCCGCATATCCGTACTGAGTTGTATTTTGAGAAGGCACTTGTTTTGTATAGTTGTAACTGGCACTTGGCTCAGGCTGTTGCTGAACAACAACTTGAGGCCGACGGGGATAATGTGTTTTTCTTGTTTCTGTATATTGTTGAGCCTTTTTTTCGATTTCTTTTATTCTGTCTTTTTCACGTTCTTTAATTTTCTGTAAAAAAGGTGATTCTTTTTGGTGACTAAATTGTAAATCATTATCTTGGATATTATTTACGTTATTAAGCTGTCCTTCAATGTTTTGGAAATTATCTTGGTTATTCAAAGACGGGTCTTTTACAGCTTTTAGATTATCTATATTTTTAACTTTAGTTTGGGTGTTTTTTATATTGTCTATATTTTGGATTTTGCTTGATTTGTCTGTAATCATCTCTTTGTTTTGTAGTGCAATATCCGTATTAGAACCCGGAATCGATACGGCTTTGTGTAATCGTGGATTTATTATTACGATTACGGCTGTTAAAATAAATATAAATAGTAAAAATGATAATAATAATTTTTGCATATATTAGTGATTAATCTCTTTTGGCAAGTAAATCATTTATTGCCAAAACGTCAAATTTTGTTTGGCTTAACATATAGGTTTCTGCCATTAACAATGCTGTTGGAACAGAAGCTGCAATTACACTCAATAAAATACCTTGCAAATCTCCGCCTATTTCTGTGCAGAAATAAGAAGTGTTCATTGTAAATTCGATAAAGATAATTGCACAACCTATTATCAAAGAACGTGTTTTTTCTGCTTCGATTTTTCTTACACCTTGAATACCGAGGATATTTACACCGTGTGTAAGATAATCGCTAAAGCCATCGTTTTTGATTACATTTGACGCTTGAATTCTTCTTATGCAAACAAATGCATTTACAAAAGAGAAAAATGCAAAAATGATTAAAAATGTTGCAAGTGTCAAAAATACAGGGCTGAAACGTAAACCTGAAATTCTTACCCAACCTGCAGCATCAGGAAAACACATTGCTAATGTGATTGAAACACCGTATGCCAAAAACGGTGCTGTTATGATACCGAGAATAATTTCAAAAACTGATTTTATATTGAGGTTGAATAGTTTATCTTTTAAATTATTGATTTTATTTTCGCTAAGAGTATTGATATATTTTTCTATCCAGAATCTGTATTCGGACATTACTGCTTCAAAATCTTCTCTATATTCGTATTTATCAAGTTCAAAAGACATGTTATGTCCAACATTTTTGAAATATCCGCAAGCTATTGAAAGTATGATATTCAAACCAACAAAGAACAGTGACATCAAAATTGCAAATATCGGATTTATTGTAAGGTAATAAATTAGGTTTATTGCATAAATACCTGTATAAATAAGACCTGCAGAATAAAGAAAAAATGTCTCTGCACTTTGGCTTTCTTGTGTTCTTTTCTTTTGATTTTGGAAATATAAAAATACACCTTGTTTTAATATAAGGCTTAAGCCAAATATGATTACGGTAAATAACACCAAGATTTTTATATTTGTTGGAAGGTTAATAAAGTTTTTTGTTTCTTCTATTCTAAGACCTGTTATAAAATTTGATACCCCAAAGGCAACGACAAGCGAAGAAAAGAATAATGCAATATGTGTAAAAATAGAAGCTTTTGTGTTTAATGACAATCTGCTTTTAAGGTCATTAATTGCAAAACCTACTTGTTTTATTATGGGGGCTCTATATTTTTCGAGAGTTGTTTTTTGTTGTTCAATAGATCCCTTTAATGACATATTAGCTCCTTCTTCTTTTGCTTTGTCTGTTATGGTTTTTGTGCCTGTAATTGAATCTGCATTGTTTAATTGTTCTGTAGCTGAAATATTTTCGCTATAGCCTTCTTGATTTGTTTTAACCATTTTTATTGCAATATAGTCATTAGAATTTGCAATAGAAAGATTAAGCTCGTCTTCTATCACTATAGGTCTGTTTAATTGCATATCTTTAAAAAGAATATTTTTGTTTTCGTTTTTTGGATTAAAAAGCACGTATTTGTTATGGTTTTGTGAATATTGCAAAACGAGTTTTCCGCTGCCTATATCAACAATAAAGTCACACTCGGCAGACGAACCGATTGTGATAAGCATTTTATTAAAAACTTTTTTTTGATATTGATTGGCAATTAAAACTGCCATATTTTATTTACCTTTCTGTTATCTTTCAATAGCGTTTAAAAAACGATTTAGTGATTTATCAATGTTCTGTTCGGTAGAAATAATAAGATTATTTTCTCCTAAAATAGAATTGAGTTTTGTTTTTACCATATCAAGTTTTTGAGGATGTGCATATACAAACATCATAACAAATTTTGGAATATTTGTTTTTATTTCTTGGATTTGTTGAGGCAAATCATTCCAATTTATTTGTTTAGCTTTTTTACCTTCATTTTCCAAATCGCCCACAACAATAATAGCAGGGGTGTAGCCTTCTTTGTTCATTGATTTTGCATAGGAAACTGCTTTGTCTATGCCATCTCCGTATGCAGTGCCCCATTCGGTTTCATCATAACGGGTAAAGGCATCCATTGATTTTCTTATATTTCTTGAATTTAGGGCTGAACCTTCGTAAATCAAATAAGCGTCTTCAGAAACTCTAATAATTTTGACTTGATCTTCTGGGTCAAGTCTTTTGCAAGTTTGAGTAACAAAACTCTTTTGTTCATCAAGTTTTTCTTGGTTTGAGGCCGAAGAATCTATTACAAAAATAACTGCAGCCGGTGTAAAATCATCAACTTTTACATTCTTTAAGCCCATTATAACCAATATCAAAGCAGCCAAAGAAACTAAGATAACCAATATTAGTTTTATAGTATTTTTGTTCATTATTTTCCTTTTTGTTTTGGGGATTGTATATTTTTACATAAGTAACAATACGATTTTAATATGATTAACCTCAAAAAGGAATCCATCTTTTGCTTGATATGTATTTATTGAAAACGGTATCTAAACCAAGACCTATTTTAAAATTTAGATAACAAAGATTTTAGTTCTTTATATGCAACAAGCTCTATTTTTATTGTTTCTTTTTCTTCGTTACTTATGCTTTTGTCGTTGAGTTTTTTATTTGCGTTTTCAATTTTTTCATCAATGTTTTTTGCATTGTTTTTTATCAAATCTTTTGAGTTTTTACCAAAAATATTTGATGCATTTTCTTTTGAAAGCTTCTTCACATCTTTAATGTTTTTTGCATTATCAAGTGAAGTAGGCTCTGGTTTTATAGAACTTACCATTTGAATTAACGGTTCAGCTATTTCATCAGTATTCACTCCTGCATCTTTTAAAGTCAAAAATACGGGAGCAAGCTTGACTAAAACATCTGAGATTTTTAGCAAAGCATCAGCTTTTGCTTCTGCTTCTTTAGTTACTGCATCTTTTTTTGCAAGAACAAGTTGTATTTTTGATTCTTTTTCTTTTTCTGATAGAGAGTCATCTTTTAAAATTGCACCTATTTCTTTTGTGTAACCTGACAAGGTACTTGTTACTGCTTTGCATATATTTTTTAGTGAATTTTCCGCTTTAGTAGAAATGTTTTGCAAAGCAATACAACCCATTTCTTTTAGAGATTTTGTGTTTTGAGTTATATAAAGGGCTGTATCATAGATTTTAGACATATCTTCAAACATTTTTGAAGAATATTCCAATTTTTTTTGTGAATATTCTATAAATTTGTTTGCAGATTCTGATTTAAAATCAGCAGGAGTAGACACAGCAGAAGAATTTCTTGCCGTTTGTGCAAATATGTTTGTATTAGTTTGTGTTAAACCTGTTATAAACATAAAAACTCCTTAACCTACATATATAAAAACAATTGTAAGAAAATAATTGCCTGAAAAATAAAACCAATAATGCAATTTTATGCTACAATTCCCATATCAAAAGAAAAAACAGGGGTAAAAATGAGTAAAAAATTCTCGGTTGCTTTTATTTGGCATATGCACCAACCGATTTATAAATCAGAACGTAATGGCATTTATTTAATGCCGTGGGTTAGACTTCGTGCGGTTAAAGACTATTTGGATATGCTGCTTATAATGGACAAGTTCCCAAATTTAAAGCTCAACTTTAACCTTGTGCCGATGTTAGTTTCTTCCATTTATGATTATGGTTATAACGGAAGTCACGATATTTATTCAAAATTAACTATTACTCCTGTTGAAGAATTATCTGATGACGAAAAAGAGTTTATTCTTAACCACTTTTTTGATGCAAATTATAAAAATATGGTATTGCCTAATGAAGAATACAAAAAGCTTTATGACAAGCGTTTTGATTCAAAACAGTTGGGCGTAAATGATTTTTCAAACCAAGATTATTCAGATATCATGGCCTGGTTTAACCTTATATGGTTTGATCCTATATATCGTGAAAACGAAGAAATTAAAGCCTTTTTTAACAAAAAGAACGGAGAATTCACTCTCGAAGATAGAATCCGTATTATAGAACTGCAAAGAGAAATTATAAGAGAGATTATTCCTGCTTATAAAAAATATCAAGAAGACGGACGTATCGAAATATCAACAAGCCCTTATTATCACCCGATTTTACCTGTTTTGTTGGATATAAACGATGTTAAAAAGTCCAACAAAAATGCAGAAGTTGTAGAACTCCATTCTGATATGACAGAAGACGCTAAATACAATGTAAAGCTGGCTCTTGACCGTTTTGAAGAAATTTTTGGCATACGTCCTCAAGGAATGTGGCCATCTGAACAATGTATAAGTGAAAAAACTTTAAAATTGTTTATGGATATGGGAATAAAATGGACTATATCTGATGAAGGTGTATTGGAACAAACTCTTAAAAAAGAATTTGTAAGAGATTTTAGAGGATATTTAGAAGATCCATACGACTTGTCTTTGTCTTACAAATACAAAAACAATGGTAAATGTATAAATATTTTGTTTAGAGATGCTGTAATACCTAACCTTATCGGGTTTGAGTATCCTAACCATGACCCAATAAAAGCAGCAAATGATTTGTATGACAGAATTAAAACTACACAAAAGAAACTGCAAAGTTCTCCAAATCCAAAACACTTGATCACAATAGCAATGGATGGCGAAAACTGCTGGGAAAGCTACGTAAATGACGGGCATGAGTTTTTAGAAACTTTGTATGGCTTGTTAATGAATGACAAAGATATAGAAGTTGTCAAAGTCAGTGATTATATTGACGAAGTTAACTCAATGGATAAAGAAGAAAATGCCTTTGTGCTCAAACATGTACACGCAGGTTCGTGGATTAACAGAGATTTTATGCTATGGATAGGCGAACCTACAAAAAATCTTGCTTGGAGTTATATGGATAAAGCAAGATGTGATTTAATGGATTTTCAAAATGCGAACCCTGATGCACCTGAGCTTGACGCTGCATGGCAAGAACTATATATAGCTCAAAGCAGTGACTGGTATTGGTGGTATGGTGAACCTAATGATTCAGGTCAAGATGATATATTTGACCACATGTTTAGAGAACACCTAAAGAATATTTATAAGTACATAAACAGACCTGTACCGTCTTATCTTGATACACCTCTTTCTAATTACATAGAAACCCATTCAAGATACCCTAAAGGTGCGTTTGACAATTTTGTGCTTAATGGTAAAGATCCTCAAGAAAAATGGGAATATGGCGGTTGTTTGGAAATACCTGCTCCGCCGACTATGCAGGAAAAAAGATTCTTTAATAAAATATATTTTGGTTATGATTATGACAATCTTTATTTGAGATTTGATATAAATAAATTTATCTTGGATAAAGATAAGGGATTTAAAGACTTTAACCAAATTTATATTTATTTCAAAAACAAGTCTGAGTCGCACTATTTTGCATCGCCAATAAGAACAATTAATAAAACAGAAACTATTATTCCATTATTGCGTGAGCCCTATAACAGTGAGGTTAAGCTTACTTTGTTTAAGAATTTTTATTTTAATGCTCAACTTTCACATGCAACTCGTGATAATCTGTGGGTTTTACAGCTTAAAAACGGTATAGAACACGTTTTTGAAGATTTTATGGAGATGAAAATTCCGTTTTCTGATTTAAGAGTTGATGAAGGAGAAATGGTAGAATTCTTTATTATACAAGGACCATTGGGTATAGTTGATGATTTTTATCCGCAAAATTCACTCTTGCCTGTAATTAGACCAAAAAAGAACCAACATTAAGGAGAAATATATGAAAAAGATTTTTTTATTATCATTTTTAGGGTTATTTTTAACAGCCAACATGGTTTATGCTGCACTCAATATTGAGGACATCAACTACATATTTAATACGGTAGGGGCAAAACCGGGAAAATTTGAATGCAAAGACAATAGCTACAACACTTGTTATGTTCAATTAAATAAAATCGGCAACGGTTCTTATGGTGGCTGCTATCAAACTAAAGAAGAAATAGCCGCAAGAATCCAAAACGGAAAATGTACTTATACTCCTGATAATACAGAAGCGTATTCTTGCAAAGTTGATGCTGTTCAAAAATGCTATATACAGTTTGGCAAAGCATATTATACAAACTGCGAAATCGGTGAAAGAAGCTGGAATTCAAATTTTGATACACAAGCAAGAGAATATATTCAATCACACGATTGCGAAAAATTATAAATAAATCAGAATTGTTAAAAAATGTTTGATTGCCTTTTTATAAAGGCAATTTTTTTTATTTTATCTATTTTTTATTATAATAAAGGGGTAGGTCTTTTATAGCTATATTATGAAAATAAGCCGAAACAACTTAAAATTTTTAATGAACAAAATAGCAAGGTTTGATATCAAGCCTAAAAGAGTGCTGTCAGGAAAAGATGTTCTAACACAAGAAAGCTTGTCTGCTCCTTTAGCTGCTGATGTGTTTGAACATTCTGCAGCCAGAGTTGGGGTTACAGTACCCGTAAAAAAAGTGGAGTTGGCTCCAGCTAAAAATATCTTAAAAGAAAATCTTGAAAAATATGAAAACGTTGCAATCGATGATATTTTAAACAAGCTGAAAAAAACTGATGCTTTTGATACTGATGAAATAGATAATATCGAATGTGCTGTTTCTACAATTGCTGATGACAGCAAAGAGTTTAAAGCAATGCTTGATTCTTTGATATCGAGAAAAAAAGACCAGATGAATGTAATGTCACAGGACGAAACAACTGTGAGTGAGACAATTTGGGCTCTTATGTCAATCGAAGACGCTGTTGGGCCAAAGATGAAAAATGTTTCTTCTTTAATTTCAAGTTTTGCTAAAAACGGAGCAGAATTAAAAGATATAAATAAGTTTATTGATAATCTTGGCAATTCAGGAAACAAATATGTTTTAAACGAAATTGACAAACTAGAACCGGTAATGCAAAAGCTTGCAGGCAAAATAGATATAGCTTCTGAAGAATTTTTGTCTTGTGCAAATTGTATATCAAAAAACAATCCGCAATTTGCTACATTCTTCTATAAGAATCCAACATTTTTGAAAGAATACAATGCAATAGGGCTAAGACTTCCTGATGAAGATATCAGGTTAATGATAAAAAATTATTCGCAAAAAGTTTCTGATGAAGAAAAATATGCAATAGGCTTGTACAAATCAGAATCACAAAAAATTAACGTTGGTGAAATGCCTAAGGAATCAAAAATAATCGAAAATTATTTGAATAAACAATCGATTAAAGAAGATATAAATGTCTATAGGGGCGAAGATTACGGATTTGTTGATTGCGTCAAAATCGGAGATGAAACTCTTGGCGATATACTAAGAGCTAATGAAAAAACTCCACGTGAAGAAATAAAAAAACTTATTGCATACAAGTTAAGTGACTATCAAATAATCCAAGAACGATTTATGTCGACGAGCTTTGACCCTAATATTGTTGAATCGGGAAAATTTGGCTCAAAAGTAGTATGGAATTTGACATTACCCAAAGGCACAAAGTGTAGCTGTATTGATATGGTAATGCCTGGAAATGCTATGTCAGGCGAGGCAGAAGTTCTTGTACAAAAGAATTCTCAATTGTTCATTAAAGATTTACAATTTGAAAACAATAAATGGTATATAGATGCAGTTGTTATACAATAAAGATAAAGGAATGTTTTTATGTTGAAAAAGTTAGAAGTAATTAATCCCCAAAATTATAAAACATATATTCAAAGAGCTTTTAAAGCGCCTTTTATATCAAAAGACGAAAAATATAAAACCATAGTTGCTGAAAAGATAGAATTTCCTCAACTTGATAAATTAAAAAGCAAGATGAATATTGATGACATTATTCAATATAAACAGGATTTGCTCTTTAAAAAAGAATACAAACCTCAAAAAACAACACCAAGCGTTTAGATATCTTTTTGTATTTCCTTTAAATCTTTATTGTATAAAAGTTCTTGTGACAGTTTTTTGTAGTCAATTGGTTTGCTTTTTTGGGTTTCTAAAAAATCTGATATGTCTTTGAGTGAATATTTTTCACTTTCAAGCATTAATATAAGGCTATTGAACAAGTCATTTGTATTTACATCATTATTCACAATCAACCCGTATATTTGCCACAAAAATTCATCAGTTTGAACAGTATCCTCTCTCCATAACATTCTTTTGTTTTCTTTTTCTCTTAGGGTTTCCAGATGTTCTGTTAGTGAATACAACATCTTGTCAAAAGCAGTTTTATTTTTTATTTCCTTGTTAATCATTGATACAGGCAAGATAATATTTTCAATTTCGTTTATGGATAGTTCTTTTTGGGCAAAAAAGTCTTGGTAATCAGAGATATTGATATTTGGTATTTGCTTAATTTTTTTCAACAAAGATTTGTTTACAACAGGTTTTGTGATTTTGTAATTTTCTCCTAAAATTTCGTTTAAAGTTAGCGGTTTTTTAATGGAATAGGAAACAGGATATTTTTCTGCTTTGTTTTTGATTCTATTTGGCATTACATACAAATCTTTTGCAAGATTTTTTAGCAGTGTTTTCGCTTCAAGTTTATTTTTGTATTTTTGAGGTATTTTCTTTTCGCCCAAATATGCCCCCATAATATTTCCTGTAATAGAGCCTACAGTGTCGCTATCACCGGTGATATTAACAGCACATTCTATCGCTTTAGAAAAATCATTTGGGTTCTTTAACGCTGAATAAACAGATATGGCAAGGGCTTCTTCTCCAGTCCAACCGTGTCCGAGTGAGGGGATTACATCTTCTTCAAGCAGATTTGTATTTGCGTAGTGCAAAGCTGTTTTTAGAGCATTGGTTACATTTTCGTTATTGTTTTTTCTTTCAAGGATTTTTATTGTTTGCTTAACTGCGTCTTCAATGCTTTCGCCTTTTATTATGTACGCGATGATTGAAGCCATTGCACCTGCTGACAGGTAGGCTTCCGGTTTGCTGTGTGTTAAAGCACAACATCCTACACCGATGTTAAAAGCTTTAGACGGATTGTTGTAGTAAAGCAGCCCTACAGGAGCAACTCTCATTATTCCGCCATTGCCTTTGCTGTCGTTTATTCTGTTTTTTAAAGTGCCTGCTTCGCCGTTCATTAATGCAGAGATACAAGTGTTTCCGGGGGCTTTAACTTTGTAGAGCGTTTTTTGTTTTGTTATCCAGCCTTTGTCTAATTTTGTGTTGCGTTGTGTGCTTAACCAATCTCCGTATGATTCAAATACATCAAGAAAATCAATGTTTTGTATTGAATGATTTTTTAAAGCAGACTTAATTAGCCCGTCTGCGGTAAAAATTGTCATTTGGGTGTCATCAGTAAATTCAGCTTTTTTGTTGTCTTTTAAAAGGTACTCTCTTATTCCGTATGGCCCATAATTTTTCTTGATTTCTGTGAGAGAAGTAAACTCTACGGGCGCCCCAAGGGCATCACCGATTGCACCCCCGATAAGACAGCCTGTGTAGTTGTCTATCGAGTGTTTAGAGTTTGGGTTATTTGTTATTTTTCCTGCAAAAGAAATCCTGTTATAGTATCCGTTTGAATCAAAACCAAGCTCTTTAAGCTGTTTATTGGGATTTTCCTGCCTGTTTGTTTCAAAAGGTTTTATAACATTGCTTGAATTGCAGTTAATTAAGCTGTAATTAAAGTTAACTTTCATGATGAAACCCTTGTAGTGACTTAAGTATCAAAAATTTATAAAATTAACAATAAAAAGTGTGCCGATTACAAAAATTTACATTTGTTAAGTTTTGCTATGCTGTGATTGCCCTATTTATAGGCGTTATTGTCAATATACCAAACTCTTGTATAATGAAAAATATTTCATTAAAAGAACTTGTTATAAGAGGTAGTATGATTGTAATTAATTTATTTGTAATTTTGTTTTTGTTACTGGCTAACGGTTTTTTTGTTGCGTCAGAATTTGCACTTGTTAGCGTTAGACAAACAAGGATAAACCAACTTGCCAATGAAGGTAATAAAACAGCTAAAATAACTACAAATGCTTTAAAAGAGCTTGATAAATACATAGCTGCAACTCAATTGGGGATTACTATTGCAAGTATTGGCTTAGGTTGGGTCGGAGAGGCAACGCTTGCTAAAATTATTCAGCCCTTGTTTGATTTTTTGCCTTATGTGTCAAATACAGTCGCAACTCACACGGTTGCTGTAGCTATTGCATTTGTCTTGATTACATTTATGCACGTTGTTATAGGTGAATTGATGCCAAAGTCTATAGCACTGCAGTACCCTGAAAAAACAACACTTGCTGTGACAAGGCCTCTTGTATTTGTTGCAAAACTTTTTACTCCGTTTATCTTTTTGTTGAACGGTTTTGGTAACTGGTGTTTAAAACTTTTAAATATTCCCCCTGCTCATCCTGCGCACGCTGTTCATACAGAAGAAGAAATCGATATGATTATCGACGCCAGTTATAAAGGCGGTGTGTTGAATGAAACAGAAAACTTTTTGCTTAAAAATACGCTCAAATTTACTGATTTAACAGCAAAACAGATAATGATTCCACGTTGCGATGTTGTTGCTATTCCGGTTAATATCGAAATTGATACTTTAAAAGAGATAATTCTTGAAAATCAATATACAAGATATCCTGTTTATGAAAACAGCATAGACAACGTTTTAGGTATTTTGCATGTAAAAGATTTGTATTCTTGCAAGATGAAAAATGAAAACTTTGAAATCACTCAATGTCTTAGAAAACCTCTTTTGGTGCCGGAAACGATGACAACGGATGCTTTGTTGCAAAACTTCAAGACAAACCGTACCGAGATTGCTGTTGTAATTGATGAATTTGGCGGTATGTCTGGTGTAATAACTCTTGAAGATGTGTTAGAAGAAATATTTGGCGATGTTCAAGATGAATTTGACGAAGAAGAAAGCAATTTAAAACAAGTTGGCGATGGCAAATACATTGTAAACGGGCTTTTGAGAGTAGAGGAATTCTTTGAATACTTTAATATCAATCAACACGAAGAAGAAGTTGAAACTCTTTGCGGGTTGGTTCAAAAAAGACTAGGAAGGCTTGCAAAAGTTGGCGATGAGCTTCTTATAGATAGTTTAAAAGTTAGAGTACTAGAGCTTAAAGGCAGAAGAATTAAAAAAATACTGGTAGAAAAGCCTCAAGAGGAGTCTTAGTTTTTTATCGGTAATTTTAAATTATTGTAACCTTTTTGACTATACTGTTTCTTTATAAGAAAATAATTATATGTCTAGACTTGGGATTAGAGTAGTTTAATTAATGTACATTAAAGAAGTAGAGATAGATAACTTCAAATCATTTGCAAGTAAAATCACTATACCGTTTTTAAAGGGATTTACTACTATATCAGGGCCGAACGGGTCAGGAAAGAGTAACATTATTGATAGTGTGTTATTTGCGCTTGGTCTTTCTACTTCAAGAACTTTAAGAGCCGAAAAAATTTCGCAACTGATTTCTACTCACAACAGAAGAAATGAAGCAATTGTAAAAGTTACTTTTGCTCCGGAAGGTGCTGAAGAAAAAGAGTTCTCAGTTGCACGTAAAATTAAAAAATCTTCTCAAGGGTACAACTCAATTTATTATCTTAACGATAAGATAGTTACTCTTACTGATGTTCATACAATTTTGGAAAAATACAACATCACCCCAAACAGCTATAACGTTATTATGCAAAACGACGTTATGTCTATCACAAACTGTTCTGATGTTGAAAGAAGAAAAATCATAGACGAAATAGCAGGCGTTGCTGATTTTGACCGTCGTATAGAACAGGCTCAAGGCGAGCTTGGCACTGTAGAAGCTCGTGTCCAAAATTCTCTTTTAATTCTTTCTGAGGTAGAAACTTCGCTTGAAAGGTTAAAATCAGAACGTGAAATTGCCCTAAAATACCAAAAACTTAGAGACGAAAAAGCAGAACTCGAAAGTAAAATTACAACAGTAAAATACTTCGAGATTAAAAAAGGTCTTGAACGTGCTCACGAAAGTATTTTAGACGCTAATAAAAAGAAAAAAGAAGAAGAAAACAAAGTAAAAAAACTTGATGATCAGATTCTTGTTGTTAAAACAAAACTCGATGAACTCTCTGAACTCGTTAAAGAAAAAGGTGAAGCTGAACAAATCGAGGTTAAAAAACAAGTAGAAGAAATTAAAGGTCAAGTTGACAGAAAAGAATCTGCAATTGTTTATGCCGATAAAGGTATTCAAGACAACTTAAAAACAATTGAGAACGCTAAAAACGGTATAGAAGATCTTAAAAAGAAAAAAGAACAAACTCAGCTTAATATCGAAAATAAAAACAAAGAAATTCAAAATTTAGAAGCTGAAAAAGAAGAAAGAAAAGCCGACCTTTTAAAAACATTGCAAGAGGTTTCAGGCTTAAGTGAAACTGCTGATAAATTCTTAGCAAAAAGAAATGAACTCAGAAAACAATTGGAGCAAATAAAAGATGAAGAAACTGAAATCATCAAAAAACAAGCTCCTCTTGAGGCAGAACTCAATAACCTTGTAAAAAGCGTTGAAGAAGCTAAAAACAAGGTAGCAGAATACGAAGAGTTTAAACAAAATTTTGCCGGCAATAAAGACCGTGTTCAAGTTCAGGTAGAAGAACTGGGTAAAGAACTTCAAGACTTTAAAACTATTCAAGAAAACACTCTTTACGAACTTGATAAAACTAAAGGCGAGTTAAACGACGTCCAATACAATGTGCAAACAGCTTACCGTAAAATTTCACAGATGGAAGCTCAAAAACAAGCATTAGAGGACGTAAACTTTGGTCGTGCGGTTGATACTGTTTTGAATGCAAAAATAAAAGGCGTTCACGCAACGTTGGCTCAGTTAGGACAAGTTGATAAAGAGTATTCTTTGGCTTTGGAAGTTGCTATGGGCGGAAGAATGGCAAACGTTGTTGTTGACGATGACGAAACAGCAAGAATTGCTATCGAAGTTTTAAAAAGCGCAAATGCAGGACGTGCAACATTTTTGCCTTTAAATAAAATCAACAAAGCGCCACGTTCTTTGAGATTGCCAAAAGACAAGGGTGTTATTGATTTTGCAATTAACCTTATAGATTTTGATGATGAGTACATCAATGTGTTTTTCCATGCTTTAGGCGAAACTCTTGTTGTAGAAGATTATAACTCAGCAAGAAAACTCATCGGACAGTACAGAATGGTTACTTTGTCAGGTGAATTGTTTGAAAAATCAGGTTCAATCTCAGGTGGTTCTCAAAAACGTTCCGGCATTAAATTTAGCCAAACAGAAGACGATGAGCTTGCTAAATTTAAAGAAAGATTAAAAGCGTTTGAAAAAACTTATGCTGATTTAGAACGCAAAAAATCAGAACTTGAATTAAAACTTGATAAGGTAAGAGGCTCTTATTCAAATACAATGACTGAATATAACAAAGCAAAAATGGAGCTTCAAAACCTTATTACTAACGCAGAAAACAACGAAAATAACATTAAAGAAAAACAAGACTTCCTAGCTCAAGCTGAACCGAGAATCAAAGATCTTGAAAAACAGCTTGATGATATGGAACAAAAGTTAATGGTTTACAATGAGCAGGCTTTAAAACTTGATGAAGAAATCAAGGAAATTGAAGAAAAAATGAGCCCTCAAGAACTCCAAAACCTTAAAAAACTTACAGAAGAAAAAGAACAACAAATTAAAAATATTGAAAATGCTATTGCTCGTGCGCTTAATGAGATTGACGGCTTTAACAGAACAATAGTATTCCATGACGATGTTATCGACACAAAAACAAAAGAAATCGCTAAGCTTGGTTCTGACAACGAAGTGTATGAACAAGATAAGGTTAAATTTAAAGCAGAAATTGTTGAATTAAAACAACAAATAGATGTTTTAGAAATCAAGATTAAAGAATTAGGCGAAAAACTTATTGAAATCCAAACAGAAAGAGATGCTGTTAACGCTCAGTTCTTAGAACTTGAAAAAGAAAAGAATGTTATTGTTCTTAATATCGAAAAAATTGCAGAGCAAATAGAAGCGTTCAAAGCTCGTAGACGTGAACTTGAGCCTCAATTAGAAAATGTAAAAGAAGAACTCAAAGAAAACGGCATTGAAATTTCAAAACTTCAAGAAATAGAAATCTCTGTTGAAGAAATCACAGGCAGAATCCAAAGACTGCAAAAACGTATGGACGAGCTTGGCGATGTTAACATGAGAGCGATTAAAGCTTATGACGAAGTTTCTGAACGTCAAAACGAGTTAAAAACTAAAATCGAAACTCTGTCTAACGAAAAAAATCAAATCATGGACAGAATGCAAGGTTATGAAAACCTTAAAAAAGATACGTTTATGAATACTTATAACCACATAAACGACAACTTTAAATCGATTTTCCATAAACTTTCAGAAGGTGAAGGCACATTATACCTCGACAACCCTGATCAGCCGTTCCAAGGCGGTATGTCTATCGAGGCGCAACCAAGAGACAAAGAAAAAACAAGACTCAACCTCATGTCTGGTGGTGAAAAATCACTCACTGCTCTTGCTTTTGTATTTGCTATACAAAAATACTTGCCTGCACCATTTTATGCGTTTGACGAGGTTGACGCAAACCTTGACGGTATTAACGTTGAAAAATTAGCCGATATGGTAAGAACTCAAGCAGAAAATACGCAATTTGTAGTAGTTAGTCACCGTAAACCTATGATAGAATCAGCTAATAGAACAATCGGCGTAACTCAGAAAGAAAAAGGGAAAACTCGCGTAACAGGCGTAAAACTAAGGGATTAGGATAAAACATGGAAACTGCCGAATCTAACTTACATCATGATTTTTATGTACCGGAAGCTGTTGCACATAGTGAAAACAGCTTGGAAGATGCTGCAATGATTTCTTCTACAGAGGCTCAAAAAGATATTACAGATCAGGTTGATGGTATTGAGATTCTTGTAGGTATGGCTAAATCTGGTAAGATTGACCCTTGGAATGTTGATATTGTTGATGTTACCGATAAATATCTTGCTCATTTGTTTCAAATGAAAGCACAAAACCTCAGATTAACAGGCAGAACACTTTTATTTGCTGCTATTTTGTTAAGATTAAAATCAAACGTTCTCGAGGGTATTGATGCAAACCAAATTGAGGGCATAGAAGAACCACAAGACGATTTTGAGTTTAACGATGATCCTTGGGATGATGAAGAAATTAACACAAACAACGTGATTTCTTTAGATGAAGTACTTCAAAGAAGAACCAGCGTAAGGCTTAACAGAAGCCGTATGGTTAATTTGAAAGACTTGATTAAACAATTACAATTTTATGAAGAATTAGACAGAAAACAGTCCTTAAAAAATGCGCACGAACGTGCAAAAAGACGTGTACGCTCTTATGCAAGACTTACTCCTGATGACATCGTAAATCTTGCTCATGACGAATATATCGAAAAGAGTGTAGAAATTTTGCACGAAAATTTAAAAAGAATTTTTGAATCTCAAGAAAAAGTAGAGTTAAATACTTTAACTCTATTGGGTTTGGATAAAATTTCGGCTTATATTGCGTTACTGTTTTTAACTGCTGAACCTGAATCTGATGTTGATTTGTATCAGGAAGAATTTTACGGAGAGTTGTACGCAGTTCCTTACAAAAAACAAGAGGAACAAATTGTTGAAACGGCTGTCTGAGGCGGATTCACTTATAGAAGTGTACACCCTCTGCCGAGTAAATATGCCTGTGGCATATTTATGAGAAGTAGCGATTGACGCAAAATCTAGCATTTTACGAAAGTGACCCCATGCACTTGTTACCTGTGCCGGACTTGTTGATAAAATCGGACTTGTTTATTGCACAGGTTCACTGAGTGTTCGGAGTCAGTTGACAATATGAAATAAGCTTAATTAAAGTTCAGCCGGGTTAATAAGATACGGGTCGTCCACAGGGGAAAGCATTTCCGAACAGAATCGGTTTGCGCTGTAATTGCACCTGTATATTTTATTAAGATACTTTCCCCGAACGCCCATAGCGTTTAATCCCACAGGAGCTTGCGGAATATAAAAAGTTTCTTTTAACTGTTCATACCATTTTGTGAGATATTTTTCATACACAATTGTTGCTACCATACCAATAAATGCAAGCAAAAGCAGTATAATATCTTTGAGTCTGATTAATATTTCTTTGAGATATTTCACACGCACTCCACAGAATTGTGTTTTCAATGTATAATCTTATTAATGAAATTAACTGAATAGTCAACGAATAAATCTGGATTATGAAAGGATAAATTATTATGGCAGGAAAAGTTACAAAAGACATGGGACTAATAGAGATAGTTCAAAACTATCCTGAAGCATTAGAAGTTTTTGCAAAATACGGCTTAGGTTGCATTGGCTGCGCAGCTGCAAGATTTGAAAACCTTGAAGCTGGTGCGAAAGTTCACGGTGTTGACCCTGACGTTATGGTTGACGAAATTAATGCTTTAATCGAAGGTTAATAGTCCTTTTGGATAATTATATTTAAAGCAATAAAAAACACTCTCAATTTTGAGAGTGTTTTTTTTATAAACTTTTATTTGTTTTTTACCTCAATAGGAATAGTTGCATATCTTGAGCAACGGTAAATAACATTGTCGATAGGTCTTTGTCTAACTTCTGAATTTTCCTTTTCTTCTACCAAAAAATCATCTGCATCACGACCGATTAAAAATTTCATAAATGCGGGACTATACATTAAAGAACACCTTCACTTTCTACTTATATATATAAACACAAGAAGGGGCGATTTTTTTCATTTTTAAGTAAAAAGTTTACAAAATTTTAACATAAATTTCACGATAATATTTTTAATTGTGAAATAAATCACAATAATGGTCAAAAATAGAGGAAGCTTTTGGGGCTTCCTCTTTCTATTATGGTGTATTTTATTTTACAACAATGTTAACAAGTCTGCCTGGGACAACTATTGTTTTTACTATAGTTTTTCCTTCTATCGCTTGTTTAACTTTTTCGCTTTCTTTAGCAGCTTTTTCAAGCTCTTCTTTTGTTGATTCCGCATCAACTTCTACCTTGTCTTTAACTTTGCCGTTTACTTGAACAACCAGTGTGATTGCAGAAGTTTTTGCTAATTTATCTTCGTATTTTGGCCATTCTGATTCGTGAATAGAACCTTGACCGCCAATTTGATGATAGATTTCTTCTGTCAAATGCACTGTAGTAGGTGCCATAAGTTTTAGCAATGTAACAAGTGCAAAGCTCAAGACATTTTTGTCTTCATCTGTGTATTGAGTTTTCTTTGCAGTGTAGTCATATATTGCGTTAACAAACTCACGATATTTTGAAATTACAGTGTTAAACTGAAACTCGTTAGAAATATCTTGAGTAACACCTTTAATCGCAATATGTGTTGTTCTTACAAGGTCGTTGTTTTCTTTAGTTAAAGTTGCAACATCTTCAGGCAATTTGTAATCAAGGATTAAATTGTCTTGGTTAGACGCGAATAATCGCCAAACTCTGTTTAAGAATTTGTAGCAGCCTTCAACACCTGCATCAGACCAGTCGAAATCTCTTGCCGGTGGTGAATCTGAAAGAATAAACAATCTTGCTGTGTCAGCTCCGTAGTTTTCAAATATTTCATCAGGGTCAACAGTGTTGCCTTTTGATTTTGACATTTTTGAGCCGTCTTTTAATACCATACCTTGAGTTAAAAGGTTTTTAAACGGTTCATCAAAATCTACAAGACCCAAATCTTTTAACGCTTTAGTAAAGAATCTTGAATATAACAAGTGTAAAATAGCGTGTTCAATACCGCCAACGTATTGGTCAACAGGGAGCCATTTGTTAACTAGTTCTTTGCTAAACGGAGCATCTGCATTTTTTGCATCCGAGTATCTTAGATAATACCAGCTTGAGCAGATAAATGTATCCATTGTATCGGTTTCTCTTGTTGCTTTGCCACCGCAGCAAGGGCAAGTTGTTTCTAAGAATGTTTTTGATGTTAAAATCGGTGATTTGCCTTTTACGCTAAAATCAACGTCTTCAGGAAGTCTTACAGGTAACTGATCCTCAGGAACAGGCTGAGGGCCGCATTTTTCGCAATAAACGATAGGAATAGGTGCGCCCCAGTATCTTTGTCTTGAGATTAACCAGTCACGTAATCTGTATTGAGTTTTAAACTCACCAAAACCACCGTCAACAGCTTTTTGTGTGATAGCTTTTTTAGCTTCTTCGTTTTTCATTCCGTTAAATTCGTTAGAATTTATAAGAACACCAGGTTCTGTATAAGCTGCATCTTTGCAATCTGAAGGATTTTCAGGGTTTTGGATAACAACCTTCATTGGCAGATTGTATTTTTTAGCAAAATCAAAATCTCTTTCATCGTGTGTAGGTACAGCCATAACAGCACCTGTTCCGTATTCTACAAGAGCATAATCTGCCGTCCATAATGGGAACTCTTCTCCTGTGAACGGATTGATACAGTGTGTACCAAGAGGAACACCAGTTTTTACACGTTCTGTAGAAAGTCTTTCGATTTCTGTCATTTTTCGAGCGTTAGCTCTGTATGCTTCAACAGCTTCTTTATTTTCTGGAGTTGTTAATTTTTCAATATCTTTGTATTCAGGTGCTACAACAAGGTAGGTAATACCGTGAACTGTGTCAGGTCTTGTTGTGTATACAGGAACTTCGAGTCCTTCGATTTCTTTAACTTTGAATCTGAAAATAGCACCTTCTGATTTACCAATCCAGTTTTTTTGCATTATTTTTACGCTGTCAGGCCAGCCTTCTAGCTTATCAATATCTTGCAAAAGTTGTTCTGCATAATCGGTGATTTTTAAGAACCATTGTGACAAATATTTTTTCTCAACAACGCTGTCGCATCTCCAACATTTGCCGTCGATTACTTGTTCATTTGCAAGTACTGTTGCACACTGATCGCACCAGTTAACAGCTGCTTCTTTTTTATATGCAAGACCTTTTTTGTATAGTTGCAAAAACAGCCATTGAGTCCATTTGTAGTAGTCAGGTTTGCAAGTTGCAACTTCTCTGTCCCAGTCATACATAAGACCGAGTTTTTTCAGTTGCATTTTCATATAAGAAATATTTTCATCAGTCCATTTTTCAGGGCTTTCTCCGTGTTGAATAGCTGCGTTTTCTGCAGGCAATCCGAAGCTGTCCCATCCTATCGGGTGAAGCACGTTAAAACCGTGCATTTTTTTGAAACGAGCAATTACGTCGGTAATTGTGTAGTTTCTAACGTGTCCCATGTGTAATTTGCCTGACGGGTATGGGAACATTGATAACGCATAGTATTTTGGTTTGTCAGAATCATCGTAAGTTTTTCCAAAATTGTTATCTTCCCAAACTTTTTGCCAGTTTTTTTCAATTTCTTGAGGAAAATATTGTTCTTTTATCACTGTTTATCCACCTATATAATTAACCTACTGTTTAATTATAGTTAAAAAATAATTTATAACAAAATAAAAACTTGTTAACCAAGGGCTATCTGACAATATTTTAAATGATAATAACTTTTTCAGTCGTAATGTATAAAATCCCAAGCTTTATTATTTTTATCTTTAAACAAATCTGTAATAAATAATATCTTTGCTGCCGTTTTATCAGAAATACTTGCATTTTCACATACGTCTGTAATTATTTCCAAAAATTCGTCAACTTCTGTTAAATAGGTTTCAAAATTAAATATTGTATCTGTAATTTTTTGTTTATTCATACGGTCTTATTTTTTAAAGCTTTACGTTTTTAAATTATTGCTTTAATTTTAAAACAATAATTTAAAAACATCAACAAAGGTATAAAATATTATTTTAAAATTCAAATATTAGTATAATTTTTAATTATGAGCTTAGGAAATGAAATAAAAAAACTTGCGATAGACAATGCTGTGACATTAACACAGTTAGCTGAATACATCGGTGAGAAAAAACAAAAACCGTACTCTGTGCAAAATCTTTCAACAAAATTAAAAAAAGGTACTGCTAATTTTAATGAGTTGGAAATGATTCTTGATAAATTAGGGTATTCTATCAAGTTTGAAAAGAAATAAAAAACAACCTCTTTATTTTGTTAAAGAGGCTGTTTTTTATGATTTGTAATTATTTTACGCAAACACTTTGATTTTTAATCATTTGAACTAACAGTTCATTTGCTTTTTGAAGTTGTACATCATTTTTATTTTTTATGTCATCTTCTGTCAATTCAACTGTTACATCAGGTGCAATGCCTTTTTTGTTTATATCTGTTCCGTTAGGTGTCAAATATTTTTGGATTGTGATGTTTGCGCCTGATCCGCCCATAAGTTTATTAACTTCTTGAACCAAACCTTTACCAAAAGTGTTTTCTCCAACGAGTAAAGCACGTTTGTTGTCTTTCATTGCGCCTGAGAAAATTTCACTGGCAGAAGCACTGCCTTTGTTGATAAGAATTACGATTGGTTTGTCTGTTACATATTTTCTTGTAGCACGAGTGGTTTCTTTATAACCGTCTCTATCAACTGTGCTTACGATGATTCCACCGTCTAAGAACATATCTGAAATCAAAATAGCATTGCTTAAAAGTCCGCCCGGGTTAGAACGAAGGTCAATGATATAACCTTTTTTATCTTTGTATTGGTTTAAAGCAGCCTCAAATTCTCCTGTTGCGTTTTTGCTGATAAAAGAACTGAGTCTTATATAACCTACGTTGTTGTCCAGCTTTGCTTTTTCAGGAATTTTTGTTGAAACTGATTTTATTTCAATTTCAGCACGTTTGATTTTATATTCTTTATTAGGTTGGTTTTTACGTTTAATCAATAGAGTTACATATGTACCTTCTTCACCTCTTATGCTGTCTGCAGCCTTGTCTATAGTGATACCTTTTGTAGATTTGCCGTCAATTTCAAGAATTTCGTCTTCTGCTAACAAACCTGCTTTTTCTCCGGGGGTATCTTCTATAGGTGCAATGATGAGAAGCTTGCCTTCTCTCAAACCTATTTGAACCCCAATCCCTTTTAATGACCCTTTGATTGAGCTTGTTTCATCTTCAAACTCTTTTGGGTCTAAAAATTTTGTATATGGATCGTTTAAACTTGCGAGCATTGTTTGAATAGCTACGTAAGCGTCTTCATCAGTTTTTATTACTTTATCGTATTTGCATTTCCAACGTTTCCAGTCTTGTTGGTTGTTTGTGTGATCAACATATTTTGAGTTTACAAGCTTCCAAACTTGGTCATAAAGTTGTTGAGGTGATGATGCAAAAACTCCTGCAGAGTTTGTGATTGCACCTGCAACTATAACCATAATAAGTGTTAATGCTGTTAACCAGTGTTTTTTTAATATAGTTTTCAAGACATATACCTCGTTTTTCTAATCTAGTGTCGTCTTTTTCGCTTCGAGCCTTCGAAGCTCAAAGACTTACTTTTTCAAGGTGTCACTGCCTGCGCTTAACTTCGTTAAGCTTCGGTGACAGGCTCACACGCTTCACTTTGTTCAGCGGTTCACTTTGTCAAAAAATTCGCTTATGAAATGTGTTATTGCAACATTTTGTCCTGTAAAGTCTTACCACGAATTTTTCTGGAACATTCTTTTAAACATTATAATATCATAAAGCTTGGCTTTTGTGGTATCGGATACTCAGCCCAATTACAAAATAATACCCGATAGTCTAATATATTAGACATTAGGTCGATAAAAAAAGTTTCTTTACAGTTAAAATATTTTAAATTATTTCAAAACCAGTTCTTCAAGAGGGCTTGTTAAAAGCTTTTGGCGGTAGTCGTAAATTTTTTGAAGCTCGTTTTGAAGTTCTTCAAACATTTCGCTTTCTTTTACTTTTGAAAATTCAACGGGGTGCAGAAAAGTAATCTTATACGTATTAACATTTTTGCCTAGAATTTCAAACATTCCTAAAGACTCGAGCATATCAAAGCAGAGTTCCGTTACTTCGTCAGATATTCCTAAAAAGTCGGATATGTCTGACAAGACAACTTCACCGTCTTTGGCGTTTGAAACATATTTAAGCATTCCTGAAATGTTTTTTATAAGTTCTTGTGGGTCAATGTTTTTGTTGTTGTAGTTCATAAAATGCAGAACTTTTGCACCCGTTTTTTTAATTACTTCTTGCATAATAGCTTCGCTTGCAGGGTAATCAAAAAACATAACCTGAGAACATTGCGATAGAGTTTTTCGTCCTCTGATAATTTCTGCTATTTTGTTATAATGCTTTAAATTATCTGAGATAGTTTTATTCTGGCTAAATATCTCTGTTGAAACTTTTGTCGTTGTCAGATAGTCGCAAATTTGCTGAAAGATATTTGTCTTTTTTCTGTGGTCATAAAATTTGAAATCTGAATTTGTTTCTTTTATTTCAAACTCTGATTTGATGTCTTGCACATCAAGCTGAATAGTTGTTATTCCGTTAAACACATTAAGTTTGGGATAAAAAACAACATCAAAAGTTTTGCCTTGCGGTATATTGAGTTCACTGTGGTTCCAAAAAACACATTCAAAAGGTTTGTTTTGTTCGTTTTCACAGAAGATTTTGAGATGGTTGTTTTTTTGTCCCATTGTGCGGACATTATTTAAAATAAGATTTTTGGTAATGAATAACGAATTTTTATTGCCTTCTCCAAACGGTTCCAATCGGGAGATTGTATCAATCAAATCGGCTGATATAAAAGAAGAATCAATTTCTAAATCAGCTTCTATGCAAGGAACAAGCTTGCGTCCGTCCAATTGAATTTTGATAGTTTCGTTTAGAGCTTGTTTTACTGTTTCAAAAGAAGATTTTTTAGGGTCAAAAACCAATCCCGCTGCTTGTGAGTGACCACCAAAGTATTCTAACAAGTTTTCGTTTTCTGCTATCGCATCTCTTAAGTGAATTTCAGGGATGCTTCTTGAAGAACATCTTATAAATCCTGTGTTTTCATCTTTTGTCATCAAAAATACAGGTTTATAAAATTTTTCTACAAGCTTTGACGCAACAATACCGATGATACCTATGTGCCAGCCTTCTTTATATAAGATTATACTGTCTGAAGGTGGCTCGTTTTGAAGCATTTCAATAGCTTCGTTGTACATATTGTCACACAAATCTTGACGGATTCTGTTAAGGTTATCAAGCTCTTGGGCGCAAAGGTCGATTTCCGCTTTATTATCTGAAATCAAAAGTTTAATTGCGTTATCTACCGTATCAAGACGGCCTGCAGCGTTGATTCTTGGCGCTACACCAAATGCTATATTTTCAGATGTTATTCCGTTTTTTATATCGTATCCGCCAACACTCAAGAGCTTTGATAATCCGTAATGAGTGTCTTGTTCAATCAGTTTTATACCTGCTTCTACAAAACATCTGTTTTCATAAAGTATTGGAACAACATCAGCAACTGTACCTACTGCAACAAGCGGCAACAGTTCATTTGCAAAGTCATAGTCTTGTTTTTTCTCAAGCAATGCGCAAGCAAGTTTGAATGCGACACCAACACCGGCAAGCTGGTTTAGTGATTCTATTTCATCTACGCTAAGGTCTTTTTTTAACGAGTTAAAGGCTTTAGGATTGATTATTGCAAAAGCTTCGGGTAATACTTCGGGGGCTTCGTGGTGGTCTGTTATTATTACATCCACCTTAAAACCGTTTGCAAAGTTAACTTGTTCTACATCGCTTATTCCACAGTCAACAGTGATGATAAGTTTTGCTTTATGCTTTGCAATCAGTTTTACAAGAGCTTTTGAATTTAGCCCGTGGTTTTCGTTCTCACGGTTAGGAATATAAAACTCAACGTTGGCGTTTAGGTGGCTGAGCGTTTTGTATAGAAGAGAAGTTGATGTTACTCCGTCAGCATCAAAATCGCCATAGATAATTATTTTTTCTTGAGTTTCTATAGCAGAAAATATACGTTCTGCAGCTTTTTCCATATCTGTAAAAACAAAAGGAGAGGTTATTTTCATAGAGGAGGGTGTTAAAAATTCTTTTATCTTTTTAACGTTGTTTATTCCTCTTTGCACAAGCAATCGGGCAAGAAGTTTGTTCCCTGCCGCATCGATTAATTCTTGTGATGGCTCAATAAGTTCCTTTGTCTTCCAGATTTTATCCATATTGATTGTCAGATATTATTCGTTATCTTCTGTTTCTTCGTCGTCTTGTTCGTCTTTATCTTCTTTGATTTTATCAACAACCATTTTTGCCATTTCTTTAGCTACTGCTTTTTGCACCGGTAATGGGCTGTTTTCAAGCATGTTGATGGCTGTTCTTACTGTTGTATCAAGATCATACCATCTGCTTTTGCCTTTTTCCACAAGGCCGTCTTCAACAGCTGTCATCATATCTTCTACACCAGTGAAGGTATGTTCTGCAATATTGTGTTCGATGATAATTTTGATGAGGTTTAGTGCAACTTTGATTTGTGTTTCATCATCTGATTTTTCTAAAGTTCTCATTGATTTAGACAAAATAGGGTCTTTGTCGTACCATCTGCGATAGTTGTGGCTGTACTCTTCTTTCATACTTCTCTCCTTTTTATAATTATGATTTTTTAAATTGAACGCCTTTTCCGCTTTTGGGGTATTCCCAATTAATATGTTTACAAGCTATTCTGCACGCTCCGCATTCGAGGCATTTTTCGTAGCTTACGGTAAGTTTTTTTTCTGTCTCGTTATAGCAGTAAACGTTTGCCGGACATATAATTGTACAGGTTTTTTCAAGACATTGCAAGCATTTTGATTGATCAGGATTCAAATGGCATTGTGAATCTGTTTTGTATTTAAGCTTGAATAATTTGTCTTCTATTTTTTCAGGTAATTTTTCATTCATAATTATTGCCCAATCAATCTACTTTAATATGTCAAACATAACCTTTACGGCTGCAAAACCATCTTTAAAAAGTTCTGCAAGGCTGCGTTTTGTAAAAAAGTGTTTTGCAAACTTTTGGAATTTGCCTTTCTTTTCTACCCCGTCTGCGGTTGTAAATATTTCCAAAAACTCGTTAAGCTTGTTAGAGTAGTACCCTATAGAGTTTGTTCTTTCTGTTAAAGTTTTAACAACGTTTTTGTATGTTCTTAAATCTTTTAGAATAAAGCTGTTATCAAGTTTCTTCTTGTATAAGCATAATATGTTTTGAGAAAAATCATTTTTAGCCAATGCTTCAAGGGCGGTTTCTCCTGCATACTTGCCGCTTATCATAGCAAAGTTTGTCCCTTCAAAATGAACGTTATTAACGAGCATTGCTGCGTCACCTGTAACCATTGCTCCGTCTGTATATAGCTTCGGCAAGCAGTTGTATCCGCCTTCAGGAATCAAATGTGCGGAATATTCAAGAAGTTCTCCATCTTGTATGAGGTCTGCTACAAAAGGATGTTTTTTCATTTTTTCAAGGAGTTCGTACGGCTTTGTTTTATTATTTTTTAAATCTTCTAAAGCTACGCCAAGCCCTACTGCAACAGAATCTTTGTTTGTATAGATAATGCCCATTGCAAACAGGTCTTTTAACGGGCCTCCAACGAGCTCCATTGCACAACCTGTTTGATTTATTAGCCCAAAACGCTGGTCAATAACTTCTGATGGTAATTTTATGACTTCTTTTACTCCCATAAATACGTTTTTGGGCTTAATATCTTTTCTCAAACCTATTTGTTTTGCTAATAAAGAGTTGACACCGTCGGCAATAATAATAACGTCTGCATAGTATTCTTCAACATCTGTTCTTATTCCGATGACTTTGCCTTCTTTTACGATAAGTTCTTTTACAAGCGTGTTAGGTGCGTAATAAACACCTTCTTTAATAGCTTGTTCTACACACCATTTATCCCAGTTTGCCCTTGTTATTATAAAAGCATTTTCGTTATGTGCTGGATTTTTATAAGAAACAGTTGTTGAGTCATTTTCTGACATAATTACATAACTGTGGGTTGATACGAATCTTTCGATAGGGGATTCTTTATAGTTTGGAAATATTTCTTGTGCTGCGTGAGAGTAGATTACACCGCCGTACATATTTTTTGCTCCTGCAAAATTTCCACGCTCAACAAGCACAACATTTTTGCCTCCGCGTGCTACCGTCACCGCTGCAGAAACTCCTGCCGGTCCTGCTCCGACAACTATAACGTCTGTTTTATTTTGTTGATTTTCTTGCAACATATTTTACAAAACTCCCCAGTATGCTACTCAATTATACTATTAAACTGTGGTTTCCCGCAATAAACCTTTTGTCGTAAACTCGTTACCGTTGAAATTTTTTCTAAAAAATATTAGAATGAGTTTTCAAAGAAAAAGGAGTTTTATATGAATAAAATAACAATATATACATCAGAAATGTGTCCGTATTGCATTAAGGCAAAAAAGCTTTTAAAAATGTTGAATCTGGATTTTGAAGAAATTAACAGCGATGGCAATTTTGATGAAATGTGTGAAAGCTTAAGCCAAAAATTTAATCGTCCAGGGATTTCTACGGTTCCTCAAATTATAATAAATGACCACTACATTGGCGGATATGACGATTTAGAACATTTGTACAAGACTAAAAAATTGGATGAGTTTTTAAAATAAGCTAATAAAAAAGACCTGAGACTTTAATCTCAGGTCTTCTTTTTTAGGTCGTATCGCCTTTAGTTTATATTTAGGCTTACTATTTACAACCGAGTGTACCTTCTTCTTCTTTGCTGTGTTTGAATTCGATTACAGCTTGAGCAGCAGCAAGTCTTGCTTGCGGAACTCTAAACGGTGAGCAAGATACGTAGTTCAAACCTATTCTGTGGCAGAACTTAACAGAAGCAGGGTCGCCGCCGTGTTCGCCGCAGATACCGCGTTTGAGGTGTGGTTTTACTGATAATGCTTTGTCTAAAGCAATCTTCATTAATTGTCCTACACCTTCTTGGTCTAAAGTTTGGAATGGGTTAGAAGGTAAGATTTTGTTATCTACGTATTTTTGTAAGAATTTACCTTCTGCGTCGTCTCTTGAGTAACCGAATGTCATTTGAGTAAGGTCGTTAGTACCGAATGAGAAGAACTCTGCATATTCTGCAATTTGATCAGCTGTTAATGCAGCACGTGGAATTTCAATCATTGTACCAATCATATAGTCAACGCCAACGCCTTTTTCTGCCATAACTTCTTGAGCTACACGTTCAGCTACGGCTTTTGCTTCTTTAAGCTCGTTTACGTGGCCTACAAGAGGAATCATAACTTCAGGTTTTACATTCAAGCCTTCTTTTTTCAAATCGCAAGCAGCATAGAAGATAGCTTTTACTTGCATTTCGTTGATTTCAGGGAATGTAAGACCAAGACGGCAGCCTCTAAGACCCATCATAGGGTTAGATTCTGACATTTTTTCTACAAGGTGAAGCATTTCTTCATCTTTTGCATAGTCTTGATTCAACGCCTTTTTAGTTGCAACTGTTGCAATTAACTCTTCTTTAGAAGGTAAGAATTCGTGAAGAGGTGGGTCTAAAAGACGGATTGTCATTGGTTTGTCGCCTAATGCTTTGAACATTTCGTAGAAGTCTTTGTATTGCATTGGTAGCAAGTGTTCAAGAGCTTCTTTTCTTTGTTCTGTAGTTTCAGCGATAATCATTTTTTGAACCCAAGGTAATCTTTCAGGATCCATAAACATGTGTTCTGTTCTGCAAAGACCAACGCCCTCTGCACCCATTTCTAACGCTTTAGCAACGTCAGCAGGTGTATCTGCGTTAGCACGAACGCTTAACAATTTAACGTCGTTTACCCATTCAAAGAGTTTTTTGAAGTTGTCGTCCAATGTTGGAGGAACTAAATGTACTGAACCTTCAAATACTTCACCTGTACCACCGTCAAGTGAGATTACATCGTTTTCGTGGTAAACTTTTCCGCTTCCGTCAGTTAAAGTACCGTTTTTGAGATCGATTTTTAGGTCTTCACAACCTGCAACGCAAGGTTTACCCATACCTTTAGCAACTACGGCTGCGTGAGAAGTCATACCGCCTCTGAGTGTTAATACACCTTGAGAAGCAATCATACCGTGGATATCATCAGGGCAAGTTTCTAAACGAACGAGGATAACTTTTTCGCCGTTTTTGCCTCTTTCAGCAGCTTCTTCAGTATCAAATACGATTTTACCAACAGCTGCACCAGGTGAAGCCGCAAGACCTTGAGCAATTTTGTGAGCTTCTTTTTTAGCTGCAGGGTCAAAGTCAGGCAAAAGAACTTGGTACAATTGGTTAGGGTCAACAAGTTCGATAGCTCTTTCTTTTGTAATAATACCTTCTTCAGCCATTTCAACAGCAATTCTTACAGAAGCTTTGGCTGTTCTTTTACCGTTTCTTGTTTGCAAGATATAGAGTTTTCCTCTTTCAATTGTAAATTCCATATCTTGAACGTCTCTATAGCCTTCTTCAAGCTTTTTAGCAATATCAACATATTGTTTGTACTGTTCAGGCATTTCTTTTTCTAAATCAGCGATAGGATGAGGTGTTCTGATACCTGCAACAACGTCCTCGCCTTGAGCGTTTGTTAAATATTCGCCGTAGAATTTGTTTTCACCTGTAGATGGGTTTCTTGTGAAGGATACGCCAGTTGCACAGTCATCACCCATGTTACCAAATACCATTGTTTGAACGTTTACTGCTGTTCCGTAGTTATGGTCAATTTTGTAGTGGTTTCTGTAAGCAACCGCACGAGGAATATTCCAAGAACGGAATACAGCTTCGATTGCTTCTTCTAATTGAACATAAGGATCTTGAGGGAATTCTTTGCCTGTTTCTGCTTTAATTAAAGCTTTATAAGGTTCGATTAAAGATTTCCAATCTTCTGCAGTAAGGTCAACGTCTTGTTTATAACCTTTTTCTTCTTTAATTTTATCGATATATTCTTCAAACTTCATTCTTTCAATGTCCCAAGCAACAGAGCCGAACATTGTTAAGAAACGACGGTAAGAGTCATAACAAAAACGAGGGTTGTTTGTAAGTTTTATCATACCTTCTACGGTTTGATCGTTCATACCAAGGTTCAAGATGGTTTCCATCATACCGGGCATGGATAATCTTGCACCTGAACGAACAGAAACGAGAAGCGGATTTTCGGGATCACCGAATTTTTTGCCTGCTTTTTCTTCAACTTTTTTCAAAGCTTCTTTTACTTCATCCATTACGCCTACAGGCATTCTGTTACCGTGGTTGATATAATCCATACAAGTTTCTGTTGTGATTGTTAAACCGGGAGGAACAGGAAGCCCTAAATTAGTCATCTCAGCAAGGTTTGCACCTTTACCACCCAGAAGATTACGCATCTCTGCATTACCTTCTTCAAATAACCATACTCGTTTTTGTGTCATAGTTTGTCTCCTTTTAATAAACTGAGTATATCGTGTTTTTTATTGAAACCATTAATTTTGCACAGTTCTAGACTAGCATATTTTTTTAAAATACACAATCGATTTTTGCGCTAATAATGCTTCTAAAAGAGGAATCAGTCGTATAAGTGACAAGCAACCTGAGAATTGTCTGTGCATCTTGATTTAGGGATATTGTTCAAACAAATATCCATACAGTCTTTGCATCTTGGGTGAAAAGGACAGCCTGATATATCGTCTGTAATAGATGGCGGATGGCCTTCAATTGTTTGAACTGTTTCTGTGTTTATGTCCAGAATTACGTTCAATAAAGCTTTTGTATACGGGTGTTTTGGGTTTTTAAAAAGCTCTTTATTTGAAGCGTATTCGACAATTCTGCCTGCGTACATGACTGCTATTTTGTCGGCATTTTGGGCAACTATACCCAAATCATGGGTAATAAGAATTAATGATATATTATATTTTTCTTTTATTTCTTTTAATATGTCCATAATTTGGGCTTGGACAGTAACATCAAGTGCTGTTGTAGGCTCATCTGCTATTATTATTTCTGCATTACAAGCCAGTGCCATAGCGATGATGACACGTTGTTTCATTCCTCCGGAAAATTCGTGAGGGTATGCTTTCATTTTTTCTGTTGCATCAGGAATTTTTACTCTTTCAAGTGCTTTTACCGCAATATCAAAAGCCTCTTTACCTTTTACCCCTTGATGCAGTTCTATAATTTCAAGCAGTTGATTCCCGATAGTATATAGCGGATTCAAAGATGTCATCGGGTCTTGTGGAATTAGAGCAATCTTTTTGCCTCTGATTTTCTGCATTTGTTTCTGATTGAAACTTAAGAGGTTTTGCCCGTTATACAAGATTTCTCCGCTTTTTATCTTGGCGGTCTCAGGCAAAAGTTGCAAAATTGACATTGTTGAAATTGTCTTTCCGCATCCGGATTCTCCAACAATAGCCAGTGTTTCTCCTTTTTGAAGATCAAAACTGACATCATAAATAGCCTGTCTGAATCCGTCAGATAGGTCAAATCCGATGTTTAAATTTTTAACTTCTAGTATATTGGTCATTAAATATCAATAACACCTGTATAAACGTATTGGGCTTCTCCTGTCATAAATACATCAAAATCTGTATTTTTAGAATTGCCTGCCCATTCAATAGTTAAGACTCCACCTGGTAGATTTACGTTAACCTTTTTATCACACAAATCATTTAATATTGCAGCAACTACGCTTGCGCAAGCCCCGGTACCACAGGCTAGAGTTATTCCGCAGCCTCTTTCCCAGACAGCTACGTCTATTTCACTTCTGCTTTTTACTTTAACAAATTCAACATTTGTTTTTTCGGGGAATAGGTTGTCGTGTTCAATAGCATCGCCATATTTTTTTGCGAGCTCGTGGATATCTTCATCATCTTTTACAAAAATTACACAGTGAGGGTTGCCCATGCTTATTGCATTAACAACAAACTTTTTAATGCCGTCCCACAAAGGATAATTCAAATTTTTTGTACCTTTAAACGGTATTTTTTCAGGTTCCAATATTGGATTACCCATATTAACTTTTACTCTTAAATCTTCAAGCACTTCAGGAACAATTTTGCCTGCACCGGTGTGAACAGTGAACTTTCTTTTGTTTACTATTTTTTTGTCGAAGCAGAATCTTGCAAAACATCTCATACCGTTTCCGCACATTTGTGCAGTAGAACCGTCTGCTTGGTAGAAAAGCCATTCTAAATCAGAATAAGTTTTTGGATTTTCAACAGGTACAAAAATACCGTCGGCGCCTATCCCAAAATGTCTGTCACAAAGTTTAACAGCTATTTGGGGAAATTTGTCATCAATTTTTTTATATTCGTTGTATTCCATTAAAATGAAATCGTTGCCTGCACCTTGCATTTTTGTGAATTTTACTTGTGTCATAAATCTTATCCTGTTTTGTGTACGAACAAATTATAACATATTTTTGAGTTTGCTAATATGCCATAACACTATGTTTAGAATATTTTTTACCAATTTATAATTTGTGCTAAAATTAGTTTATTGATTAGTAATATATTAAGGAAATTGAAAATATGGTTTCACAAGCAATTAGAGACAAATATGAAGTTGTAATCGGGCTTGAAGTTCATGCTCAGTTGAAAACAAAATCAAAAATATTTGCACCTGACTCTACAGAATTCGGTGCAGAACCAAACAGTCATACAAGTACAATCACATTAGGTATGCCTGGTGTATTGCCTGTTTTAAATAAAGAATGTGTTAATATGGGCATACTTTTGGGCTTGGCTTTGAATTGTGAAATCCCAGAAAGATGTAAATTTGACAGAAAACAATACTTTTATCCTGATTTGCCGAAAGGATATCAAATATCTCAATATGACCAACCTATTTGTGTCAACGGCTACATAGATATTAAAGGTAAAAGAATCGGAATTACTCGTGCTCACCTTGAAGAAGATGCCGGTAAACTTGTACACGCAGGTGCTGATGGTTTGGCAGGTTCTTTATATTCTCTTGTTGATTTGAACAGAGCCGGTACTCCACTTTTAGAAATCGTTTCTGAACCTGATATGCGTTCTTCTGAAGAAGCAAGAGCATATATGGAAGAATTAAGAAACATTGTACGTTACATTGGTGTTTGTGACGGTAACCTTGAAGAAGGTTCAATGAGATGTGACGCCAACGTTTCTGTTATGCCAAAGGGTTCTGATAAATTCGGTACTCGTGCTGAGATAAAAAATATTAACAGCTTCTCTGCATTGCAAAGAGCTATTGAATATGAAATCGACAGACAAATCGAAATTGTTGAAGACGGCGGCGAAGTAGATCAGGAAACAAGACTTTGGGACGATAACCAAAAAGTTACAAAAACAATGAGAAGCAAAGAAGATGCTAACGATTATCGTTACTTCCCTGAACCTGACTTAATGCCTGTCGAAATTTCAAGAGAATGGGTTGAACAGGTTAGAAAAACAATGCCTGAGCTTCCTGAAGCTAAACGCAAAAGATATGAAAGCCTCGGATTGAGTGCTTATGATGCAAATGTTATGGTAGAACAAATGGAAACAGCATTGTTCTACGATAAAGTACTTGAATTGGGTGCTGATTACAGAACAGCAAATAACTTGCTTGTTGGTGATATTACAGCTTATTTAAAAGAAAATAATATAAATATCAACCAAACAAAATTGACTCCTGAGCATCTTGCTGAGTTGGTAAATCTTATTACAAAAGGAACTATCTCAAACAACATTGCTAAAAAGATTTTGCCACAAATGCTTGAAAATGGTGCTAAACCTCAAGAAATTGTTGAAAAACAAGGCTTGAGCGTTATATCTGATGAAGGAGCTATCAAAGAACTTGTTGAAAAGGTTGTTTCAGCAAATCCTTCACAGGTAGAAGCTTATAAAAACGGTAAAACTAATTTGATGGGATTCTTTGTTGGCCAAATTATGAAAGAAACTAAAGGCAGAGCTAATCCTCAGATTATTAACAAGCTTTTAAATGAAGCTTTAAATAAGTAATTATAGATAAATTACTATAAACAAATTTTATAAGAGGGCGAAAGCCCTCTTTTTATTGCTTTTTAAAAGAATTGTAAACAATTGTAACAGATATAACAAATATTGAAATCGTATATAAAAATTTGTTTTTATATATATGTGTGTATTTAAAATAGGTGTAAGCAATGACAGTATCTGGTATCAATGGCGTAAGTAATACTCAAGGAACAGCTCCAACAAGATCAACATCTGCTCCTGAAGAAGAAAATAACTTATTTGAAACAGAAGAATTAACAGAAGCTGAAAAAGCTGAAAGAGATGAACAAAGAGCATTGTTAGAAGCTCAATTGTCTCAATTGCAAGCTGAACTTGAAAAACTTATTCAAGAAAAAGCAGAAAAATTGTCTTACAATAAAGAATTAGAAGCTCAAATTAAAGCTTTACAAGCTCAAAAAGCTAGCCTTATAGCTCAAATTGAAGCAAACAATGAAGCTATCATGGAAAATGAAAAAGAAATTAAAGAAAACCAAGCTAAAATTGAAATTGAAGAAGCAGAAATTGAAAAATTAAAAGAACAATATGACAAAAAAACAAAAGAAGCTGATGCTTTAAACAAACAAATCAGCGAAATGATTGCTGAAATTATAAAAGATTCTGAAGAAGAAGTAGAAAACGCTCAAAAGAAAATTGAAGAAGCAACTGCAGAAGCTAACCAAAAAGTTCAATCAGGCGAATTAACACAAGATGAAGTTGCTCAATATGTAGCAGATAAAGTTGGAATGCCTTCAATCTCCACTAACACAGCAAGCTTTAGTGCAATCAGCTCTATGATGTCACAAGTTAAATCATTGATGAATGAAGCAAACGGCTATACTTCTCAAATGGCACAAAGATATGAAAATATTAATTTGTATCAAGCAAATATCAGCAAAGCTGTTGCAGAAAATAAAGTATTAGTAAAAAGCAACGAAAATTTGAAAAAACAAATCAGCAATCTTAATAGCCAAATCGCAGTAGTTGGCGATGAAAAATCTTCAGTAGATAAAGAAATTGCTAAAATCAACCAACAAATTTCAAATAAAGAAGCAGCAATACAATCTGTTGAAAATCAAATCAATGCATTAGACGGTATGGGTTCTTCTCAAGGCAGCGACAATGATTATGAACCTGAAGCTCCTGTAGTTGATAACAATGAAAATCAAGACAATGATTATTCTGCAGAAGATGAAATTGAAACTGTTCAAGCTACTACTAAAAACCCATTTGTTGCTATTTCATTCAACAAAAACAGCTATTCAAGTATGTTAGATGCATTAGGTGCAGCAGTATCAAACAACGAACAATCTTTCAGAAATGCTCAAAGCACAATTACTGAAAACAAAGAAAATATCAGAAATATGTTTGAAGAAATCTGGGCACAAGCATCTCAAAACAGAGAAAAAGATACAGATGATGAAAACAACAATGAAGAAGACAAGAAGAAAAATATCTTTGAAGGTGTTCGCGGTTAATAATCAAGCAGACAGTATATAAAAAAAGCTCCGTTGTTTTTTAACGGGGCTTTTTATTTTGTTGTTAATTTATAAATAGTTTATACAGTTTGTTCTTTGTTTTTCTTTAAGAAAGGATTTGAATCAAAAAGGTTTAAACCGCCATTTTGATAGTTTTGAATAAAGTTAGCAGTAGATGCAAGTGTTTGGTTTAATGCTGCGCTTTCTTGTGCTGTCATTTTACGTTTGCTTGATGTTTCTTCAGTTGCAGCTGCTGCACTATTTTTGAAAGCGTTGCCTATTGATTGCATTCCGCCCATACCTTGATTAAAAAGGTTCATTGCTGATTGCAATTTGTTACCATTAGATGATTTTGCATTTGTAGCTACGCCTGCAGCGTTGCCTTCTTCGCCTTCATCAAGTCTTTTTAATGTGTCATCTAATTGTTTGCTTAATTCTGAAGATTGTTTTTGTACATCAGCTTTAACAGCTTCATATTCAGTCTTTTTAGTTTGCAATTCTGTTTGTGCTGTTTGTAATTCTTCTTTTGCTTTGCTCAAGTTTTGATTAGCTGTGTCTAATTTTTGTTGAGCTTGAGTGAGATCTTGTTCAGCTTTTTGAAGAGCTTTTTCGTCATTTTCTAATTGAGCTTTTGCTTTATCTCTTTCAGCTGTAGCGAGTTCTTTTTCTGCAGTTGCTTTTTCTAATTCTGCTTTTGCTACTTGAAGTTTGGCTTCTGCTGCTTTTTCTGCTGCTTCTGCTGTCGCAAGTGCTGTTTGAGCTGCTGCTACTGCTGCTGCAGAGTATGGTAATGCACTTTGTGCTGCAGAAAGTGCTGATTTTGCTTGTGCTACTGATGCTTTTGCACTTGATAAAGTAGCTTCTGCTGATGATACATTAGCTTTAGCTTGAGTTTCAGCTGTTTCTGCTTGTTTTAAAGATGTTTCTTTTGCTTCTAAAGTAGCTTTTTGAGTATCTACTTTAGCTGATTTTTCATCTTTTGCTACTTCTGCACCGTCTTTTACGTCTTGTGCTTCAGTTTGGCCTTCTGTTGCTGTTACAACGCCTTGTTCTTTAGTGCCAACAACGCCTTCTGCACCGTTAACAGCTTGGTTTGCTGTTGAAACACTGTTTGCGGCATCAGGTGATGATACTAAATTATCAACACCGCTTTTTGCTGCTTGAACAACACCACGATCGTTGCTGTTAACTGCAGCGTTGCCTTCTTCAATTTCTGCGTCAGTGCCTGAACCTGTTGAAGATGTTGGTGCAGGTGTTCCTGAACCGTAAGCAACATCAGGGGTTACATAGTTTGGGTTATGAGATGAAAAAGAAACATCATCTCCTACACCCCAGTTGCCATTGCCGTTTAATCCGACATCAACTTTTGGTACTTCAACAGCATAAGATGTATTAAAATTCAAAAGTTTTTTAAAATCTATTTTTAATTTGTCTTGATTATTACCAAAGCTTACACCGTCGCCCATTTATATGCTCTCTTTCTTACTTTTTTACTCTCTATATAAATAAAAACCTTTTGTAGCAAGTAATTGACACTAAAGTATATACTTTTTATATATTATTTACATAAGTTTACAATTGTGTCTTTTTGTAAATATGATGCACTTTTTTAGCAAAAATTTTTGTGTTTTTGACTTTAAAAAGATGTAACTTAGTGAGGTGTCGTATGAAATTATCAGATATTGGCAAAGCAATTAACTCAAACACTTATACAAAAACGGTTAAACCATTTTTTAAAGAACAGATAAAGAATGCAAAAACTTTGTCAAAAGACACTTTTGAGTTTGTTAAAAACAACCCTAAAAAGATTGGTAAATATGCTGCAGTCGGTTTGATGATTGCTTCTGCAGGTACAGCTCTTGTAAAGACAATCAAGGATTATTTGAATGTAAAAGCACAAAATAAAATTCTTGCTAATTTTGTGGTTATGCAGAAAAAGTCTAATGATGAATTAAAAGATTATATCGGTGTTCAAAAAGAAATTATTGCAGGCAAAGATGATACAATCGATGCTCAGCAAAAAATTATTGAAGACCTCAAAAAATAAATTTTAGCCGAAACCTATTATAAATTAATAAAAAGCCTTCTAAGATAAAGTTAACATATTTTATTTAGAAGGCTTTTTTTATATGATTAAACAATGGGAAAAGATGAAAATTTGAAAAATGAGAGCCTGAATAAAGTTGTAATTTTTGCATCTTTTTATATTGCAGGAGTAATAAGCTTTTTTACTCATACAGAGATTTTTGTTGCATTATTCCTTTTAGTTTTGACATTGTTTGGATTAATCAAAAATTTGATTTCAAACAAATCTGCAATTATTTTTTATTTGATATTTGTCGTTGCGCTTATTAATTGTCATTATCAAATTAAAAATCATGATGATTTATCAAAATTTATTCCGTCAAAAGCTGTTATTACTGGTACTGTGCTAAGTATTCCGACAACTAATAATGCGGAAAAAACAAAATTCTATCTAAAAGCGGAGTCAGGTATCTTTGATGGAATTAAGGTAAATAATCTTAATGCAAAAACTATTGTTACTCTTGTGGATACACAAGAAAATATTTCTAAGATTAAAATTGCCGACAAGATTGAATTGAGAGGAAAATTAAGAAATCCGATGAAGGCAAAAAATCCTTCTCAATTTGATTATTCAAACTATTTGAAAAATCACGGGGTTTTTTCTACCTTTTATGTGAAAAATAGCGGTTGGAAAATATTGCAGGCACCAACTAGCTTTTGCGGTAAGTTTCTTCAAAAACTTAATGATACAAGAACAAACATATTGAATCACCAAAAGAAGTATGTAAAAACTCCTAATATTGAGGTTCTTGGTGGGATTGTTTTTGGTGATGATGCAATTAATCCTCCTGATTATATTAAAGATTCGTTTATCAACTCAGGTTTGTTGCATATATTAGCTGCATCAGGTATGAATGTTTCAATCATTTTTGGGTTGTGGTATTTTATCGGTCGTCGCTTGAGGTTGAACTATCGTTTGGTGGTTTTGACAGGGGCATTACTTGTAGCTTTTTATACTTTGATGACTGGTATGGGGCCTTCTGTTTTGAGAGCTGCAATTATGATTGAGTTTATAATCTTGGGTAAATTAATTGACCGAAGTGCAAATAGCATATCTTTAATTTTTTTAGTTGCTTTTTTGATGTTGTTGTACGACCCTCGGATGATAAATGATGTTGGGTTTCAGTTATCTTTTGTAGTAACTTTCGCTCTTATATTTTATTGTCCGCCTGTGTTGAGTGAAATAAAAAACAAAATTGTTGAAGTAATATGTGGTGCAATTTTGATTCCTTTTGTCGCTCAGTTGTGGGCAGCACCTATACAGATGTTTTATTTTAATACTTTTGCAACTTATTCAGTGTTAGCAAATCTTGTAATATCTCCTTTTATCGGTGTGATAAGTTTTCTTGGATTTTTAAGTTCAATTCTTGCAATGATACCGATAGAAATTTTTGCTGATAAAGTTTGTATGATATTTTCGTGGGTACTAAATCCCGTTGTAACTGTGGTTGTAAAAGTTTCTGATTATTTTGCTGCTTTACCGAATTCGTTGTTAACTACTGTACATCCCGATATATTTCAAATTATTTTGTACTATTCGATATTGTTAATTGTCGGATTTTTGATAAAAGAAAAATTTGCTAATAAAAAACTTCTTGGCACTGTACTGATATTATTTATGCTTTTTGTTGTGTCTTTTGCTAAAGTCGATAAAAAAGAACTTGAGATAATTGTTTTTGATGTTGGTAATGCTGACAGCTTTTTGATAAAAACACCAAATAACAAATACATTATGATAGACACAGCTCATGGAGTTTTGGAAGGTTCTTTGTCTTCTTTTTCTCAGGCAGATGCCATAATGAATAAATATATGAAAGACAGGGGAATAAAAAATCTTGAGCTTTTGTTGTTGACTCATTTTGATTCTGACCACTCAGGCGGTGCGGTTGATATTATGAAATCAACAAACTCAAAAAAGGTTGTTTTAAATAAAAATAAGGATAATTCTAAAACAACTAAAAAGATTTATGACTATTTAAGTAAAAATAAAATTAATACTGTTTATGCAGAAAATAACAAAGTTTTATATAACGAAGAAAATCTAAACTTAATAACCTACAACCCGAATTTTAAAAATAACAAAAACGATAACGATAATTCTACAGTCTCTCTTTTATCGTACAAAGATTTTGATATGTTGTTTATGGCTGACGCCGGGGTTAAAAGTTTTAATAAAATCAAAAAAGATTTAAGAAAAAATGATATAGAAATTTTAAAATCAGGTCATCACGGTGCGAACAATACCGTGTCAAAAGAAATGTTAAAAGAGATAAATGCAGATAACGTGATAATTTCTACAGGTTACAATTCTTACGGACATCCGACCATACAAACTTTAAAGACTCTTTCAAAAAGCAATGTCAAAATATATAGAACAGATATTGATAATGCGATAAAAATCACAAGTGACGGCATAAATTATAAAATATACAAGTATGATACAGTGAAAAGAAAATTTGTTTTAGACTCGGAAAAACCTTGTATTACTGCGATTAAGCCTGCTGGTAATTAAGATTGGTCTGTTATATAATCTTACTGGTCAGATTTGAACAGATTCAAGAAAAGGAATAAAAATGAGCGCAAACAATATTGCAAAAAAGAAGGGTCGTATCGTTACAGGTATGAGACCAACAGGAAGACTGCACCTAGGTCATTATCTTGGTGTGTTAAAAAACATGGTAAAACTTCAAGAAGAATATGAATGTTTCTTTTTTGTAGCTGATTGGCACGCTCTTACAACAAAGTTTGATTGCACTGAAAATCTTGTTGATGACACAAGAAATGTTGTCTTAGACTGGTTAGCTGCAGGTATTGATCCTGAAAAAGCAGATATCTATATTCAATCTCATTTGCCGCAAACTTCAGAACTCCATATCTATTTGAGTATGATTACGCCTCAAAACTGGGTAGAACGTGACCCGACCCTTAAAGATTTGGCCAAAATGCTCAGAAATGGTGAAGACGATGCTAAACCTAATATTTCATACGGATTTTTAGGCTATCCTGTTTTGATGTCTGCAGATATTCTTACATTTAATGTAGACTATGTACCTGTTGGTATAGATCAGGTTGCACACATCGAAATTACAAGAGATATAGCAAGAAGATTCAATAATATTTATAAAACAGAACTCTTTAAAGAAGCAAAACCGATGTTGACTAATATCCCTATGCTAAAAGGTGTTGACGGTCAAAAAATGGGTAAATCTTTCCATAACGATATAAAAATTTCTGATGATGAAGAAACAACAACAAAGAAAATAATGAAAGCAATAACAGACAGAAGCCGTGCAAGAAAAGATGACCCTGGTCACCCAGACAAGTGCGAAGTTGCTTTTGAATATTGGAAAGCATTTGCTTCTGAAGAAAAAGTTAAACAAGTTCAAGAAGAATGTATTGCAGGCAAACGCGGTTGTGCAGATTGCAAACGTGAGCTTGCCGCAATAATAAATGAACAACTAAAACCTATAAGAGAAAAAAGAAAATATTACGAAGAACACCCTGAGATTGTTGATGAAATCATTAGAAAAGGTGATGAAAACGCTAGAAAAGCTGCAGAAGAAGTTCTTTCTAAAGTAAGAAAAACAGTCGGTATGTTCTAGTAATCGGAGCAAAAAGTGACAGTAGAAAATAAAAACATTCTAATCGGTATAACAGGCGGTATTGCAGCATACAAAGTATGTGAGCTTATCCGTTTGTTTAAAAAAAACGAGGCGAATGTTAAAACTGTTGTCACTAAAAGTGCGCTGGAATTTGTAACGCCTATTACATTGCAGACTCTGTCGCAAGAACCTGTTTATGTTGAACAGTTTATGACAGAAGAACGTAAACCAGAGCACATCGCTCTTTGTGATTGGGCAGATGTTTTTATCATTGCCCCAGCAAGTGCTAATACAATAGGTAAAATAGCTAACGGAATCTGTGACAATCTTTTGACCTCTTTGGCTTGTGCATTTCAAAAACAGATGATTTATGCTCCTGCGATGAATACAGGCATGTGGAACAACAAAGCTGTTCAAAAAAATATTGAGGTTTTAAAATCTTTTGGTGCGTTGTTTGTTGAACCTGAAGAAGGCTTTTTGGCTTGCGGCACTGACGGCAAAGGCAGACTTGCTGATGTAAATAAAATATATGCAAAAGCTGTTGACTGTTTGACACAAAATAAGTTTTTAGAAGGCAAAAAAATTGTTATAACCGCAGGCGGAACAAAAGAAAACTTTGACCCTGTCAGATATATCGGCAATTACAGCTCAGGTAAAATGGGAACTGCCTTGGCTGACAGAGCTTTTGAAGCAGGCGCTGAGGTTTGTCTTATAAAGACTTTCCCTTTAAATCGCAGTTATAAAACAGTTGATGTAAAAAGTGCATCACAAATGATGGATGCCGTAAAAAAAGAGTTTGAAACTGCTGATGTTTTGATTATGACAGCAGCGGTTGCTGATTACAGACCGCAGGAAGAAGTTTTTTCTAAAATAAAAAAAGACTCGACTGATGAACTGATATTAAAACTTGTAAAAAATCCTGATATTTTGCAAGAAATGTGTAAAATAAAGAAAGATAATCAAGTTGTGATTGGTTTTTGTGCAGAAAGTGACAATTTGATTGAATATGCAAAAGAAAAAATAAAAAAGAAAAATTGTGATTTTCTTGTAGCTAATGATATTTCTCGCAAAGACACAGGTTTTTCGAGTGATTATAACGAAGTTTTTATATTGGATAGAAATCTGAGTGTTCAAAAGATAGAAAAAGACACAAAAGATAATATAGCAAAAAGAATATTGGAGAGTATATGGCTAAAACCAGTGAGATAATCAAAATTTTAGAAGAATTTGCACCTCCCGAATTGGCAGAAGGTTGGGATAATTCAGGTTGGCAAGTTTTTTTAGGTAATGATAATACATCTAAAGTACTTGTTTGTCTCACTGTAACAGATGACGTAATTAATCAAGCTGTTGAGTTGGGTTGCAATTTGATTGTTTCTCACCATCCTGTTATTTTTAAGCCGATAAAAGTTTTAAAGGACGTTAAATTAATAAAAGCTGTACAAAGAGGTATTCAAATATACTCTTTGCACACAAACTGTGACAAAACAAACAATGGCACAAGTGATATTCTCGCTAAAAAACTCAATTTAAAAAAAGTTGCTATTATGAATGATTTTGTCCGAGCTGGTTTTACTCCTTATGAAATGTCAATGGAAGAATTTATATCTTACGTAAAATTGGCTTGCAATGTTTCTCGCATAAAATTTGTTAATAACGGAAATAAATCAAGAGTCAGAACAGTGGCTGTTTGCGCAGGTGCAGGTGCTGATTTTATTGAAGATGTTGATAAGTATAATCTTGATGCTTATGTTACTGCAGATATAAAATACCACGATGCTGTTGATTCAAGACGCAGTGCAATTTTAGATGTTGGTCATTTTGATTCTGAAAAACCTTTTGTGGAAGAAATAAAGAACTTGCTTGAAAATCATAAACACGGTGGCATTGATGTCGTATTTGCAAAAGAAAAACAAGCTTGGGAATATGTCTAAGCTAAAAATTTTTGTATTTTTAATTCTGTTTATCAGCGTTTTTGCATCTAGCGCAAATGCTTATGAAACGGCGTTAATTACCTACCCTGATTACAATAAAAATTGGAAGCAAGTTTATCATGCAAAACAGTATGATGAAGTTCTCTCTCAATGGATACCTTCTTACGAAGACAGCAAAAAATGGACAGAATCGGTAGTCTTTCACTCATATAAATGGGCAAAAGGGAACTCAAGCTACAGATTTATGTCTAATCTTTTGACTAATGTTGCAAATAGAAATCCTTCTATGCGAAGACAAATTATAAAAGACAGAGCAGAGGATTCTGTTGCTGTTTGGTGTGTTGATAAAAACAAAAATATGGAAGCCCAATGCGAGATTTTAAGAGTAACTTCCTCTTATGAGGGGCTTGTTTCTATACACTATATCAACAAAAATCCGCAGGCTTTTATGCAATACCAAAAAGATAACTGGCTGCCGATAATTAGAAACGTAAGAATCTATTACAGTTATTTCCGCTGGGATAGAGTCAACGGAAAAGAAACATCTATACAGCTGCAATAAGTTAAAACAAACTTTGTTGTCCCGAATTTGTCGGGAGTTTATATCCTAAAAGTCTGTATCCTTCAGGAGATATTTTTCTTCCGCGTGGTGTTCTTTGTATAAAACCTTCTTGCAGCAAATACGGCTCATAAACATCTTCTATTGTTCTTGCGTCTTCTCCCAATGCTGCAGCAATTGTTTCCAGCCCTACAGGGCCACCGTCGTATTTTTCTATGATGAGTTTCATCATTTCTCTGTCGGTGGCATCCAGCCCGCTTTCATCGATATGCAAAGTATTTAATGCATCAATTGCTATGTCTTTTGTTATTTTTCCGTCACCTTTTACTACGGCGTAATCAGCAACTCTTTTAACAAGACGGTTTGCTATTCTCGGTGTACCCCTTGAACGGCTTGCTATTATTTCTGCGCCTTCTTGGTTTATATCTATTTCAAGAATCTTTGCAGTACGAGAAACCACTTGAGAAAGTTCTTCTACCGTATAGAATTGCAATCTATGTATAATTCCAAACCTGTCACGCAAAGGCCCTGAAAGCGCACCTGCTTTTGTAGTTGCACCTATTAATGTAAATTTTGGCAATGGAACACGCAAGGTTTTAACTGTTTGAGCTTTGCCTGTTGTCATATCCAGAAAAAAATCCTCCATTGCAGGGTACAAGATTTCTTCCGTAACTTTGTTCAGACGGTGAATTTCATCTATAAAAAGAATTTCTCCGTTTTTTAGTGACATCAATATGCCGATTATGTCTCTCGGACGTTCAAGCGCAGGAGCTGAAGTTATCTTTATTTTAGTTTCAAGCTCATTTGCAATAACCGAAGCCAAAGTTGTTTTTCCTAACCCCGGCGGACCGTAAAACAACATGTGATCAATTTGTTTATTTCTTTTTTGAGCAGCTTCGATAGAAATTTTTAAAGTACTTTTTAATGCTGTTTGGCCAATATATTCATCAAGTTTTTGCGGACGTATATTATTTTCAAAAGATTTGTCATAGACAATTTCTTTAGAGTCAAGATTTTCGCTCTTTTTTTCTTTGTCTATTTTAAAAGATTTTTGAATATTATCGTTGTCCGAAAAAATTGCCACTTGTTAATCCTTTAGCCTCTCTTGCGGTTTTGTAATATAATTATATCAGAATTAAGCAGAAAAAACGAAAGAGTGAAATTATGGCAAAAACAGCAATCATAATACCTTCAAGATATGCATCTTCAAGACTTCATGCAAAACCGCTTATAGAAGTCAATGGAAAACCGATTATACAATGGGTTTATGAAAAAGCTGCTGCCGTAAAACAAGCTGATACTGTTATTGTTGCTACTGATCACGAAGAAATTTTTAATTGTGTAAAATCTTTTGGCGGTAATGTAGAAATGACAAGAGAAGACCACAAGTGCGGTTCAGACAGAATTGCAGAAGTTGCATCAAGACACGAAGATTTTGAGTATATTATAAATTTACAAGGTGATGAACCGATGATTACACCTGAGGCAATTGACGGTGTAATTACTGCTTTAAAGACAGGCGAGAATGCTGATATTGCTACTCTTTTAAGAGTTATAACAGATAAAGATGAGGTTGAAAATCCAAACCTTGTTAAATGTGTAATCGATAACAATAATTTTGCTCTTTATTTCTCACGTTCTAAAATTCCTTACGAAAGAAACTTGAATGAAGCTACTTTCTACGGTCATATTGGTTTGTACGGATATAAGAGAGATGCTTTGTTTAAGATGACAAAACTTAATCAAACAATGCTTGAAAAGGCTGAAAGTTTAGAACAATTGAGAGCTTTGCAATCAGGTATGAGAATAATTACCTCAATTGTAAACATAAAGCCTATCGGTATCGATACAAAAGAAGATGTTGAGGAATTTAAAAAAGCGGTTGCCGCTAATTAGTAGTTGAATTCCTTTACCATTTGTTCAATCCAGTTGAATATACCCAAAAGCTCGTATGGTTTTGGTAAGTACAGGTCTGCGCCTGTGTTTAGAACCATTCTTTTGTCGTGAATAATTGTTGATAAGATAATTTTTTTGTCTTTAAAATGGTTGTCTTTTTTCAACTTTTTACAAAGTTCAAGGCCTTTCATCGTATCAGCATCACCTGCATCAAGAACTATTAATGCAGGATCAAAGGTTTTTACAAGGTTCATTGCAGTGTCATAATCTTGAACAGCTGCTACTTCATAACCTTGCATTTCGCCCGTTGTTTTTAAAAGGTAGTTCAATGCTTCATCAGGTTCTATTATCAGAATTTTGTTGTTAAATTCCTTATTTAAGATTGCATCGTCTGCACTAAGCTTTGTTCTTTCTACAAGATATGATGAAGATGTATTCGATGTTGAATATTGAGCAAGTTTGCAAGTAGCAAACAAAGCGGTTAATGCTGCATTAACACTGATGTAAGGTTGATATTCGCTTGAAATTACTCCTATGCTTGAAGAAACAAGGTTGACTCTTTTGCCCGCGTTGTCATCTCCATATAGTGTTATATATCCGCATTTTGCGTCTTCTTCGCTATAAAATTTTTCAACAATAGCTTCAAATGCATAAACAAGAAAAGATGCTACGTGTTCTGCTTTTAAAGGATTTGTTAGTATCAAAAATTCGCCTTGAGAAAGCTCTCCTAAAAAATCATTTTCATCAAGTGCAGAATTGATTATTGCTGTGTAGGTTTGAAGCATCTTATCAGAAGCTAATTCTCCGTAGATTTCTTTGTAAGCTTCAAATTCATTTATTCTAACAAGCATTGCCGCCCATTTTTTGTTCTCTATAATGGTTCGCTTTAGTGTTTTTAGTGTTGATTTTGTATCAGGCAATCTTGTTATTTCATCCACCATACTTTCAAAATGGCGACGAAGGTGAGCATTTATTCTTGCTTTAAATTCTTCGGATTCTATAGGCTCACTTAAGAAATCGTCAGCTCCTGCATCAAGAACATCAAGTTTGTCTTTTAAGTCGTCGGATTTTGACACTGCTATGATACAAGGACGAGAAGGATAACTCAACATTCTTAACTTTTTAATATTATTAGCAAGCGGAGTATCCATACTGTCTGATATCAATATCAAGTCAGGCTCATAGCTTGTTAAAAGCTCCATACCTTCTTCAAAATTTGGGGTGAGAATTACGCTTACGCCGTTATTTTCAACAAGTTTTTTATACTTTGCAGGTAATTCTTTTCTTTTATCTATAATTACAACAAGTTTGGATAACATTATTTGTCCTCCAATTTCTTTTTGCTTTGGCTTGTATAAGAAGCAACAGGCATAAGTATTTCAAAAACAGAGCCGCTGTTGGGTAGTTCTGTAGAACTTTTTACGCAAATTTGTCCGCCCATTTTTTCAATGAGGTTCTTAACTATGTATAGGCCTAAACCGCTGCCTTGTGTTTTTCTTGTAAGGTGGTTTTCTATTCTTGTAAATTTTTCAAATATTTTTGATAGATTTTGCGGTTCTATGCCGACTCCGTGGTCTTCTACCTTTATGCTTACAAAATTTTCTTTTATCGCATTACTAATGGAGACTGTTATTGAGCCTTTTTCGTATGAGTATTTTGCGGCATTGTCCATTAAGTTTATCATTATTTGTTGGAATTTGTTTTCATCTGCCAAAATATTCGGGACATTCTGTTCGCATTTGATTTCAAACGGATGTGTAGGATATTGGTTCTTTAATATATCTGCAACCTGCTCAATTTGCGATTTTGCATTAACGGATTTAAATACCAGATTGCTGTGTTGAACTTGTATTTTTGAAATAGAAAGCAAGTTTTCGACAAGTTTTATAAGTCTGTTTGATTGTTCTTTTATGATTGTTAAAAACTTTTGGATTTGAGCTTTGTCCAATTTGTCATAAGACATAAGCATTGTGTCAGCAAAACCTCTTATACTTGTGAGTGGTGTTCTAAGTTCATGACTTACTGTTGAAATAAAGTCAGAATAAACTTTCTCAAGCTGATTATCAATCACTGTAAGGTAATAATATGAGTAAAACTCATCATCAAATTTTGTTATCTTGTATGTATAATCCTTAATTGCAACTGTATCTGCGTTTTCTGGCAAAAAGTCATAAAGGTTTTTGCCCTTAATTAATTCGCAATTTGCATTAAATAAAGCGCAGAAATATTTGTTTGCATATACTATTTTGTTGTCATAATCAACCGCAAGTACAACAGAATCAAGGTTTTCTACAATTTTTTCAAAGTTTACATCAATTTTATCCATAACTTTATTATAACAATTTGCTGGTTGTATTGTAAAAATTTAAGGTTTTCTTAATCATGTCAAAAATTCAATTAACAGGGTGATTTATTCGTTTCTATATTTTGTCAAAATGAGAATAACCCCAATAAAACGAAAATACCCGACTATAGATAGAGAGAGTTTAAGAATTATGAATCTTAATGAAGAATGCCTTTTAAAGTACTTGCAAAATCCTGAAGAATTAATTGATTTAACTGCATTTTTACTGGAGTTTAATAAGGTTTATGAACAAAATTAAAGAATATCTTAAAGACAAAACTTTTTTAAAATATCTTTTATACAGCATCTATATAATTATTACAACGGGGCTTTTATTTACTCTTTTAAGTCATCCGTCTATAAGAAACTTCTTTGGGATAATAGAGAACAAAACTTTTGATATTCGTCAAAACATTCTTGCTCCTTATAAAAAAGTGAACAAGAATATTGTGATTCTTTCTGTTGACGAAGAAAGTTATGAATATTTGTTGGGTAAATATGGCGAATGGCCTATATCAAGAAATATTTATGCCGACATTATTACTTATCTTGAAACACAACATCCGGCAGCTGTTGCTTTTGACCTTATGTTCGTAAAATCTCTAAAAAGCAGCAATGATGCAGATAATAAATTGGCAAAGAATATTGCAAAATACGATAATGTTCTGACTTCTATTAATTTTGACAATCAGTCTTATGCTCTTCGTAAGCCTGTTAATTTGCCAAACGTTTTAAAAGCTGACATAAAAAATGAATCAAATATAAATTTAAAAAATCCTTATTTTACTTTTAAAAATTGCAGAGCAATAATTGACCAGATATTATACACTACTCCTAATATCGGACATATTAACTTTTTAAGAGACGAGGACGGTATTGCAAGAAATCTTCCGCCTTTTGTAATTTATAAAAATGATTATTATCCTCACCTTGCGCTAAAAACAGCATTAAAATATCTTGAAAAAACTGAAGGTTTAAAAATTGATGAATTTAAAATAAACAAAAATGGTGAGTTAGAACTAGGTAAAAGAGTTATACCTTTAACATATAACGGAATGACTGTTTTGAACTGGTATGGTCCAAGCGGAATAAATTCACAAAATACTTTTGAATACATACCTATGTGGAAAGTTGAAAAAAGTATCTATGAGAACGCAAAACTTATTCCTGAGAATTATTTTAAGAACAAAATTGTTTATATAGGTACAAGTGCTACTTCCCTCTTTGATTTAAAGAGCGTTCCTACAGATAGAATTTTCCCAGGAGTAGAAATACATACAACATTTGTAAACAATATACTTGATAACAATTTTATAAAAAGAGTTCATCCAATATATGATATTATAATTAGTCTTTTATTAACATTGTTTGTAGGTCTTATTGTTATAAGAAGCGAGTCAACAGTTATATCTTCACTAGTTGCGGTTTTAACAGCAATTATTTATATCATTTTTTCAACTGCACTTATGCACTATTTCAATTTGTGGTCAGGCATAGTTCTTCAACTGACAGCAATATTGCTTGTATTTATAGCTTGTTATCTTGCAAAGTATATTCTCAAATCACGAGATCTTGAGTATACTTACGCTCTTGCAACTACAGACGGTTTGACAGAACTTTATAACCACAGATATTTCCAAGAACAAATGCTTCAAAATATAGAAACAGGCAAAAGATACGAAAAGCATTTTTCATTAATAATGATTGATATTGATTTCTTCAAAAAGTTCAACGATACATACGGTCACCAATCAGGTGATGCTGTATTAAGACAAGTTGCACAAATCCTCAAAAGAAATGTTCGCAGTTCTGATATTGTTTGCAGATATGGTGGCGAAGAAATGGCTATTATTTTAACAAATACAGACAACGAAAGTGCCATTGTTACAGCAGAAAAAATTTGTAAAGCAGTAAGCGAACATCCTTTGAAGTTAGTTAACGGCAACGATGTTCAAGTAACAATCAGTTTGGGTGTTTCTACTTATCCTCAAAATGGTGAAACTCCTCAAGATATGATTAAATACGCAGATGATTGTTTGTATATAGCCAAAGAAAACGGAAGAAACCAAGTAGGTAAAAAAAGCTAAAAGTTCACAAATCTCAGTAGCTTTTTAATTATACCTTTAAAACCATCTGTATAAGAAATCGGATCTTCTTTATAATAAGGCTTATATGCGTCTATTATGTTTTGAGGTAAGGGGCTGCCGTCTTTAAAAGTGAAGGCTATCATTTCTAAAAGCTCTACCTGTTGGTTGTTATATTCGATATCTTTTGCTTTTATGTCTTCGTCAGCTTCGTAATGACATAATGCGTGCCAAGCTGCATGTATAGAAGGGTCTTCAACACCTTTTGGAAAAAGTAAAAGACCCTTTTTTACACTGATTCTTTCTGTTAAAACGGCAATCACTATATTGCCGACCAATTGTCTTTGTTTTGTTATATCAATACTGCTGTTTTGCATTCTTTTTGAAGCGAATTCATATCGTTAATTGTTCTTGCAAGAGATTCCATATCATTGTTAAAATATTGGCTTGCAAGTTTTTTAATAGCTTCTTGAGCCATTTCATCTCTTGATGAAACTGTTTGGTAGAAGAATTTTTTGCCTTGTTTGTATCTTACAAGCATATTTTTTTCTACTAATCTATCCATAACTGTTTTTACAGTAGTATATGCACGGGAGACAGAAGAATTTCTGTTGATTATCTCCTGCACCTCTGTTACAGAAACATTAGAACTCTCAATTTCTTCAAGCATCCAAATAGTTTTCAAAATTTCATTTTCGAGGCTTCCGTGTGTATAATTCATTGTTATTCCTTTTTTCATAATAATAGCGACTACTCCTATCGTAATATAAAAGTAAATAAATTTAAACAGAAAAAATAGTATTTTCTCAGTATTTTTTATAAATATTTTAATTGAATTTATCTATATCGGACTTTAATTCAATCTTTTCATATCCCTCACCCATACGGATTATTCCGGATGAATCTTGTCTGACTGAACCTTGTTGTTCACCGAGAATTTCTGAACTATGGAAAATCAATCCGCTGCTTGTGTTCACGACTTTATTGGGTATCGAACTGCATCCTGTCGATATGACCAAAAGAGCACAAATTATACAAACTAAACTGCAATATGCCAGTTTCATTTTTGCACCTTGCTTTCGATAAACACAAATAAGAGATCTTGACCATACTTACTACTACTATTATAGCATATATTTTTAAAATGCACTATTTTTTTATAAAAAAACATCAAATTTCTGCTTTTTCTTAACAAAAATCAAAGACTTGTAGGTATTGTCAAATTCAAGTAGTATAGATTAAAAAGATGACAGGAGTAAAAATTGAATATATTTGACGATAAAACAAATACAAGAACTGAAAAAATAATTAAAGCTGCAAAGGGAGAAATCCCTGCGGATTTGGTAATCAAAAATGCTAAAGTTATTAATGTTTTATCAGAAGAAATTTATACGGCTGATATTGCAATTACAGATGGAATTATTGCAGGTGTTGGCAAAAATTATGTTGGTAACCAAGAAATTGATGTTATGGGTGCTTATGTTTCGCCTTCTTTTATTGACGGGCATGTGCATTTAGAAAGTGCTATGCTTATGCCATCAGAATTTGCAAAGCTTGTTGTTCCTTCAGGTACAACAACTGTAGTTGCAGACCCTCATGAAATCTCCAACGTAATGGGATTGCAAGGTATTAGTTATATGAGAGAAGCAACTAAAAACCTTCCTCTTGATGTATATATGACTCTGCCGTCTTGTGTTCCTGCAACAGATTTAGAAACTTCAGGCGTTGATTTAAACAGTTATGATTTGGCTTTGGTGATAGACGCACCTTGGGTTTTGGGGATAGCTGAAATGATGAACTTTCCCGGTGTTGTTAACTGTGATGCCGGAGTTCTAAGCAAAATTCAGTTGGGGAAAGAACGCAACAAATGCGTAGATGGTCACGCCCCACATTTGAGTGGCAAAGATTTGTGCGCTTATGTTGCAGCAGGTGTTTGCTCTGATCACGAATGTACAACAAGTGATGAAGCCATTGAAAAGCTGAGACTTGGAATGTATTTAATGGTTAGAGAAGCCACCGGAGCCAGAGATTTGGAGGCTTTAGTTCCTGTTTTAAAAACACATAATACAAGAAAATGTATGTTTGTAACAGATGACAGACATCCTAAACATTTAGCAAAACATATTTCAAGGATGGTTAAAAAGGCAGTGAAATTGGGATTAGAACCAATTAAAGCTATACAAATGGCAAGTCTTAATACGGCTGAATATTTTGGAATAAAAGATTTAGGGGCTATTGCTCCGGGGTACAAAGCTGATTTGTTAGTGTTTAATGATTTAGAAACTTTTGAACCTAAAATGGTGTTTAAAAACGGCAAATTAACTGCTCAAGACGGAAAAATGCTTGTTGATACAGATAATGCTTCAGTACCTGCATTAAGAGGATCTGTGAATATTAAATATCTATACCATGAAGATTTAAAAATCAAGGCAAAGACAGATACCGTAAAAACAATTAACGTTACACCGAAAACCTTAATTACAAAACGCACTGATGAAAAAATTATAGTAAAAGACGGCTTTGCCCTGCCAAATGTAGAAAATGATATTTTAAAAATAGCGGTAATAGAACGCCACAAAGCTACAGGTAATATCGGGTTGGGGTTTGTAAAGGGCTTTGGCTTAAAATCAGGAGCTATAGCATCAACAGTTGCTCATGATTCACATAATATGATTGTTATTGGTACAAATGATGATGATATTTATTATGCAGCAGTTGAGCTTGTTAAATCTCAAGGTGGTAAGATAATTGTCGAAAATGGTAAAACACTTGCGCATTTAAAACTGCCTATAGCTGGGCTTATGTCTGATAAACCTGCTGATGAGGTTCAACAAGATATTGCAAAACTGGAATCTGCAGCTAAAAAAATAGGCTGCAAAATAGATGATCCGTTTATGAGTATGGCATTTTTATCCTTGTCCGTAATTCCTGAACTAAAAATTACGGACAAAGGACTTATCGATGTGAATAAATTTGAAATAACTGATTTATTTGTGTAGTAAAAGTTGTTTTTGAACGCAAAAACTCTAAAACTAATTGAATAATATAAAATCAAATGTTTAGTTAATTAGTTTAAATATGTCATTACAGATTTTAAATACATCTTTAGCCATGTCGATAGAAAGCATATTAGGGCCGTCGCAAAGTGCTTTATCAGGATCAGGGTGTACTTCAAAGAATAAAGCTTTTGCGCCTGCTGCCATTGCTGCTTTAGCCAATGTTGCAACGTATTTTCTTTCGCCTGAAGAACATTCACCTGCACCGCCTGGAAGTTGTACACTGTGAGTTGCATCAAATACTACAGGGAAGCCCATTTCTTGCATTATTGGAATCCCTCTCATATCAACAACAAGGTTGTTGTATCCAAAGCTTGTTCCTCTGTCTGTAAATAATACTTTTTCGTTACCTGAGTCAACAACTTTTTGTGCCAGCGGTTTCATTTGCGCAGGTGCAAGAAACTGGCCTTTTTTAATATTAACGATTTTGCCTGTTTTTGCTGCAGCAACTAGCAAATCTGTTTGTCTGCACAAGAATGCAGGGATTTGGAGTATATCTGCAACTTCTGCAACAGGTGCTGCTTGATCAGGAGTGTGTATATCAGTAACTATTGGTAAATCGAATTCTTTTTTTACTTCTGACAACAATTCTAAACCTTTTTCAAGCCCCGGACCTCTGAAAGATTTTATTGAACTGCGGTTAGCTTTGTCAAAAGATGACTTAAAAACGTAGTTGATATCAAGTTCTTGAGTTAGTTTTTTCAAAGCTTCGGCAACAGTCATCAATACATCTCTGTTTTCTATTGCACAAGGCCCCGCAAGGATAGTCAATTTATCTGCGCCTATTTCAAAATCTCTTAGTTTTATAGGTTTAATTTGTGTCATTTTCTTCTCCATAATTATCTTTGACAATAATTGTTAATGATTGTAAAATTTAGTTAAGCATATTTAATTATATCATTAAATAATTTTATAGGAATAAATAGTAGGAGCATTACAAATATGTTAATTGAAGAATTATTGGAAGACGCTGTCGGCCAAGGTGCCAGCGATATTCACATTTCAGCCAATCTTCCCCCCGTATTCCGTATAGACGGTAAGTTAATTAGAACTAATCATGAATTGTTGACAGCAGAAAATGTTGAAACACTCATATTTCCAATTTTGAATAACGAACAAAGAAGAAAATTAGAACAAGATTGGGAGCTTGACCTTTCTTATGGTATCCATGGTTTAGGCAGATTCCGTGTTAACGTGTATAAAAACAACAACACTTATGCAGCTGCATTCAGAACCATCAACACAAGCTGCCCTTCATTTGATCAACTTGGTCTTCCTCCAATCGTAAGAAAAATTACAGAAAAGCCAAGAGGATTGATTCTTGTAACCGGTCCTACAGGTTCAGGTAAATCTACTACTCTTGCAACGATGATTGACTATATCAACGAAAACAGAAACGAACACATTTTGACAATCGAAGACCCTGTCGAATTTGTGCACAAGTCAAAACAAAGTGTTGTTCACCAAAGAGAGTTGGGACAAGATACACGTTCTTTTGCTAACGCTCTTAAATCAGCACTTCGTGAAGACCCTGATATCATTCTGGTAGGTGAGTTGCGTGACCTTGAGACTATTTCTCTTGCTATTACAGCGGCGGAAACAGGCCACTTGGTAATGGGTACACTTCACACCTCATCTGCAAGCCAAACTATCGACCGTATTATCGACGTATTCCCACAAGGTCAACAACAACAGATCCGTATCATGTTGTCTAACTCACTTTGTGCGGTATTTTCACAAACACTTTTGCCTCGTTTGACAGAAACAGGTGAAAAGAAAGGTCGTGTAATGGCACAAGAAATCATGATCGTTAACGGTGCGATTGCCAACCTTATCCGTGAAGGTAAAACTTCTCAAATGTATTCAGCTATTCAAACAGGTGCGCAACATGGTATGCAGACTTTGGAAACTGCACTTGCTAACCTTTATAAGAAAAATCTTATCTCTGCTGAGGATGCATTGTCTAAAACAAGCCGTCCTGATGAATTGAGAAGATTAATCGGTATGTAATTTATATAACGAGAAATAATAAAAAATCCGTACAAATTAGTTTGTACGGATTTTTATTTGTCTTTGTCGTTTGGCATAATTATGTTTTTTTTAATATATTCTTGTACGTTGGAAGAAATTTGTATATTTTGCAGCCCAAGATTATATTTTTTTATTTCAGCAAGTTTGTCTTGTTCTGACATCAAATCTTTTTTGGGGATTCTTATTGAGTTTTTTACATCTTCAAACTCTGTAGATTTACCGGCTGTTGCAATTTTTGTGATTATATAATCAATATCATCGGATTGTACACCGTATTTTGAGGCGAGTTCCTTAACGCTAATGCCATAAGGGAGTTTGTATAACCATTGAAGCGAGTATGCATCTCGTGGGGATAGGTTTACTACTCCATATTTGTGCGGAGTGTACATAATATCTGTATCATAAGGGCTGTGACCTAATCCGAGAGAGTGTCCTATTTCGTGCAAAATTGTGTGGTAGACTTCGTTTTCATCTTGGTATTGTTTGTGGATTATACCGTCAGAAAGACCTATTTGAACTTCTGCTGAGTAGAGTCTGCTTTGGTTGTCAAAGTGGAAATAGCAATGTCCAAGTGATTTTCTGTCTATTCTTTTCCAATCCAAGTTTACTTGAGATTCATTCAGGGTTTGGACAATTTTAAATCTGACTTTGCCGCCGCTTACCTGTTCCCAAGTTTCCAAGGCTCTTTTTACAAGTGCTTGATATTTATAGCTATCATTTTGTGAGCGTGCATACCATCTAAATGGCGCGATGTAGAACTTCAGCGGGAAACAGCTGTCGGGCCATCTTATCAGCTTATTATCTTTTAAATTGTCTTGAAGGTATGTAAGCTTTTCTTTCATACTTTGATTTTATCATATTTGCTTTGTAATAATTGCAAAGATGTCGTTAAATATTAACACCATCATAAGTATTATCAAAAGTAAGAAGAAGAAATTGCTGATTTTTGCTGTAACTTTTTCGTCAAGCGGTTTGCCTTTGAATTTTTCTATAATCAAGAACATCAAATGACCGCCGTCTAATGCCGGTATAGGTAGCAGGTTCATTACAGCCAGGTTGATACTTATGATTGCTGTTAACAAAATACCGTTTAATATACCTGTTTGTTCTATCATATCACCGCCCATTTTTGTTGCGGCAACGATACCTCTGAGTTCTTTAACAGGGATTTGGCCTGTGATAAGTTTTTCTAACCCGAGGAGTGTGTATTTTGTATTTATCCAAGTGTATTGAAGTGAGCCTGTAACTATTTTTACAGGAGAATTTGTTTCGATAAATATTCTGTCACCGTCTCTTTCAATACCGATTAAACCTTCTTCGTTTGAGTAGATAGCAGGCAGGTTGAGAACTTTATCGCCTCTTTTTACGGTAAAGAACATTGGTTTTCTTGTATCGGAAATTGCTGTTGCGATGTCACTTAGAGTTGTTTTTCCGTCTGCTTTATATTCTTTTTTGTTTTCTAAATCATCTCTTAATTTAACTTGATCTTTATTAAGTTTTATAGAATCGTTTTTAATTTTTTCTATACCCATTAGCGCTGCTGCAGAAAGGCGCATAGCTTCTTCATCTGCAGGAGTAATGAGTTTTACAACCGTACCTTGCTCAAGAGGTTCCATTGTGTTTTTGATTTGTGGGTTTTTAGCTTGCAATTCTTTTAAAGTATTTGCATAAGCTTTGCTTGAGATATAACCGTCGAACTTTCTGCTGGCTTTTGCATAAATATTAGTTTGGAACGGTTGAATAATATTTGAATTGTTGATACGAAGAATGATATCGCCTTTTTTTAGTCCTGAAGCTTTGACTGATGCGCCTTTGGCTTCTGTTACGCTTTTGACGTAAACTATAGCTTTGTCAGACGGTAATTTGTGAGTAATAGCCGCTGTTACCATAATCAAAGCTACTGCGCACAGCATGTTTGCAGCTACACCTGCAACAAGTACGATGGCTCTTTTCCAAGCAGGTTGGTTTTGAAAAAGCTCAGGTGAATCTTTGGGGATATCTGAATTTTCTTCGTCATCCGGAAAAGATACATAACCGCCTAATAAAAGTGCGTGAACAAGAATTTCTATATCACCGATTTTGCCTTTAAAAAGGGTTGGGCCAACAGGCAAACCAAAGCCGAATCTTGTAACTTTGAAACCGAGCATTTTTGCTGTAAGCAAGTGTCCTAACTCATGCACAAGTATCAAAAAGCTTATAAGCAAAATCATTATAATAATGTTCATAAAGTATCTATCCTCTGTAAATTTGTATGTAATTACACATTCTATTCTATCATATACAATTTTAGGTAAAACCGTTATTATAATTATATATGTTTGGAATTTTATCTCAATTACTCGACCTGATATATAAAAAAAATTGTTATTTTTGCAGAAGTACAAAAGAGAATACAAAATTTTGTTCTAAATGTTATGCAAAAGTAAAATTTTTACCATTTAGACGAATTGAGTTCATCAATAATGTTGAAGTTTTTTCTGCTACTGCTTACACAGGTGTAATTTTAAAAATGATAAGAGGCATTAAGTATCACAAACAACGAGATTTGGCTTTTTATCAGGCAAAAATAATGTACGATTATTGGAAAAATCTTGAAATTTCAAAAAATGAATTTGTAATTGTTCCCGTTCCGATAAGTAATAAAAGGCTTAAAGAAAGACATTATAACCATATGTCTCTTGTGGCAAAAGAGTTTGCAACATTAACTGGTTATGCTGTAAATGAAAATTTAATCGTAAGAGTTAAAGATACAGCACCTCAGTATAAGCTAAATAAAGCTCAAAGAGCAAAGAACCTGAAAGGTGCATTTGAAGCCAATAAAGAAAATTTTGCCGAAGTTAAAGGTAAAAATCTGCTTGTTTTTGATGACATTTTAACAACAGGCAGTACAATTTCAGAGATAACAAAGATATTACACGGTCAGGGTGCAGAGAATATATCGGCATTTACAACAAGTTGCAGTGATTATAACTTAAGAATGTTCTAGAAAAATTGGCGCTAAGGAATGTGAGTAATTTTTTTGACAAAGTGAACAGCAGGGCTGTGGCGATGCTATTGAGCATCTCTTCGAAAAGACAGCACTGGATTAGAATTTGAGTTCTAATCTTTGTCTTGCAGCATAAAGTTTTCTTTGAACATAACCTGCAATTCAACACGTCTGCTTTGTGAATAATCTTCTTTGCCGTTAACAATTACAGGGTTTGACGGGCCTTTACCTTCAACAGAAATTATTTTAAATAAATCTTCTTGGTAATCTTTTTTGCCGTCAAAGTCAGCAAATATTATGTATTTTGCAACGCTGTTTGCACGTTTTAAGCTGAGTTCCATGTTTTTGTAATATTTTTCTTCTTCTGATTTTGCACCTGCAAAAGTTTGAGAGTCTGTATGACCTTCTATGATTATTTGTGTAATATTTTTTCTTACTTTTGGATCTTTCATAACTGCGTTAATATACACGGGCACAAATTTTGCCATGTACTCTCTGCCTTTTGGTGAAAGTTCCCAACTGTTTAGTTCAAAAAGTTCCAAGTCAGAAATTTTTATTCTGCCTGAGAATTTGTCGGCATCAACATTTATGTTGTTCTTTTTGAGTTCTTCTGCTATTTTTTCTGTTACTTTGTATCTTTTTTCTTGTTCAGAAACTTTTGCTTGAGTATAACCAGTTATCGCAAATACAAAAAGTACAAGAAACACAACAACAAGGCCCAATAAAAGGTCACTCATTGTAACCCAAAAAACGTTTTCGTCTCCACCACTTTGTATATCTGTTTTATACTTAATATATTTCATTATATTTACTACTCATCATCATTGTTTGTGCCAAAAATATTATCTAAGATGTTTTTGGCTCCTGAATTATTCTTTTTTATGTTGTCTTGAAGTTTGTTAACAGAAAATATAAGATTATCCAAGTATGGAACAAGTGTCTCTTTAAAACTTTTGTCAAATGCGGCTTTCATCTGCATTGGCATAGTTGTAAAGGTTTGGTTGAGTACGCTGTTTTGCAATTTTGATTCTCTTAAAAGTTCTACAAGGAATTTTTCAGATGTTATATTGTCAAACAACTTGTTCATTTCTAATTGGAAAGCGCTTAATGGAGTTTTGCACATATTTTTGTACAAAATTCTTTCAATAACCATAAATAAAATTGATGTACCAACTGCAACAACAGAAATCATTGCCGCAACTTTCATTGACGCGAGCAGTGATGATACAGATGCTATTGTTGCTTCTTGGGTTGCAAAGTTAACTTTAGAAAATGCTATTGCAATGTGCATAAATGTGAACAATGGGCCAAGACCTGTTAAAATTGTTGGCACAGCTGATATAAATTTGTAGTTAAGTTTGCTGTTGATAAGAGTTTCTTCGTTAAAAAAGTATGAAGAATCCATTGTACACTGGATTGAAGAATTTTCAGGTGCAGCACCTTTTAGGGAAATTCCTTCGTTAAAAACGAGCGTGTTTTTAAATTCTACCCAATAGTTTGAGATAAAAGGGCTTTTTAAAAACATGTCATCAAGCTCTTTGAATCTGTAAACGATATTACCCTTTCTAAAGCTTTTCAATATATTAGTCAAACCTATCAATGACATGTTGATGTACTGAACTTTAGAAACAAAATACGCAACAACACCGATAAAACAAACAATAATTGCCAATATAACCGGGTTTAAAAATACTGAAAAATCAAACATTATACTTCCTTATTATTCCTTCTTTATAATATTTATACCATTTTTCGGTGATTAAGTACAATTATGAAGCTAATTTGTTATTTTAATTGAAATAGTTTTGTAAACTTATGTAACAACTCGATTTAAAATACTAAAGAAAAATTAAAATAACCCGATAACAATAATGTGATTGAAAGCAGTCGGATTAAAGGGATATTTAATGTTAAAGAAATTATCAAAACCAACAAGTAATATAAGTGACGGAGTTGCATTTTTGCTAAGAGGTGCAAAAAAAAGACGCTCTATGGCTATAGCCAGTGCAAAGATGATTAATTCTGATATGGGTGTATCATCAAGACTTGTGGCTATAAAATAGGCTTTTCTTTCCCCAATTATTCTACTCAGACAATGTGAGGTTTTTATTACATTCGGAACGTTAGTACAAAAAAGCTTCTTTGATTTCTCAAAGAAGCTTTTTTAGTTATTGTTTTTGAGTTTTATTTTTTTTCAAGATATTTTTCTTTTTTTGATTTTCAGTAGGAGCCGGCTCTTGCGGTTTGTTTATTATAACAAGTACCTCGTCCTCGCCTGCCATTTTTAGGTTGTTTCTTGCGATTGCTTCAAGACTTTTCATTGAGCTGAAATCTTCAAGTTCTTCTTTAAGCCTTTGGTTTTCAGCGTAAGCTTGTTGGTTTAGAGCTTTCATTTTTTTGATTTTGCCGTGGTAGCTTATGCTTTTAGTGATGTTGTTAAATGCACTAAAACCTATTTGTACAAGGCAAATTAAAAGAACTATGGTCAGGAAAGAATAATAAAAACGGATTTTGTTTTTTCTTTTATTATTTTTTGCCTGAGTTTTTTCTATTAAATCAGGTTTGTTCATATCTAACCCCATATTGCTCTTTGTCATAACATTATAGCGTTAAAATGCTCTGCTGGCAAATTTTGGGCAATTTGACGGTTCTATGCGTTTGCTAAAACTGCTTTTATCTGCTCTATGATGTTTTTTGTTGCATTTGTTTTAACAAGTGCTTTAGCGTTGTTTTGGAGTTCTATCATTTTTTGAGTGTTGTTGATTAGTTCTTCCAATTTTTCTGTAAATGATTCAACTGTGCATTCAGAATCGTCAAGGTATAAAGAAGCACCGAGCTCTTCCATTTCTCTGGCATTTTTTCTTTGGTGGTCTGCTGCTGCATAAGGGTATGGAATCAATATTGAAGCCAAGCCAGATACGCAGATTTCTGAAATGCTTAAAGAACCTGCTCTTGATACTGCGATATCTGATGCTATCATCGGTAAATACATTTTTTTGAAATAAGGTCTGATTACATATTGAGAGTTTTCTGTGTATTCAGGATAAATTTTCTTGAGTTCTTTAACTGTTTCATCATAATTTTTTAAGCCTGTTTGGTGAATGATTTGTATATCATATTTTTTGAACAAGTTTTTGATGCTGTTAATAAGAACTGTATTAATTTTTTTAGCACCTTGAGAACCTCCCATAACCATGATTGTTAATTTGTCTTTGAGGTTCCATTTTTGTCTCGCTTTGAATCTGTCAACTGTAGAAAATTCTTCTCTCACAGGGTTTCCGTTGTAGTGGATTTTATCAGATTTGATGTTTTCTTTTGCACTTTCAAAAGCTACAGATACAGAGCTTGCGTATGGTGCGATTAATTTTGTTACTTTACCGGGGATTGCGTCACACTCGTGTATAACAACAGGAGTTCTTGTTAAAATACCTGCAAAAAGCATAGGTGCGCTAACGTATCCGCCAGTCCCAAAAATCAATGATGGTTTGTATTTAAAAATATAATAAACAGATTTTGCAGTTGATAAAGCAAGTTTAACTGCCCATTTTACAAAATCAAAACTCATTGTTCTTGGCATACCTGTTATGCTTACAGGGAGAAAGTCAAAAACTTTTTCGTCTGCAATTTTCTTTTCAAGGTTGTCAGGGTTGCCTACATAGAATACTTTTTCTGTATCAGATTCTTTTTGCAAAGCGTTGCCAACAGCTACAGCAGGGTAAATGTGTCCGCCTGTGCCGCCGCCTGTTACAAAGTAAACTTTTTTCTTGTTATCAATAGTTTCGCTCATAGTTTTTTATCCTTTTTATTCTCTTTTTTGAAATGTTTAATAATATACCTACCATGCATAAAGACACAACCAATGATGTTCCGCCGTAGCTGATAAACGGAAGCGGTACACCTGTTGCAGGGATTAGTGAGCTTGATACGCTCATGTTAATAAATGCCTGCAAGCCTATTGATAAAGTAATACCAACTGCTAAAAGCTTTCCGTACATATCATTTGCACGTGATGCAATGATTATGCCTCTATGTATAAATGTCCAGAACAAACCGATTATAAGAAAACATCCTAAAAATCCGAGTTCTTCTGCTATAACAGCAAAGATAAAGTCAGTGTGTCCTTCAGGAAGCCAAGCGAGTTTTTGTTTTGAATTTCCGTATCCTACTCCCCAAAAACCGCCTGCAGCAAATGCCAGTAATGATTGTATAATGTTGTACCCTGCACCGTATGGGTCAGAATTAGGGTTTAACCAAATTTGAATACGTTGCATTTGGTACCCGTGCAACAGTTTATGACCAAACATCATAAATGTTGCCCCAACAGATGCAATAACTGCTAAGCCTGCTCCTACCATATATTTTATAGAGCCTGCAACACTAAAATACATTACGCAGGTTGTTAAAAACAGTAAAACTACCATCGAAAGGTTAGGCTGTTTTAGTACAAGAAATACCATTATCAAAATAGGAACAAAATACCTTGCCCATTTAACAGAATCAAACAAATTGCTGTCACGATTAAAGGCACTGCCTAAAAGCAATATAACTGCAAGTTTTGTCATTTCGGATGGCTGAAATTGTATAGGTCCAAGCATTATCCAACGTTTTGCACCGTTAACAATAACCCCCAATGGCGTAAAATCAACAAGTGCAAGCATTATGATAACAAACCAAGCAAACGGTACTGCCCAATCTTTCAATTTTTTATAATCAAGTTGCATAAAATATTTAAGCCCAAAAAAGCCAACAACCAAATATGCAAACTGTTTTAGTGCAAAAGATGCCGGGTTTTGTCCCAAATCCATAGCTTTTGGCGCACCAGCAGAAAACGTTGCCATCAAACCTATTACAACAAGAAATGCAACAACTACCATCAGTGTTGTATCAGGCGGTGATAAAACTATATCATTTGCCGGCGGGAGTGACTGATTGTCATAGTTATTATAATTATTTCTGTTATTTCTTTGTGGTCTATTGTTTCGATAAGGCATACTCTTTGAACACCCTTCCGCGTTCCTCATATCCTGAGAACATATCATAACTTGAACAAGCAGGAGATAACAATACTACTTCGTCAGGAAGTTCAAAAGCTTTGTCAACTCCGTCTTGAAAACTTCCGTCAATCATGATGATGTTTTCATATCCGTTTTTGCGTAATTCTGCTTCAAATCTGTCTTTTGCAAGACCTAGCAAAACAACGTGATTTACGTATTTTTTAACAGTTTCACAAAATTCTGTTAAGTCTGTATTTTTGTCTGTTCCACCGGCAATAAGAGTTACGCTTTTGCCTTCAAAAGATTTTAGCGCAAATATTGCAGCTTCAGGGTTTGTTGCTTTAGAGTCGTTGTAGACATCTTTTCCTTGAATATTTGCAACAAACTCACATCTGTGTTCAGGTGCTTTAAATTCTTTTATTGCTTCTCTTATTTTTTCTGTATCGATACCGACAAGTTTGGCACTTATCAAAGAAGCCATAACGTTTTGATAGTTGTGGTTTCCGACAAGAGGAATATCTTTTAAGTCAATAATTTTTTCTTCAGAGCCTTTTTGTCTTTTATAAAAAATTGCGTTGTCTTTAATGTATGAGCAATTTTGTTCAAACTCTTTGCCAAAAAAGAATTTTTCTCCGCTGTAATTTTGACCGAATTCCAATAATTTTTCATCTTCTGCGTTAAAGATTGCAAACCCTGGCATTTTGTTTGCCGCAAACAAAGATGCTTTGGCTTCAAAATAGCCATCAAGTCCGCCATGCCAGTCGATATGGTCAGGGGTAAAGTTCATCCAAACAGCAATTTGAGGGCGGAAGCTCGGGCTGTAGTTTAGTTGGAATGAGCTTACTTCGCAAACAAAATAGTCTGTTTTTGAATCCAGCAAAGAGCAAGGCGGAATACCGATGTTCCCGCATTTTTCTGCTTTGTATTCTTTATTGATTATAAAGTTTGTAAGTTCTGTTGTTGTTGTTTTGCCGTTTGTACCGGTGATTGCAATAAACGGTACTTGAGTTTCTAAATATGCAAGTTCAATTTCGCTTATGACTTGTATATTTTTTTCTTTTAACTTTTGCATAAGCTCTGATTTTGGAGGAATTCCAGGGCTTGTTACTGCAATATAAACATCACTCATAAATTCTTCGGAGTGGTTTTCAAACTCTGTTTTTATTCCGAGTTCATTAAGCTCTTTGACTGTTTGTTCATCCTTAGGTGCGAGCGATTTTTTTTCTGTAATAAAACAATCTGCACCTTTTGAGTTAAGGTATTTTGCAGCTGCAATACCGCTTTTTGACAAACCTAATATTAAAACTTTTTTATCAAACCATTTTCTTTTCATCATTTATCCTATCTGTTTAAGTACCAGAACAGAAGAACCGCACCTGTACAGAATATGAAGTTCACAAGTGTAAATACTTTAACGATTGTGACTTCTTTCCAGCCGCACAATTCAAAATGGTGATGTATAGGACTCATTTTGAAAATTCTTTTGCCTGTAAGTTTGTAGCTTGTAACTTGCAACATTACTGATAAAGTTTCAAGCAAAAATATTATCCCGATAGGTATGAGCCACAATTCAAATTTGCCCATAACCGCAATAGTGCCTAAAACACCGCCTAATGCCAAAGAGCCTGTATCGCCCATAAAAACTTTTGCAGGGTGTCTGTTGAAATATAAAAATCCTAAACAAGCACCGGCTACAGAAGCACATATTATTGCTATATCTACGTTACCCATAATAAGGTTTATTAAACCTAGCGCAACTGTTGATACAATCATATTTGATGCAGCAAGACCGTCTAACCCGTCTGTTAAGTTAACTGCATTTGATACCCCTGTGATAAGGAAAATACCAAAGGCAGGGTAAAAATAACCGAGGTTGAATGTGTATTCGCCAAAAGTTAGGAATGTTCTTCCGCTTATTGTAACAAACATAACAGGCAAACAAGCTATTGCAACTTGCAAGATTAGTTTGCCTCTTGCGCTAAGACCTTTGTTTTCGTGGTGCGCAAATTTTTGCGAATCGTCTTGAAAACCTGCGAACATATAAAATATAAATGTAATTAAAAGCAAAAATGCGCCTGTTGAAGTTTTTTCAGCCATAAACAATGACACAACGGAAGCAATGATTGCTGCTGTAACAAGAAATACACCGCCTGTTGTTGGTGTTCCGCCTTTTTGTGCATGAGATTCAGGTGCTTCTTCTCTTATATATTGACCCAGCATTTTTTTCTTTAAAAAGTCTATATAAGGAACTCCCAATAGCAATGACAGTACAAATGCTATCAATGCCGCAACTATTGCTAATATCATTGTTGATTTAACTCCTTGATTATTTCTTCAAACTTCATTGAACGTGACGCTTTGAACAGTATTGTTGTGCCTTTTTCTACATTGTTTAATATGTAATTTGCAACATCTTTGTTATCTGCAAAACTTACTGATTGGTGTTTAGTGTTTTCTGCTATGTGTTTTGCCAAATCACCGACAGTAACTAGCGTTACGTTTTCATACCCGTTTAAAAATTCACCTATTTGTTTGTGGTATTCTTTTTCGTCTTTGCCAAGTTCTCCCATGTCCCCTAAAACAAGCAATCTTGGCGGATTTTGTGTGGAAAGGAATGTAGAAATCGCAGCTTTTAAAGACTCGGGGTTTGAGTTGTAGCTGTCATTGATTATTTTTAAGCCTTGAGTTTCTGTGATTTCCCATCTTTTTTCTATAGGTTTGTATTTTTTTAGACCTTGAGCAATTTTTTGCTCACTTATTCCGAGTTTAAGCGCTGCATTTATTACAAAAAGAGCGTTTTGTATGTTGTGGCGACCTTCTATATTAAGCTCGTAGGTATAGTTTTTGTAAGTAAATTTGCTTGAGCTTTGATTTAGTTCTATATCTTTAAGTTCAGGTGAATTTAGCCCTACGTAAACGGTTTCGCCTTCAAAGTTGTTAGTTTTTCTTATAAGTTCCGTATCGTGAGCAAAGAGTGTTCCTTCTTTGTGCAAGTATTTTGAAATTTCGCATTTTGCTTTTGCAATATTTTCTTCAGAACCCAATCTGCCAATGTGCGCTGTACCTGTGTTTGCAATGATAGCTATGTCTGGTCTTGAATATTTTGACAAAAGTTCAATTTCGCCAAGTCCTCGCATACCCATTTCAACAATCAAGACTTCTGTGTCTTTTGGCATAGAAAGCAATGTTTGGCACAAGCCGATTTCGTTATTGTGGTTTAAAGGTGATTTATGAGTCTTATAGGCTTCTTGTGCAACAGAGGCCATCATTTCTTTTGTTGTCGTTTTGCCTGAACTGCCTGTTATTGCTATTGTTACAGGGTTAACTTTTTCTTTGTAATACAATGCAAGTTTTAGGTATGCTTCAAGCGTGTTTTCGACATACAAGATAAATTTTGCGGCAGGGAAAATTTTGGTTTTGTCACTTGTAAAATATCCTCTAACACCTTTATCTACTGCATCTTGGATAAAGTTATGTCCGTCAAATTTTTCACCTTTTAAAGGAATATAGACATTTGTGTCATTAATATTTCTAGAATCTGTAGAAATCGACAAAGAACCGCTTGTGTTAGAACATTGCAGCACTTTAGCTTCCGTTACTTTCACTAATTCTTCATATGTAAACTTCATAAACTATACCTTGCCACACATTAGAAACATCCTGTTTCCAAAAAAATTTTACTAAAAAAGCATGTCAAATACAATTTGTTTGGGTGTATTTTACGCTAAAATCACTTTTTTAAACTACGAAACTATTGCAACACCCGAACTTGTACCCAATCTGTCTGCTCCTGCTTCTATCATAGCCAGAGCTTTTGCTTTGTCTCTTATTCCTGCAGACGCTTTAACACCAAGCCCGTGAGGTTTTACAATGTCTGCCATAAGTTTTACATCTTCAGCTTTTGCTCCTTCTCCGTTTTTAACAAAACCTGTTGATGTTTTAACAAAATCGGCTTTTGCTTCTACGCAGAGTTCGCACGCTTTTTTTATCTCATCTTTTTCAAGCAAGTCGGTTTCTAAAATTACTTTTAAAGGTTTGTCTGCACAAGCTTTTTTTACTGCTTTAATGTCTTCCAAAACAAACTCATAGTCTTTGTCTTTGAGCTTTGAAACGTTAAGTACCATATCAATTTCATCGGCACCGTCTTTTATAGCTCTTTCTGTTTCAAAAGCTTTTACCTCGGAAACATTTGCACCTAGAGGGAATCCGACTACTGTCACAATTTTTACATCAGTATCGTTCAGATACTTTTTAGCTGTTGCAACATTTATCGGATTAACACACACACCTTTAAAATTATATTTTTTAGCTTCGTCCAAGAGTTTTGTTAGTTCTTCTTTTGTTGCATCTTGTTTTAAAAGAGTGTGTTCAATGTATTGTGAAAGATTTGTCATCTAAAAATTCCTTATTTTATTATTTCCAACATTTGTGATGATTTTATTTTTTTTGGGGCAAACTGTTCAACGTGTTTTTTCAGTAATTCAACGCAAAAATTGCATATTTTTTCCGTTGCCAGTTCGTCATATTTTGTTTTTGCATTAAAATCCATTTGCAAAAGAGTGTTTAAAAAGTCTCTTAGCTTGTAGTGAAGCTTAACCTTTTTTATTGAATGTTTTGCACATTCAAGACAAACCGTTCCCCCGCTTTCTGGAGAAAAATATATTTCTTCTTTATCCAGTGCTCCACCGCAGCAGGCACAGGTTTCAAGCTCAAGAGAGTAGCCGGCAATATGTGTTATTTTTAATTGAAATTTTAAAACAGCAAGCAACAACGCAACTTTGTCTTTGGCTTTTGAGATTGCGTCCAATGTTGTATAAAACAGTTCATAAATTTCTTCGCTGTTTGGGTCATTTTCTATACCAAAGCTATGTACAACCTCGGAACAGTATATGGAATAAAAAAGTTTATCCATATCATTGCGGGTGTTTTTGAACGTGTTTATTGCAACTGCCTGACAGATTGTATCAAGGTTTTTGCCTTTATGAAGCATAAGTTTGTTTGCAATTAACAAATCCATTCTGCCGCCGAGTTTGCTTGTGGTTTTTTTAGCTCCTTTTGCAACACCTCTTATAATGCCTTTTTCTTTTGAATACATGACAACAATCTTGTCAGTTTCCGACAAGTTATAAGATTTTAGATTTATTGCATTAGTAGTAAAGTTTTGCATGGCATGCTAAAACGCCTAGAACTGAATATCAAATTTATCGACAGTTCCGTGGTAAGCTCCCCTCAACATTTGTTCGATTTCGACTTTGTTGTCACTTGCATCAATTGCTACATCTTTAGAGATGAGATCTTCTTTTATTAATTGGAATAATGACATGTTCATCGTAATCATGTCGTTATAAGAACCTTTTTTAACAAGGTCGTATATTTGTTCCAATTCGTCTTTAATGATAAAGTCTTTAATAGTTGGTGTAACAACCATGATTTCGCAAGCAGGTATACGACCGTGACCGCTTTTTAGAGGTATAAGTTTTTGAGCAACACAGGCCTTGAGTGTTTCTGCGAGTTGTTTTCTTACTCCTTCTCTGTCTTTAGGATCAAACATACCCACAATTCTGTTTACTGTTTGGATTGCATCGTTTGTGTGCAAAGATGCAATAACAAGGTGGCCTGTTTCTGCTGCTTTCATCGCACTTGAAAGTGTTTCTAAGTCTCTAATTTCACCAATAAGAATTACATCAGGGTCTTGTCTTAGTGCATATTTTACACCATCCGGGAATGACAATGTGTCAATTTCTACCTGTCTTTGAGTAATAATACAGTTTTTATTTGAGTAGATAAACTCAATAGGGTCTTCGATTGTAATGATGTGTTTTCTTTCGTTTTTGTTTATCAAATCAATCAAAGAAGCAATAGTTGTTGATTTACCGCTACCTGTAGGACCTGTTACAAGAACAATTCCACTATTAAATTTAGAAAACATGTTTAAAGAAGGCGGTAATTTTAATTGTTGGAAAGTCGGTATTTCATAAGGGATAATTCTGAATACAAGAGAAGTATTCCCCATTTGGCGTGCCATGTTGATTCTGAATCTGGAAACGCCTTTAATTTCGTATGAAAAGTCCAAGTCAAAAGCTGATTGAACTTTTGTTCTCAAATATTTTGGCAATACGATATTTAATACATGAGAAATATCTTTTTCCTTAATAACAGGATAGTTTGTTTTTATAATCTTCCCGTCTTTTCTTACAACAGGTACTTCATCTATCCTTAAATGTACGTCTGAAACGTTTTCAGCTACAGCTTTTTTTAAAAATCCGTTTATATCAAAAATTACTTCAGGTTTATCCACTATAATCTCCTCCTACCACATTGTATCTTGTTTTGTTAAGAAAAGAAACAATTTTATAAAGCTTTACATAATTTCTCTAAAGTTTTGAAAAAAATTGCCGTAATAGGAAATATGAACCAGAGGGATGAAAAATTACGGTTCGTAGGATTACATAATTGGAGGCGTATTCGTGATTTCAAAGAACATGTACTTGGACATGGACACAGACATGGCTTTAGAAGAACTTCAACAAGAATTAGAAGGCATCAAGCTTATGTTCAATGAAAAAAAATGTATTAAAGTTAGAAAGAAGGAGAAAAAGTTTAAAAATAAATTGTGTTGGGAATAACCCAGCTTTTGATAACAATTGAATAGATTTTAAATCAAGCCGGCTTATTTTAAGCCGGCTTTCACAATTTAAAATGGGGCAAAACATTGACAAAAAGCCTAAAAAAAACGACAATACTAATAATGTTATTTAAGGTAACAATTTGTTAAGGGCATGTACTAAATAAGTAAATTTAATTTTTGAGACAACTTTATATCTGTGTGAAGTTATCATATAAGGTTAATTAATAGGCGGAATTAGATATGTTTAATTTGAAAAACTTAAAAATTGTGAAACAACTAAAATCAATTAAGCCACGACTTAAATGGTTGATGTTTTCTCAAATGCAAGACTACAAAGTCAATTCTAAATATATAGATATGATTTGTTCTGACAATGATACAGAAACAGCAAACGACAAGCTCGAAGAAATTGTTAGAGCTTCTTTGATTAGAGAGTTCACTCCGGAAATTACTAAAATGAAATCTTATGATTTCTTGGTTGATGCGGTTGTACACAACCTTAAAAAGAAACAATTAGCTTCATACGATGCTATGTATAAGGATGAAGAATAATCTGTTTTATTAATTTTTATAATTACAAAATGATACTTGCAGGCAATGTAAGTATCATTTTTTTTGTTCAAAATGTATTCATAAAAATCCCACCAATGATTTTTTAAGGAGATAAAAATGAAATATTTAATCAGAAAACCCGATACTTTTATGAATACGTTGAATGAAGAAATTAATTCTATTTTACGCAGAAGTTTTGATTCTGTTTTTCCTGAATATGTTTTGGAAAAAGAAACTAACGGTTTGACAATCCCAATAGATATAAAAGAATTCGACGATGAATATGCTGTTAAAGTAGAAGTTCCGGGTATAAAAAAAGAAGATATTGATATTAATTTAAACAAATCTTATATGACTGTTTCTGCCAAAAAACAAGAAGAAAAAGAAGAAAAAAATAAAAAATATCATAAAACAGAATTTGCTTACGGTAACTATTCAAGAACTGTGTATTTTCCTCACGAAATTGATGTCTCTAAATCCGAAGCTCATCTGAATGATGGTGTCCTGCGTCTTGACCTTCCTAAATTAAAATCACCAGAAGAAGAAACTAAAAAATTAGAAGTAAAATAACAGGATTCATTTAATAACCCGCTTTATACCTAATTAAAAGCGGGTTTTTTATCAAAAGGAGTAAGTTATGACAACAATTATAGGCATAAAAATTAACAACCGTTTGGAAAATGCAATTTCTGTTCAAGAAATTTTGACAAAATACGGCTGTCTCATAAAAACAAGACTCGGCTTACATGAAGAAAAAAACGGCAAATGCTCACCAACAGGTCTAATTCTGTTAGAAATAATCGACGACAAAGCCGCTATCGACATAGCAAACGAACTATGCGACATCGATGAAATCGAAATCCAGCAAATGAGATTCAACTAAGCTTGATTTGTTTTTGATGTGTCCATCATGCTCAAAAGATTTTTGAAAGTTTTTTGAGCAGATGATCTGTGGAAACTCAATATACCTGATGAAACTCTAAATACCGGAGATGTTCTTTGCATTCTCAAATCAAAAGTTTCTTGAGTGATTTTTCCTTCATCAAGTTTTTTCTGATATTTTTTCTTAGTTGTAATGATGTTCAAGTGAGGTAAGAAATAACCTAATGTTGCAGCCATAAAGCCAATACCACCGAGTTTTACTGCTGCTTGAGCTTTTTTCGCAAAAGAAAGCAAGTTGTTATCAGGTTTGATAGCTTTTAATGCTTTTTCAAGGTTTTTGAATGCTTCTGTTCCGTTAGCTTTACCTTCCTTGATTGCATCAAGAATACCTTTGTTGTCTGTTTTTTCGGTAACAGCTTTTAACAAATCTGTAAAACCAAGTTTTTTAAATACTTTTTGTAAATTTCCGCCGTGTTTATTAATAGTTTCTGAGAAGTTAACCAACGCATCGTCAGCTTTAGCAAGGTCTGAGAACCAGTTAACCAAATCTTTTTGACCTCTAAACTCTGCTGACAATAAGTTTTTCTTTTCTCCAAGAGTAACAATCGGTACACCAGATTGTTTTGTAACTGCGTAAGCTGCAGCTTTGTTAATTAACGGTGCACCTGCTACAGAAAGAGCTACAGCAGGAACGTCACGTGTAACAACTTCTCTTTTTTCGTCGTTGCTTCGTGATTCAAAGAATCTACCGCCAAGCATAAACAATGTTGCAACGATAAAGAACATTGAACGTGTTAATGAACCGTTTGGTGAAATATCACAAGCTTCACCCAGTTTTTCAAAAGCCATTCTGGCAACACCTTTATTACCGAATGAAGGTTGGTTTTTAGTATTGTTTTGTGTGTAATTAGCACGCGGAGTTGCTGCTGAATAACTGTTAATAATCATTTATGCAGCCTCCTTTGCTTGTTTGTTTTCTGTACCTGTTGGTTGAGGATTTGCGTTGTTTTCCAAACCTTCAACACCAGGGAATTTGTCACCTGTTTGGTACAATTTTGGAATTATACACAAGAAAGCTGATAATGCACCAACTGCAAGGATATTTGTTATGTAACGTAAATTTTTAGCTTGCTTGTGGAATTTGTCAATAAAGTTTTCTGTTGATTCGCTTGTTTTAGCAGCCTTTTGAGTAAAGTCGTCAAGATAATTTGACATATCTTTAAAGAATGTAGTGATGTTATGTTGTTGACCGCCAACTTCTATTGTAGAAGCATTATCAAGGAATTTGCCGTTAGCTTTGTTTAATTTAACCATAAGCTCGTCAGCTTGTGCTCTAAGCATAGAAGGAGTAACCTTCTTGTTTGCTTTGCTTTTGAATATATTTGAAATCTTGTCTGTAAAGCTTAATTTTTCTGTAACGTTGCGGTTCATAAGGTTGGTGATTTCATCAATCAAGCCTGTTTCTTTTGTATAACCTTTGAACGCATCACTAACAACTGTTTTAACAAAGTTAGCTTTTGTTTGTGCTGCATTCTTAAGTTCAACAGCAGTGTTTTGCATAATTGGTTTGAAACCGTCAAGAACTTTAGCTTGAACTTTGGCAGCCTTACCACGTAACAAACCTGCAAGTGTTAATACAGTCAAAGGTACGTAGAAAAATGCAGGGCCTGATAATAACTCACGTACTGCTTCTTCACGACCTGCTTTATAGTTTAAGTGGCCTAAATCTTCTCTGTTTCTTAAATAACCTTGAACTGTTCTTGGCGCCATCATACCTACTGTATCGATGGTTAAGAATTCACCTAAGAATCCGTTATTTTCGATGAAAGTAGCCAAACCTACGCCAACGCCTTTAAAGGATGGGCTTTTGCCTTTGTTATTATGCTCCGTATTTAGGTTTTGTGGCTGTTTTGTATAACTGATTGGTTGTAACTTCATTTATCCCTACCAAAGTCTTCACACATGAATGTTTAATGCAAAACACACTAATAAATTGCTAATTGTATCGATTATTTTAACATAATTTTACAAATATGTGTACCCTATACACTTATTTTTGTTTCTTTTATTAAGTATTGTTAAAAATGTAGCAGGTGCCGAACACGTTTCATGCTACTATCGCTGTAGTGTTTGAGGCGTTAACAAAATAGTTGCAAATTTTTTTAGTCAGTGAGCTATAGTTTAAAAAATTTTTTTTGATTTATAATTAAGTCTGTATATAGTAAAAGTCTAGAAGGAAATTTTGATGTCCGAAACAATGCAAATAGGTATTCCGAGAGCTATGTCTTATTACAATTATTTTCCGTTTTGGTACGGTTTTTTTGAAAATCTCGGTATCAAGGTAGTTTTATCAGACAAGACTACAAAACAAACTATGTCTGATGGTTCAGCTCTTGTTGTATCAGAAACTTGCTTGCCGATAAAAGTATATGTCGGACATATCTTAAATTTATTAGACAAAGGCGTTGATAAAATTTTTGTACCTTCTATTCAATCTATAGATCACAAAATTTACAACTGTTCTAAAATCAGAGGACTTCCCGATTTGATTAAGAATGTTGTTAAAAGAGATTTTACTATTATTGATGCTACTTTAGATAAGTCAGAAAAAAACAGAGGGTTGTATTCTTTCTTAAAAGAAGCGGTTGCTCCGTTTGGTATTACTGATGAAAAAAGAATTAAAGAAGCATCTAAAGAAGGCTGGAAAGTTTTAAATAACTTTAAAATCATGCTTAATTCAGGCATACCTTTTGAAAAAGCACTAAACCATGCCAAAAAAGGTCAGGTTGTGATTGTTAATAACCAAAAATCTTATCCTATAAGTGTTGCGGTTCTTGCTCACAATTACAATTTGTTTGACGACCGTATATCAATGAAAATATTTGATAAGCTCGAAAAATTAGATGTTAAATCATACACTGCAGAGCAACTTTCTCTTGAACAGTTAAAAGAAGGTATTTCCGCTATGGATTCTAAGCTTTATTGGGCTAATGAATACGAGATGACAGGTGCAGCAGGTCATTATTTACAAGACAACAATATTGACGGTGTTATTACAATTAATGCGTTTGGTTGCGGACCTGATTCTATTATGGTTGAAAGAATTTCAAGAGCTGCAAGAAAGTTTAACAAGCCTGTTTTGAATCTTTCTGTTGACGAACAAACAGGTGAAGCAGGTTTTATAACAAGAATTGAAGCCTTTACTGACATGCTTTTCCGCAAAAAACGTGCGAGTATTGTTAATAAAATTAGCATCAATGATTCTGTAAAGGAAACATCAGTTAAGAACATTAAAGTTTCTAAGCAATAGATGGTGTTCGAGAAAAATTTGCGACAAGGGACGTGAGCAAATTTTTTGAGCAACACATTGAAAAGGTGAGTCTTTGAGCTTCGAAGGCTCGAAGTGAAAAAGACGACACTAGATTAGAATAATGAATTTCTTACAAACAGAACATCATACAGACAAAAGTAATATAACCAAAACAGGTTATAGAGCTTTGTTCTTGATTATGCAATTAATTCAAAAACCTTTATCAAGGGACGAATTAGTTGAGATTCTGGAAGCTGATCCTATAATTAAAAAGGATCTTTCAAAAGATACTATTACAAACACAATCAACACGTTGAGAAAAGCAGGCTGTATTATAAGCAGACCAACACAAAAAACTAATAATAAATACGTGTTGAAAAGTCATCCGTTTAATGTTTTGCTGTCAAAAGAACAAATTGATGCTTTGCAAACGTTTAGAAATTGCGTTGTTTCAAACGGTGATTGGCGTTTTTTGGTTTATTTAAATAACTTGTATTTAAAGATATCAAAGTTTGCTCCTGATGAACAATCACGAGAAATTTTATGCACCAAGCATCCTTTTAACGAAATAAGTTTAGATATAATAAATAATTTGCTTCTTTTTATCAAAACAAAAAGAAAAGCTGTATTTGTTTACAAATCACCTAAACATGGTCTGGAAAATCTTGAATTTTCACCGGAGTATATTACCTTTGAAAATGAAAAGTTATATGTTTGGGGACATAATTTAAAATACGATAGTTTTGGATATTTGAGAATAGACAAAATTAAAGAAATTAATACAGATTTGTACAAAGCTCCTAAAGCTTCAGATGACGATTTTATAAAAACATCAGTTGATGTTGAATATGTTTTAAAAGGTTATAGTGCAAAAACTTTTATTGCCAATGAGTATGAACAAATACAAGAAACATTATCAGATGGAGAATATTCTCTTAAAATTTTGGCAACGGTTAACAATAAATTTAACTTTTATCAAAGAATATTATCATTCGGTGCAGATTGTAAAATATTAACGCCTGACAGTGTTAAAAATGAATTTGTGGAAATTTTAAAATCAATTAAAGCGGGATATGAAAATGTCGGATAATAAGATTAACAATGCTGGATACAGATTTATAGAACTGGTCAAAGAGTTGGTCAAACGTCCGCTTTCTGTTGACGAGATGCTTGCTATTGTTGAAGAAACTGCTGATAACAGTTATAGAAAAGAGCTTATTAATAAATATATAAATACTCTAAAACTGTTGAATGTGCCGATTGTTAAATTAAAAGACAAATATTACATTCAAAGAAGTTTGGAATCAACAAACTATGAAACTTCTGATTTGTCGGTGATAAAGTTTATGAATGAGTCTTTAAACAATATCGATGCGTTACAGTTTAAAGATAATCTTAAAGAAGCATTGCAGGTTGTAGAAAAAAGTTTCTCTGATGACACGTACAACCTCATAAAAAATAAGGAAATAAAGGCATATCCTTCCACAATAAATATTACAAAGAAGGATGAAAATGTTGAACTTTATGAAAAATACTGTCGTGAAAAATATAAGCTGAATTTGCAGTACAAAAATGATTTGACAGGAAAAACAGAAAAATATAACGTTGCTCCGTTAAAAATAATATATAAAAAAGGCAATGCTGTTCTTTTGGGTTATTGTTACGGAACATGTTCGTATAAAGAATTTTTGTTGTGTAACATTTTAAAATCCGAGCAGATGCCACAAGTTTCTACCGTAAATCTTTCAGGAGCTGTAACTTTTAAATTAAAAGGACGCTTGGCTTCTTCTTACAAATTAAAAGAAGGTGAAACGGTTTTGGAAATGGGTGTTGATTACAAAGTTATATCTAATACCCTTGAGGATAAAGATTTAATACTAAAAAGATTAATAAGATATTTTGACAGTTGCGAAATTTTGTATCCTAAACAAATGAAAGAAAAAATGCTCAATCTTATAAAAGAGATGGAGAGCATTTATGTTTAAAATCTTTGGGAGTAATAAAAAGACAGGGCAATACGGCGAAGACGAAGCCACTAAGTTTTTACAAAAGCAAGGATATAAAATATTGGAGCGGAATTTTAGATATTCTCGTCTTGCTGAGATAGATATAGTTGCAAAAGATAAAGATACAATCGTTTTTGTAGAGGTAAAGACAAGAAAAACTCTAAACTGCGGGCATCCTTTTGAAGCAGTGGATTATAAAAAACTCGAACACATTTACAAAGCAGGATTGGCTTATTTAAAGATTACGGAAGAAGAATACAAAAATTTTCGCATAGATATAATATCTGTTTTAGGTGTTCAAAACCCTAAAATAGAACATCTGAAAGACGTAAGCTTAAATTAAGAAACAACTACTTTGCAATAGCTTTGTATTTAGCAGCAAGTTGGTTGTATTGTTCAGCTTGAGCGCAAGCGATTCGGCATGCCAAATCGTATTTTGCACACATCTTATCGTATTCTTCTTTAGAAACTGTATTGTTAGATGCAAAAGTCGGGTTTGCTGGAGAATTTTTTTGCGGCTGTTCTGATTTTCCAAAGCTTTTCAAAGGTTGACAAGACATAACGTTTGATACAGAGCTGACGCACATTTTAATCTCCTTTCTCTTTCCCGTAAGAATTTCTTCAGCTCAATTATTATACATCTATATTTTGATTATTTCAATATATTAAGTTTGATTACGCAGGTAATTTTTCAAAAAATTTTTAGTACTTTTTTCTATATACTTTTGAGCTATAAATGGCAGTGTTGCGCTTATTAGGCGTGTTGTGAGAAAATCAATTATGCAAAAAAAAGCAAAATCTTTTTACAGATTTTGCTGAAATAGCGTCACTAAGGAGTTTAAGATGTCCAAAGAAGACAGTAATTTCTTTTTACAGAAATTATTTGCGTTCTTTGAAAGTTGTTATTGTCTCAACGTTTCTGATTTTTAGTTTAAGTACTCTTTAAGATGTGATATCTCGTTATTTGTTTTTAGTTTTTGTAGTGCAATATTTTCTATTTGTCTTATGCGTTCTTTTGAAAAACCAAGTTCTTTGCCGATTTCTTCAAGGGTTTGTTTGTTATGCCCGTCAAGCCCGAAACGATTTATCAGTATTGTTTTTTCTCTATGGCTCAAAAAATTAAGCGTTGTCATTATGTCTTTGTATAAAAACATCGATTGTGTAGTTGCATCAGGTGAACGATAGCTGTCATCTGCAACGTAATCTTCAAGTACCAAATCTTCTGCTATCGGAGTATCAAGACTGACTGGATCTTTGAAAATTGCATTTTTAATATTCTCTACTTTTTTTATTGATATGCCGAGCTTTTGGCTCATTTCTTCGTTGTTTGGTTCTCTTCCGAGTTTTGCTGTCAGTGCTGCCGTCACTTTTTTGTACAGGCGGATTTTGTCTGTCATGTGGACAGGTATTCTGATTGTTCTTGAGTGGTTTGAGATAGCTCTTACAATTGCTTGTTTTATCCACCAAGTTGCATATGTGCTGAATTTAAATCCTTTTTGATAGTCAAACTTTTCTGCCGCTTTTATTAGCCCGAGTGAACCCTCTTGCACCAAATCCATAAACAGAACACCTTGTCCTATATATTTTTTTGCAATGCTCACAACAAGTCTTAAGTTTGATTGTATTAGCTTTTTCTTAGCAAGCTCAGCCTCTTTTGCTTTTCCTTCTTTGATTTGCTTGCCAAGCTCACGTTCTTCTTCGCTTTTTAAAAGTTTTATACGTCCTATATCTTTAAGATAGTTTTGTAAAATGTCGTTCTTTTTAACAATTGTATTAAATGTTTCAACAGTTTCCTGTTCTTGCTCTTGAGAGAGGTCGATTGAATTTTGGCAGTTTTCTTTGCCGAGTGCCTCATCTTCAAAATTGTTCACGTCAAATTCTTCGACTGCAAAATTATGCGCCAAATTATTAATCATTCCCAATTCCTCTTAAAAAAAATTTTAATAAATCTCTCTTCGTATTTTTTATGACGATACAATTAAAAAAAAGTTTCCGTATTTGTTACAATCTGTTTCTTTTTTGTTCAAAATATATTATCATTGAGTTACACGCGAGTTGTTGAGGTCTTGATGTTTAACAAAGAAAAGATTATCGAAATTTTAAACAGTGAAGATTTATTCATAGATAACTTCATTCTCGAAGCTTTCATAAAAAATTGGAAAATAGAACCGATTTATGAAGATGCCAACGGGGTGGAATTTTTTGACGAAATGGCCGTTGAAAAAATTCGTAACGGCATAAAACAAAAACAGCCAAAATGTGAGATTAATATTATGGACAAAGATGATATTACTCCTGTTGATATGGCTGTAGAAATTCCTGAAGAAAATCCAAACGTTGAAGAACCTGCTCAAGAAGATGTTGTTAATGAAGCAGAAGTTGTTGTTGAACACCACGAAGAAGATTTAAAAGACCCTAAAGAACTTCCTATAACAATATTGAACGAGGTAAATAAAGAGGTTGAAAACGAGCTGAAAAACGTGACGCTTGATATTTCTAACCAGACTCTTGCTATTTTGGCTGAGTCTATTGCTCGCAAAATTACTTGTGATGTTGCAGATTACATCAAAAAAACAGATTTTATAGAAGATGCCGTACAGCTTGGAGAATTTAAAAAAGATAATCAAATTCTTGTCGGCAAAATTGAGGAGCTTGTTGCTGATAACAAAATTCTTGTAAAAAGAATCAAAGAACTTGAAAAAGAACGTAATTCTTTTGTAAAATTGTTCGGTAACATATATGTAAAAAACCGCTAAGACATGTCTTTAAATATAAAAAAACAACTAAATTCACAACTTTCAAAAGATGTATTAAACGTTCTTGAGGTATGTTCGCAAACTGCGGATGAGAATGGCTTTAAAATATATTTAATTGGCGGTATTGTCAGAGATTTGCTTTTAAAAAGAAAATCTTTTGATATTGATGTTTCTGTAGAAGGAGATGCTGTAAAATTTTGTCATCTATTGGCAGAAAAAAAATATTGCAAGATTTCACAGGTTCAAAATGATTTAAAAACGGCAAAGGCTGTGTTTGAACACGATGTGGAAATTGATTTTGCGTCAACAAGACAAGAGTTTTACCCACGCAGAGGACATTTACCTGTGGTTGCAAAAATAGGCTGCTCTTTGGAAGAAGATGTGTACAGAAGAGATTTTACGATTAATTCTCTTGCAATGTCATTGAATAAAGAAAATTATGGCGATGTTATAGATTATGTCGGCGGCGTAAATGATTTAAATAATAAAAAGCTCAGGGTTTTGCATGACAATAGTTTTAACGAAGACCCTTCTCGTATTTTGCGTTGTTTAAAATTTGCTGCAAGATTTAATTTCCATAGAGATGAGCATACAAAAGCTTTGCAGGAAAAGTATATTAGCTGTCAGTTGCATGATGATATTTCATGGACTCGTATTAAATCAGAGTTGAAACAGTCGTTTTCTTTGAACATGGCAAAAGTGTATGACATGTTTTTGGTTAACGAAAATTACAAACTGATTTATGGTGAAAGACCAGACATAAAAGGCCTTGAGATAAAGACACTCGTGGATAAGTATCAACCCGAGCATGTTTGGCTTGTATATTTGGGCACTGTTTTAAAGAACAAAAATATTATCGAAAATTTTTGCTTTACTAGAGCTGAAAAGAAAGTTTTTACCGATATAGAACATTTGATGAATAATCATTTGAGCATGATGAATTCTAATTATGATATATATAAATTTTTTGATAAAAAATCTGTAGAATCCGTGCTTGTATACTACCTTTTGACGAAAAGAAAAGAGGCTTTAATTTATCTTGAAAAGTTATCTTTGATAAGAGTTGAACTTAACGGAGACGAAATAAAAGAGTTAGGTATAACAGATGGCAAGCAAATTGGTAAAATATTAGATGAATTGTTAAAAAGAAAATTGGCTGGAAGTATTGCTAAAAAAGGCGATGAGATAGATTTTGTAAAAAGTAAAATAAAATAGTTGAAAAATAAAATTTGCCATGTATAATAATAATTACCGAATGCGAGAGTAGTTCAGTGGTAGAACACTTCCTTGCCAAGGAAGGGGTCGCGAGTTCGAGCCTCGTCTCTCGCTCCATTAAAAAAAGAGCCGTAAAGGCTCTTTTTTATTGCTTTTTTATTCTTTTATAATTAAATAAAAATATCACATTGGGCCCAAAAAGGGACTGTTTTAGGGACTGTAAAACAAATTTGTTGATATTACTAGTTTTGGGGGACGTATAAGTATATTTTTTGTCTTACATAAGTTTTGATTTTTTAATCTATGGCATATGCCGTAAATCCCGTATATGCCTTCTATAATAACGCATTTGATAAATTTTTTTGCTGTTTATGTCGTAAATGCCTTTAAAAATAATGAATTAAGAGTATCTATAACTCTGTATTTCTTATGCCCCAAGTAAATTGAGGTAAATAACAGTGCTGTTGAAAAAAAGATTTATTATGAATTTATGGAGGTGCATATGAATAAAAAAATATCTAAAAAATTGATGTTTAAGAATGTCAGGTCTGTTACACCAATTTCTGAACACAATCGGCTTGCCAAAATAGAATGCTTTTGTAAAACACCAGTTGCTAGAGAACAGCAAAAATATGAGACATTTTTTGTAAATGAGAAAAATATTATCGTTGCTCATTTTAAAAGTGATACTGTTTTTAGTGTTGATTTGTTACACAAAAAAAATACAAGGCTTTTTGCTGTGGAGCATTTTTCTAATGATATTGAAGAAAAATATTTAATAGAAATTGTAAAAGTAGAAACTAATGGAAATAACACTTTGTTAAATGTTTATGAAAATATTGAATTTGGTATTGAAGATGGCTGTTTTGCTGTTAAAAAAAATGGTCTATGGGGTTTTATTGATGATAAAGGTAATGAGATTATCCCTCCTATGTACCAGCAATATAATTCTTTTCATAATGGTTTTGCCTGTGTAAAAAAAGATGGATTATGGGGAATTATAGATAAAAACAATAATGTAATACTTCCTTTTAAATACTATAAATGTGAAGATTTTAAGGATGGAATTTCAATTGTTGCTAATAAAAATTATTCTACTGATGTAATCAAGCAAAACGGTCAGATTTTGTATTCAGTATTACCTTTTTCTCAAATATTTAATCTTGGCAATGGTTCAGTTCTTCTTGAGAGCAACATAAAGGGTTTGTTTAAAATAGTAAAAATAAAATAGTGCAATAGGATTATGTAGTATGTATTTAACAAAAGAAGAATATCTTATAGCAAAAGAAATGCTAAATGGAACATTGGGATTTGTAGCTTTGAATAAGGCAATAGGGCATAAACTTAGTAAAAAAATTGTGACTAATGACCCTAGAATTGATTCTCTTTATCAAAAATACAATGTTGATTCTACCTGTGATTTTCTTCAAACAGCAGATATAAATAAAGTAGAAGTAAGGGACATATCTAGTATCCCATATTTTGAATATGACAAAAATATGCAGCTAGTGAAGAAGATTCCTCTTCGCAAGAAAGATGTTAATATGCTTGTTAAATTTTTTGAAAATATTGAAGATGAAGACAAAGAATTTCAACTAGCTTATGCACAAAATGGAGGTTATTTATACAGGTATATGCAAATCGATGACAAATATATTTTTGAAGAAGTAGATGGTATTGATTAGTTATTTATAAAAAGAGGCTCGTTAATTGAGCCTCTTTATTCATTTTGGATTATGCTTTATCAAAAATCACAATTTTTTGGGTGTTTCCTTCTTTATCAAAAACAATAATTCTACTTATAACAGGATTGCCATCTCTGTCCCCGACAACCTCTGCTTCGTAGATCTCTATAGTATCACCGTTCTTGTCTCGATAAATCATTTTATTTGGCAGTTTTTCTACGTTTATGTAATCCTGAGGATTATTTACATCAGAGTAAAAGAATTTTTGATTTTTTACATCAAAAACAAATTTTATTATTTCATTACCTTTTTCATCTTTATAAATTAACGTATTACCAACAAGACTTTTAGATAAATGTGTTCCCTCAGGGCTTGTTTCATTTTCTATACTTAAAGCATTTGCGTGTTTATACTTGTCAAAGCAGGCAATATCAAAATGATTTTGATATAAGCTATCCCCTGCACCATAATAGTTAAACGTTTTCAATGGGATTTTGTAAACTCCTAACGGTTTAAGACAATTTATATCATCAGGGTTATAAATTCCAATAAGTTCTATGGTTTTTAAGGTAAATGTTGATGAATTTTTATCATAGTTTGCGCCCCATACAATGTATTTACCATAAGAACCTGAAGTATCTGTATAAACATCATTTATTAATTGTTCATTTTGCAAATTAGCTTCAGCAATAACAACAGCGTCTTTAAGAGCTGTTTCAGAATTCAATATGTTGTAGTTAAATTTTGTATGAATGATTTTTGGGTGTGTGTTGTTTATCTTCTCTGATTTTTTCTCTGTTTGTTTGGCTATTACGCAGTAACTGACCGTGCTGCATAAGAACGCTGAAATTAGAAAAATCGTAATTCCTACAAAAATCTTTTTCATATTACTCATTACCCTATTCCTTATTTTTGCTTTCGCTGCTTACAAATGACCATACAAGTGCTACAAACCAAAATAAAATAGACCACCCTAATAAAAAGTTAATAAAGAAAATGGCAGTACTGTGGGGATGCTTTCTTAATCTTGCAATCCATAAGGGAATAAAGTACACCCACATACCAAAAGCTATTAGCAGTGCAACAAGTAATGCTAACCATCCATTTTCTGAAATCACGTAATAGCTCAACCATGAAAGTAAGAAAACTATCAAAAGCAGCCAACTATAAATGCCCATTAGCTAGCTCCTGTTGATACTGCATTTTTATTTTGCGTAAGTCCTGTATTTTTAGTTTGTTAGTTATGCTTGCTCTAGGGTGATATATTGTGAACAAAATAGTCTCATTTTTTTTATACATTCTTCCGTGACTAGTTTTCATGGTTTCATTGATGCCAAATACATTTTTAGCTGTATTACCGCAAAGTATAATGATTTTAGGTTTAATGATGTCAATTTGTTCAAACAAAAATTTCTTACAACTTAAAATTTCTTCCTTAGATGGTTTTCTGTCTTTGTTATTTTTAACAGGACGGCATTTTACTACATTGCAAAAATAAATATCTGATTCTGGATTTTCAAAGCCCGCTTGTTTCAATAAGCTGTCTAACAACTCACCTGATTTACCAACAAAAGGCAAGCCCTTTTCATTTTCGAGTTTTCCTGGAGCTTCACCTATAAGCATTATTTGAGCATTAGTATTTCCTTTTGAAAAAACAGAGCATTTACGGTTTTTGTGTAATGAACAATCCTCACAATTTTTTACTTTGAGGGAAATTTCGTTAAGCCTAGTTTCCTTATGTACTACATTTTGCATAACAATCTCCTTGTTGTCAGCATTAAAAACATAAAATTAACCAAAACAGGAACTTTTAAACTCTATTATCCATAATTAAAAACTCTCTGTCAATGATTAAAGAGTTTTTAAAGTCGTTATTTTTGGGAATAGCATAAATTATCATACATAAAAGAGGATGCAATGGGACATAATAGAGACATAAAAAAACTTTTAGGCAGAAGAATCAAAGAAATCCGCACAAGAAAAGGTTTGACTCAGGAAAAGCTGGCTGAACTTGTTGGCATTGGTGAAAGAAACCTCAGCAAAATTGAGTGCGGTAACAATTTTATTACAGCAGAAACTTTATCTAACATACTTTTTGCACTTGATGTAGAACCGTCAGAGCTTTTTAATTTTCAACATTTAGAAAATACTGACGAATTGAAAGAAGAATTGATTAACGCTATTAAAAATGAATCTGTTGATGTAACCTTGCTTTACAGGTTTTATAGGTCTATAATATAAGATTATATTTTAGCTTCTTCTTATTTATCCTGTAAGGCTTGTTTTATTTCATTGAGCTTATCGTAGACTATTTGTCTATTTATGATATTCATTTTTTCAAGAGGTACATAATCTTCTCCTAGATCAAGCTTACCCGCTTTTGCCCTTAATTCAACTTTAATAATTTCACCACCAGTCACTTTATAGTTTTGGGGTAAGCGTTTTTCATAATCATTGTAAAAAAAATCATACAAATATTCTAAAAAGGGTTGAGCTAAACCACTTGCAAAAATAGCATTTAGAGCTTTTATTTCTTTATTTCCCTTATTTTTTACTATATTACTTAAAATATCAAGTGTTTGGTCTGATAAACCGTATTTTTCAAATGCACTAAAATACTTATCTTTTTTGTTACGTGATTGCCCAAGTAAAAAATTGTAAGAGACTTTGTAATATTCACTGTAAAGAAATAAATCCAAAATAGTTATTTCGGCTGTTCCTTTTTCAATTCTAGATATTTTGGATTTATCGTAGCTAGCTTTTATTATCGAAGAAAATTTATCTGCTAATTTTTGCATTGATGTATTGATATATGTTGTTTTTCCATTCTCTTGAATTTCTTTTTCATCATCACATCTTAAATCGCTGCACCTTTTTCCAAATGTCTTTTTTAGCTCTTTGTATAGGGAATTCTCTTGTCTTTTTTTCATTGCTCAATATTAGCACATAAAGTTGCATAAATACAACAATAATTTATTTTGTAGCATAAATATTCATTAATTTCTTTTTTTGAAAATTTCGACTTCAGACATGCTAGCTTGGGATAAAACAAAGATAGACACTCTTAACATTTAAGGAAAGGAGAAAATAATGAACAAAAATTTTCCACAAATGGAAACAATCAACAAAGCCTCAAAAATTTCCGGACTGGCCAAATATCGTATAAGACAAATGGTCTTGCAAAATAAGGTGAAATATGTCAGAGCTGGAAAGAAGTACCTCATTAATATCGAAAGCCTTATTGACTATTTAAATAACGGAGAAATGATTAACAGTAATACAGCTTCTACTAAAAATGAGATAAGAAAGGTTGGGTTATAAAATGAAAGAAATATCAATTAGAACGCCATTTAGTGACGTTCAAGAAAAAGTTACATTTAACAACTACTTGCCTGAGGCAACTTGTAAGAATAAGTCAGGCTTAGAAGAGATGAGCCCATACTGTAGAATAAATTCTTCTGAAGAGATTATTTGTGACATCAGTAATTTGAACATGCCTGTACCAGTAGCACAAATCGTGCAAGTCATTAAAAATCGTTATCCAGCAATAGCAATCAATTCAATAATAAACATTGTACATGCTAAGATAGCGCAGATGTTTACTGCCAAACGTATAAAATACCTTGAAATAGGCAAAGCTGGTTATCCAAATTATTATTCAACTCTATTTATGCCTTCTGGTATGGGTAAAGATAGAATTTCTAATGAACTAGATGAGTATGTATTCTTCCCATTTAAAAATTGGTTTAAGAATGCAGTCTTAGAACTGAAACAAAATAGAAAGTTGGAGATAGAGCAGCAAGCAAACATAAAATTTCCTGATGAAAAGCAAACAAAGGCGAAAGAGTTATATATAAAAGAAAAAATTAAAGAATTTAGAAATATGACAATAGAAGTTTCTGATGGGACTAGAGAAGGAATATATTATGATGCAAAGGTATTTAAAGAAGCTGGATTTGGAAGTCTGATGATTAAATTTGCTGAACTTGGACAATATCTCAATAAAATGACTTCAGAACAGACATTGTTTTTTAATATTTTGTTTGAAGCATATGACGGCAAAATTATATCAAAGTCTATTAAAACCGAGCAACGTCAGGAAAATATAGAAGACATACCCGTTAATACACTTATGTACTCAGATCCAACGTTGTTTAAAGGCAGTAGTCTAGAAAAAATATTTAATTTGCTAATGGAAGCAGGTTTGGGAAGACGTTGCATTATAACATTTATGGATAAAAAGGAACCATACAAGATAGAAAAAAATGCTAAAGAGGCTTTAAAACAAGAAAAACAATATTATCAAGATTTAAAAGCCTTAGGCGAAAAATTGTATGAAATTTTTGAATCAGTCCAATTTAAAAATTGTTATGAACTTTTAGAAGATACCAATATCAATGTGTTTTATCCATATAAAGTAAAGCTTGATGAATTAGAAAATCAAACGGTGAATACACTTCTTCAAAAAGAAATTAAATCTAGAGAGCTAAAGGCTCTTAAGATAGCCTGTATGTATGCTTGTATTAATCATCCTCAAGAATGCTACATCAATACAAAAGATATGGAAATGGCCATAGAAACAACAGAACGGCTTAGTAAAGATTTTTATTCGTTCATTCGCTATCGTCCTTCATTTGAGGATAAATACGACCGTATGCTGCAGTTCTTTTTAGAAAATGAAGGCAAATATTTCAGTAAAACAGAATTGATGACAAATCATCGTCAAAAATTTGGATACTCAAGAGATAAGTTTATAAAAAATTTTGAAAATGATATAGCAATAGTTGCAGATATGGCAAAATCAGAAAACTATACATTAGAAAAACGCCTGATAAACAATAACTCTGGTACTGAATATAGACTAGTTCATTTAGAGACAAAAGAATTAAGCCCAGGTGTAAAAGAACTTGGCGATTTAATTTAATCCGCAAAATAGTAATTGTCGTAATTGCTATTTAATAGTGGTATTGCGGCAATTACCATAACCGTAAATCCGAAGTCCTATGAGTTGCTTGGGATTTACTGGAAAAACCGCAAATTTGGAGAGGAGTAAATAAAAAAATGAATGGACTTAATTTAAATGTATTGAAAAATTATTTTGGAGAACCAGAATCTCAGTCTGGAGATGAATATATTTGGCAATGTCCACTTTGTAAAGATACTGGTAGAGATAACTTGAAATTCAATGCAGCAAAAGGTGTTTTATGGTGCTTTGCAGATGAAAGTCACGCACCAAAATTACTGAAAGAAATATTTAAAAGCAACAAAAATAAAATCAGTTTAAAGTCTTTTTACAATCTTGAAAATACAGACAGGTATAAAAGATTTTTTACAGTACAAAAACAGGTTGAATTTAGAACATATCTACAAGATTGTAATGATGCATTGCAAAAATCAATTACACGACTTCGCTTTTTAAATAAAAAAAGAGGTTTAACGATGGAAACAGTGACTGCTGTTAAAATTGGAATTGATGAGTATAAAAAACGATGGGTAATACCTACATTCCAGTATTCTACAGAAAAGAGCAATATAATTTTAGGTTTTGAGTATAGACCGCTAAACTTAGGCAAAGATGGATTAAGACGTGAAAAAGGTGCCCCTACTGGTCTTGCAATGATTAATTCCTACAAGCCGACAACGGAAGCATTGGCTGTAGTAGAAGGCTACTTTGACGGATACGCATTATATCAGTATCTGCAAGAAAAAAGACAGTTAGAATACTATCACATTGTAACTCCTTCGAACGGTGTTCAATCTTTACTTAAATACATTTCGCAAGCGGATTTTACAAAGTACAAAAAGTTTTTCCTATACCTTGATAATGATGAAGAAGGCAACAAAGTTGCTTCAAAAATTATTGAAAAATACCCTGTATTCAAACGAGTTAAAATGACTTGTGGGTGTAAAGATTTCAATGAACATTATCTGAAGTGCATAAAATCACATAGTTAAAGCCCTTATACTGCAATGGAATACAGGAAAATAGCAGCGTAATTTACAAAAGATTGTCATAATAAAAATAAAAGGAGAAGACATTAATAATGGCATTTTATGAACAAGTTTCAGAATACACATACAGATTAACGGTCTGTCAAGGCTATAACTCAAATGGTAAAAAGTTACGCAAAAGAAAAACAATAAAACTAGATAAAACATTAACCCCAAAGCAAGTAGAAAAGGAATTAAATAGGCAGCTTGTATTATTTGAACAAGAAGTGCAAAATGGTACATATCTTGATGGAGAAAAAATAACATTTGAAGAATTTACTCAACGATGGTTTAAAGATTATGCAGAAATAAATCTCACACCCACAACCCTTGTTGCTTACAAACAAAAGTTAAATGATAGAATTCTTCCTGCAATGGGACATATAAAAATAAGTAATATACAGCCAACACACTTGCTACAGTTTTATCAAAACTTGCATGAATCCGATATGAGATTAGATAGTAAATATATTCCTACAACGAAGCTTATTGAAAGATTGCTGCCATTGCCTATTCTACAAATGCAAGAATTATCAGGGCTATCTGTAAAATCTTGTAGAAGACTTAAAAAAGGCTATATTACCGATTACGAAATAGCTAAAAAAATTTGTGATGCTTATAACCTGAATATAAAACAAATGTTTACTTGTTCAAAGAGCAAACCGCTTTCAGAAAAAACAATACGTAATCATATGGGCATAATTAGATCAATTCTTTCAACTGCAGTTAAGTGGAATATAATCAAAGAAAATCCTATGCAAAGGATTGATATGAAGAAAGTACAAAAGTCAAAAGCTAAGTATTATGATGATAAACAAGTTGCAGAAATGTTAAAAGCTTTGAGTACAGAACCTTTAATCTTGGCAGCAATGATTTCTTTAGCTATTGATACAGGATTAAGAAGAAGTGAATTAACAGGTTTAACTTGGGATGATATTAATTTTGATGCTTCACAAATAAGCATAAATAAGCAAAGACATTATATTGTAGGTTACGGAACAATAAAGGATAAACCCAAAACAGAAGCAGGAGTCAGAATTGTAACTGTATCTCAAACAGTAATGAGCTTGTTAAAACAATATAAACACCAACAAATACAACAGAAACTCAAGCTTGGTACTGCCTGGAAAAACGAACCATATGTTTTTGTGCTTGAAGATGGAACAGCAATGAATCCAAACTTGCCATATAAGTGGTTTATAAAATTCTTAGAAAGACACAACCTCCCAAAGATAACCTTTCATCAACTTCGACATACAAACGCAAGTATAATGATTGCTTCAGGTGAAGATGTTGTAACAGTAAGCGGTCGTCTCGGGCATGCAGACAAAAACATCACACTAAACACATATTCACACATAATTAAAAGTAAAGAAGCACAAGTTGCCAGTATGATGGATGAGTTTTATAGTAAATTAATGGGTATTTCCTAAAAATGTGAAATATAATGATTTTCAAAAAGCTCAATATTTTCTTCCATAGCTATTCTTTTATAAATATTTTTTATTTCATCTGAAATCATTAGTATAACATTTTCTTCTATTGTTTCAGGATAAGCTGGCATCATTCTCCAACCGTTATATTTGCTTGAAAAAGAATTTACTTCTGTCAATTTTACTAATTCATCTTGGTCTTGATTATACAATATTTCATAACAAAACTGACAATGTAGAGAGTTATTAATATCGTCATCACAATCATTTATCTTATAATTTATAGCTATAGGAAGGTTTGAATATGTGTATAAATAATTTTTAATACGAGGAAAAAATTCTTCGACATATGAAATATAGACATTATACATTTTATAAAACCATTGACGATAATACTTATTCCTCTGTTTCTTACTATATATGTCGCGAATAATGTCATCTCCTAATCTACTTACTGTTGTTCCATTTATTGTTTCATAAATTTTCAGAGGTATTTTTGTTTCTATATCTGGTTTAGGCAGTGGAAAGTCAAGAGTATCACTAAAGTGTTTATATAAACGTAAGTGATTTTCTAACTCATCAATTCCCTCAACTTTAATATCAGGTAAAATTCTATTAGATTTAATAAAACTATTAATTTTACAATCATCGTATTCTAAAACATTGTCATTGCCATCAAATGAAAATATAGTTTTATCAAAATCTGTATTTTCTGCATTATCAAGAAAAATTTTAATTTTTAATCTCTTAATTTTATTTAAAACATCATTTATTTTAATAGGAAATATATTTTGCTTATATCTTGAGTATGAAAAATCACTTTCTTGTAGATTTACCTGATATTTATAACCCAATAAATGTGAATAATTATCAAATAAAGAATAGACTCTTTCGTTTAAAATAATTTTATTATTTTTAGGATTAAAAAAAGATTTTGGGTAATACTTAGGATATCCGCCAAACACTCTGCTATAAGGATTTTTCAATGCTCTTAAAACATCTTCAATTAATCTTTTGAAAGCAATTGCTTTCATATTACATTCATCATCTATATTTAAAGCTGTTGAAATTCCGCCTATGCTTTCGTATGCATTTTTATAACTATCATAATCATCAAAAAATGTTATAATATCATTATTGGTCTTTGCAGGGTAGAAAAAATAAAAGGGATTAATGGGCTCTTTTATAATACCAATAGCAATTTTTTCTTTTACATTAGGACAAATAATATCTTTTAGCTCTTTAAAATACATATCTATTAAGTAATTATATGCACTAATAAAACTTAAAATCTTGCCTATAAAGAACTGCTCAATTAATTCTTTATGGTTACTATTCGCAAATTGATAATACCATTGAACAATACTAATACCAATATTGCTTGAATATAAAGTTGGTAATAAATTACTAAATTCTAAGCTTGATAAAGTATCTAACTTAAGAGACATAAATCCTATTATATAGTCCCTAAATCTTGTATAATAAAAACTTATAAAGATATCTTCATAAAGATTTTTTTGTAATATTTTATGTTCAAATAATTCATTGGGGATTTTTTCATTAATCCGCAAGTTTAAAGCAGTCTTTAAATCTTTTTCTAATATTTTATCAGACATACGATATATTGTTGGAAATGCATTTACATCTTTACCTATAGATTGTTCCCAAATATGTCTAGCTGTTTCAATAAGAATATTATTTGCAATGTCTTTGTCATATTGTGAGTTATACATTTTTGCTAATTTTTGTTCTAAATATTCTTGCATCATTTCAACAATATTTTGTGCCCGAAATTTTCTTTTATTTTTATGTATTTCAGAATATATTCTTAGCATAAACCCATTTTTCAATTCATAGCTAATATCGCTTGGGATATCTAAAAGATCATATTTCTCTTTGTAACATGACTCTACTTTTTTATATTCATTATCTGAAAAATTATTTAAAGAAAAACTAATATTACTGTTATCAATAGAATAAATAGATTTAGTAATAAAAGTTGGGTTGCCATTATTTTTTAAAAATCTTTCGTATTCAATATCTTTACAGGTAAAACAAATTTTAATACCTTTATCCTTGGCTATTCTAACAAAATTGTTAAATTCCACAGGAAAATTGTTATTGTTTCTTTCATCTATTGCATCAAAAAATATAATTGTTTGCTTATCAGAAAAATCTGCTAATTTTTTAACAATTTGCTCTTCTGTATTCTGTTGAGTGAAGTGAAGATTGAAATCTTCTTTTAAATTATCACCAATACTATTATATAATTCATGACATGTATAAAAATATGAAAGATAATTTGGATAATTATCAGAAGCATATTTTAAAGCTAAATCACAAATAACATTAGTTTTCCCTGTACCTGACTCACCTATTATAGAAAAACATGTTGAGTCTGATTTTAAGAAATCTTCAAAACATTCAACAATAGCCTCTCGTTCAATAAATAACTCGGGTATATATTTTTCATCGTCATTTATATTTGTACCTTTTAATGTTTCCATTCGGGATTCTATTTGTTGTTTACAAAAAATAGAGAGATTTTGTGAAGACATCCCTATTAAATATTTTGTTGCTTGATAATAAAGGTTTTCTATATCAGTAGATAATGTATAGTCAAAATTTTTAATTTTAATCGTAAAATTTTCATCATCTTGTTTTAATTCTTTATTATTAAATGCATTAAATATTCTTGTTTCTTTACAATTGGTAATTACAACATAAGGAGTAATTGATTCTGTCAACCTTGCGTAAGATATTCCCTGCTTTATATCTTCATCATCTATTTGTACACTATCCGCTTTTAATTCAAATACAAACAGGTTCTTATTGTTTTTTGTTACTAAAATATCTGCTCTTGGCGATGCGGTTGTAATAGGCTTTAAATTATCAACCCTTGCAACACTTTTACCGAATTTGATAGTAAAACTTGTTTCAAGTTGTATCTCATCTTTATCAAATCCCCAATTTTGTAATATGTTTAATACTATTTGTTTTATATTTTCTTCGTTCACATTAACTCCTTATTTGTTAACAAATGTTATAACGTGGAATACTTTAATCTGCAATAGCATCTAAAGAAAATTATTATAAATTTAATTAAAAAAGGGCCCTAAAAGGGACTAATTTTACAAATAGTCCCTAAAAATTACTAAACATTAGCAAAAATAGAAATTGTGAAGATTGAATAATACAATAGATTACAAAACAAAATTTTAAATTACTAAAACAAAAAAGATGTGTTCGAGCCTCGTCTCTCGCTCCATTAAAAAAAGAGTCCCAATGAGGACTCTTTTTTTATGGAAGAAAGACAAAGAGGCTAAAAAGTAGGAAAGATTTTTTGGAAAAAACATTCACACTAAAGCCTCGATGCTATGACCCTTTGCGAATGAAATGAGCATTAGGGGCATAGTACCTACTTGGCTCTCGCTCCATTTTTAAGATAACACCCGATAGGGTGTTTTTTAGTATATAGAGACAGATGTGATAACTACAATACTAGATTAAATTGTATAAAAATGCGATATATACTTTAAAAATAGGGTATAATAAACATATGAAAAAATTTCTTGTTTTAATACCATTAATACTGCTTTCTTCAGGTTGTGTAAAACCACAAGAGCAACAATGTCCATCTTGCGAAGAATATTGTAAAGAAAAATTAGAGGTTAAAACCTCTGATATAGCTGAACTAAACAAACATCCTATTGATATTGAAGAAGAAAAATGTATAAAAATTGCTGATACTTCTGATATCAAAATGGGTAATTGTACACTTAAAGCGACAGAGGCTTGGTTTAAAGAAATAGATAAAGCTTTGATAACGCTAAAACAAATACTACCTGCTGACAAATATGAAAAAATAGCTGATTCTCAGAAAAAATGGGAAAGTTATATAAAATCTGAATTTGATGTCAATGAAAATGTCATTTATAACAAAGCGGCCACAATTTATTATACAATTGCGGCAGATCAGAAAAGAGAATTGATAAAACAACGAGCTTTGCTTTTAAAAAACTATGTTGCAGATGTTAAAGAGCTTTAGTTTTTAGCTGTTTTAAAATTGTAGCTATTATGCTTTTTTCTGTTTTCTTGTAATTATCAAAAGAACGCCAAACAAAATCAAAGCAACACCTATACAAATCCTGAAGGTTAATTGTTCATGGAAGAATACAACACCAAAAAATATTGCAGTTAAAGGTTCTAAAGCCCCAAGTATAGCAGTTGTTGTTGACCCCACGAGTTTTATTGAAATGGCTATTGTTTCTAAAGATATTATTGTAGGGAATAGTGACAATCCAATCGTGCAGAGCCACAAAAACGGCCTGTCTAATATTTGCAGTTGTGTACAGAATTTTAGATTATAGATATAAACAGCCAAGCCAAAAAGCATTACGTAAAAGCTTAGTTTATCAGTTTTTATGTGTCTTATAATTTTTACGTTTTTTACGGCGACTATGTATAGAGCATATAACAAAGCAGATGACAAAACGAGTGCTACTCCGTGCAGATTCAATGTTATTCCGCTTTTTCCGTTGTATAAAAGCCCTATACCGACAGATGTAAGCAAAATTGAAAACACAACAGTTTTAGTGATTTTTTCTTTAAAAAATATCATCATTATTATTGCGACCAAAACAGGGTAAATAAAAAGTATTGTACAGGCTATTCCTGCTTCAATATACTTGAACGCTTCAAAAAGAGTTAACGAAGACAAAGAAAAAAACAAACCGAGTATAAAAAGGGCAATGCCTTCTTTAAAAGTGATTTTGAGAGCTGTTCTTTTTACAAACTTTAACCATAAGCCGTAGATTAAAACCGCAAAAGCGTATCTGTAAAAAAGCACAGAATTTACCCCTATTCCTCCTGCATATAATGGCAAGGCAAAAAGAGGGTTTGTCCCGTAACTTGCTGCGGCTATTGTTCCGTTTAGTAAACCTATTGTGCGTCTTTTCATCTTTGTTCCTGTGCCCAATTTATATAAAAAAAACTATAAAATCAATTACAAAATCTGCTATTTTTGGTTGATTACAAATATTTAAAAATAGATAATATTTAACTAGAAGGAGAATTTTATCATGATGAAATTTATTGTATTAATTATTGCTGCAGCTGCACTTTGGATTGGTTATACAAACTGGGGTAAACCTCTCAATGTTAATAATGCAGTAAAAAGCGGTACTGCTTCAATTAAAACAGAAAAAAGTATCGACAGAGTTATTAACTCAAGAGAAAACACTGCCAAAGATAATCAAAAAATGCTTGACCAGCTATAATTGCTAGTTACTTTGACCTGCTCTATAACCGCACCATGCAAATATTGCGGGCATTGCTTTATCTAAGTGCAAGTGTTCAACGATAGGAACTTTCGCAACTATGAGTGCGCCAAGCGCATCATCCATATTGATAATAGAGTCTTTCAGAGTCAATTTTCTGTCAGGCTCTTTATCTTTTGGGTCGTTTATAATGTTGGAAATAAACGCAGCCAATGGCATACCTGCAATCAGACCTGTTGCTATCGATGCAACTTTTACAGGTTTTGATTCTTTGTATTTCACATTATCTTCAATAAGTTTCATTGCCCCACCAACAAGCAGTGTAGGGATAGTTGCGTTCATAAATTGAAAAACGCCTTCTTGAACTTTTCTTTTCTTATTTGCTTTTTTATCAGCGGCAATACCTGATACAACACCGCCTAAGATACTTGCAGTACTGAGGGTTAGAATCTGTGGTAATTCGTATTTAACTTTTATTAAGTCTGTAATCTTTTTTAAACCTGTTTGTTTTTTTGCAAAATAAATCATCGGCAAAAGTGTTGCAAGTGTTGAACCGGCGGCAACAACTACTTGTTTTTTTGTGTCAGGTTCTTCTATTCTGTGGTTTCTTTTGTATTTCAAGGTAGAGTACACATTTTTTGTGTGCGATACTTCTTGAAATGCACTAAATACGTTATGTTTCGGTTTATTATTTATTGATGATATCATGATTTTCTATGCAACTTCGTACGACTAATCATAACACATAAAAACTCTAAACTTAAAAATTTGCTATAATCTTAATAAATAATAACAAAGGGGGTTCTAAAATGATTGTAGATAATATTGAAAATGCGCAATCTTATTATTGTCTGGGCGAAAAATTTCAAAAAGGTTTTGAATTTTTGAAAAATACAGATTTGTTAAATTTAGAAAACGGCAAATACGAAATTGACGGAAAGGATATTTTTGTATCTGTTCAGGATTACAATACAAAATTGGAATCAGAAGGAAAATTTGAAGCTCATAAACAATATGCTGACATTCAATTTATTATCAAAGGCGAAGAAAAACTTGGCTACACAAATATAAAAAACTGTAAGCCTACAACTTTTTATGATGATAAAAACGATATTGTCTTTTTAGATGGCAAGGGCGATTTTATAAAAGCAGTTGAAGGAACTTTTTTGATATTTATGCCTCAAGATGCCCATATGCCTTGCATTAGTATTGACACTCAACAATATGTCAAAAAGGCTGTTGTAAAGGTTAAGTTATCCTAAACAACCGTGTTAATTTCTTGTAAAAGATAATTTTTGCATGTAAAATGTTAGTGTTAAATATGTACGGATAATACAAATGGAATTTTTTAGACAAAACCAAAAAGTTATAATAGGAATTATATTTGTTTCATTTATTTTGTTTGCGCTTGCGCCTATATTGATTGCATTCGTTTCAAAATAAACGTTGAATAGTTGGCTCCTTTACTGGCTTGTGAAGGGTTAGGATAAAAAAATGTCGCATGAGGCACATTCTATAAAAACCAAAAGCTTTGTAAGCTGTTTACTTAAAGCTTTGTTTATATTTACAATAATATTCTCTTTTTCACAAAGTGCATTTTGTAATCAAAATCATATAGAAAAAAAGAGAAAAGAAACTCATGCAAAAGTTGTTAAATTAAAGCGTTTGGAAAGTATAGAAACCAATAAACTATACAAAAACCAACAACGTCTTGAGAATGCAACAAAAAAACTGCAAACTACAAAACAAGAGTACAAAGACGCAGAAATACAACTTTCTGAAGCAGAAAGAAATCTAAACCAAACTCTCAGTGATTTTTCTGCAACAGAAAGTCAATCAAAAAAACGTATCAGACAAATCTTTAAAAAACAAAGAAAAGGTATGTTCCAACTTCTTTTGGCAACTACTGATATAAATACTTTTTTGGATAGAATTTATTATCAAAATGTGATTACCAAAAAAGATAAGAAAAAACTTGCTTATCTTAAAGAAAAATCAAGAAGAATTGCTCTTTTAAGAAGTCAAATAGAGCAACAAAAAACAATTATTGCTTATTCAATAAAAAATATTAATGCTCAACAACAATATATCCAAGGCGCCATAAGCCAAAATGAAAGCTCTATACAAAAGTACAGAACAGATAGAGTTTATTATGAAAGAGCAGAAAGAGAACTTGCAAAACAATCAGAAGCTTTGGGCAGAATGATTAATAAAAATACCAAAGGTTCTACAGTTAAAGTTGTTTCAGGCTTTATGAAACCGATTGCAGGGCCGATTACTTCTCCATTCGGATATAGAGTTCACCCAATATTCAAAAGAACAATATACCATTCAGGTATCGATATCGGTGGTATCAATGGTGGCAAAATCAGAGCAGCCAACGCTGGTAAGGTACTTTATTCCGGATGGTACGGCGGGTACGGAAAAGTTGTTATCTTAGACCATGGATTGGTAAATGGTCAACCTACAACAACTCTTTACGCTCACATGTCAGGATATGTTGTAAGCCCGGGTCAAACTGTTTTAAAAGGTCAAGTGATAGGGTATGAAGGTTCTACAGGTTATAGTACCGGTCCTCACTGTCACTTTGAAGTCAGGGTTAACGGACGCCCTCAAAATCCGTTGAATTACATATAAATATAAAGGTGATTTAGTGAATAAAAGAACAAATACTCTTCTATTATTGTTAGCATTAACTCTTGTTGGTACAGGTTGTGCCTTTGGGACAGAGGCTGTTGATGCAACACAACAAAATATCAAAAATGATTCTGTTTTTGAATCACAAAACGAAAGTTCTGTTGACAAAGAAGATGTAAAAAAAGAAAAAAGATGGTTCAAATTCTTAAATAAAGAATCTGATAATACAGATAGCAAAATTGAAGATGAAACTATGACAGAGGAAGTTCCATCTTTAAAACATGAAGAAGCTGATTCACTTTTGAATGGAGAAACTCAGGAAGAAGCTCAACAAGAAAAAGAACACAAAACAAGAAAATTTTTCTCTAAAGCAGAAAAAGCCCCAAAAGATGATGAACAAGAACAAGCTCAAAATAACGGCCCGACTACAGATGTTTTAGTTGATAGTGAGACTATTGAGTATTTCCCTGAAAGACACGAATTTGAAGCAGAAGGAAATGCAAAGGTTTCTTTCCCTAGCGAAAAATCTGTTCTTTACGCGGATAAGATAATTTTTAACCACGATACAAATTATATTAAGGGTTATGGCAATGTTGTTCTTGTAAAAGAAGGACAAAAAATTAACGGTGATTATATCCAAGTTGATTTGAACGAAGATAACGCTATGATGACGCACCCTGTGCTTAACCACATGGCAATAAAAATTCGTGCAAAAACAGGTATTGTTAATGATGCTCAAACTGAAGCTCTTGACGGTATAGTTACATTCAATGATAAAACTCAGTTTAAGTTTATATCTCGTCCTATTATGGGCTTTGACAACCCTATGATGGACGAAGCTATACCTAAGAATTTTTATTTTAAAGAAAAATATGATAACAAGTGGCGTTTAAAAGCTAAGACTATTGTTATAGACAGCTATAAAGATCACGATGTTGCTACATTAAAAAATGCTGACATTTATATCAAAAATACCAAACTTGGTACAGCAGGCAATTTAAGACTGTTTACTAACAAAGAACAAGAATATATTGAAACAAATATGCTCGAGATGGGTTCTTTAAGAAACCTTGGTGCGTTTGTTTCTCCAGGTTGGGTATTTAAAGCACCATTCGGTTCTACATTAAAAGTAGGGCCGGCTGTTACATACGATGATGGCGATTTTGGTGTAGGTGCTCTGGCTAGATTTTTGAACGGAAGCAACAGAACAGATTTTGGTTGGTCAACTGCCAATGATGAGTTTGTTGTAAGAGGTCGTCATAGATTTACTGATAATTTAAGTTTGCAATACGGCATAAATTCATATATGAACAACGGTTTTATGGGCGGAAGAATGCCTGATTACGGTTTTCAATTTGATTATATGAAAAGATACCAAATTGAAGATTTGGGTGTTAGTTTTACAAACAGATTTATGGCCGGTTTGATGGAAGACTGGGGAAAAAGAGATTTTTCAACAACAAAATTTGCTTGGCAAACTCAATCTTCTAAATCTTTCTTTAAATACCAGAACCCAGATTATAAATTTGCTATGGATTTTGGTTTGAATGTTCAATCTCACGTAGCAGCTTATGGTACCGGTGATACAATGGGCGTTCTTAGGGCAGGTCCGTATTTTAGAACTCAATACCGTTCTTGGCAACAATACATTGCATACTTCCAAGGCGGACAAGCAGGAGATTCTCCATTCTATTTCGATAAAAACTTCTACGGTAAATCGAACATTGTATTAGGTGAATCTTTAAGAATTTGCCGTTTCTTGACCTTGATGTATACAGCAACAATTGCTCTTGCTGATACACCTAATGATAAATTGCTCCAAGAAAACAGATTTTGGTTTGCTATAGGTCCTGACGATATGAAATTTTTAATCGGTTATGACGCATACAGACAAAATGCTACAATGGGGCTTATGATGAACGTTGGTGCTGAAAATGCTGAAGTTGAATTTAGACGTCTTGTGTTGAATGACCCTTCTGCAATAGGTCAGAGCGACAGAAAAGATAAACAAAAACGTGACGCTAAAAAGAAAAAAGAAGAAGAAGAAAAGAAAGCCAAGGAAGCTGATGTAATGAATCGTTCTGTTAAAGATTATCAGGATTACAATCCTCAATTCAATATGATGCCTGGTGGTGCAATACTTCAACCTTCTTTAATCAGACCGCCCGGAATGTAATATTAACAGGTTTGTCTGATATACGGATGAACAAAAAACAATTTGTAGTATAATAAAGACTAACAAAACTAAAATTGACAAGGGGAAGATATATAAAATGACTCTAAAAGATTGGTTTGAAACCAGAAAAGAAGAACAAATCGCAGCTCGTCCGATTGACCCTAAAATCGACGACAATATAGGCAAGCTTTGGGTAAAATGTTTTAACTGTAATGCTCAGTTGCCAAAGAAAGAACTTGAACATCATATGATGGTGTGCCCTGAGTGCGGATACCATTTCAGAATAAATGCAAGAACAAGAATAGCTCAGCTTTTTGATGAAGGTACTTTTGAAGAGTATTTTTCAAATATTTCACCTGCTGACCCTCTTGAATTTTTTGATACAGAATCTTATACAGAAAGACAACAAAAAGCTAAAGAAAAAACAAATCTTAACGATGCTGTTATCACAGGTATCGGTAAGGTAGAAGGTGAAGAAGTCGCTTGTGCTATAATGGATTTTGAGTACATGGGCGGTTCAATGGGTAGTGTTGTTGGTGAAAAAGTTACAAGAATCATAGAAGAAGCATTGGCCAAAAAATTACCAGTTGTTACAATAACAGCTTCAGGCGGTGCAAGAATGCAAGAAAGCGCACTTTCTTTAATGCAAATGGCAAAAACAAGCTGTGCCGTTGCAAAGCTTAATGAAGCAAAATTATTGTATATAAATATTCTTACAGACCCTACTTACGGTGGTGTTACTGCAAGCTTTGGTACAATAGGCGATATTATTATTGCTGAACAAGGCGCAAGAATAGGATTTGCAGGTCGTCGTGTTATTGAACAAACAATAAGACAAAAATTACCTGCTGATTTCCAAACTGCAGAATATTTAATGAAACATGGTCAGCTTGATATGATTACTAAGAGAAGTGAATTAAAATCAACTCTTGCTAAAATATTAAGACTGCACAAACATTAATTTGCTAAAATATAAACGGATTTTTTAGGGATTGGGATTATGAAATTAGATTTTGAAAAACCTATAATAAAAATAGAAGAAAAAATAGAAGAACTAAGAAAAATGAGTGAAGAATCGGGTATGGACTTGTCCAAAGAGATTGAAATATTTGAACATCAGTCTCACGAATACAAAAAAGAATTGTACGAAAATCTAAAACCGTCGCAAAAACTGCAAATTGCGAGACATCCTAATCGTCCAAACTTTTTGGATTATATCAACTTGATTACAACAGACTTTGTAGAAATGCACGGTGACAGAGAAGGTACTGACGACAGAGCTATAATCGGCGGTATTGCTAAAATTGGCGACAAGCCTGTTATGATTGTTGGTACAGTTAAAGGCAAATCTACTAAAGAAAACCTTGTTTATAACTTTGGTATGCCACAGCCGGAAGGCTACAGAAAAGCTTTAAGACTTTTTGAACATGCTAATAGATTTGGTCTGCCTATTGTAACTTTAATTGATACCCCCGGTGCTTACCCAGGTATTAAAGCAGAAGAACACGGCCAAGGCATAGCTATTGCTGTTAACCTTAAAGAAATGGCAAAACTTGATGTTCCAATTATTGCTATTATTACTGGCGAAGGCTGCTCAGGCGGTGCTTTAGGTTTGGCTGTAGCTAACAAGGTTCTTGTTTTAGAACATGCATATTACACAGTAATTTCTCCTGAAGGTTGTGCTTCTATCTTGTGGAGAGATGCTGCTAAAGCCTCTGAAGCTGCTGAAGCACTTAAGATTACTGGCCCTGATTTGCTTAAATACAACATCATTGACGGAATCGTTAAAGAGCCTTTGGGTGGTGCTCACTACGATTATGAAGCAATGGGTGAAGAATTGAAAAAAGAAATTCTTAACGCTTTAGATGAATACAAGGATATGTCAGCACAACAACTTAAAGATGACAGATATTCTAAATTCAGAAGAATGGGTGTATTTAACTCTTAATTTTCAACTACTCTAAGGAGATAACTATTTAATGAAAGACTATTTTGAAGTTGCCGTAAAAATCAATCCTTGTGCGATAGAGCTTGTTACGGAAATTTTCTTTGAACGTTTTGAGTGTGAAGGCGTTGTTCAGGCTGAAGAAAAATATAAAGACCTTGAGCTTATAGAAACAACAAATAACATTGCTAAAGGTTATATCAAATATGAGGAAGAAGATTTTTCTGTTGAAGAAATTCAAAAAGTCTTTGACCATGCAAAAGAAGAGTTAAAAGAAGAAGGCTTTACTGACGAAGAACTCGGTGAGTGGAGCGTTTCTGCTAAAAAAATCATTAATCAAGATTGGTCACGAAAGTGGAAAGAACACTGGAAACCTACAAAAGCATCAGAACACGTTGTGATTTGTCCGTCTTGGGAAGAATGCACAAGAAAAGACGGTGATATATTAATTACATTAGACCCTGGTTCTGCTTTTGGTACAGGTACTCACGCTACAACTCAATTGTGTATTCAGGCAATTGAAAAGTATCTCAAAAAAGGTGATGAGGTTGCTGATATAGGTACCGGCTCTGGGATTTTGGCTATCGCTGCAATTAAGTTTGGTGCAAGTCACGCTATAGGTATTGATAACGACCCGTTGGTTATTGATGTGGCAAAAGACAATGCTCAAATGAATTGCGTTTTTAATAAAATTGATTTTTCTCATGCAACTGCGGATATGCTTAACGAACAGTATGATTTTGTTTGTGCAAATATTTTGCATAATATCCTTGCAGAGATTATGGGCGACTTAAAAAATATTATGAAGCCGCAAGCGTTGATGGTTATGAGCGGTATTTTGGATGAGAAAAAACAAATGGTGCTTGATGCAGTGGAAGAACACGGCTTAAAGGTTGTTGAAATTATGCATCAGGAACAATGGGTTGGAATTGTAGTTCAAAAACCATAGTATTTATTTTGGCTAAATGTAATAGTTTTATAAAAAAGTCATTTGCTACACTGCAAGAACCATTGATAAAAGTTTTGCGATACTATTTTGCTGGTTTTAACTTGCAAGGAAAAAAAAGCAAAAAAAAGGGCAAAACTATTTTTGATATCCCTAGTCACGCCCGTAAATTAAATAATGGTAAGATTAAACTTGTTTTTACATATAATTCAATAACGAATTATTTTGCATAGAAGTGTAAACCTGCATAGATGCTTGATATGCATAGTTTTGTTTTATAAATTCCGAAATAACTTCTGCTTGATCAATTTCTTGCAAATTAGCTCTTTGAGATTGCAGAATAATTTTTGTTTCGTCCAATGTATTTTGAGTCATTTCAAGCTTTGCAGCACTAGCCCCAAAAATTGATTGAACCTCTGAAACATGAGCAATTGAATTTTGAATATTATCTAATTGTGCAGAGATTTGTTTAGTATCAGACGGGTCAAGGTTTAGTGCAGCTTCTAAATCACCTAGAACTTTAAACAATCCTTCGCCTGTTGGTGGGTCAACAGTATTGTCAAAGTTTCCAAACACTTGATCACCTGCAGCATTTAGAGTAACATACACACCGTCAGAGATTTCCAGTTTTCTTGCGTGTCCAGGGTCTGTAGATGGAGTGCCGCTGTAAACGATAGAACCGTCATCTTCAAGAGTGTATGGCGGTGTTGTAGTGTTTGCTCCACCAAAAATATAGACTCCGTTATGTTGAGTATTTGCAAGAGCAACAATGTTTTCTTTAAGCTCTTTGATTTCTGTTCTACAAGCTTCAATTGTCGTTGTCCCGCCTGCGCCGTTTGCAGCTTGAACAGCAAGTTCGTTTATTCTTTGCATTTTATCGATGATTGTTGAAAAAGTATCATCGAGATAATCTAGTTGAGTTGTAGCATTATTAACGTTTTTTTGATAAGTTTCAAGTTTTTGAAGTTCTGTGTTTACGTTGATAACGCCTGTTGCATCAATCGGATTTTCTGAGATATTTGAAAATTTGTGAGTTGAATTAAGCTTGTTATATATGTCATAGAGCTTGTTTTGCTGCTCCATCAAGGCATTGAAATTATTCATATTGTTATAATTTGTTTGTCTTATTATCATAATAACCTCTTATTTATTGTCCGAGTTGGGTAAGTATTTCCATTAATTGGCTTGCAACGTTAAATACTCTGGCAGAAGCCTCGTAAGAACGTTGGAACTTGATTAAATCAGAGAGTTCTTCGTTCAAATCAACGCCTGTGTATGCACCTCGTTGAGATTCTGCTTGTTGAGTAATAGTTTTTTGTGCAGTGTATGAGTCGTTTATTGTTTGAATATCAGAACCGACATCTGCAACAAGACCTGTGATAAATTCACTGAGAGTTTGTCCGTTACCGACACCTTCCACAACAGCAAGACCTGGAAGTTTTTGCTTTTCAAGTGCATTAAATCTGTCAAGGTTTGAAGTGTTACCGACAGCATTAGGATCCATATCAGCCGGACCTCTTGCTGTGGCGATAAGCCTTGGGTTTTGCAAAATATTAGGATTTATTTTGATATTACCTGCTGTAAAATCGCCTCCGCCTTCTGCTATGAAAATAGGTTCTGTTGCTTGGACAAGCTGGCCGTTTTCGTCTATACAGTAAGGAATTGTGCCATCTTCCGTTCCTGTTTGGATTTTATTCATTTCTTCGGCAAAAGCTTTAGCAATTTTATCTATTTCATTTAATACTGATTTGTAGGTTAATCCGTCAACTCCACCAGAATCAAGAATAGCTTTTAAAGAACCTGAAGATAGGTCTTTTGTAATATCATCAACTTTGACTTTTCCTTCTTCATCAACCAATTGGATTTCGACAGGATTGTCTTCATCATCTGTTTGTACAGCGTTGAGTGTGAGTTTAACTTCTCCGCCTTTAACAACTGCTTGGTTGCCGATGTAGACATTGACTGTGCCATTTGTGTTTGTAGTTGTTGTAAGCGGTATTGCTTGAGAAATTTCATCAAGAAGTGCATCTCTTTGGTCAAGCAAATCATTGTTGCAGCTGCCACCTGCTTGAGATTGTGCAAGTTTTCCGTTTAGTTCTGCAAGTTGAGCAAGCTTTTTGTTGAGATCATCTGTGTGCATTTTTATTTGAGATTGAGCAAAGCTGTCAGGGTCGCCCACTGTACCAACTGCTTGTTCTCTCATATTTTTTAAGCTTGAAGACATTCCGTTTAACATATTTGCAACGTTTTGTGCTGCTTCTACAAAAGCTATGCGGTATGCGTTATTTGTTGGATCTGCTGTTAAAGATTGAGAAGCAGAGAAGAAATCGGATAATTTTTGTTGCAAACCTGTTGAACTCAATTCATTATTCAACATATTTTCTATATTGTTTGTCATACCGCCGATTTGGTTGTAGTAACCAAATGAGGTGTTTTGTTCTCTATAATAATTATCAAGCCATTGAGCACGGTTTCTTGTAATAGCTGTGATTTCTGCACCAGAACCTATTTGCAGACTTCCATTAGATGAACAATATCTGAATGAGTTGTAACATGGTAATGAACTCAGAACAACGCTTTGTTTTGAATATGTTGAGTTGTTCATATTGGAGATGTTGTTACTTACAATGTTCAATGCAGCTTGGTTGTTTGCTATTGAACGTTGTGACATATTTAGTATTCCAAATAATGATGTTGTCATTTTTTTATCCTGTTTAGTTTTTAATTATGCTTCTTCTACTATTGATGACATTTTTAGCTGGTCGTTAGTAATATTTTGACCTTTGCTGTTGTATTCTTTGTTTACGGAATTTGCTCCTTTTAGCATTGACTCGATTGTTTTGTTTGTGAGGTATATTCCGTGTTTTGTTAATTCAAGATTGATTTTTTCAAGTTTATAGATACGTTTTGCAAGCTCGTTTACTTCTTCCTTTTTTTGAGCAAACTTTTTAGCTGCATTTTCATCAGTCGTTCTGATTTTATTTATGATATCTGTCATTGAAAATGTAGGTATATCAAGAGTTTTTGTTACATTTTTTCTTGATTCGGAAAGATCATTAATTTCTTTGTAAGTGTTTACGATTTTTGAATCAATGTCGTACAGGTCGGTTGCTTTGCCTTGTATTAAGATTTCTTTTTTATCGGTGTAGAGTTTTTCTATATTTTTGTAACCGTCAATTTCTTTATCGATAAGTGTTTCGAGTTCTTTTATTTGTTCGTTAATCATTATTTTATCTCCTGTGTTTTAACTTTTTTAGGCCAAGTATTCAACAATTACACTTCTGCCATAGCTTAGGCCGTATTTTATATCTTCTTCAGAGAGGTCATTTTCTCCAGCCATTTCTGCGTATTTTTTTATTTCGTCTATGTTTTGTGATTTTAAAATTGAATCATCGTTTATATCAATTCCGTCAGAAATTTGAGGTATTGAGTTTTGTTGTTGTTCAATCGGGTTTGACACTCTTGTGTTCTTAAACGCGTTTGCTGCGTTCAAGAGTTGGATTGCACTAACATTTGACGAATTAACTGACCCTAACATTTAGATTTATATCTCCTTATCGACTTTTTTATATGCTTCTGCTTTTGCAGTTTGTGCTGCTTGAGTAATTTCATCTGTTTCTTTAGGCAAAGATTTTTCCATTTGCGAATAGATTTGTTTTGCAAAACCTACTGTTGAGTGTGGATTTGAAGCGATTTGACGACCTACTTCGTTATAGATAAATGATTTAAATTTATCCATGTATTTGTTATCTTCGCCAAAGATTCCGCCTTCTCTATCTACAGTTTTGTCTAATGCCGAAATCATTTTTGTTACGAAGATTGCTTCAAATTCTGTAGAAACCTTTTTTAACTGTGCTTTTTGTGACTTTATTCTTTTAATATTGTCCAAAGTTTGCACATCTGTGTTTATGATATCTGCGGGTAATGATTGTGATTGTATTGATGTGTATGACATAATCTTCCTTTTAGATAACTTCGATTTCTGCTTGAAGGCTTCCTGCTTCTCTAAGAGCTTGCATGATAGATATTAAATCTATAGGTGCAACTCCGATTGCGTTAAGTGCTCTGACTAAGTCGTTTAAAGTGCTGTTGGCAGGTACTGTAACAAGGCTGCCTGAACCTTTGTTTACAGAGATTGCGCTGTTGCCAAAAGCTGTTGTTGAACCGCCAGAGAATGGTTCAGGTTGAGAAACCTGATTTGTAGTTTGAACAGTAACTGTGATATTTCCGTGTGCAACAGCAGCAGGGAGCAATTTAACTTCGCTGCCGATAACGATTGTTCCTGTTCTTTCGTTGATGACAACTCTGGCTTTATCTTTTGTTGCGTCAACCATCATATTTTCCAATATTGAAAGAAAAGCGATTCTGTCGTTATTGAATTTTGCAGGTATTGAAACCTTAATGCTTGAGCCGTCCATTGCTTTTGCAGCTGTAACATTTTTGCTGATTGTGTTTGCAACTCTTGTAGCCATTGTGTAGTCTGAACGGTCTAAGAGTAATGTTAAAGAGTTTTCATCTCCGATAGTTGTGTTGATATCTCTTTCAACAATACCGCCTCTTGGGATTCTGCCTGTAGTAGTGATTGCTGTTCTTGTGCTTGAGCCGTTAGAATCTTTAGAGATACCGCCAACTGATACAGGACCTTGACCTATTGCAACGATTTCTCCGTTAGGTGCTCTCAATTGTGTTTGAACCAAAACACCGCCCTCAAGGCTTTTTGCGTCAGCCATTGTTGATACGGTTAAGTCGATTTGGTCTCCGTTTTTTGCAAACGGTGGAACTGTGGCAGTAACCAAAACTGCAGCTGATGAACCTTTTTGAATGTAGTTTGATTGTTCAATTACCGTACCCAAGTTTTGTAATAACATTTGGTTTGTGATTTGTGTTGAACGAGAGTTGTCACCTGTACCTGGCAAACCAACAACAACACCATAACCGACAAGTTGGTTGTTTCTTACGCCTTTGACGTGAGCGATGTCTTTGATTCTGACCATTGCTGACATGGCGTCTGCCGAAATCATGCCTGTAATCATTAATGTTATTAGTAATATTTTGAATAATTTTTTCATTTTATCATCCTGTTTATAAGTTATTAGAATAAGTATCTTACAGCTCTGTTGATGAAGCCTTCGTTGCCTGCTCTTGTTACAGAACCTTTACCTGCGAGAGCGAATTGTAAGTTAGCAACGTTTTTTGAGTTAACTTGACCTTTTTGGTCTATCCATCTCGGGTCAACAACACCGCTTACGAGAAAATCAACTCTTTCTGTTCCGTTAACAATAGTCTTTTTACCTTGTACCATTAGGTTTCCGTTTGGCAAAAGTTGTACTACTTGAACGGTTACGGAATCTGTTACACCCATTGAACGTTGGTTAGAAGTTGTACTTTGTACTGTGTTTTCACCACCAAAGTTATTAAACTTGTTATTAAGAGGAGTGCCGGGTAATACTTTGTTGATAAAGTTTGTAAAGTTATCAACAGTATTTGATGAACGGTCTGCAGAGTAGTTTAATGAATCGTTAACAGTGATTGTTTCGTTCAAAAGAATTGTAACTAAGTCACCTACAGAACGTGCTCTTACACTTCCAAAGAGAGATTTTGGCTCTGCATAAAAAGATTGTGAAGCACCAAGTGAATACAAAGACTCTGCTTTTGCCTCTTGAACAACTTGCGCTACCATTAAAAATGCTGCAAGTATCAGTATTAATTTTTTTATGTTTTTAATCTTACCCATTTTTATTTTATCTCTCCCCTGAAAAATCTTTTTTATATTTGTACAAGCACCTGATTTACGCCTGTTACTTCTCCCGTGTAGATTTTGTTAAACCTTTTGTTTTTTACCTGAATTGTATCTCCGATGTTGCCTTGCATTAGAGCGACTCCTTCTATAGAAACATTCAGGTCTGCTCCTGTTCTGAAATTGACTGTAACCATCGCGTTTTTAACAACATCAGGTTTTGACATTGTGTATCTTTTTGTTATCAAATTTCCCGGATAAAACATTCTTGTTGCAACGAGTTCTTTTGCTATATCGCTTGCGCTGACAGTGTTATCAAGGTTGCCCATGATATCTACTTTTTTGAACTCTACTGCTTGAAGCGGAATAATTTTATCTCTTTGAATAACTTCTTTTGCTACTGCAACGTATTTGTAAGCTTTAGTTTCTAAAGGAACATAATACGTTCTTGCATAAGCGTTGTTTACTCTGATGTTTACCTTTTTAAATTCTTTCGCCGTTAAGCTATTGTATCCGTTAGAAACAAGCTCTACAGTTATTTTTCCGTCAGGAAGGTTAAAGCTTTGTATCGGCAAGTGACCGACAGTTACTTCGCACTCATCAAGGTCATATTTTTCTAAATCTTTTTTAGCTTGAGCAGCAACGAGTGCTTTAAATTTTTCTGCAGAAAGAGTTTGTGCAGCACACTTTTGGGCTATGCCAACAGAGATTGCTGCTGTCATTATTAAATTTATTAATAATATTTTAGTTAGTTTTTTCATTCTTTCTGCTCTAGTTTATCTGTTAGTTAGTGATTTGGTTTGTTGTTCTCAAGATGTCTGATGCTGCTGTGATGATTTTTGAGTTTGTTTCAAAAGCTCTTTCTGCTTTGATAAGGTTAATCATTTCATCAACAATTTGTACGTTAGAACCTTCTAAGAAAGCTTGTTGAATAGAGCCTAAACCGTCTTGGTCAGGAGTACCAGGAATAGGTGTACCTGATGCAGGAGTTTCTACATACAAGTTGTGACCTATTGATAGCAAACCTGCCGGGTTTTGGAATCTTACAAGCTGGATTTGTCCTACGATAGTTTGTGTTGTATCGTTACCTACTTTAACTGATACGTTACCGTCAGGAGTGATGTTTACCTCTGTAGTGTTTTGAGGGATTGTGATTTGCGGTTGCAAAAGGTATCCGTCAGAAGTACAAAGTTGACCGACTGCGTCAGGTGCAAACGAACCGTCTCTTGTATAAGCCAAAGTTCCGTCAGGTCTTACGATTTGGAAGAAGCCTTCGCCTTCGATAGCCATATCGTATTTGTTGCCTGTGCTTTGCATTACACCGCCAGTCATAACCTTTCTTGTTGCAGAAGTTTTTACACCAAGACCGATTTCAACACCTACCGGCTGATATGTACCTTGTGTAATCATTGCACCGGGGGTTCTTACTGCTGTTGATAAAAGGTCTTGAAATTCTGCTCTGGATTTTTTAAAACCTGATGTGTTAACGTTAGCAACGTTGTTAGCAACAACGTCTAAGTTGTTTTGCTGTGCTATCATCCCTGTTGCTGCTGTCGTTAGCGATCTTAACATTTTATTTTATCTCCTGTGGATTAGTTTTATGCGTTCAGTCTGCCTAAGTTGATTGTTTGTGAAAGTTGGTTTGATTTTTCTCTCACCAGTGTGCTCAGTGTTTCGTAGTTTCGTGAAACATTTATTGAGTTAATCATTTCATTGATTACGTTTGCGTTAGAAAGTTCAATCGCACCTTGTTGTACCGAAAACTTTTGTGCTCTTAACTCAGGGTTTGTTGTGATGTCTTTTGGAACATACATTGATGTACCTACAGCCATCATGTTGTCTTTGTCTGCAAAATCGAAGATACCGATTTTTTGAAGAGCCTGTGTATTTTCGTTTCTTGTTGCAACGATTGTACCGTCTTCGTTTATTGAAAGTTGTTTTTCTGAGCTTATGTTAAGCTCAACAAAGTTTAATCTTATAGGTTGGTTTTGTTCGTCTAAAACAAGGTTGCCTTGCATATCTGTCAAAAGGTTTTGAGAGTTGATGCAAAAAGCACCGTTTCTTGTGTAAGTGATTGTTCCGTCAGGTGCTCTGAGTTTGAAAAAGCCGTCACCTTCGATACCTAAATCAAGAGGGTTGTCTGTTCTTGATAATGTACCTTGAGAAAATTCGTGTACGAGTTTGTTTGTTACAGAACCCATACTGATTTCTCCGACAAGTCTGCCGTCTTGGTTTTTAGGGTTATTACGTTCAACAGGTTCTTCAATCAGTGCGTTGTAAACGTTTCTGAAAGACAAGCCTTCTTTTTTATAACCTGCTGTGTTAACGTTTGCGATATTGTTTGCAATAGAATCCTGAAAATCAATCAGGCTCATCATACCTTTTGCTGCTATGTCGATACCTCTTGAAATCAAGATTGACCTCCTTGAGCGTTGTATTTTTGATACATGCTCATGATGTTTTTAACGTAATTTTGAGTTTCTTTATACGGTGGAATACCGTTGTATTTGGCAACAGCGTTTGGCCCTGCGTTGTAAGCTGCAAGAGCTAATGATTTGTCACCCCCGAATCTGTCTAAAAGACCTTTAAGGTACTTTGTACCGCCTGCGATATTCTGTTCGGGGTCATAAGCGTCTTTTACCCCTAAAGAGTTTGCTGTTGCAGGCATTAACTGCATTAAGCCCATGGCTCCGCAGTGTGATGTAACATTGGGTTGGAATCCTGATTCTTGTTTTATAACGGCTTTAACAAATGCACTATCCAGTCCGTTTTTGGCAGAATATTGTTCGATAAGCGCATCAATATCAGCATTGCCGTCTGATTTTGGGGCTAAATTGCTGGCAAATATTTTTTCTGCAAATGGGGTGTCTTGGATTTTGGGTGGTTTTTGAGACATGTTTGCATCAAGAATTTTTTGAAAATCTTGATTGGAACTTACGGCATTGTTGCCAAAAGTGGCTAAGCTGTTGAAAGTTGATTCAATAGCCTGCATGCGTCTTAGAGTAATATCTAATCCTGAAAGTTCCACTATTCTTTTTTCCTACCCAAGTTTTCTTACCATTATGAGGGAATATAATTATCCCTCATTAACAAATTACTCTATATGCAGTATTTTCTCATCGACCTGATGGTGGAAATTTTTTTTAGCGTATAGACCATGTGGTCAATATGTTTTTTTTTCATAAGGCTTCAATATCTTGGCAGACTATGAAAATTAGACACCTAATCTGTAGACGACAAGTGCATTGGTATTTGTTTAGGGCCACAGGCCTACGCACTAATTTTTGGTAAAACTTCCATATCTTGGCAAACTCTCGTCATTCTGAGGGAGTACAACGACCGAAGAATCTCCAAGTCTTTTGCATTACTCAACAAACTGGTTAGATGTTTCGGCTTCGCCTCAACATGACGACAGACTGAAATGTCGGATTAGTAATCTGACCATAATTTACACTGCGTTAGCAGTATAATGGCTTTGCCATTGTAACCTTGACTACAGACTCTTTGTATTTACGTACAAAATTTTTGTTAAGCGTAGCGGTTAGAAAATTTTGAAGATAAATACTTTAGAGTCTGTTTTGACAAAGCGAGTTTCTTTCTTTTGTGGTACTTTTCTTTCTTTTCGTCGCAAAAAAGAAAGAAAAGTATCTGAGAAAAGAGATTATTTTTTTATTTTTATGTACTTTTGTACCGACAAAAGTACCAAAAGCTCTCGACCTGATGTTACATTCATACAGAAAGTAATTTAAACCCGACTCGGCAACTCGGCACGTAAAAATAACTAAAGTACCAAAACGGATATGTTACAAATAATTCCCCGTGCCTCAAACAGTACCTCGTTTGATGTTGTTTAAATAACTTTCTGTAATTCATTTCACAACGGTCGGATTTTTTATACCTTGGTTGACTATGACACAACTCGCGGAGATATTGAAGCCTTATGAAACAATTACTAATGGACTTGTCGTTTATTAATTAAGGTCTCTAATTTTCATAGTCAGCCAAGATATAGAAACCTTATAAAACAATTACTAATGGACTTGGATTTCTGTGATTAAGCTGTCTAATTGTCAAAGTCCATCAAGATATTGAAGCCTTATGAAAAATACTTTACATTCTGCTATCGTAATAATAACTTAAATTTTCGGGAAAAGTACGTGGCTCATGCGATTACACATGTAACAATTTTTAAGTGTAAGCATTACAATAGTTTGTAAAATGTGTAACATTATATTATAATATTAGAGCTAAAAGCACGGCCGTATGTGAAATCGGTTTATAACAAGAGATTTTGGCACTGGGTCTAAATTTCACAAATGCTATAGAGCACAGTGCATAGTTAAAGGGTACTGGAATCAAGAGAGAATGGCTTTAACTTTTCAAGAATTAATTTTAAACTTATCAAAATTTTGGTCAGACTACGGATGTATAATTCAACAACCTTATGATATAGAAAAAGGTGCTTCTACAATGAACCCTGCAACGTTTTTACGTTCGTTGGGGCCTGAGCCTTGGAATACAGCAATGGTTGAACCTTGCAGAAGACCTACTGATGCTCGTTATGGTGAAAACCCTAACAGACTCGGTCATTATTTTCAATATCAGGTTATTTTGAAACCGTCTCCGGACAACGCTCAAGAACTTTACTTAAAAAGTTTGGAAGCTATGGGTATTGACCTTTCACAACACGATGTAAGATTTGTTGAAGATAACTGGGAATCTCCTACATTAGGTGCTGCCGGTGTAGGTTGGGAAGTATGGTTAGACGGTATGGAAATTACGCAGTTTACTTATTTCCAACAAGTTGGCGGTTTGGAGATTAAGCCAGTTGCGCTTGAGTTGACTTACGGGCTTGAACGTATTGCTATGTACTTGCAAAACGTAAATTCTGTTTACGATGTTATGTGGAACAAGGAATTAAAATACGGCGAAATTTATCTTCAAAACGAAATTGAACAGTCAAAATACAATTTTGAAGTTTCTTCTGCAGACAAGCTTTTCAAACTTTTTGATTTGTATCAGGAAGAAGTTGAAAACTGTGTTGAAAACGAACTTGTTTTACCTGCTTATGATTATGTATTGAAATGTTCTCACACATTCAACCTTTTGGATGCAAGAGGTGTTATAAGCAAGGATGAAAGAATTAACTTTATCAATCGTGTTAGAAGAATGGCTGCAATGGTAGCTAAATTGTACGTTGAACAAAGAGAAAAATTGGGTTTCCCCTTACTTAAAAAATCAACAATTAATAATTAATATAAGGAAAATTACATGAGCCAACAAGATGTTACTGAACCAAAATTGGTTGAACACTTTATCTCTAAGTTGTTGAAAACCAAAAATCCCGACGATATGATAGCCGAAACAAAAGAAACAGGCTTGAATAAGACGTTGACGTGGATTGATTTAATTATTCTAGGTATTGGTGCTGTAATCGGGGCTGGTATATTTTCAATGGTAGGTACAGCCGTTGTAGGTACAGCTTCACATCCGGGTGCAGGTCCTGCACTTGTCATTTCTATGATAATTGCAGCTATCGCTTGTATATTCTCCGCATTATGTTATGCGGAATTTGCGGCAATGATACCTGTATCAGGCGGTGTTTATACTTACACTTTTGCAACAATGGGTGAGTTGGCTGCTTGGATGGTAGGTTGGGTATTGATGCTTCAATATACCATCGGTAACATTGCGGTTGCTTGCAGTTGGACAGGTTATTTGTTCCAATTTTTAAGAGGTTTTGAAGCTTATACAACTCATTTGCCTGCTATGTTGCAAGGGGTTGTTCACCATATTATGTATCCGCCTTTGTGGTTGATTAGTGATTATGGTTCTGCTAAAGCTGCTTATTTAAAAATGGGTATGAACCCTGCTGATCATATTCCGCATTTGTTTGGTTTGATTCCTATTTCGATTAATATTCCTGCAATATGTATCATTGCACTTGTTACATATATTTTGGTAAAAGGTATTTCTGAATCTAAAAATATGGCAAGCGTAATGGTTGTTATAAAACTTTTGGTAATCGCTCTGTTTATTGGAGTTGGTGCTTTCTATGTAAAACCTGCTAACTGGACACCATTTATGCCAAACGGTGTTGGCAGTGTTTTAATTAGTGCGTTTACAATTTTCTTTGCTTATACAGGTTTTGATGCTATTTCTACAGCAGCAGAAGAAACTAAAAATCCGCAAAGAGATGTTCCTATAGGTATTATTGGTACATTGCTTGCTTGTACTGTAGTTTACATTTTTGTAGCTTTGGTATTAACAGGGGTTGTGCCTTGGAACCAAATCAATATTAACGCACCTATTGCTCACGCTATACAAAAAACAGGTCAAAACTGGATTGCAGGGTTTATCTCTGTAGGTGCTTTGACTGGTTTGACTTCAGTATTGTTGGTAATGCAGTTGGCTGCAACAAGAATCCTTTTTGCAATGGCAAGAGACAACTTCTTCCCTACAATACTTAAAAAAGTTCACCCTGTTTATAAAACACCACACGTTATAACTTGGCTTGTTGGTGGTGCGATGATGATAGGTTGTTTATTCCTAGATTTGAACCTTGCTGCTCAGCTTTGTATATTCAGCGTATTCACAGCGTTCATCATGGTTTGCGTAAGCGTTCTAATCTTGAGAAAAACTGACCCTGACAGACCAAGACCTTTCAAGGTTCCTTTCTCACCATTGTTCCCTTCTTTGGGTATTGTGTTATGCGGAAGCCTGATGTGTGTTGCAATTGTCAGCATGGGAAAGAACGCTATATTGTTCCCTCTTTGGTTGTTGATAGGTATTTCTATCTACGCAGGATACGGATATAAGAGAAACAGACGTATCGAAAAAATCGAAGAAAAGAGATTGCAAAACAAACAAGCAAGAGAAAAAGCTTCATTATAAAAATAAAAAAACTATAGAAAAAGACCTTCCTTTTGAGGAAGGTCTTTTTAGTTTATTACTAACAGACAAAGGCGCTTAAATCAACAAGCGCCTTTGTCTGTTATAAATCTTTTGATTAGTACAACTAAAAAGCTTTGATATCTTTTTCTATTTGAGCTAATACGTTGTCTAAGTTAGCTGCATTGTTTCCCGCACCTTGGGCAAAGTTTGGTCTTCCACCGCCTTTACCTTCTGTTGCAGCTGCAATCTGTCCAACTATTTTGCCTGCATTAATGCCTTTTTGAACAAAAGAATCAGAAACTTTTACCATAATAAAGATTCCGCCTTCTTTTTTCAAAGAAGTAACTACAATAACGCTGTTGCCAAGTTTATCAGAAAGTTTTTCTACAAAAGTTTTAACCATATTAGGTTCAAAATCTTCTATTTTAGAAATAAATAACTTTCCGCCTTCAATATCTTGAGCTTTGCTCAAGAATGTTGAGAATTTAGCATTAGCAATTTCGTTTTGAAGCTCAACTGTCTTTTTAGTTAATGATTTGTTTGTTTCAATCAACTTATCAACACGTTCACAAATTTCATTTGTTTGAGCTTTGAACAAGTGTGCTAACTTGTCAGCTTCTTTTGCTTTATCGTTCAAGAATTTGAATGCTGCATCGGCAACAACGACTTCAATACGTCTTGAACCTGCAGAAATTGCAGACTCTTGAACGACTTTTGCAAGTCTGATTTGTGCAGTGTTAGAAACGTGTGTACCACCACAAAGCTCACGAGAAACAAACTCGCCTTTGTCATTTTTTATGCCTACAACTCTTACTTTATCGCCGTATTTTTCGCCAAACAAGGCCATTGCACCGCATTTTTTAGCTTCTTCAGCATCCATAATATCTGTATGCTGCTCAAGTCCTTGAGAAATCCACTCATTCATCAATTCTTCTACTTGCTCGATTTCAGAAGCTGTCATTGCTCTGTCAAATGAAAAGTCAAAACGAGTTTTATCAGGTTCAACTTGAGAACCCGCTTGTTTTACACCATCACCAAGAACTTTCTGCAATGCTGCTTGCAACAAGTGAGCAGTTGTATGGTGTGCTGTGATTTGTTTTCTTCTGTAAACATCAATAGCTGCACATACAGAGTCTTCAGGTTTTACCATACCTTCTGTAATTTCTACTCTGTGAGCATAGAGGTTATCAACTTTGAATGTATTCAAAACTTTTGCTTTAAAGTTTTGACCTTCAATCACACCGCTGTCACCAACTTGACCACCGCATTCCGCATAGAATGGTGTTGTATCAAGAATAATATCAACTGTTTCACCTTCGTCAGCAGATTCGATTTTTTGAGCATCTTTAACAAGTGCAACAACCTTAGCTTCTGCACAAGTTTTGTCATAACCGACAAAGTTAGTTTCACCTTTTTCTTTTTCGATATCGATATAAATCAAATCGTCTGTCAAAATAATTTTTTGAGCGGCAGCTTTTGCACGTTCTTTTTGTTCTTTCATGCAAGCTTTAAAGCCTTCTTCGTCAACAGCTATGCCTTTTTCTTGAGCAATTTCTACAGTCAATTCAAGAGGAAAACCGTATGTATCATACAATTTGAAGGCGTTTTCTCCGCTAATTTTGTCAGAGCCGTCAGCAAGAAGATCATCGAGAAGTTTTTGACCTCTATCGAGTGTTTGTTTGAACTTTTCTTCTTCTTTTTTGATAACGGTTTTAATTTTTTCCCTGTTTTCATCAAGCTCAGGATAAGCTGATTTGTAGTTATCAACTACTGTATCAACAATGTTGTACAAGAACGGAAGTTCAAGCCCTAACATTTTTCCATGTCTTAAAGCACGACGCATAATCATACGCAACACGTAGTTACGGCCTTCGTTACCCGGTACAATACCATCAGAAATCATAAATGTTACACATCTTGCGTGATCAGTTATGATTCTTAATGAGATATCTGTTTTTTTATCTTTTTTGTATTCTTTGCCTGTCATTTCACAGACTTTGTTTAATATAGGAGTCAAAAGGTCTGTTTCAAAAGTAGAAGTTTTACCTTGAACAACCATGGCAATTCTTTCAAGCCCCATACCTGTATCAACGTTTTTCTTTTCAAGCGGAGTGTAATTGCCTTCTTTATCTTTAAACAATTCTGTAAATACAAGGTTCCAGATTTCAACCCATCTGTCGCACTCGCAAGTTGCAACAGAACAATCATCGCAGCATTTGAGTTCTTCGCCAAGGTCGTAGTGGATTTCTGAACAAGGACCGCAAGAACCTACATCTGACACAGGACCCCAGAAGTTGTCTTTTTTACCTTTTCTAAAGATTTTTTCAGCAGGGATACCTACTTTGTTATGCCAGATATCGAATGCTTCATCATCATCTTTGTAAATAGTGATATAAAGTCTGTTAGGGTCAAGGTGAAGGTAGTTTGTTACAAAATCCCAAGCCCAAGGAATAACTTCATCTTTGTAGTAGTCACCAAATGAGAAGTTTCCTAACATTTCAAAGAAAGTATGGTGGCGTGGAGTTCTGCCTACATTTTCGATATCAGAATCTTTACCGCCTGCACGAGCACATTTTTGACAAGTTGTAATTCTTTTAGGTTCGTAAGGACATTCTTCGTATCCCAAAAAATAAGGTACAAACTGCAACATACCTGCTGTAGTTAAGAGTACTGTTGGGTTATCAGGTACGAGTGATGAACTTTTTACGATTGTAGATTGATGTTTTTCAGCAAAAAACTTCAAAAAAGCTTCTCTTATCTGTGTACCTGTAAGAGGTTTATTTGTTGTTTCTGACATAATTAAACTTCCTTTTCTAATCTAGTGTCGTCTTTTTCGCTTCGAGGCTTCGAAGCTCAAAGACTCACCTTTTCAATGTGTTACTCAAAAAATTTGCTCACGTTCCTTATCGCAAATTTTTCTCGCACAATTTATAATTATTTCATAGTTAAATTTTACTATAAAAATGACAAGCAAGAAAAAGCCATACAAAAGACTTTTGAATGAAAATATCGTTAATAATCATTATCTGCTAAGCATAACCATCAACACAGAGATATCAGCGGGCTTAACACCGCCAATTCTTGATGCTTGTCCTAAAGTTGCAGGGCGCACTTTAGCTAACTTTTCTCTGGTTTCTGTGGAAATATGTTGAAGCTCATCGTAATTTATATCAGCAGGAATTTTAATTTTTTCTAATTTATCCATTGTTTCTACTTGCTGATTTTGACGTTTGATATAGCCGTCATATTTTATTTTAATTTCTGCTTCTTCATAAATTTCAGCAGGCAAATCAAGTTCTTTTGTTGATTCATCAATTTCTTTTAAAACTTTATAGTCGATATTAGGACGTTTTAACAACTCTGCAAGCTTCATTCCTCTTTCAATGTTTTCATTGTATTGGGCAAGTTTTTCGTTTACTTGCTCGCTTGGTGGAACTTTTGTTGTTTTTAAACGTTCCATTTCGTCTTCAATTTGTTTTTGTTTATCCAAAAATCTTTGGTATCTTTCATCAGAAATAAGACCAATTTTATGACCTATCGGAGTAAGTCTTTCATCAGCATTGTCTTGTCTTAAAAGTAGTCTGTATTCAGAACGAGATGTGAGCATTCTATATGGCTCTTGAATATCTTTAGTTACCAAATCATCGATTAAAGTACCAATATAAGAATTACTTCTTGAAAGCTCTAGCATATCTTTTTGATTTAGGTAATTATATGCATTTATACCCGCAACAAGACCTTGGGCAGCAGCTTCTTCATAACCGCTCGTACCGTTAATTTGACCTGCGCAAAACAGCCCTTTAATTTTTTTAGTCATTAAAGAGTGATTAAGTTGTAATGCTGGGACTGCATCATACTCAACCGCATAGGCGGGTTTTATGATATGAACGTTTTCTAAGCCCGGTAGCGATTTTAACATTTGGATTTGAACATCAGCAGGCAAACTTGTTGAAAAGCCTTGTACGTAGATTTCATACGTATCTTTTCCTTCGGGCTCGATAAATATATGATGAGAAGGATTATGAGCAAATCTTACAACTTTATCTTCAATAGAAGGACAATATCTTGGCCCTACACCATGGATTAAGCCTGCGTATAAAGGTGATTTGTCCAAATTGCTTCTTATAATTTCATGGGTTTTTTCAGTTGTTCTTGTAAGATAACAAGGATATTGCTTTCTTACAGGTCTGTTGGGTTCAAAAGAGAAGAAGTGTAACTCATCATCTCCCGGTTGAATTGTCATTTTCGAGTAATCGATAGTTCTTGAATCTACTCTTGCTGGAGTTCCTGTTTTAAGTCTTTTAAGTTGTAAACCATTTTTTAAAAGAGAAGCCGACAAACCTGTTGCTGCTCTTTCTCCCATTCTGCCTGCACTTACTGATTGCAAACCTACATAACATTTGCCTTCAAGTGATGTTCCTGTGGTCAAAATAACAGCCGGGGCATGGTATTCTAAACCGAACTCGTCAATAACACCTTTAACCTCATTGTTTTCAACTATGAGCTCAACCGCCATGCCTTGTTTAAGAGAAATGTAACAATTTTGTTCAATTAAATTTCTCATAAACGTCATGTATTCTTTTTTATCTGATTGAGCACGTAAAGCTCTAACAGCAGGGCCTTTTGAGGAATTCAAAATTTTCATTTGAATATATGTCGCGTCTGTAACAATCCCCATTACGCCGCCCAAAGCATCGATTTCACGCACTAAAGAAGATTTTGCAGGGCCTCCTATGGCTGGATTGCAAGGCATAAGAGCAATGTGTTCTAGGTTTAGCGTCATTAATAGAGTTTTTAAGCCTAATTTTGCAGCCGAAAGTGCTGCCTCACAACCGGCATGACCTGATCCGACAACTATTAAATCATAATTAAACATGTTTACATTATAAAACAAAAATTTACAAAAAATGTTTGAAAATTATAAAAATGGGTATTAATAAATTAAGTGTTGATTTTTTTTACTTGATGATATATAGTTATTAGGTATTAAATACTTAATACATAGTAACGAATTAGTGTAAAGTAAGTAAAAAATCTAAGATTAATAAGAAAAGAAAGAGGATCTTATGAACAAAAAATCAGGTTTTACTTTAGCAGAAGTTTTGGTTACATTAATGATCATTGGTGTAATCGCTGCTATGACAATCCCTTCATTGATGCAATCAACTGCTCAACAAGAATTCAGAGCTGCATTTAAAAAAGCAGTTTCTATGATTAACCAAGCAGTTACTTTGAACTATGCGTTAGATGGTAGAGATGCTACTGACTACTCTACAACTAACTTCCTTCACTTGATGACTCAAAGATTGAACGTAATGTCAATGGACGGAACAACAGCTATGTACACAGCTGATGGTATGTGGTTCTACCCAACAAGTGGTGCTATTGGTGCAATCAAAGCTCCTAACACAAATTGTAACGCTAACGACTCTGCTACTCCAGACAACATTTGTTCTGTTGTACAAGTTGACGTTAACGGTATGAAAGGTCCAAACAGACCAACTACTTCTTCAACTCGTATCTTCGATATCTTCACTATCGCAGTTTACCCACAAAAAGCATTACCAGCTAACGTAACAATGGGTGAAGTAATGTACATGAAGTAGTCTGTTAGGCTAACATAGTTTAAAAAACCTCGCAATAATGCGAGGTTTTTTTGTATAACTATTTTTAATACATTGAAGCACTATTATAATTCATGATACAGATAAACGGAAAATACGATAACTTTTGGTAACCGTTTTTATGTTACGCTACCCCGTAGGGTATTTGTTTTATGAATTATACAAAACAAATAAAAACAATAAAATTCCCCGCTTAATACCGCAAAAAACACAGATAAAATAAGCAAAGCACTTAGTTATCAAGCACTATCAGCCTGTTAACGGAATACCAGATAATATAAAAACCAACGCTTTAATTTTACGAATCAATGCAGTCTTGCAGACTTTCTTAAAAAAATAAAAAAGCTTGCAAGATAATAACTGCATTGAAAGATTAATTTCTACTTGTTATAAAAAGTTTTTGCAAGATCGTCTAAAACTTCAGTAACGAGCTCTTTTGTTGTATCACCTACTCGCATTACTGTTGTATAAAAACTTTTTCCTGCTTCTTTGGTATGCATAAGAATAGGAATATAAGCAGCTGTCATTCGTTCCGGCAAAAGAGATAAGCCATATTTACTTTTTTCACCGGTTATTTTTTCAGCCCCTTTTGTGGCTGTATAAGTAACATTTTGAGAAGATTTTGCAATATTACTATGCTGAAAAAAGTCTGAAAGAACTATTTCTATCTTGTCTTTTTTAGAGCCAAGTTTTTGTGCAAATTTTTCAAAATTTTCAACTTCTAATTTAGTAAGTTGATTGTTGTAGTTAATAATTTTCAAATTCGCTTTAAAAGAAACGGGTTGTTTTTCTAATTTCATACACATATCTCCTAATTTGTAAAAAAGAAGCAGGCACTAAGACCTGCTTCCTTATTGTAACTATTTTGTCATTTTATAGCTGATGCCTGCGCGTTTCATACGTCTTAAAGCTTCTTGAATTTGATCAACAGGTTTCGTCAACGCAATACGGAAGAAACCTTCACCGCATTTGCCGTATCCGTTTCCTGGTGGAACAACAACGTGAGCTTTTTCAAGCATTACAGTAACAAACTCTTCAGAAGTAAAGCCCTCAGGAACAGGCAACCAAAGATAGAAAGTAGCTTTTGATGGTTCAACTCTCCAACCTAAATCTCTCAAGCCTTCTTCCATTGCTTCTTTACGTTCTTTATACATTTGGTTAAGTTTTTCAATCTGTTCTTCAGGAGCATTGTATGCTTCTATAGCAGCTTCTTGAATCGCTTTAAATGTACCTGAATCTATATTGTTTTTGATTGTGCCTAATGCTTTAATAGCCTGAGCATTACCGCATACAAAACCAACCCTCCAGCCTGTCATGTTATAAGATTTTGAATGAGAATAAAACTCGATTGCACAATCCATAGCACCTTCAACTTCAAGAACAGAAGGAGCTTTATATCCATCATAAGTCATTTCTGAATATGCCATATCTGAACACAACAAGATGTCATATTTTTTACAGAAATCTACAGCTTTTTTGTAAAATTCTTTATCAGCAACTGCTGCTGTAGGGTTATTCGGATAATTTAAGAACATCAATTTTGACTTTTTAGCAACTTCCTCAGGTATAGCATCAAAGTCAGGTAAAAAGTTATTTTCTGCCTTTAATGGCATTGCATAAGGAGTACCACCAGCAAAGATAGTACAGTTTTTATAAACAGGATACCCAGGATCAGGAACTAACGTATAATCACCTTCATCAACAAAAGCAAAAAACACGTGAGCGATAGCTTCTTTAGAACCGATATTTGCAAGCATTTCTGTATCAGGATTTAACTCAACACCAAAACGTTTTTTCATCCAGTCGCAAGAAGCTTTTCTGAATTCTGCAGTACCGTTGTATGGAGGATAATCATGGTTTTTAGGATTATCTATAGCTTTATGCATAGCTTCTACAACAGAAGGAATTGTAGGAGTATCAGGATCACCAATACCTAATGAAATAATATCGTGACCTTTAGCTTTTGCTTCTGCAATTTTTCTATCAATTTCCGCAAATAAGTACGGAGGAATCTTATCTAACCTTTGTGATGTTCTCATATCAACTCTCCTATCAAAATCAAGTCATTTGTTCAAGTAATTATAGCATATAATACAGAATTAAAAAATAAAGCGGTAAATAATCTTTACCGCTTTATCTTAAAATCTTATGCTGCTTTCTTTTTAAAGCACATTGGCAAACATATCATTGCACAAATAAATGCCGACAATCCCCAGAACAGTAAAGCACCGTTCCAACCGAATTTGTCAACAACCATACCAGTACCAAGACCTGAAAGCATTGCACCTACATAACCAAATGTACCAGTAAAACCAGTTACCGCAGAAGCTACTTTCTTTGAGCTTGATTCGATAGCACAAACACCACCGATTAACATTTGAGGTCCGTATGTAAAGAATCCAGAAAAACCGATTAACAAGATATCGATTAAACCAGAACCGTTGATTTTAAAGACATCAACCATAGATTTTCCTGTCAATGCCAAAAATGCACTATCAATAAAGTTAGGGCCTGTTCCGTTAAAATACAAACCAGTCATACAAACGATTACGCCAACCAAGAAAATCACGTTAATCGGAGCTCTTGCGCCTTTAAAAATTTTATCGGAAATCAAACCTGCAGAAATTGTACCGAAGAAACCAAACAACGGTAAACAAGCAAGCTTCATAGAAGCTAATTCAAGTGAATTGTCTTTTGCTTCTACAAGGTATTTAATAATCCAGTCTTCTGTACCGAATCTGATAACATAAACAAATACATAAGCCATAGCCAAAGCCCATACAGCTTTGTTAGTCAAAACGTTTTTAACAAGGATTTGAATATAAGTCATTCCATCGTCTTCAGCATCAACCTTAGCAGCTTCTTTAACTTTTTCAGGCTCTCTGTATTCTTCAACATCAGGCAAGCCCATAGACTGAGGTTTATCTCTCAAACGATTAAACATCCACAAAGCTATTAAAATAGCCAAAGTACCTGGAATATAAAAAGCTGCTTGCCAGCCGAATTTTGCAATTACAAAACCTGAAAGAATAACTGCAAGGAATGTACCTGTTTGGTGAGAAGTTGACCACATAGCCCATTTTGTAGCTCTTTCAGAGTTAGAGAACCAATAAGTCAAACTCTTTGCAACTGGAGGGAACCCCATAGATTGGAACCATCCGTTACATCCCCAGAAAAATGCTAAAACCCATAGCAAAATAGTTGCACTAGGTAATCCAAAGAAAGTAAACTTACCCGGGGTAAATACAAAAAAGCTTAAAGCAAAACAAATATTTGCCAAACCTGCAAGTATTAAACCAGTCGGCAAGAATTTTCTAACATCGGAACGGTCTGCAATCATACCGTTAACAAATTTTCCTATTGCATAAGTTAAATACAAAGAACTTCCGATAACACCCAATTCAAGGTTTGAGTATCCGAGTTCTTTACTCATTGAAGGCAATGCAGCTGCGATATTCTTTTTACAAAGATAAAACATTGCATAACCTATAAAGCAAGAATAAAACATTCTCCATCTAAAATGAGAATATGTTTTATCAATCTTTTCTTTGTCCGTAATAGGCTCGGCATTAGCCGGCTCTTTAAAAAATTCTAATAATCCCATACTTACCACTCTCTATTTTCTTGTGATTAAGTACAATTATCCCAAAAACACGGTATTATTACAATTAAATATGTTACAAATTATTATGATACAATAGAACAAAGTTAAGTTTATTATGGAGTGAAACATGGAAGCTATTGCAAATTTTGTACACAATAACTCGTTAATTATATCGAGTGCTATTCTCATAGTTGCTTACATATTTATAGCGTGGGAAAAAATATCAAAAGTAACAGTTGCAATGATTGGTGCAGCAATAACACTATTGCTCGGGCTTTTATCTCAATCAAAAGGACACGATGCAACTATCGACCCGCATTACTTTATAAATTTTGTAGATTTTAACGTTATATTTTTGCTCATCAGCATGATGATTATCGTTAGCATCGCAAGCAAAAGCGGAATATTCACTTGGGTAGCAAATGCTCTTTTGAAAAAGACCAAAGGACACCCAACTAAAATTCTTTTAACACTCGGTATTTTCACAGCTTTTGCATCAGCTTTTTTAGATAACGTTACAACAGTTATCCTTGTTGTACCTATCACGTTTTTGATTGCTAAAAAACTGGATATAAACCCTATTCCTTATTTAATTACAGAAATCCTTGCCTCTAACATAGGCGGTACGGCTACACTCATCGGTGACCCTCCAAACATTATCATCGGAAGCAAAGCAGGTTTTACGTTTATGACATTCCTTTTGGAATTAACAGACATTGTTTGTCTAATACTCGCCGTAACACTCTTTGTATTATGGTTGTGTTTTAGAAAAGATTTGGTAGCAACAAAAGAAAAAATGGAAGCAGTTGCTGAACTTGATAACTCTCAAACTATTACAGACAAGGCTTTGGCTATTCGTTCTTCAATAACGTTGTGTTTAGTTATACTCGGTTTCATTCTTCACGATATAATCCACATGGAGTCTTACGTTATAGCTCTTGCAGGTGCAAGCTTTTTGATGATTTTTGAAAGCCCCAAAAGAGTACTCAACGGTATTGAATGGAACACAATATTTTTCTTCATCGGATTATTTATTATAATAGGCGGTTTTGAGGCAGCAGGCGGAATCTCTATAATGGCAAAATGGATTCTCGACGTCACAAACGGTAATGAATCTGCAGCAGCAATGCTAATTTTATGGGCATCAGGAATTTTATCAGGTATTGTTGATAACATACCATACACAGCAACTATGGCACCTATGATTTATCAAATCCAACTTGTTGAAGGTGCAGCCTATGCACACCCATTATGGTGGTGCTTGTCATTAGGTGCTTGCTTAGGCGGAAACATGACTATTATTGGTGCAGCAGCAAACGTAATAGTTTCAGAAACAGCTGCAGCTCACGGCAAACCTATTTCATTTATGAAATATCTTAAATATGGTGCTGGTATAACATTCATTTCACTAGTAATGAGTTCTATTTATATCTATTTCAGATTCTTATTACCTGCAACTCATTAATTTAAAAATCTATTTATATAAGAAAAATAAAAAGCTTCGAAATTTCGAAGCTTTTTTATTATTAAAAATATCTACCAATTATAAATACTGTTGTAAAACTTCTCCGCCTTGAGCTTTTATATCTTGTTCAAGGTTAGGTGTATTAACTTCAAATATATGAGCTTGAGCAGGGCCAAGATCAATATCTATAGCATTGTTTTCTGCTTTCCATTCGCTGCCAGAACCATATTTTGGTGAAAGATCATCAAGCTGTTGAGAAGCAGACAATCCCGGAATTTCTACTTTAACATGTTGTCTTGAGTTAACATCATGGTTTGCAATAGTGATGAGAGTTTTACCATCTTTGCATCTTGCATATGCAATAACTTCATCAATTTTGTTATTATCCACTTTTAAAGGAATGTAAGAACCTTTTGTTATCAACTCACCATATTTTGGTCTTACACAGTTCATAAGATAACCAAAATGGTGACCTATTTCAGGGTGATTTCCTTTAGGTTGTCTTGATTCGTTGAAGATATCAATACGCTGAGTGTGAACATAGTATTTAATGTTATCTTTTGTCAGCATATTGTTTTCAAAATATTCTATAATATTTTTAAAACCTGAATTCTTATCAGCGAGTGCTTCTATTTTTTGGTTTTTAGCGTCAGAATTCATTAATTCTTTTATGTTTTTATAGTCTCTGGCTGTGTCTAAAACATTTGTTAGTATAGTGTTAAAGCTATTATTTTTTACAGCAGAGTTGAAAGAAATATTTTTATCTATAGGTTCATGGTTTTTGTTATATGCTTCTAACAAAAATTTGATTGTTGCAGAATATCTTGAATCATTTTCTAACTCAGCAAGAGATCTGTTTTTGTCAGCTGTTTTTTCTAAATTAGAAATAACGGGAGCATAATCCAAAGACTTCATCATATAGTCAACAGACTCTTTATAAAGAGGATTGCTTAACATCTGAGCAAAAGTTTTATCTATGTATTTTTTATCATAGTCATAAAGATATCTGTCACCTGATTCATAACCTGAAATAATATACGGGTTAGTCATAGGTACCGTTGTTTGAACAACGTTTGTCATCATACAATAATCTGGGCCACCATGTGACATAGGGCTGTCATCATCGTGAGTAGCAAATGAACCGATTAATGATTTACCTTTTGGTAAGATTCGTTCACCAGTTTGTGGATCTTTTGAAATGTTAAGACTTTCTTTCATAAAGTCTTGGAAATCTTTAGCCTTCCACATATGGAAAATGTGATACTGACCGTAATAAGAGTCAAATCCTGCTTTTAATGCGTCAAAAGGACGGTCTGCAGGCATATTTTTCATAGGAGAAGCATCTTCGTTTGTATAACATTCTGCTAAGAATGCAAATTCTGGGTCTTTGCTTCTTGCATAAGATGTCAAATGATCCCAAAATTCAGGTGGTTTAGCTCTTCCTACATCGGCTCTTATACCATCTATACCAAGGTCTATGCACATATCAACAAATTTTTTGTGATAATCATATAAAGCTTTGTTCAATACTTTGTTATCTTCATCTTGCCATGGGCTGAACATTCTAATATCTTCCCAACCTTCAGGAGTTTTTGGATTTCCTGCAGCATCTGTTGCTCTTAAATCAGGTCTTGCTTCATACAAATCAACAGACATACAGCTTGGCAAGTCAACCATAACTTTAATATCACGTTTGTGGCATTCTTTTATGGCATCTTTTGCTTCTTCATAAACATTCTTTGGATTTGTAGGATCGTCAAGTTTAGGGTCTATTGCAAGATAATCCAACGGAGCATATACAGAACCGGCACTGCCTTTAGCTGCCTTTAATCCGGGAGGGTTAATCGGCAAAAGGTGTAATGTATTGATACCATAAGTTTTTAACTCATCAAGTCTTTCTACCATAGTAGAAAAATATCCTGGTCTTTCATTGCCTTGAATAAGACCGTTTCCGTCTGTATCTTTTGCTGTAAATGTTCTTGGAATCAACGCAAAAATAACAGCCTGATTGTTTTGAAACATTGAACGGAGATTGTTCTTATAATTCAAAGGAGCTTCTGTCTGAGCAACTGCAGCAACAGGAGCTGAAGCCACAACAGATTGAGCAGCGTTAGCATATTTAGGTTTGTTCATCAAAACATTCAACAAACTGCCTGCTGCATATTTTGTATTGTATTTATCTGCTATCGGTGTTGTAACTGGAACATAAGCAGGAACTTGAGCAGGAGTCTGTGACGTGTTAAGAGCTTGTGTCGCAGGCATTGCAGAATGTTGCTGCATCATCTGTGTTAATAATGAAGCTTTAAAATTTGTTTTATGAGTGTTAATTGTGTTCAAGCTAATGTTCATGATTATTTATCTGCTCCTTGTGGCGTATTGATATACTCATAATTATCTTTGTTGAAATAATTTTTCTTGCCCATAAGCGCAATTGTTAAGGCACTAACAGCAAGAGTTCCGCCTAATAATCCGTAAACAAGTTTTGACCATTTGTTTCTTGCTCTTATTTCTTGTGCGGCACTTGTAAAGAAGTCTGTAACATTCTTTCCTGACATTTGAGAAATTGCTCTATTTGATTCTTTAAAATCTAAATGCTGAGCAAGCGATTCAATAGCAGGATCCAACTTATAACCTGGGATTTTTTCGTATTGCTTATTAAGAAATTCGCCCAAAGTCTTTTTACAACTGTCAAAATCTTCAGGGCTTAAGTAGAATCTTCTTTCTTCAAGAACATCCATCAAAAATTTATGTTGAGCTTCTGAACCACTGTTTGCAAATTCTTTTATCTTAGAATAAAAAGCGTTATGTTCTGTCGTATAACCTTTAAACAACTGGTTTTCTATACGTAAGAATCTTGCTTTCATTGTAGAATTAATCTTGTCACATCTGTTTGCAAAACTTGGGTTATCCAAGGCAGACACTGTATCCGCACTCAAGTTACCAAATATTCTATCTGCAATTTGTTTAACAAGAGCAAATGAATGTTTCATACCTTGTTTAGAACCTGGCAATTCTGTTTCAAACTTGGTTGTCCAGTTATTAATATCATTCTTTTGCAAAATTGCGTCTTTCAAGAATGTTTCCAAAGATTCTTTAGCTTGAGAATAGCTCATTTTGTGGAACGGATAATGTACTTGTTCATTAACCGGTTTATTCTTTTCAGATGCAATCAAGGCATTATATGCAGCCTCATTAGCACCAAGTATTTCTTTTACTTCATTTTTAATATCTTTAAATAAATCAAGAACTTTAACCGGTCTTATATATGAATCTTGAGTATTTATTATCTTACGTCTTACTTCTGCAATTCTAAGATTAAAATGTCTGCTTAAAACATTTTTTACATCATAACCAAAGTTATCAACTGCAACTGCTTCCATAAGCTCTTTAACTTTAAGTAAAGTACCTTTTTTATTAGGTGTACCTATGAGTTGGATAACAGCTTTTTCTTCTTTTGAGATAGCAGTTTCAGCATACTTAGCCATTTCTTTTAATGCTGCTTTATATTTTTCAGAATCTTGAACAAGTTCTGTTAATCTATTGCTTAAAACTTTGCTTGCAGTTGTTGCATCTTGTGTTGCAATAAGAGCAATTTCACCTTTATTAAAGCCTAAAGTTTGCAAATATTTTTTAGGAACTCTTTGCCAATTAATAGCAGTTATTGATTCTGAAATATTTTGTATAGAAGTTTTTTCAAATTCTTTTAGTCTTGTTTGAAGTTCGTTGTTAGTATAAGCAAAATTAAATATTTGACGCATTCTGTCTTTTGGTATGACAAAATATCTTTTTGTATCAAAATAAGCTTTTACCTTTTTGTTAATAACTTCTTTAACCTCATTGGTTACTTGTCTCATAGCATTTCTTTGAGGTGCACTAAGTTCTTGATAAGCACCGTTTGTAGTTGCAAAGTTTTCTACAGCTTTTTTAGAAATAGCTTGTTCAAGACCATTTTGAGCGTTAAAGCCAAGCTGATAAGTTGAATTATGGTGTAGAATATCATTAACCTGATGTTCTTTTAAACCGTCTGAATACAACACACCGCTCAACATTTCATTAAGTTGTGCATCATTAAGGCCTGTATGATTTAAGAGATTTTCAGGAAGTAAGTTTTTAGCTTTTTCAGGTATTCTATCAAGAACTTCTCTATAAGCATCTGTTGTAATTTGTTTAATAGTATCTTTAAGCTCTTTGCTAACCAATACACGAGGTTCTGTCATATCCATACCTCTTGTCATTGCAGTTCTTAAAGAATCATGATAACCGGTTCCAAAGAAAGTAGAATCAATAAATCTTTGTAATTTTTTGAACTCTTTAGGTGACAAAGCTTCGTTTTCTGTCATCAAAGCTTCCAATTTTTGAGAAGCAGCGGGATCAACTTTGATATTCAAAGCATCCATAACAGTATTCAAATCTTTTCTGTCGTACTTCAATAATTCATCAACTTTAGCATCTAATTTTTGAAGTTTAGCAGCGGCTTTTTCATATCTTGTTTTTTCCAAGTAATTTTGCAATGGTGTTTGCAATGCATCAGCAGCGATTGAAGAAACAACAGGAGTCATAACACCGGCAGTCATCATACAAAGAGTTTTACCTTGTACTGCAACTTGACCCATTTTGTTCATTGTTGCTTCATTTCTGTTCTTAATGTTTCTTGGAACACCTAAATCATCGCCTACTTTATCAAGATAAGCATAATCATTTGAATATTTTTTGTAATATTCTTCTTCTGACAAAGGTCTGCCTTTAACATCTACATGTCTGTAAATATCCATCGGACGATAGCCATTGTCTTCGAAAACATATTTTTTTCTGCCTTCTGAATCGATATATTTTTGGTTTATATCAACACCATACAAAGCTTTAATTGGAGCGCCTAAAATGTGCGGCCATATTGCCATAGAAGCAAACCAAGTACCTAAGCCGACAAATTCCATTCCTTTGGCAAACGGAAACATTTTTGATGTAGCCAAAACAGCAGCAATACCTAAAGAACCTGCTCTAATAGATAAATCGTTAATTTTACCTACGCTGTAATCTTTACCTTCACCTTTAAAAGCAGCTTTATAAAAATATTTTGCATAGTCAGCATAAGATTTTACAGTATTACCGATAGATTGGAAAAAGTTTTCGTGTATAAGTCTTGCCTTAGAAGCGTGAGCTGTAACCCCTTTTGGTGTAGTGTGAGGGTCGCTTAACGGTTTTGCCGGAATATAAGAATATTTTTGTGTCTGCGGAAACGGATTTGTTATATCAATAACTTCTCTTTTTACAGGTGCAGGAGTATTCACAGCAGCAGAAGTATTTTGCTGTTTAATCTGTGGTTTATAAACAGGTATTGAAGTCAGTAAATCGCCCATCTATTTTTGCACCTCTTTAATTTTGTTGTTTCCTGTAGTTTCCAATTTATGGTCTTTAGCAGATGTTTTTGTCATCAACAAAGAAATAGCTGTTAAAGTAGCAGCAGCAGTAGCAAGGATTACGGACTTACCTGCTATAGAAGAACCTTTGCTGTGACCTTTCCAAAACTCCATAAAACTTTTGCCAAAAGGTTTTAATATGTAGTCATAAGCTGCAACTTTGGCACTATGCAACCTTTCTTTAAAATCAACGTTTTTGCCAAATATTCCTTGAGAAATAGTCTTTTTGAAACCTTCTGCAGAAGTAGCATCCCAAGCAGGTTGATTAGCCATGCCAACACCGAGCGTTACAAAAAACGCAGTCAACGCATATTGCCAAGCACGAGCCATAACTATTGTCTTTTTAATCAACGGTTTAATTGTAGAATCAATGTTGTTTGCATCATCTTTAATACCATATTTTTTACCGTATTCAATGTAATTTTCGTTGATTTGTTCAGGTGTTTTGCCTTTTTTATTGTATAACAAGTCAGTTCTTGTAAAGTCGGCACTTTCAAATGCGGTATGGAACTCTACGTTCTTTTTAAACAATCCTGATTTTCTTGATTGAGAAGGAACAAAGTGAGCATAAGGTTGTTTTAAATCAACCCCTCTTGTAAGTCTAACTGTATTGTTAATTATCGACTTAGCCAATGCTGCACCCACGTAATACAGACCAACGCCTAATGCCATATGTTTTGCAACTTTTTGAGCTGCACCGGCAGATCTGAAATTGTCTTTTTTTACACCTGCATAAAATAACGCTGCAAGTATAGGACCACCTATGTAATAAGGGAATTTTGCAGTTTGCAAAAATTCAAAAAATGTATAATCAGGAGCGCCACCCAAACCTCTTGGAAAATGTACCAAAGGAATATCAAGGGTCTTTTCAATATTGATTTTAATACGTTTACCTAACGTATTTTTCTTTACTAATTCATCCTCATGTATATCGTTTTTATAATAGCTGAGGCTGTGATTTACTTCTTTTTTAGGTATTACGCTCAGCTGATTAGGATTTTGTGCAGAATTTTTATTCTGAGAGCTTAGAGCTGAAGGCACGGTGCTATTAACCAAATTATTTTGAGCAGTTGATACAGTAACCATAATTTCCCTTGAATCGCATGTAAGTCCTGTTTATACAAGACTCCTAAAAATATTTTTTGCTAGTCAGTTTAAAGGATTTTTTCCCCAATTCCTACAATCTAGTCTATCACGGTATTTCAAAGAAAAAAATTCTTTTTACATTTTGTAATATTTGATATCTGATGCAGTGTTTGACTTTTTACACAAATTAATTAAAACATAATCATACAAACAGATGTAGTAATCATTAGGGCAATACTTAATAATTAATTAGTACAATAGTAAATTAGCGATCCCCATGCCTTTTCGTTACAGACTCCAAAAAATTCTGGATTTCAGAATAAGAAAAAAAGAAGAACAACTCCAAAATGTCCGCAACGCTCAGGCAATAGTGCTAAAAATCGAAGGACTTATTGAAAGGAATAACAAGGAAATAGCTTCAACAAGACAGAACATGCGACAAGCAGACTTTATGATGTACGAATCATACGATACATACTTAAAGCACCTTTATGTAAAAGGAGAAAGTCTTGAAGCAGACAGACAAAAAGCACAAGAAGCTCTCGATGTAGAAAAAGATAAACTGAGAGAACTCGAAAAAGCGGTAAAAGTACTTGAAAAGCACAAAGAACACTGCAAAGAAGCCTACATCGAAGAAGAAAAAAAAGCAGAACTAAAACAACTTTCAGAAGTCGCAATCCAAAAATACTTTGCAAAAACAAAAGAAAGACAAGAAGAAGAACAAGAAGAACTTCTTAAAGAATTAATGAAAAACCCTCTATACAATGAAGAAGGAACATAATAAAAATGAACGTTACAACAAGTAATACAGCAACAGCAACAAAAACAGAAACCATCCAAACCAAAGATAATGATAACGAGATAAAATCATCATCTTCATCAAAGGATGAAAAAGTTTCTTCTTCATCAAAAACAGAAGAAAAAAAAGACGAAAAAACAGATGAAAAGAAAAACGATTTCAAAACTGTTTTAGAAGAACAAAAAAATACAGACAAAATCCCTGCAGACCAAATGCAGCAACAAAACAATCAAAACTTGAACATGATAAATGAACAATATGTAAACAAGTTTGGATTTGATACAGTATCAGACCTCAAAAATATGAAATCAATGTATAACTACGATACACTGAAAATTTCTAAAGACGATGCAAAGTTTTTTGCAGACCTTGTAGAAAATAAACAATTTGCTATCCAACAAAACGGCGACAAAACCAATGTCATAAAATTTGCCGATGAAATAGGCCCAACATACAAAACACAAGAAACCTCAAAAGTTTTAACAGATTTAATAAACAAAGCCTACAACGAACAAAAACCCGTCAGAATAAGTTTTGACAACAATGTTTCAGTCATATTAAAAATCGATACAAAAGGAAAAGTTTCTGCAGAATTTATCCCTGGAGATAAAGCAGTAGAAATGTATCTAAGAAATAATATCGACTATTTAAAACAAAGATTTGATGAGCAAAACCTTCCTTATAATGACTTGTTCTACAGACAATCAAATAACGGACAAAAAAATAAAGACAGACAAAATCAACAACAAGATAAAGGAGAGTAATAAATGAATGATTCATTCGTAAACGCTCTAAACACACAAAGATCTACAACCGACTGGATGGATGCGATTTCCGAAAACTTAACAAACATCTATACCCCAGGTTATAGAGAAACCCAAGCAACCTTTAAAACATTTTTAAACTCAGCCATTATTGACGGATTTAACAAAAATGTTGGACAAGGTAAATCAACTCCGGGTACATCTAACGAAAACGTTTTCCTTGAAGGTGAAGGATACTTTACATTACGTCGTTCAGACGGACAAATTGTATATTCAAGACTCGGTGAGTTCACCTTTGATAAGGAAGGTGTATATAAAAACCCAAGCGGATATACTGTACAAGGCTATATCTTAAACGACAAAGGCGAAATCATGCAAGGTACAAAACCTATTGATGCTGATATCTACGCAGAAACAGGCATCAAAGGCGGTGCAGTAAACTTGCCTACAACAAACATCAAATTGTGGATTGACCCTAATAACGGAAAATACCTCGGAAAATACGATGAATTTGAGTTCAAAGGCGACGGTATCTTATACGGTAAATCTGACGGAGGTAAAAACGTAGTACCTCTTTATAAACTTGCAATTATGAACTTCCACAACCCTGAAGGCTTATACGAAGTGAAACAAGGCGAATTTATCGAAACAACAGAATCAGGACGCCCGGTTATAGGTAGAGGCGAAGTCAGAGGCGGCTTGTTAGAAATGTCAAACTGCGACTTTAAAGCCAATATCACATACTACCAACAGGCTAAAATGCAGCTGGATGTAGCCAACAAACTTATTTCTACAAACAAATCATTGCTTCAAGAAGTTTTGCAGTTGATTAGTTCATAACAGCTGTATTAATACACAAAAATCCTAATTTATTAACGCCTTTGCCGGTTGAGACTGCAGGGGCTTTTTATTTGCCAAAGATTTTTTCACAAACAGTATTAAATACAAGGTTAGGAAAACTTACTTTCTTTCCTTTGCTAGTTAAAACTGTTGAACCATCTTCAGCTTTTGTGTAAACATCAAGTCTGTTTTTTGCCGCATCAACAACTTTGTATGGATTTCCTTGCGGATCACATTTAACAGCTTTTGAAGAAATACCTTTACCCGCAATATCGAAACGCAAAACATGTGTAATATTGCCGTTTCTTGCACTTTTATAAGTTCTTAAAACAGAACCGTCTGCACGAGTTATTGAATTAATTAATGTCATAATGGCAACCTTTCACTTTCGTAAAAAAAATAAAACTTGAACAAATTTTTTTTTGCTAGCTAATTTTGTTCATAAGAAACTGACAAAATATATTTTTCTGCCGTAACCTCAACAATTGCCCATCTTAGGGGTACTACATTTAACTTAACAAGCTCATCTTCTATGTATGAGCTTGTTAAGTTTTCTATTTTATTTATTTCAAACTGATCGGTTAATATCATAACTACTCAACAGTTACAGATTTTGCAAGGTTTCTTGGTTGGTCAACATCCTTACCCAAGAACTCTGCAATATAATATGCCAACAACTGTAAAGGTACAGATGTTATAACAGGTGATAAATACTCATCAACTGCAGGAACTTTTAAAATATATTCAAACACATCATCAAGATGAGGATCTTCTGCAGATGTAAGAGCAATCATTCTCGCATTTCTTGCTTTGGCTTCTTCCGCATTAGAAAGAACTTTTTCATATACTACACTACCAGGCATAAGTATTGCCAACACCGGCATAGTTTCATCTAACATTGCAATAGGTCCGTGTTTTAATTCGCCTGCCGGATAACCTGTAGCATTAATGTAGCTTATCTCTTTAAGTTTTAATGCGCCTTCTAACGCTGTAGGATAATTAATGCCTCTTGCGATATAAATAAAGTTTTTGTATGAAGCAAAAGCTCTTGCACATTTGATAATGCTTTCTTCGTGAGAAAGAACAGTCTCAATTTTTTGAGGCAACATCATCATTTCATGTTTGAGTTGTTGAATTTTTTCAGAATCAAAAGACTCTTTAATCTCAGCAACGTAAAGTGCAAACAAGTACAATGCAATCAACTGAGCATTAAATGATTTTGTAGCGGCAACACTAACTTCTATACCAGCGCTAACAGGAATCAAGCTGTGTGCTTCTCTTGCCATGATAGAGTCAGGTCTGTTTGTGATAATCAAAACATGTGATCCAACAGCTTTTGCCTGTCTGATTGCTGTGATGGTATCAGAAGTTTCACCTGATTGAGAAATACCAATAACAAGCGTGTTAGCATCAGTAACAGTTTTTCTGTAAATATATTCACTTGAAGCCTCAACATCAACAGGGATATTAGTAAATGCTTCTAAAATATACTTAGCAACCATTGCAGCGTGCAAAGAAGTACCACAAGCTATAATTTCTATTCTTTTTAAATTTTTAATTTCTTCCTTAGTGAGTTTAACCTCGTCCAAAACAATATGTTTTGTGATGTCAGGCAACTTACCTGATAAAACATTTCTGATTACATCAGGCTGTTCATGGATTTCTTTAAGCATAAAGTGCTTGTAACCCATTTTGCTCATTGCAACAGGTTCCCAAGGTAAAATTTCTTCTTTTTTTGCAACCTGCTTGCCTTCAATATCAGTAATTAAAACACTTGTAGGTGTCAAAACAGCAAATTGATCATCATCAAGGTAAATTACACGTTTTGTGTATTCAATAATCGCCGGAGAATCGGATGCAAGGTAATTTTCACCTTGTCCCATAGCAACTATCAATGGAGCATTTTTTCTTGTACCTACAATCATGTTAGGGTCATCTTGGTGCATAACACACAAAGCATAAGCGCCTTTTAATCTTTTTGCAGCAGCTCTTACAGCTTTTGGCAAATCGTTAAGTTTTCCGTATTCTTGTGCAATCAAATGAGCAACGGTTTCTGTATCTGTTTCTGATTTAAACTCACAGCCTTTTTCAATTAATTCTGCTTTAAGTTCTTTATAGTTTTCAACAATACCGTTATGTACGATAGCAAGCTTTCCACAATTGCAAGTATGAGGGTGAGCATTAACGGTATTCGGCAAACCATGAGTTGCCCATCTGATATGTCCGATACCTGCAGTTGTATTGATAATTTCTTTTCTGTGTTCTTCAAGCAAATCTTTAAGGTTTTGCAACTTACCTTCTGCTTTATATACAAGAATCTTGCCGTTAGTATTTATAGCCACACCTGCAGAGTCATAACCTCTATACTCAAGCTTGCTTAATCCGTTTGTTAAAATATCAATAATAGACTTTGGTCCAACATATCCAACAATTCCGCACATAATCTATAAAGTCCTCAATTATCTCATCTAAATTATTTTAAAATTCTATTTCAAAAAACCCTTTTTGAAAAGGGCATTGAAATTAATATTTTATAAAGATTTTACTATCCTGCATAAAAGAATCTTGAATCGACTCCGCCCTCACCTATCTTAAGTCTGACGGGCTTAAGACACTTAGGACATCTGCCGACATAAGCAGTACCTTCTTTATTTTTATACACCCTGCCATATACATTGCAGCAAGTGAACATTACACCCACAAAATTTTTCGTAGAAGGATTATCGTACATAAAATTACACCCGTAAAATTTACGATAATATCATATCACTTATTCTGACAAAACTTGAGGGATATCAACATCAGGTTTACCCAAAACTCTAACGAGTTCCAAAACTGACGCTTTCATTTGGCACTTTTGAGATGTTCCGTTGAAAAAGTCTGTGTAAAAACATCCTTCGCAAACACACCCTCTTTTATAACATTCTAAAGCCGTATTAGTCCATCTTCTTACAGCTATAGATCTTCCCATATCTCTACTTCTTAACACTTAAAGTTCCTCCCGATTTGTCCCTGTAAATTCCCAAACAGGACCATTCCCCATATCTTAAAATTGTTCACCTGCCAAACTCAACTATTAGCAAGCAAATCGAGTATCTTTTATTTATTATAAAGACAAAAACCCTTTTTACAAGCCAATCATGCCGAATTGTTACGTTTTATTGCAACGCTCGTATTTATTGAAACTCTTGACTTTATAGACCTTTTAAGGACTCTTTGACAATCTGCAACATGGTTTCAGAGTTTTTATAGCATGCAAACCATGTCTGCGCCCATGTTTCCATGCAAACTAACACTTATTAAGAATTGTAAATCTTTGCCATCAAATTTCCCAGATTAACGTAATTTAACATATTTGAATCAGGTCAAAAAATAGTCTATATTTTTAATATAGGTGAATAGTAAGTATTTTTTTGTAATAAAAAAATTTATAAAAAGACAAAGGGGATAAATTGGAAAACAATTATTTTAAGCTGTTTATAGACGACTTAACAAAATTATGGAACGGCTTAGATGTAGGGCAAAAGTTTGGAATAGTTATACTAAGCGCAATAACACTTGTAATTTCAGGGTTCTTTATAATGAAATCAATGGAACCTAATTGGGCAGTACTTTACTCTGATTTATCACCACAAGACGCAGCAGCAGTATCTGAAAGTCTTAAAAAAAGCGGCTATGCCTATAAATTATCACAAGATAAAAAATCGGTTCTTGTACCTCATGAATTGCAAGACGAACTTAGAATATTTGTTGCAGAAAACGACCTTATACAAGATTCATCACCTGGATTTGAACTTCTCGATGATATGCAACTCGGATCAACTGACTTTAAAAACAAATTAACAAAACAAAGAATATACCAAGGTGAATTGACTCGTTCTATTGAAAGAATGAGTGGAGTAAGAAAAGCAAGAGTGCAAATTGCCGACCCTGAACGTTCAGTATTCCAAGAAAAAGACGAAGTACCAACTGCTTCTGTCATGTTGATACTTGAACCTGGTTACAAACTCAAAACCTCACAAATAAAAGCTATTAAAAATCTTGTTGCATACGCTATTCCAAGATTGACCCCGGAAAAAGTCTTTTTAACAGACCAATCAGGCAACAATCTTTCTGACGACATAGAAAAAAATTCGAACGATATAGAAAGCTACAAAACCAACTTTGAAAATCAAACAGCTAAAAAAATTCAAAGTGTTTTGGACAAAATCGTAGGCCCTGATAACGCTTCAGTACAAGTTAGCGCAGATATAGATTTTAACTCTACTCGCTCAACTATTGAAAGCTATATGCCTGTTGGCGACACTCAACAAGGTGTACTTACTTCAACTCAAACAGAAACAGAAAACTACGACAATCCATTCCCTAATACAACAGGAGCAATGACAGGCTCTAACAATCCGCCTGCAACAAATCCTCAAAACAATGCTCAACCTAAAAACTTGAACTATCAAAAGCAAAAAACAGCTTCAACATATAGCGTTTCTAAAGAAATAAAACAAATAGTTTATGCCCCTGGTTCAGTAAAAAGAATGACAATAGCTGTTGCGGTTAACAAGATTTTGACAAGTGAAGAAAAAACAGAACTTGAAAAACTTATTGCATCAGCAAGCGGTGCAGATGTAAACAGAGGTGATGTAATTAACGTAACAAGTTTAGAATTCTCCGCAAACGATGCTAACAAAGCTGCTGCTACTGAAGAGGCAAAAACAATTCAAAAAGAAAAAACACAAGAAATTGTTATCAACAAACTTGTACCAATGTTTGTTATACTCATTCTCGGCTTGGTTGCTCTGTTTGTATTCCGCTCATTATTTGGCAAATCAGACGAAGCTGTTGATGACTTTGATAACAGCTATCAAGAGCAACAACAAGCTATTACTGATAATTTAATCGATAAATTTGAAGTAGAAGCATTACCTCAAATAGAAGCGAGATTGAATCCTGAATTGGATAAACTTAAAACAGATCTCACTGACACAATTATGTCAGACCCTTCTGAGGCAGCAAAATTACTTATTTCATACATTAAGGACTAATTAAAAAATGGTAAGCGAATTAACATATGAAACAATGACCCAAAGACAAAAAGTCGCAGCATTATTGATTGCGCTTGGTCCTAACACGGCTTCAGAGGTCTTAAAACATATAAAAGATGACGATGTACTTGAACAGATAACTTTTGATATCGCAAGCTTAAATAAAGTACCAACTGAAATTTTAAACCAAGTACTTGAGGAGTTTCACTCACTTTTTTTAGCAAGTGACTATCTTTCTTCAGGCGGTACACAGTACGCAAGAACAATCTTAGAAAAGGCCTACGGTGCCGACCAAGCACAAAACATGCTTGGCAGATTGGTTAACCTTTTGACAACAAACCCTTTTCAGTTTTTTAATGATGCAGATCCGTCTCAACTAGCAACATCATTTCAAAACGAAAACCCGCAACTTATTGCACTGATTTTGGCATATTTAAAACCTGAAAGCTCTGCAAAAGTTTTAAACAGCTTGCCTCCTGATGTACAAGCACAAGTAGCGTTTAAAATCGCTGATATGAGTTCTACAAATCCTGAAATTATTTCAGAAATAGAAAAAATTGTAGAAAGCAAATTCTCTTCAGTTGTTGCTCAGGACTTCTCTAAAGCAGGTGGTGTAGGTGCATTAGCTAATATCTTGAACCGTTCCGACCGTGCTACTGAAAAGAATGTACTTGAATACCTCGAAGTTAAAAACCTTGAACTTGCAGAAGGTGTTAGAGAACTTATGTTCGTATTCGAAGATATTATCCAACTCAAGGATAATGCTATCCAAAGAATTATCAGAGAAATTGACACAAGAGACCTTGCTATTTCACTGAAAGGTGTTCGTGAAGAACTGAAAGAAAAAATCTACAGCAACATGTCAGAACGTGCTCAAGCTATGTTAAAAGAAGAACTCGAGTATATGGGCCCTGTAAGAGCAAAAGAAGTTCAAGAAAAACAAACCAAAATTGTTGGTATTATCCGTACGCTGGAATCAGCAGGTGAAATCATAATCACAAGAGATACAGCAGAGGACGAATACATTGAGTAGAATTAAAAGCGAAAACGTAAACTTTGGCAACTCTTATGTGCTTGGCGCAGAAGAAAAAAAAGTCATGAGTAAAGAAATCGTCGATGCCGGATTAATCGCCGATTCTATTGTGATGAAAGCCAAAAAACAAGCACAAGAAATACTGGCTCAAGCAAACAAACAAAGTTCTGAAATGATTTTGCAAGCTCAAACAGAAGCCCAAAATTCTAAAGACGCAATCACAGCAGAAGCACGCCGACAAGGTTACGAAGAAGGCTATGCAGAAGGCCAAGAAAAAATAACATCAGAACTCCAAGAAATAATTGAAAATGTAAATAACTTTGCAAAATGCGAGTTTGAAACAAAACACAGAATAATAAAATCCTTGCACACCGATATACTCGATTTAGTCGTAAATATATCTGAAAAAATATGCAAACAACAGCTTTTGCTGGACAACAAAACTCTATTGTCTGTTGTAGAAAACGCAATACTGCAACTTAAAGAAAAAGAAAATGTCACAATCATCGTTAACCCGCAAATGGCTGCAAAGATATACGAAATATCTGACGACATTAAAGAGAAAATTCACACTTTGGAATCTATAAAAATAGTAGAAGATAACTCCGTATCACCTGACGGAACAATTGTAGAATCCGTAGGCTCAAGAATTGACGCAAGAGTCAGTGCACAAATAGAACAAATATCTCGTAGACTCTTTGACGAACTTAATTCAACAAACGAGCGAGAACTCGCAAAAGAAATTGATAACATCGACGATAACTTAAATGATAAACCTGAACAGATATAAAAATTTAATTAATCAAACAAATACATTGCAAGAAGTCGGAAAAGTAATACAAATTATCGGCTTGATTATCGAAGCTGACGGCCCTAAAGCAAGTATTGGCGACCTTTGTTATATCTACAACAAACTCGATGCTCCACCAATATGGGCAGAAGTTGTAGGTTTTAAAACAGAAAAAATATTACTTATGCCGCTTGGTTCTATGGACGGGCTCATGCCCGGAGCAGTCGTAATCAATACAGGCGACTCAATGAAAATAAAAGTAGGCCCACAACTTTTAGGTAGAGTATTAGATGGCCTTGGCCGACCAATTGACAACCTCGGTGATATTAATTCTCAATCCTTGTATTCAACGCACACTGATATTATAAACCCTCTTGCAAGACAATTAATAAGAACACCTCTTTCACTAGGCATAAGATCAATAGACGGATTTATTACAGCAGGAAGAGGCCAAAGATTAGGCATATTTGCAGGTTCAGGTGTAGGTAAAAGTACAACTCTTGCAATGATGGCCAAAAATACAAATGCAGACCTAAACGTCATTGCATTGATAGGTGAACGTGGCCGTGAAGTAAGAGAATTTATAGAATCTACTCTCGGACCTGAAGGAATGAAACGTTCTGTCGTAATCGTTGCAACATCTGAACAGCCTTCTTTAGTTAAGATAAAAGCAGGGTTTGTTGCAACAGCTATTGCAGAATATTTTAGAGACCAAGGCAACGATGTATTGTTTATGCTTGATAGTGTCACACGTATTGCAATGGCACAAAGAGAAGTAGGACTTGCCGTAGGTGAACCACCTGCAACAAGAGGATATACGCCTTCTGTATTTGCTCTTATGCCAAAACTTCTTGAAAGAGCAGGAAGCAACGAATACGGAACAATAACTGGTCTATACACCGTACTTGTAGAAGGTGATGATTTTAACGAACCTATTTCAGACACAGCAAGAAGTATCCTTGACGGTCACATCATGCTCTCACGTGAACTTGCACACAAAAACCATTATCCTGCCGTAGATGTGCTTCAAAGTGTCAGCCGTGTAATGAAGGAAGTAACAACAAAAGAACATATTGAAGCATCAGGAAAAATCAGAACCCTGCTTGCCAGCTATAAGAAAAACGAAGATTTGATTAATATCGGAGCATACGTATCCGGAGCAGATCCGGTTACTGACCAAGCCATAAAATTTATGCCTAAAATTAACGAATTTTTACAGCAGAAAGTAGACGACAAAACTGCTTACGAAGAAACGCTAAATAAATTAATTGCTCTTAGCAACCAAATAAAACTATGATTTTTGCAAAAAAAAGCTGTTGAATTAGGGTCCAACAGCACAGTCTAAACAGGGATGATAAAATAAAACTATTGTGCACTTGTGTTTGGATAATCAGAATAAACACCGGTGCGGCTGTATAATTCTTCAGCCAATTCTTCATAAGAATCGATAAATATCAAAGATTTGTCACTCATCATTCTTATCGTTCTTTGTTCAGGACTAGATCCTGTTATTAAAATTTTAATGGGGAAATATTCGCTAAATCTTTCTATCAAAGATGCCACAACAAAATTGTACATCTCTGCATCAATTATCACATATGAGATTCCTGCTATTTCAAGATATCTCTCTGCAGAATCAGCATCAGTTACAGAAAAAATATTTCTCTCAGAAATTCCTGCTTCAATACATTTTTCAGTAATCTCAGCAGCCAGATTCAAATCTTCTTGTATTATAAGTACATTTGTCTTGTTAATCATATTCTCTCTGCATCCTCTTACAATTAAGTTATCGAACTTTATTCTCATTTCTTTACAACTTTAGTTGTAATATCCATCAAATGATGTAGTAAAAAAAATAATCACTGCACTAGCCACTGTGTCCGATTGAGATGAGAGAAAACACCACATAAAATAAGGCTATGAAACAAAAAATTGTAATCATAGGCGGAGTTGCCGCAGGGCCTAAAATAACAGCTAAACTTTTAAGAACAAAAGACTTTGATTGTCAGATAGATTTATACACAGAAGAAAACCTGATATCATATTCATCTTGTGGCCTACCATATTATATAGAAGGACTCATCCCTGACTCTAACAGACTAATCGTAAGACGTCCCGAACAGTTCGAAGAACAAGGAGCAAATATACATCTTAACAAAAGATGTACTAAAATTTTGCCTGAAGAACACAAAATCATTATCCAAGATACAATAACCGGAGAAACTCAAGAAGTTGAATACGACAAACTTGCCATCACAACAGGAGCAAGGCCGATAATCCCATCGATAAAAGGAATTAACTTAAAAAATATTTTTAGCATAAGAACACTTCAAGACGGAATAAATATTCGACAAAAAATGCTTGAATCTAAAAAAGCTGTTATCTTAGGGGGCGGTTACATAGGCATAGAACTTCTTGAAGCTTTTCATGCCAACAATATATTTACCACCTTGATAGAAAGAGAAGACCACATACTTTCTCTCCTTGATCCTGAAATAAGTGACCTTGTTAAAGAAGAAATCCTGGCTATTGCCAAAGACAATGTAGATATAATTACTTCTGACGCAATAACAGCATTTGAAGGGACAGATAAAGTCGAAAAAGTTATTACTAAAAGCGGAAAAGTCATAGAAACTGACATGGTAATCATAGCAGCAGGCATAAGACCAAATACAGAAATTGCAGCAGAAGCAGGCATAGAACTTGGCATCAGCAACGCAATTAGGGTAAACAACAGAATGCAAACCTGCACAAAAGATATCTACGCAGCAGGTGATTGCACAGAAAATTTTCATCTTGTTTCAAAAAACTATGCTTGGATTCCACTAGGCTCAACAGCAAATAAAGAAGGACGCTGCGCAGCAATTAACATGGCAGGTCAATACGATGCATTCCCTGGAGTTTTAGGCTCTGCCGTAACCAGATTTGGAAATCTTACAATCTCTCTTACAGGTTTAACAGAAACCGAAGCAAGAAAATTTGGTTTTGATGTAATCTGTGCAACAATGACAAAAAAAGATAAAGCTGGCTACATGCCTGATGCTGCCAATATCACAATAAAACTAGTAGTAGATAAAAGATTCAAAAAAATTCTTGGGGCTCAAGCCTTTGGCGGCGGTGACGCAGACAAGAGAGTCAACACTGTGGCTTCTGCAATACAAGCGGAGCAAACCCTAGATGAATTTTTACATCTTGATATGACTTACGCGCCTCCGTTTTCTACTGCCGTTGACCCTTTAATATCAGCTGCGCTTATCATAAATAACAAGATATACAAAAACTAAAAACTGACGCGTAAACGTCAGTTTTTTTCAAATTCCCCAAATCTAGTATTGCCTAATTTAATCTTTGTTTTTTCCGCTATTAGTCTAGTTTCGCTTCTTTAAGTTTTTTTGTTTTTTCCCCAATTAGTCCGTTTGCCGTTGTTTTAATATTTCCCCAAATCTAGTTGCCTGTTTTGCTTTTTCCCTATCTTAGTCAAGCAAAGCTTCTAAGATATTAGCATTTTTTGTAGCCAGTGAATTTTCTCTTACTTTTTGTTTATGAATATATGTTCTGAGTGCTTCACGGATAAGTTCGCTTCTTGTACGATTTTCTGTTTCTGCAACTCCATCAATTTTGTTTAAAAATTCTTCGGGCATTGAAATTAAAACTCTTGCCATATTTATTTCCTCCAATATGTAATTTCTGTAATCTCTTATGTGGTTTGGGTTTTGGATGTTTAATCCTTACTCTTATATAAAGTATTTTTGAAATAAATAATTGCTAAAAATTATCTACAAAATATATACTAAATCCACAAACCCCACATATTGCAAGGCTTCACAAGTTAACAAAACTTAATATTTACATATTTAATCTTTTTTCAAAAACTTTTGCATTTCTAACAAAGCTGTATAAGTAGGCATTATCAAAAGCTGTTCGCCTTTATCAATGCCATCAATTGCAGAAAATACAGCTTTTTTAATATCATCAATAACTTCTATTTTAGACTCATCAAATCCGGCATATTTCATTCTAACAGCCATATCATAGGCTCTTATACCGCTTATAATAATATTGTTGGGATAATCCTTCAAAAGCTCAAAATCAGCATCCCACAACCAAGATACATCTCTGCCATCAGCATAATTGTCATTAATAATAATCAAAAGCTTTGCACAGGTATTTTGATTGACAGTTCTTAAAACTTCAGATGCACCTGTAGGATTTTTTATCAATTGAACAAGAATATTTCTGTCATTATATTTAAATTTTTCAGCTCTTCCAAAAACAGATTTGTAAGAATGCAAAGCTTGCTGAATCAAATAAGGAGCAATACCAAGCTCTAAAGCTGCACTGATAGCAGCAAGAGCATTATAAGCATTGTATAAACCAACAAGAGGAACCCTAAAATAAAGTTCTTTGCCTTGAACATATTTGCTTGTGCAGACAGATATTTCAGAAAAATCGTCATATATTATAACTTTGCCCTTATAATCAGGCTCATGTCTTTTTCTTTCACAGTTTTCACAATAGTATTTACCAATATGAGCATAGTATCTTTTTTCGTATGACAAATCTGCTCCGCAAGAGCAAGTAACGGCCTCAGCAGGTGCCAAAGAGTCAACCACTGCTGTTTTATAAACTATTTCGTCAAATCCGTAAAAAATTCTGTTATTTTCAGACCCCAAATCGTACAACATAGGATCATCAGCATTAACGATTAGATTCAATTTAGGATTTTTATTTATAGCTTCTTGTATTTTTTTTGCAGTTGTATCAAGCTCACCATATCTGTCCAGTTGGTCTCTAAAAAGATTTGTAACTAAAAGATAATCAGCATTTATGTAGTCATACAGCTTTGTTAAGTATGCTTCATCAGACTCCAACACCGCATAATCAAACCTGGAAAAAGGCTTGTAACTCACAGCAAGTGAACTTGCAATGCCTGACAACATATTGGCACCTTTTTCATTGTGTAATACAGAATTTTTTGCAGCCTTTAAAATATGAGCAAATAAACCTGCTGTAGTTGTTTTCCCATTTGTACCCGTTACGGTAATGATGTTTTTCTCACAATATTTAGACAAAAAAGATAAAAAGTTCTTTGATATTTTTAAAGCAACAAGCCCGGGCATTGAAGTCCCAGCACTTTTCATCAAATGTAATCCCCTGTTTACGGTTTTTGCAGCAAATAAAGCGCTGTAAAAACTTATCTTTTCCATCATTTCCATATATTTGATTATATCGTAAAATATAAAGTATGGAAAATGAAAACTATCAAAAAGCTATTAACTTGATTACATCACAAGAAAAATTCCACATTTGCCTTGGTTTAGAGAGAATTTTGCAGGTTTTGGCTTTGCTCGGCAACCCGCAGGAAAAACTTAACATTATTCACGTTGCCGGCACTAACGGCAAAGGTTCAACTTGTGCAATTTTGTCTAAAATTCTTACCTGTGCAGGTTATAAAACAGGTCTTTACACGAGCCCTCACATACTTGAATATACAGAAAGAATCAAAATCAACCAAAGAAATATTTCAAAAACCGATTTTTCAGACTTGATAACAGAAATATCTGTTCTTGCAAAAATAAACGGAATTTATCTAACAGAATTTGAATTATTAACTGCTGCAGCATACAAATATTTTGCAGACAAAGAAACTGATATCTGCGTAATAGAAACAGGGCTTGGCGGAAGATTAGATGCAACCTCGGCAATAAGTAAAAATTTACTTTCTATCATAACATCAATAAGCCTTGACCATGTTGACAGACTAGGCGATACAATAGAAAAAATAGCATACGAAAAAGCAGGAATTATAAAAGAAGGCTATCCTGTTTTGATTAGCCAAAACAACTGCGGTTTTGATACAGTAAAACAAATTGCAAATCAAAAAAACAGCACGCTTATTACACCTGAAAAAAGTGTTGAACTAATTTTTGAAAGCAATAAAAATTATGCCAAATACGATAGCAATAAATACGAATTTAACCTGCTTGGATTATGGCAAAAAGAAAACTTAGAACTTGTATTTGAAGCTGTTAACTATTTAAAAAATCAAGGCTACGAAATTTCTCAACAAGCAATAACAAAAGCCCTAAAAGAAGTAAGCTGGGCTTGCAGAATGCAATACATTCCTAAATTCAATCTTTTAATAGACGGAACACACAACCCCGACGGTGCAAGAGTTTTACGGCAAAGTTTGGATTATTACTTTCCAAACACAAAAAGAGTTTGGGTTTACGGCTCTTTAACAACAAAAGATTATCAAAAAGTTATGCAAACACTTTTTAAACCGGATGATGAAATTTATTTTTACAACTTTGATTATCCAAACAGTGTGCCATACGAACAACTTAAAGAAAACGTGCCTTATGCACTGCCATTAAATATGAGAGAACTTGAATATCTGATTACAGAGAACAAAGAATCTCTTATCATAATTTCCGGTTCATTTTATATGATTGGGCAAATATTAAATTCAAGTAGTCTTTTTCAAAATATCGCCGAGTTGGTTAATATCTATTAAATTTTTAACCGTTAATAATGTCATGAACTTAAAAATGTATTACCCCATTTGAGAAAGGAAAAGGTCTGACATGTTAACAGCGTACGAACAGGATACCCAGCAAATTAATGTAGTTATTGTTGAAGATTACAAATTAACAAGAGTAGGACTCCGCTCAACAATCAATGAGTTTGAAAACATTAAAGTAGTAGGAGAAGCAGAAGACGCAATTAAAGGGCTTGAAATAATTCAAAAACTCAAACCACAAGTAGTGTTAATGGACTTAGGCCTTCCAGAAATGAATGGTATAGAAGCAACTCAAAAAGTTAAAGAATTAGCACCGGAGTCTAAAGTTATCATCCTAACATCTCATGATAGAGAAGAGGAGGTTTTAGCAGCATTAGGTTCAGGAGCTTCTGCATATTGTTTAAAAGATATCGACCCAAAAACACTTTCTTCTGTCATCAGAAATGTGGCTAAAGGTGCTTGCTGGCTTGATTCTGCCGTAGCTCAAGTTGCGTTAAACCTTTTTCCAAAACCAGAAAGTACACTTTTACAAAATTGCAGCGAAATCTCAGATGCACGTGCACAGCTTACAGAAAGAGAATTTGAAGTTTTAAGATTGTTAGTTAAAGGCAAAAGCAACACAGAGATTGCAAAAGAATTAATAGTTTCTGTACACACAGCAAAAGCCCACGTATGTAGTATTTTACAAAAACTATGCGTAGATGACAGAGTTCAAGCTGCTGTAAAAGCAATCAAAGAAAATATTATCTAACATAATTTATTCTATTCGTGTTTATAAGGAGTATCACACAAAACACTAGCTAATTAAAAAGCCTGTCTACATAAGACAGGCTTTTTATATTAACCCTTTTCGCAATATTCGACAAGCTCATTTTGCCAATCGTCAACTTTTTCTATGTAAAAATCTGCACCTTTTTTCATACACATTTGTCTGTGTTCTTTCTTGGATGATGCAGTCATAACACCTATAATAGTTGAATTTTCTGCCATTTTAGACATCTTAACTAATTCATCTAACAACAAAAAACCTTCTCTGTCAGTTGGTATGAATAAATCCATAACAACCATTTTGTACTGTCTTTTTTTAAACTTGTTTATGGCGTCATAAATCTCTTTTGCAACAGTAACATCATACCCGAGATTCCTAAACATAACACCAAGTTGATAAGTAATTACACCCAAATCATCTACGACTAAAACAGCTTTTTTGTTACTGTCTTCTATATCTATAGGATTAGGTTTGGTATCATATACTTTAGATTTTTGAACAACTTCTTTTTCTTCAACATCAACTTGTGGCTGCCCCATTTTACGTTTAATATCAAGGAGCAAGTCTTTTAACAAGTCAACATTAATATTTTTTTCACCCGGAGGGATTTTTCCAACCAATCCATACAAAGCTTCCAAAAACTCTGTATCAACTTCTATAGTTCTTCTATCTTCTGTCATACTCTTTCATTTCATATTTTATTAACTATTATCAATATAATATGATTTTTTTAGAAAAATTGCCACCACTTTTTTTTATTAGTACGTTTTTTAAAGTTCAAAAGAGTATTTTTTAAAATATGAACAATTTGCACATCGCTCAGTGCAAAATGCTTTTGCAAATCGTCAAAATATTTTAAGACATATTTTTCTGCGGATTTATAATTATTATCTTTTCGATTAAGAAGATTCTCAGCCATTTTAGCTCCTTTACTTTATGATATAAGGAAGCTGCTTAAAAAACATTATCAAAAAGAGTAATAAAAAGAATTAGTTATTAGTGTTTAAAGTTGCATCTTCTTTGACAATATTAACAATACTGTTAAAAGAATCTTCAAAAGCTTTTACAACTATAGGATCAAACTGCGTACCAGAAGCTTGTTTAATTTTTTCTAAAGCCTCATTAAGTTCTACTTTGTTGCGATAAATTCTGTTAGAAATAATACTGTCAAAAGCATCTGCTATGGCTATTATTCTTGAGCCCATAGGAATTTCTTCACCCTTGATACCGTTAGGATAACCGGTACCGTCAAATTTTTCGTGGTGATATTTAATAATTTCTACAACATCTTTTAGTTGTTTTATGTCCTCGAGAATTTTTACGCTATAGGTAATGTGTTCTTTAATTTCATCGTATTCTTCTTGAGAAAGTGTATCTATTTTGTACAAAATTTCATCAGAAACACCTATCATTCCAATATCGTGCAACATGCCTGCAAGTTCAATTTTACCGACATCTATTGCGTTCAAACCTAATTGTTTTGCAATTTGGATAGAATAATATGTAATTCTTCTGCTTCTACCTGAAGTATAAGAGTCTTTAGCATCAAGTGCTTCCATAATCGCTTTAATTGTACCCGAAAACAGTTCTTTCAAGTCCTTAATCAGCTGATCATTATCATATTTAAGCTGATAATATTCTAAAGCAGCAGAAACTATCAATTGCAATTCTTCAGGGTTATACGGTTTTTTGATATAACGATAAATTTTGGCATAGTTAATCGCGTCTATCAAGATATTTGCATCAGAATAAGCTGTAAGCAATATCCTCATCACACTAGGATGTTCAAGCTGAACTCTTTTTAAAAACTCAACGCCGTCCATCTCAGGCATTTTGTGATCAGAAATAACAAGTTCATACTCTTTTTCATTGAGCATTTCTAATGCCTTTAAAGGCGAAGTTGTTTTTTCAAGATAATACGGACCTCTAAGCGTTCTATATAATAACGCCAAGTTGTCTTCTTCGTCATCTACCAGCAATATTCTGTATTTATCATTATCCATCTTTTAACTATTCCATCCACTATCAGTTTGCCATTTTTAAAGGAAGAGTAATTGTAAATTTAGAGCCTTTACCTTCCTCAGACACAAGGTCAATATTACCCTTGTGATTTTTTATAACTTTATAACTTATTGCCATGCCAAGCCCTGTACCCTGTCCGACTTCTTTTGTAGTAAAGAACGGGTCAAAAACCTTTTTACGAGTATTTTCACTCATACCACAGCCGTTATCTTCGAATTCTATTATAGCATTTTTGCCGTCAGATTTTAATCTAATCCACACATCACCTTTTTCTTGAATAGCGAATGCAGCGTTATCAAGAATATTCATAAATACTTGGTTCAACTGTCCGCCATACGCTTCTACATGAGGCATATCTTCCTGATATTCCTTGTGGACGGTAATTTTATTCTTAAACTTATTGTGCAATATATTTAAAGTTGTATCAATTTCTTTTGGTAAATCAACATTATTGATAACAGCTTCTTCTAAACGGGAGAAGTTTTTCAAATCAAGTACGATATTTTTTGTTCTTTCTGTACCTTCCTGACAACTTCTAATCAACTCCGGCAAATCTTCTTTCAAAAATTCCAAATCAATTTCTTCTTTAAGTTCCTTGATTTTTTGTTTATGTTCTTCTGACAAATCAGTATCAAACTCTGTATATGCATCAATAACAGACATCATATCTGCAGTATAATTTTTCAAATGGATTAAATTACCGTAAATAAAGTTTACCGGGTTATTAATTTCGTGAGTTATACCTGCAACCAATTCACCCAATGATTTCATTTTTTCGGAGTGAACCATCATTGCCTGAGTGCTTTTTAACTCAGAATAAGCAGCTTCCAACTCTTTTGTTCTGTCTTTAACTTGTTGTTCCAATGATTGATAGAGTTTTTCCAAGGATTCTGCCATCTCGTTATATGAACGAATAAGTCTGTTTATCTCAAGATAATTTGTTTCCTCAAGACGATGAGAAAAATTCCCTTTTGCAAAATCTCCCAAACTTTTTATAAGTATATTAATAGGCTTAATCAATATACCAGCAATCAAGTTTGACAAGAAAAACCCTAAAAATATAAAGATAAACACCATTGCCAGCATATTATCTCTCAACATATCAAGGTATATTTTAGTTATAGGTTCATTATAAAATCCAAGTTCTATAATTTTACCGTCTTTAGAAACCGATTGTTTATAAATTGTTTCACTTAAAGGTTTTTCTTTTCTTTTTATAGAATTATCAGAGATTTTATTTTCCTTAAAAAGTTCTTTTAGTTTTTCACTGGGATGAGTTTTAAACAACACCTCACCGTCTGTAGAATCTTTGAGCATAACCATCGCAACAATATTGCTGTTAACCATATCTTGTGCAGATATTTCAAACTCTTTAATATCTCCACCCGGAGTTATTAATGTTCCAAGTGTTTGAAATAATGTTATTGAAATTGAATCATTCAAATCTTTTGACTGCTTTGTTATTTGCGTAGCCAAATTATTTACTGTAGCTATTGAATACCAAGCAATACAAAACACCGTTATAGCAATCAACATTGTAGTAAAAGCTGCAAACTGTGTACTTAATTTGGTTCTGAATTTTTTTATCGAATTATTCATGTATTCAACCTGTTTTTCTATTTAATAAATTTTTTAAGCTTTCGTTTTTTTCTTGTAGAATCGAATATTTTGCCTATATAATACCCCAAAAGCCCTGTCAAAACAGCAGCAGGAACAATGATAGACAAAGCATATAAAAGTACGTCTAAAGTAATTTCAGAAGATTTTACAAAAATAATAATAGAGCACAAAAAAGTAGTTAGACTTGCTAACATTCCGCTAAATCTTTTTGCGTAATTTATACCTTTAAGTGCCATACTCATTGTCTTACTTTATTTGTTTGTACCTTCAACATTCTTTTTAAAACAAAACTGAACAATCGCAATTTTATCAATATTTTTTAGAGCAACAAATTTACCTGAAACAATATTTTTTTGAACTTTGCCTTTTTCTGCCATAACTCTTATCGGTTTAAAATAACAAGTTATAGGCACTGTATTTTCCAAAGTAAATTCGATTTTATAATCTTCAGCTGTGTTTAACGCTTCAGCAGTAACAAATTTCATACCACCTGCACAAATATCAATACATTTGCATACAGAAGATTTTTCACCAACCGTGAGAGTAAATTCTTTATCAAAATCAACCCTTGTGTATTCTCTACGTTGGAGAAGTTCATACTTTTCTTTGTTATATTCCAATTCAAGAGAATTATTTTCTGCATCAACACAAAGCACAACAGGTTTAAAATATAGCATACCGTCTTCCACAACAGCAAAAGCTTCTATCACATCGCCTTTTTTATAATATTTCAAATCGGTTTCTGCAGCCGGGACTGTTACATTAGATTCGGATAGTTTTTCTATAGTTGAATTAAATGCGCCTTTAATATCTTGAGGCACTATATATATAAGCTGTTTTTTCTTTAATAATTTTTTCATAACTTATTACTATCCTTATTTTGAAAATTTCTTAAACCCTTGAAGGAGTCACTCTTATTACGCCTATTGATTTTGCTTTAACGTTGTTGCTTATTTCATTATACGACATAACGGCAATTTGTGGATACGTTCTTTCTATTAATCTTCTAAACGGAAGCCTTATCGGAGAAGAACATAAAAGCACAGGTTGGTTGCCTGAAGAAGAAATAGCTTTTTCTAATTCATAGTTCAAATTATCAAGCATTTTTCTTGTAAATTCAGGGTCCAAAGTTAAACTTGTACCATCAGGGCCAACCCCTTGAGCAATAGTATTTTCGACCTCAGGAGCAAGAGTAACAGCCAAAAGTTCACCTGTATCAGCAAGATTTTGCTTACAAATACTTCTTGAAAGTGCTTGTCTTACTTGTTCTGTCAGATAATCAGCATTTTTGCTCACACGTGATTGCAAACTTAAAACTTCTAAAATAGTTTTTAAATCTCTTACAGAAACTCTTTCCTTTAGCAAATTGAAAACAATTTGTTGAACCTCAGCAACAGAAAGATCCTTCATCAAATCAGCAACATAATCTTCCGAAACTTCTTTTTTGAGATTATCAATAAGTTGTTGTATATCCGCACGAGAAACAATTTCTGCCGCATTTTTCTTAATAACTTCTGTCAAATGCGTAGAAATAACAGCAGAAGGGCTGACAACCGTATAACCTGCGTTCTCTGCAATTTCTTTATCTTTTTCATCAAGCCATAAAGCAGGCAAGCCAAAGGCAGGTTCTATTGCACTGATACCATTCAAACCTAAATCACTGCCTGAACCACCTGCGTTCATCGCAAGACTTCTGTCAGGGTAAACCTCGCCAGATTCTATAGGCACACCTTTTAATTTAATTTGATAATTATTTGGCGGCAATTGTAAGTTATCTCTAACCCTTATTGATGGAAGGACAATCCCCAAATCCAAAGCAGTTTGTCGTCTTATCTGCGCAATACGTTCAAGCAAATCCCCGCCTTGTTCAACGTCAAGCAATGGAACAAGTCTGTAACCTATTTCCATCTCTATAGTTTCTACATTCAAAAGTTCCATAACACTTTCTCTTGTAGCTTTTTTCTTCTTTTTATTAACTTTTCCGCCTTTACCGTCTTGTTTTTGAGCTTCTTCTTTAGCTTTTTCTTCTTCAAGCTTTTGAGCAACAAGAACTTTATTTTTACTGTATGCAAGCCATCCTAAGCCAATAGCCACACAAATAAATGGAATTGTAGGCATACCTGGAACCATACCTAGTAAGAACAAAAGAACAGAAACAATAGCCAAGACTATCGGATTAGAAAACATTTCTTTTTTAATATCATCACTTAACGAATCATCCTGACCACTTGCACGAGATACAATCAAACCTGTTGAGAAAGATATTAACAAAGCTGGGAGCTGTGATACCAAACCATCACCAACTGTAAGAATAGTGAAAGTATTCAAGGCAGTCATAATATCCATTTTCATCTGCCAAAGACCAATAACAATGCCAGCAAAAATGTTGACAACCGTGATAATAATACCTGCTGTTGCATCACCTTTTACAAACTTCGAAGCACCGTCCATGGTACCGTAGAAATCAGCTTCTCGTTCAAGTTTTCTTCTTCTTTGTTTTGCTTGATCCTCGTTAATCAAACCCGAGTTTAAATCAGCGTCGATAGAAAGCTGCTTACCGGGCATACTGTCTAACGTGAACCTTGCTGACACTTCTGCAACCCTTGTCGCACCGCCTGTGATTACCATAAAGTTAATCACAACTAGCAGAATAAAGATAATAAAACCGACAATGTAGTTACCACCAACTACAAATTGCCCGAATGAATTAATAACTTCACCTGCAGAACCATGTAAAAGAATAAGCCTTGTAGAACTAACGTTAAGACCTAATCTAAAAATTGTCGCCACAAGAAGTATTATTGGGAAAGAGGAATACTCCAAAGGCTCTTTTATAAAAAGGCACACAAGTAAAATTATTACGGAAAGAGATATATTTAACGTTAAAAGAATATCCAAAAGCATAGGCGGCAAAGGTATAATCATCATAGCAACGATTATGACAATGCCTATTGCCATTATAATATCGTTATTTTTTAGTAAACTGCTTAACGCACCTAAATTCATGCTTTGTTTTATTTATACTCTTTCCCAATTAAATCATAGCTTATATCTGCTTTTTTATCGAATTCTTTACCAAACTTAAATATTTTTAGGCAAATAGCAAAAAAATCTCATTTTATGGTTTATAATAACATCAAATTTGAAAGGGAATTTTATGGTTTCAGGTGCAAGTTTATTATCAACAATCCCAACTACTACTCAAAATTGGCAAACTCAAAGCAAAACACCTGTTATTGCGAGTGTTAGAGTTGGTGATGTTGTGGGCGAAGAGCCAAAACAAGATAACCGTTCTTTTATAACAAAATACATAGACAAACTCAAAGAAAACATGATTCAAAAAAGAATTAAAAAACTGGAAAGTATTCCGCCGGAAAAAAGAACACCTGCTCAACAAGCTGAATATGATGCCAATAAACAGTCTATGAATTATATGGTATAATTCACCTTGATACACAACGGGGATTAATAATGATTTTAAAAACTTTTCCACTAGGTTTAATTGGCGCAAATTCTTATCTTTTAATTGATGAAGAGTCAAAAGAAGCAATACTTATAGACCTTGGCGGAGATTTTACTCAAATTAAAAACGAGCTTGAAAAAAATAACGCAACACTAAAATTTATCCTGAACACCCACGGACATTTCGACCACATAATGGGCGAAAGAGATGCTCAAAATATCGTTGATGTCCCAGTTTTTGTTCATGAAAACGATAAAAATTTAGTAGAAAATTTACCAAAACAACTTGAACGTTTCGGTTTTGTCGAAAATGCAGAACCACCCAAAAATATAAAAACTTTTAAAGAAAATGATACTTTTAAACTTGGTGGCAAAGAAATAAAAGTCATCCACACACCAGGGCACACCCCAGGCAGCGTATGCTTTTTAATCGATAAAAATCTGTTTTCGGGCGACACCCTATTCTACACATCAGTAGGAAGAACAGATTTTGAAGGCGGAAGCTTTAAAGAACTAAGCAACTCGATTAAAGAAAAATTGTTTAAACTTGATGATGACATAACCGTTTACCCCGGTCACGACACAAAAACATCAATTGGTTACGAAAAAAAATATAACTGCTATTTTGGCTCTGATAATTTTTAATCGTTTTACAAAACAATAGCCTATAAAAAATTTCTATATTAGGAACACTAAACAAAGAACTTACATAATTGTGATAACTAAAAAGCAGGCTTATTGCCTGCTTTTTTATTATTTACCAACTGTCCAACGGATACCGCCTGTTAAAGATACACCGTTACGACCGCCATTGTGTATCATTGCTTGA